>DATJNA010000155.1:0-3897 GCA_035508435.1 Acetobacteraceae bacterium | reverse complement strand
TGCAGCATGGTATCCAACACATCCGCCATGCGGAGCCCCTCGCGCGCCGCCGCGCCGATTGCAATGACAGGCGTCTCGATCGCCGATTTGCTTAAATATATCGGGCGAGAAGGATCAGCCTGATCATGCTTGGTCGGAAGGAGGCGCCGGAGCAGCTTGGCGTACGGATCAATGAGCGGAAAGAACAGCGCGGCCAGCACCAAATTGAACCCCGTGTGGAAGTCCGCGACGGCACGGGCAGCATTCGGCTCAAGGGCCATTATCAAGGGCGCGAGGCGGGGGATCAACACCAGCGCCACAGCGCAACCTAAGGTCCGGTTCAGGAGGTTTCCTATCGGCAGGCGCTTTGCGGCAGGATCATCACCGGCCGCACCTTCGAGGACCGGGTTCACCGCCGTGCCGAGATTGGCTCCAAGCACTAGTACAAACGCCGCTTGGGGCGGCACCACGCCATGCGCGGCGAGCGACATCACCAGCAGCACCACTGCCACGCTGGAATGGGCGGCCCAGGTCAGCAGTGCAGCAAGCAGCAAGGCAATCAACGGCTCGGCCGAGATTGCGGCGAGCAGATCATGTAGCATCGGCGCCTTCTCAAACGGAGCCAATGCACCGACGAGCTGTTGCAAGGCCATCAGCATCAAACCGAGGCCAATCGCCACCCGCCCCAGGTCGCGCGTGCGGGTGGTGGCGCGCCGGAACATCAAGAAGCCGGCCACGATCAGCCCTGGCGCAACGCGGGCGACGTCGAACGACAGGACCTGGACGATCAACGTCGTGCCGACATTGGCCCCGAGCATGACGGCGAGCGCAGGGACGAGATCAACCACCCCGCCGGCCGCGAGGCCGGTCACCATCAGGCCTGTGGCGGTACTGCTCTGGAGGATGGCGGTGACACCGAGTCCCGTCAGGAGGGCATTGAGGCGCCAACGCAGGGCTGCCGTGAGCACAGTCCGCAGCCGCGGCCCGAACGCGCGCTGGACACCCGTTTGCACCATACGCACGCCCCAGAGCAGCAGCGCAGCGGCACCGGCAAAATCGAACAACGCCAGATATACGGTCATCGTGCGCCTCTTACATTGGCCACAGGCCGACCCTCGGGCGAGAACAGCGGGTTACAGGGAGTCCAATGGGGCCCGCCTTCATGGCAGGACGCGGCCAAAAACCAGCACACCAAACAACAAGACTAGAAAGAGCGTGACGAATGGGTGCTCGATAAAGATTGTGACGAAGCTCGGCTTCAAATGTTCGCGGTCTTCGGTTCGTCCGCCTCGCTGCGCGGCACACGTCGGCCGCAGTAAACCACAGTCGTTACGCCCAAAGACTGCCGTAGGCGGATTGCGGCATTCGAAACTGATATTGTCCCAACCCACGCGCACTGGCGCTGCTCCTTGGAATCGACTAGCATTCTTCACCAACTAGGGCAGGACAGATCTGCCACTCTTCCCATTCCGACAAGGCTTACAATTGCCATGTCCTTTATCGACACGGTCAACGAAACGCATAATGATGGTGACCACTTCACAGATATGCCGAAAAGGAAATGAACAAGTGGGCGGCAAACCGGGCTTTTCCCAGCCGGCGGGTGACAGCTTGTCCGATACCTCAGACGATGATGGCCAAGGGTGTTCCGATTTCTGAACATGTCACGGATGCGTGAGCCCAGATCAGGCGGCGCCTCTCCACAAGCGATGAAGGTCCGGGACCGGATTCGTGCCACGTTCCGGCTTCCCTGGCCGCTGACCGCCCGGGTACCGATCGTCGCCGGTGCCCTGATCCTGGCCGTCGCGATTGCCGTGTCCCATGTGATGATGGATGTGGTGGCGAGCCAGCAGGAAGCTGGAGTTCGCCAGATCGAGGCCGTCTATCTCGACGGAATTTCCACGACGATTTACCCCCATGTGGTCGCGCGTAATCTCGCGGACACAATCGAATCTTTGCGCCGCACCATGTGGTTCCATCAAGGCATGCAGGAGCAGCGCGCCATCGTGCGCCTCCCGGACGGGAGGCTTTTTGCTGATGTGTCCGGCCCCGACACCAATCTGAGTGGCGATGACCCGGTTCACGATCCGGCGCTCAATAGGCGGCTCGAACGGGGGCGGGGGTTTGTTTTCGATGAGACCACGGGCACCGGCTGGGCGTCGCGCACGATTATCCGAGACGGCAGGCATGTCGCCGACCTCTACGTCGCATTGGAGCTTCGCCCGCTGCTCAGGGAACGTCGCGTGCTGCGGAATCGCCTATTGGCTGCGACAGTGCTTGCCGGCTTGGCTGCTGCCGCGATCGGCTTCCTGATTGTGCGACGTATGGTGCTGCCGGTACGTTTCCTAGCGGACCGACTGCGCCGAGCACAGGCCGGCGACCTCGAGCCTGTGCCATCCGAGTTGTTGCCGCCACAGTCGAGTGAATATGGACGCCTGCTGAGAGGTTATAACGGGCTCGTGGAGGCCTTCCTGGAGCGCGAGGCTCTGGCCGCTAGACTGGCTCAACGGGAACGTGAGAGCATGCTTGGCCGGCTCGCAGCGACCGTGGCGCACGAGGTGCGCAATCCCCTGGGCGGCATGTCCACGGCCCTCGACACCCTCCGGAAGTTCGGGGACGATCGCGCCGTTCGGGTCAGGGCACTTGATCTTATCGAGCGTGGTCTTTGGAGTATTCGCGACGTGGTCGGCGCCGTACTCGCGATCAACCGTATGCCGCCGGACGCGCGCAGGCTTTTGCCAGCAGACATCGATGATCTACGCGTGCTGATCCAACGTGAGATCGCACGGCGACAGTTGCGTCTGTCGTGGCAGAGCGACATTGAAAGCGAGGTCGCCGTCGCGGCAACCGAAACACGGCAGGTTGCATTGAACCTCCTGCTGAATGCTTGCGAGGTATCACCGCCTGGTGGGGAGATCGGATTTCGGGCCTCTATGAAGGACGGTTGCGGAGGTTTGCCGGAGTTGAACCTTGAAGTCTCCGATTCGGGGCCAGGCCTGCCGCCGCAGATCGTGGCGACGCTGAGCGGAGATCGAGCATTGGGTCCTCACGATCAGCCACACTGGATCGGCCTTCGTGTCATCCGCGACCTTGTGCAAGGCCTTGGCGGACGAATCGTGGTGACAACGCTCGAACTCCGCGGATCTCGCATCACGGTAACCCTGCCGGCTGACAACTCGTCCGAACAAGTGCGCGCGGCATGATCGCATATGGATGACACGAGCAATGGCAAACCCCGCAAAACACCCGCCGATAGTCGGCCTGGTCGAGGACGACCCGATCATGGGGGAGTCGCTCCTCCAACGTCTGCAGCTCGAAGGCTATGATGCCATCTGGTGGCACACCGGGGAGGAAACTGTCGAACAGTTCGCGACGTCCGGATGCCGGGCGCTCATATGCGACATTCGTCTCCCGGATATGGATGGCGAACAGCTGTTTCGGCGCGTTCTGCCGCATCTGGGCGCGATCCCTGTTGTCTTCATCACGGCGTTCGGGGAGATCGAACAGGCCGTCCGGCTGATGCGCGCCGGCGCGGACGATTACATCACCAAGCCGTTTGCGGTTGAAGCTCTCCTCGACAAACTCGCCACATTGTGTGCTCGCGAGATTGCCGCCGGCACCACACTGCCGGGGCAACAATCACTGAGCGCCTCACCAGCGATGCGGGGTGTGGAATCCGAGTTGCTCCGCGTCAAGGATGCGGCGACTCCCGTGCTGATTCTCGGCGAGACGGGTGTGGGCAAGGAAGTTGCCGCACGCCAGCTGCATGAATCGTCGGTGCGTCGGGGCCTGCCATTCGTCGTCGTTAATTGTGCGACAATCCCACTAGACCGTGCGGAGAGCGAAGTGTTCGGCCACGAGCGCGGCGCCATAGCGGGTTCCCGCACAGCCCATGTTGGACTGGTGGAACGGGCCGGA
>DATJNA010000154.1:0-30326 GCA_035508435.1 Acetobacteraceae bacterium | reverse complement strand
ACGCCACGCCACGCCACGCCAACGCCGTGCCACAGGATAGCCGCATGTCACGCGTTTCCGCCGCAACGACCCGCCCGGCCAGGCTCCGAGGCAGCCGCACGCTCGTGGTGGCGGCGATCATCGCCGGCTGGCTCGGCCTGCTGTGGTGGCAGTCGCGGCCGCCGGCCGAGTTCCGCACCTTCGACCAGCCGCTCTATCTCAGCATCGCCTACGACCTGCTGCACCTGCGCCGCTTCACCGACGGCACCGGCTTCGCCACCCCGCACGCGGACCCGGACCGGCCGCCAGGCATGGAGATCATGCCGCTGTATCCGGCGTTCCTGGCCGCGACGGCATGGCTCGACCCCGAGTTCGATCGTTCGCTGGCCTGCTTCGTGCAGCAGTCGGACGCGCCGAGCTGCCCGCATCAGGCGCCGCTGCCGCGCACCCTGCAATTCGTCATGACCGCGGCGATCTACCTGATGCTGTGGCGCATCGCCGTCCGCGCCACCGGCTCGCAGCGCATCGCGGCGCTGTCGCTGGGGGTGGGCTTGCTCGCTGCCCCGGTATTGATCCGCAGTGTCAACATGCTGATGACGGAGACGCTCGCCTTGTTGTTTACCTCGGCCGCGATGACGGCCGCGGTGGCGGCGGCAAAGGCGCGCCGCCCGCTGCGATGGCTGTTGCTGGCTGGCGCCATGCTCGGCCTGGCCGCCATGACCCGCCCGGCCTTCGTTTACTTGCTCCCCGCCGCGGCGGCCGTTGGCGCGCTTATCGCCGTCTGCCGCCCGCGCCCCGCCCGCGGCCTCGCCCTTGTCGCCGCCTTCTTGCTCGCCGGCGCCGTCGTGATCGGGCCGTGGGTGGCACGCAATGCCGTCGTGCTGTCGCGTCCCGCGATGACATCGGGCTATGCCGCGCTGGTGCTGGCACAGCGCGTCGCATTCGACCTGATGAGCTGGCGGCAATACGGCGCATTCTACATCTGCGGCCTGCCGGACGGGAGCGGCATGGGCAATCTCTTGCTCGGCCCGAATGCCTGCGAGCCGTTCCAGTACGAATACCGGCCGGACACGTTCTACTGGATCGGCAACCATGGCTTCATGCAGAGCACGATCGCCGCGGCGGGCGGGCCTGCCCATCAGTTCGACTACCTGCTGCACCACGACATCCTGGCGCATCCGTTCTGGCACGCACTGGTCTCGATCCCGATGGCGCTGCGCGGGTTGTGGATCGACCACTATTGGGGCCTGATCCTGGCGGTGCTGTGCGTGCCGCTGACGCTGCGCGCGGTCCGCCGCGGCGACGACGCATTGCTCGCCGTGACCTTGCCCGGCTGGTTCATGCTGGCGTTCCACGGCGCGGTCGCGGTGAACCAGGAACGCTATAACCTGATGCTGATGATCCCATTCTCGCTCGCCGGCGGCATCGCACTGGAGCGCGCGTGGCAGCGCTGGGCGGGGCCGGGCCGCGCCGGATCAGGACCAGACGCTGACGCAGCCGCGACCCGCCATGGTTCCTGACGAGATCCGGATCGGCCAACAGACAAGCCATGAGGGGGGATGCCGATACTGCGTCGTCAGCCGGTCAAATCCGGCCTTCTCCTGTCAGGCGGCCAGTTACGGGCATGAGATGCAGCGCGCCATCCGCAATGCGCCTGGCCGGGGCCGCAGCCGAGTGCGGCACACCGTCCCCAGTGGTGATGGTCCCCACTGGTGATGGTCCCCAGTGGTGATGGTCCCCAGTGGTGATGGCCCCCAGTGGTGATGGCCCCCAGTGGTGATGGTCTCCAGTGGTGATGGTCCCCAGTGGTGATGATGGACGCAGCAGCAACGCACTTGCGATCGGGTATCCGGGTCATGCCGGCTCCGCCGGCCCGAGCGCAGGGAGGTAGCGGCCGAAGTTCAATTCGAAGTCGCTCGGAACGCCGTAACCGATATCGCGGAGCCTGGCACGGCGCGCCTGTGCACCGGGCGAGGCGAGGGTTGTGAAGAAGACGTCATTGCTCGACTGAAGCTCGGCGGCTGTCGGAGTCGCGAACCGATTGATCTGCGCCTTCGCCGCGGCCAGCGTTTCACGGTCGAACGAGGCCAGACGCCGGACGAGCCTATCGACAAACGAGTCGAGATCGTCATCGTCGAGCGTACGATTGACCCAGCCATAGCGCTCGGCGATATCGGCATCGAAATCGTCCGCGCTGAGCACGATCTCAAGTGCGCGCGAGCGGCCAACCACGCGCGGAAGCCATTCCAGCGCGCCGCCGCCCGGGATCAGTCCGACGCCGACTTCGGGGTTGCCGAACCAGGTGCTCTGCCGGCTGGCGAAGCGCATGTCGCAGGCCAGGACGAACTCGTTGCCGATGCCGCGCGTGCGGCCGCGGATCTTGGCAATGCTCACAACCGGCATGGACGACAGGCGCAGCACAATGTCGCGCCAGAGCTGGAGCATTTCCGGCTGCCGTGCCGCCTTGGCCACGTCGAGATGAGCGATGAAAAAATCCGGATTCGCCGATTGGAACATGACAACCTTCACGGACGGGTCCGCCTCGAGGTCGGTCATCAGCGCCGTCAATTCGACGATGGTTGCAGGAACGAACATGTTGATCGGCGGGTTGCTGAAGGTGATCGTCCACCGGCCCGGATGGGTGCGGTCGGTGCTGAACTGCGAGGGGTCAGGCATGGCGCATCTCCTCAAACGATTGGCAGCGCGGTTTCGGATTCAAGGTGATCCCGGCGCACGCAGCTCGCACCTCGGGGGCCCTACCTCGCGGACAGGCCGAGCTGGTGCGCGACAGGCTCCAGGGGCTGGGCAGCGGACATCAGGTCGACGACCTCGTTCGCGGTCAGCACGGCACTGGCGTATCTCGGGATATTGATGTCGAGGGCGGCGTGCATCTCGCTCTCCGAGTAATCCGCCGTCGCGTCCCGTACCACCGTGACTCCGTAGCCGAGCTCGGCGGCAAAGCGAACCGTCGATTCGAGGCAGGTATGCGCGATCAGACCCATGACGACGAGCTGCTGAACGCCGTGCTTCCGAAGTTGGAGATCCAGATCGGTGTTCGCGAAGCCGCTGGAGCACCAATGCTCCGCGGCGACGATCTCGCCCGGCCTGGGCTCGAACCTGGGATGGAACTCGCCACCCCAGGTGCCGTACTCGAATGTCCTATGCTCCCACGCCGCTTGCTGGACGGGCGCGATGTAGTTCCAGGTCTCGTAGTCGCCCGGGCGGTAGCGACGATGCATGGCATAGAAGACCCGAAGCTTCGCCACACGCGCAGCATTGAGGATTTGCAGCATGTGAGGAACGCAGTCATTCGCCTCGGCAACGGCCCGAATGCGGGGCCACGCCTTGCCGCCCTCGGAAATGAAGTCGTTATACGGATCGATCACGACAAGCGCGGTGATCTCCCTGCCATATCCCGGAGCCGTCATGGCGTCCCCTCCTTCAAGCTGGGTCGGCAAGGTTGCGAAATCGCCGGTCGGTTGCTGCGGCCGGTTGCACGCCGATATCCATCACCCGCGGCGAGGCGGCACGTTCTCAAGCAGCGGTCCCAGCCCCTCTGCCGTCGTCAGATGGGCAATGACGGCGTCACGCAGCCTCGGGTACGGCAGCCCGGCCAGCATCGCCGTCTGTATTGCGGCCACGATCTCGCCCGCATCGGCGCCGACCATGGTGAAGCCGAGAATGCGGTCGTCATGCGCGCCGACCAGGACCTTCATGAAGCCTCGAGTCTCGTCCGTCGCTTCCCGCCGCAGCACGGCACTCATCGGCAATTTGCCGACGCGCACGGCAATGCCCTGTCGCTGTGCGTCCCGTTCGCTCAATCCGATATGCGCGAGCGGCGGATCGGTGAACACGCAGTACGGCACCAGCCGGTCGCCCGTGCTGCGCGCGCCGCCGGCCAGATTTTCGCGGATGATCCGAAAATCATCGACCGCGACGTGCGTGAACTGCGGGCTGCCGGCGCAATCGCCTATTGCCCAGACATCGGGCGCCGTTGTCTCGAGACGGTCGTTGACGCGTATATAGCCACGGGCATCCAATGCGACACCGGTCGTGTCGAGGCCGATGCCGCCGGTGTTCGGGACGCGCCCGACCGCGACCAGGATATCGCTCGCCTCGATCATTTGCGCCCCGGTGGGCGTACCGGCCGTGACGCTGACTCCCTTGCCGGATCGACCCTGCACGGCAATGAGCTCGGCAGACAATACGAACCGGATACCTTCCTCACTGAGAATGCCGTGCACCGCCGCGGCGATATCCGGGTCCTCCCGATGCAGAATTTGCTCCGCCGTGTCGATCACGGTCACCCGACTGCCGAAGCGGCGATAGGCCTGCGCCAGTTCCAACCCGACATAGCCGGCGCCAAGCACGATCAGATGCGACGGTGCATAGTCGAGGTCCAGTGCTTCGATATGCGTAAGCGGCCGTGCGTCCGCGAGGCCGGCAACGCCCGGTATCGCCGCCCGCGAACCGAGATTGAGAAACACCTTGTCACCGGTCAGCCGCCGCATGCCGCCGTCATTCAGCGTGACGTCCAGCAGCTTCGGTCCGGTGAACCGGCCGCTGCCCATCACCAGTTCGGCGCCGCTCGACGCGAACGGTGTGGTGTGCGCCACGATCTCTCGTTCGACCATGTCACGCTTGCGCTGGCGCACCCTCACCATATCGGTCGAGACCGGGCCGGTGATGGTGCCGAACTGCGCCGCGTTGCGGGCCAGATAGGCGATACGCGCGCCCCAGACCACGTTCTTGCTGGGCATGCAGGCTATGTTGGGGCAGGAACCTCCAATATAGCGCCGCTCGACGAGGGCCACCCGTTGCCCGGATCGCGCCAGGTGCCAGGCGAGTAAATTTCCGCCCGGGCCGCTGCCGAGGACCAGCGCATCAAAAACTTCCGTCTGTGCCATCTTCACCTCCTTCTGCGGCGAGCCGGCGCGCCGTTGCCGGCCCCACACCCCTGCTGCCATCGGCGATCAGGGCCTTTGCCGCATTGGCATCCCGTCTCCGCTGTGAACTCGCCCGGATCGCGATGCCGAAAGCCGTGCGCGACAGCCGTTCAGGTGCTCGCCCCGTACAACGTTGGATCGGCGCTCGCTCGGGGCGCGCACCGGTCCCTTTCAGACCACTCCGTCGCGCAGTGACCTGAAGGCCGCGCGAACCTCGTCCACGAACAGCTTCGGTTGCTCCCAGGCGGCAAAGTGGCCGCCCTTGTTCAGCTTGTTGTAATGGATGAGTTTGGGATACGCATGTTCTGCCCAACTCTTTGGAGCCTGGTAGAGCTCGTCAGGAAACACGCTTACCGCTGCCGGGACCGAAACGCCTTTGACGCCGAAAAATGAAACCTTGTTCTCAAAACACTCCCAATAGAGGCGCGCTCCGGAAACGAAGGTGTTGGTCAACCAGGTGAGCGTGATGTTGTCGAGGACATCGTCCCGTGACAGGCCTTCGGGCTGCCCGTCAAACACCCGCGAGATGAGCGCCAAACTCTGCGCGTCGTGATCGAGGAAGTAGCCGGCGATGCCGACGGGAGAATCGGCAACGCCGTAGAGCGCCTGCGGGCGCAACCCCATCTGGAAGCCGTAGCCGATGCCCTTGGCGTATTCCAGGGCCAACTGCGCGTACGCGAGTTTTTCCTCCGCCGAGAGACCGGACGGCGCCGGAGCGCCGATCAGGGCAGCCTTGTCGATCTCGGGCGAGAACACGCCAGGCATGTTGGTGTGAATGCCGAGCAATTCCGGATGCCCCTGGGCCCCCATCAGGTCCGTGATGATCGCGCCCCAATCGCCGCCCTGTGCCACGAACTTCCGGTATCCAAGGCGCTGCATCAGCACGACCCAGGCGCGCGCAATGTGGGTCGGATCCCAGCCGGTCGTGGTCGGCTTGCCGGAGAACCCGTAGCCCGGCATCGAGGGTATCACCAGGTCGAAGGCGTCCGCCGCGCGCGCGCCATGTGCCGTCGGATTGGACAGCGGATCGACAATCTTCAATTGCTCTATGATCGACCCTGGCCAGCCATGCGTGACGATCAGCGGCAACGCATTTTCGTGTTGCGAACGAACGTGGATGAAGTGGATGTCCAGGCCATCGATCGTGGTTACGAAATTCGGCAGGGCGTTCAGCCTTGCCTCAACCTTGCGCCAGTCGTACTCCGTCGCCCAATAGCGCGCGAGTTTTTGCAGCGTTGCGAGCTGGGGGCCTTGCGATTGATCCGTGACTGTTTCCCGGTCCGGCCATCGGGTTGCGCTGATGCGCCGGCGCAACTCGGTCAGCTCGGCGTCCGGGGCGCTGAACCGAAATGGACGCATTGCGGTCGCGTCAGAAGCCGTCGGTGTTGCATGGTCATTCATCGCCATACTCCCTGGTGGACAGCCGCTATCCGATCCCGCTTGCATTTCGGCGAGCGTCTCCCTCGCATGCCGTTGTGCAGGTTGGTCCGTCGCTCGAAATCGTCATGCTGCAGCAGCTCCGCGCACGTAAGGGCGCCGGCTGCCTGCCCTGCTACCAGCGCGCTGCACGGCAAAACCTGGCAGCAGGTGTGAAGTCGGCATGCACGAACCTGGCGAAGGCCTTGATGATCAGGTCCTCGACGGAACCATCATGTTTGTGGGCGTGTGCGTCCTGGTTCGCCGTCAAAGCGGTCAGCGACCGAATGCTGCTCTGTTTCAGAGGGCACCTCCCGGCGGCGCAGCACCGTCGGCGCCATGAGAGCGCGATCTTGTATCCTGCCGCTTGTGCGCGAACGCTGCCTATTGTTCAAATTTGCACCCTTGGCTTCCGGCCAGGCGGCTTCTTGCTACCGGCTGCGGAACGACCGGCCTGGGGATGCCGCGGTGTGACAGCGCCACGGTCACCACGTCCCTGGCTGCTGGATATTTTGATCGTTCAAAGCACGCTGGAACATGGGCGGTGCAATCCCAAGGTCCCATTGACAGTCGAGCGGCCCGCGCTCGTCGCACCCTTCTGTTCGCGCCTGTTCAGTCGCGCATCACAGGGCGGGACCGGTTGGTCGCCCGCCAAGGCAGTCTCGACCGGGATTGTTGCGTCCCGCCGCGCTTCGCTCGCGGGCCTCGCCACAACACTGCCGCTCACCGTTGTGGGCGCACCACATCATTTTCGATCCGCACCGCGACGCGGCTCTTGCGGCGGCCGACGCGGCCCTCGAACAAAGGCACCGTGCCACAGCGAAGCTGCACCGTGGCGCCTGGGCCGGTGTTGAGCAAGATGCGCGTGCCCGGCGTCAGCGACATCACGTCGGCCAGCCGCATCACTTGCTCATCGAGCACGACTTCCAGCTCGACCTCGGTGTTCCATAGCTCCTCGGCCAGGTGGGTTTCCCAGATCGAATCGCGGCCGAATTTCTCGCCCATGAACTGCTGCAGCAGCAGCTCGCGCACCGGCTCCAGCGTCGCATAGGGCAGCAGCAGCTCCAACCGGCCGCCGCGATCCTCCATGTCGATGCGCAGCCGCGCCAGCACCGCGGCGTTGGACAGACGGTTGATGGTGGCGAAGCGCGGGTTCACCTCCAGCCGTTCGAAGCGGAAGGTGACGGGGCAGAGCGGGTCGAAGCTGGCGGAGAGGTCCGCCAGCACCACCTGGATCAGCCGTTCCACCAGCGTGCGTTCGATGGTGGTGTAGGGGCGGCCCTCGATGCGCATCGCGGCGGTGCCGCGCCGGCCGCCCAGCAGCACGTCGACGATCGAGTAGATCATCGCGCTGTCCACCACCATCAGGCCGTAATTGTCCCATTCCTCGGCCTTGAACACGGCGAGCATCGCCGGCAGCGGGATGGAGTTCAAATAGTCGCCGAAGCGCAGGCTGAGGATGTTGTCGATGCCGACCTCGACGTTGTCGGAGGTGAAGTTGCGCAGCGACGTGGACATGATGCGCACCAGCCGGTCGAACACGATCTCCAGCATCGGCAGGCGCTCGTAGGAGACGAGGCCGGAGCTGATGATCCGCTGCATCCCGGTGCGTTGTTCGCCGCCGCCGGAGCCTTCGTCGAAGCCGAGCAGGCTGTCGATTTCCGCCTGGTTCAGGACGCGCGCGGGCTGGGCGGGTGGACCGCCCGGTGCTGCCTCGGCATCGGTCTCGGCGCCCCAGGAAGCAGCGAGGTCTTCGTCGGATTGCTGGTTTTCGGTGCCGCTCATGGTCGGGCCCTCGGAGGCGGGAAGCGCCGTCTCACTGGATCAGCATCTGGGTAAACAGCACGTCGGTGATGCGCGCCGGGGCGGCGGCGGCATCGGCGCGGGCGATCAGTTCCTCGCGCAGGCGGTAGACGCCGGCCGAGCCGCGCAGCTCCTCCGGCCGCATTTCGCGCAAATAGGTCTGGAACAGATCCTGCAACCGCGGCATGGCCTGGCGGACCCGGTCGGCATCCTCCGGCCGCGCGACTTCGATGCGGGCCACCAGCTTGATGTAGCTCGGGCGGCGTGGATTGCCGTTCAGGTTCGCCACCATCTCCGGCAGGTCGATGAAGATCGCCTGCGGCGCCGCCTGGACCGCCGCGGCCGGCGGGTGCGACAGACCGAGCCAGCGTGGCAGCATGCCGCTGAACCACAGGCCGGCGAGCAAGCCGGCAAACCCCAGCGGACCGGCGAGCAAGATCAGCTTGCGCCGCCCCAGCGCAGGCGGTGGTGCTGCCTCGCCTTCCGTCTCCGGGGTCTTCTCCGCGGTTGCTGCCGTCGTCCCGCTCATGTCGTTTGTCCTGGCGCGGCAGCATGCCAGGGAGATGTTAAGGAAGGCTTTAAGGTTGGCGGAGGACTTTGGCGGGGGCGGCAGGATCGTCCGGCCGGGCAGGATGTGCCGGGAGAATCGGGGGTCGCCATGGCGCCCGGCGGCCTTCAGCCCCGCTCAGCCGAGCCTCGCCCGCTTGGCACCGTCCTTGCTGACGAGCTTCGGCATGGACCTCGCAAGCAGCATCGCCACATCCCGGCTGGTCGCGCAGCAGCGTGCACTCGATGTCATCGCCGGCAACCTCGCGAACGCCAACACGCCCGGCTACAAGGCGGAGCATGTACTTTTCAGCGACTGGTTGAGCCGCCAGAGCGGCGGCACCACGCCGCCCGGCGGCAACCCGATCGCCTACACGCAGGATCGCGCCACCTGGCGCGAGCAACGGCCCGGCACCGTCACCCATACCGGCAATCCGTTCGACCTCGCGGTAACCGGCACCGGCTTTTTCACCGTCAACACCGCGAACGGCCCACGGCTGACGCGTGACGGGCGGTTCGGCCTGATGCCCAGCGGCACCATCGCCGATGCCGCCGGCAATCCGGTGCTGGATACCAACGGCCAGCCGATCCAGCTCGCGCCGACCGACACGCAGGTCACCATCGCCGGTGACGGCACGGTGTCCAGTGAGAACGGCCAGCTCGGCAAAATCGGCATCGTGCAGCCGGCCGATCCTGCCTTGCTCGCGGCGGAAGGCGGCACATTGTTCCGCAGCGGTTCGCCCACCACGCCGGTCGCCGCGCCGGCGCTGGAGCAAGGCGCGGTCGAGGACTCCAACGTGCAGCCGGTGCTGGAAGTGACGCGCATGATCGACCAGGAGCGCAGCTTCGAATTCACCACCCAGATGCTGCAGGCGGAATCCGACCGCCAGCAGAACGCCATCCAGAAGCTGCTGCCGCAGCAGCAGTCAACCTGACCGACAAGTGAGACCTGAGGATGCGCGCGCTCGACATTGCCGCCACCGGGATGCAGGCCCAGCAGACCAATGTGGAGGTCATTTCCAACAACCTCGCCAACATGACCACGACGGGATTCAAGCGTCAGCGGGCGGAGTTCCAGGACCTGATCTACCAGAACCTCCGCCGTGTCGGATCGAACAGTTCCGATAACGGATCGATTGTGCCGTCGGGGGCGCAGGTGGGGCTGGGGGTGAAGACGGCGGCGATCTATCGCATCGACGAGCAAGGCAATCTGCAACAGACCTCGAATACGCTGGACCTGGCGATCCAGGGCAACGGTTTCTTCCAGGTAACGTTGCCGGACGGCGAGACCGCCTATACCCGCGACGGCACGTTCGGCCTGGCGCCGGACGGCACCATTGTCACGGCAGACGGCTATACGGTGGTGCCAGGGATTCAGGTGCCCACCAACGCCACGGCGGTGACGGTCAACACCTCGGGCCAGGTGCAGGCGACGATTGCCGGGCAGACCGCGCCGCAGACACTGGGGCAGTTGCAGCTTGCGGTGTTTCCCAACGATGCCGGCCTCGCGGCGCAAGGCGAGAACATGTACTTGCAGACCGCCGCCTCCGGCCAGCCGGTCACCGGCAATCCGGCAACCGCCGGCTATGGCACGGTGATGCAGGGCTTCATCGAGACCTCGAACGTCAACGTCGTCACCGAGATCACCAACCTCATTACTGCTCAACGCGCTTACGAAATGAACAGTAAGGTGATCAGCAGCAGCGACGACATGCTTTCGACACTGACCAACCTGCGGTGATGCGGATGTTTGAATTTCGAAGCTTTTGCATTGCGCCCGCGCTGTTGGGCCTGGCTCTTCTCGCCACCGTCGTCGCCACCCCCGTCGTCGCCACCCCGGCGGCCGCGGCAACGCTGCGCACCATGACGATGCTGCACGCCCCGGTGGTGCGCCTCGCCGATTTGTTCGACGACGCCGGCGCCAATGCGGACCGCGTGCTGGGCCCTGGGCCGGGTGCGGGCGGGCGGATCGTGGTCGAGGCGCCCCAGCTCGCCGCCATCGCGCGGCAGTTCGGCGTGGACTGGCGCCCCGCCTCGCCGGCGGATCGGGCCGTGCTGGAACGGCCGGGCCGGCTGCTGGCGCAGTCCGATGTCACCGCCGCGCTGAAGACGGCGCTGACCGCCGCCGGCGCCTCGGCCGATTGCGAGATCGAGCTGCCCGGCTTCACCCCGCCCACGGTGCCGGTCGAAGCCAGCCCGAAGCCGCTCGCCACCGCGTTGCAGTTTGACGCTGCCTCGGGGCACTTCACCGCGCTGCTGTCGATCACCGGCGACGGCATGGATCCGCTGAACCTGCGCGTCGCTGGCCAGGTGGACGAGACGATCGAGCTGCCGGTTGCCGTGGGCCGGCTGATGGCCGGCACCGTGCTGCGAGCCGACGACGTGCGCATGGCGCGCGTGCATGTGGCGATGGTGCACGGCGAAGTGCTGCACCGGCCGAACGAGGCGGTCGGCATGGAGCTGCGTCATCCGGTGATGGCCGGCATGCCGTTCCTGGCGGCCGACGTGGCGCGTCCGACACTGGTGCAGCGCGGCGCGAATGTGACGATGCAACTGGAGTCGCCCGGTCTCTCCGTGGTGGCCCAGGGTGTGGCGATGGATCCAGGCGCGATCGGTGAGCAAATCCGGGTGATGAACCCGTCGTCGCGCGCGACCGTAGAGGCTGTGGTGATCGGCCCCGGCCAGGTGCGCGTGACACCCGACAGCATCCCACTCACCACCGCATCGCGCGGCAACCAGACGTGGGTGCCATGAGAACGCCGATCTCCTGTCATCGCGAGGCCCGCGGGGCCGCGGCAATCCGGTGCGACCGCGCGCTCGGACCGTCGCTGCGCTTGCTCGCCTTGCTTGGCGTTGCGTTGCTGCCGTCCGGCTGCGGCGCGCTGACGCGCCTCTCGGACGTTGGCCGCCCGCCGACCATGACGCCCACCTCCGATCCGACCAAGGACCCGGCCTGGCGTCCGCTCTCCATGCCGATGCCCACGCGCCAGCCGCCGCCGAGCGAGCCCAATGCGCTGTGGCGTGCCGGCTCGCGCGCGTTCTTCAAGGATCAGCGCGCGGCGCAGGTGGGTGACGTGATCACCATCGTGGTGAACATGAATGACGCCGCGACACTGAACAACGTCACCTCCACCACGCGGGCCAGCGGCGAATCCGCCGGCATGCCGAACTTCTTCGGCATGGAGACGCTGCTGCCCAAGGCGGTGACGGCCTCCAGCCTGCTGTCGCTGAGCAGCGGCAACAACAACACCGGCACTGGCCAGATCAAGCGCAACGAGGCGGTGACGCTGTCGCTCGCCGGCGTGGTGACGCAGGTGCTGCCGAACGGCAACCTGGTGATCGCGGCGCGCCAGGAGTTCCGGGTCAATGACGAGCTGCGCGAGGTGCGGGTGACAGGCGTGGTCCGCACCCAGGACATCACCTCGGAGAACACCGTGCAGAGCAATCAGATTGCCGAGGCGCGCATCGCCTATGGCGGACGCGGCCAGCTCACCGACATCCAGGAGCCGCGCTGGGGCCAGCAGATGATGGATATTTTGCTCCCGTTCTGATGGTTCCGGGTTTGTGACCTGCGAACCTCGGTTCGTCCTGCGAGCGTCGGCGCCGCGCGGGCAGACTCCACGACCGCCACGGCGAGCGAAGTTCGGATCAACCGGCGCCGTCGGTTCGGCCAGGGCTTGCATCCAGGGAGGGATCGCCATAACTGCTGACCAGTCTGGTCAGAATTGGTAGACCGCAGTGCGCAAGTCCCAGGGGAACCGGAGCAAGGCCGGGGCAGCGTCGAAACCGGCCGCACACTCCTTGAAGGCCTGGAAGCTGCAGGATGCCAAGGCCCGCTTCAGCGAAGTAGTGCGCGAGGCCCAGCAACGGGGGCCACAGCTTGTGACCGTCCATGGCAGGGATGCCGTCGTGATCCTGTCCGCGCAGGACTATGCCCGTCTGGCTCCGACAGTGGCAAAGCCTGGCCTGCATGCTCTGTTGTCCGTCTCGCCGCTGCGAGACCTGGATTTTGAGCACGGCAGCATCCGGCCACCTGTGCGCGAGGTCGAACTTTGAGAGGCTGGCTGCTTGACGCCAGCGTGGTCTCCGAACTGCGCAGAGACAACTGCGATGCGCGGGTCAAGGCATGGTCGGACAATCAGGCTCCAGGCAGCTTGTTTCTGAGTCGAATTACGATTGCCGAGATCAGGTACGGCATCGAGAGGCTCGACCCGGGCGAACCAGCCCGCCGGCGTCTCGAGGCATGGCTGGCGAACGACCTGCGCCCGTGGTTCGCGGATCGCTTGCTCGGCCCTGATGAGGACGTGTTTCTGGTCTGGCGGAGGCTGGTGGAAAAAGGCAAGGCCTTGCGCCACACGTTCCCTCAGCCGGATCTGTTTCTGGCCGCAACCGCGATCGTGCATGATCTTTGCCTGGTAACCCGGAATGTGGCTGACTTTCGACGAACCGGTGCGTTGGTGCTGAACCCGTGGACAGCGACGCGCCCGCATCTCGCTGAATAAGCGGAGCGGCGGCGCGCCGCGGCCGAACTCTGCTGCGATCGGCCGGCACGCCCGGCTGGCGGCGCCGCGCTGATCCTGGCCGCTTCGCACGCTTTCTCGCTGGCCTCCCCGCCATTGCCGCCGCGCCGTCCCCCCGTCACAACCCCCGCCATGGCCGACACCGCAACCATTCCCCTGCCGTTTGAACGGCGCTGGAGCCTCGCGGCCGCCATCGCCTCGGTCGCCGTGTTCGGCCTCGGTATCGGACAGGCCGCGCCGCTGATGTCGCTCTTGCTCGACGCCCACGGCACCAACCCCGCCATCAACGGCCTGAACGCAGCGGCGGCCTTCGTCGGCGTGCTGATCGGGCCGCTGCTGACGCCACGCGGCGTCCGCGCCTTCGGCATCCGCAACTTCCTGCTGCTGTGCTTCGTCGGCGATGTCGCGGTGATGCTGTCGCTGAAGCGCTTCGAGACAATCGGCGCCTGGTTCGTCCTGCGCGCTTGCTCCGGCTTGCTCGGCTCCAGCATCTTCACGGCCAGCGAGGCCTGGATCAACTTGCTCGCCGGCGGCGCGGGGCGCGGCCGCATCATCGGGCTCTACGTCGCGGCCCTGTCCGCCGGCTTCGGTATCGGCCCCATGCTGCTGTCGCTCACCGGCATTGGCGGCTGGGCGCCGTTCCTGGCCAATGCCGCGATCGTGGCCGTCGCCGCCCTGCCGCTGCTGCGGGTCGGCAATGCCGCGCGCGACCTCGGCCGCGAGCAAGCCGCGCATCCCCTGGCAATGTTTGCGCGGGCGCCGCTGATCATGCTCGCCGTCGTGTTGTTCGGCTTGTACGAGTCGACCGCGATGGTGCTGCTGCCGATCTGGGGCGTGCGGCTGGGCTTCTCGCCGACGCTCGCCGCCACGACCCTCTCGGCGCTGTATTTCGGCTCGGTGGCCATGCAGGTGCCGCTGGGCTGGCTGTCGGACAAGACCGCGCGGCTGGCGATGCTGCGCCTGTGCGGCGGGGTTGGGCTGATCGGCGCGGTCGGCATCGGCGCGTTGGCGGTGCCGTCGGTGGCGATCCTGCCGGCGATCGCCGTCTGGGGTGGGATCGCCACCGGCATCTATCCGGTCGCACTGAGCCTCGCGGGCGACCGGTTCCGCGGCAGCGAACTGGTGGCGGCCAATGCGGCGATCATCATCGCCTACGGCCTGGGCGGTCTGGTGGGACCAGGCCTGGGCGGCGCGACGATGGCCCTGGCCGGCCCGCGCGGTTTGTTCGTGTTCTTCGCGGTCTTGTTCTGCTTGTTCCTGGCCGCGACGGCGATGGCCCGAAACGACAGCGATCGGCGCTGAGACGCCGACATGCCAGCCAGGCCGCGTTGCCGCCTCGCCGCTCCTTGATCTCCGCCATCCGCAATCTGCGCCATCCGCAATCCGCGCCATCCGCAATCTGCGCTATCGGCGTAATCCGCGTGGCAAAACGCTATAGCCGACAGCGCGGGTTCTCGTTGTCGGGTTTTCCGCGGCACCCGATGCGACCGGCGCCGGCCCGGTTGTCCCGATGCCGCGCGGCACTCCTTACAGCGGGCCAACCTCGAATGCGGCGATGTTCGGGTTGAGGCCCACCCGCATCGGAACACCGCCGAGAATGACCTGGGGTTGCGACACCAGAAACCAGTTGCCGCCGTTATAGTGCATAAAATTAAAGGAAGTCAGCAACGCGCCCATCGGTCCGGCGTGGGCGTAGGTGTTCGCGCAATTCGAGGCACCATCATATCCCAGGCTGGTCACCACGTTCATGTTCGCAAACAGGTTCATGTTGTGGGTGGAGTCGTGGTACATCCGAATATTGCCGTTGCCGGGATCAGTAACGACGATGGAGCATCCATTCATCGCGCCGGTGAACACGAAGCTGCGGTCGGGAAGCGCCCGGGGCACCTCGACAAACGGCGGGTTCTGACCCTGCGTGCCGATCGGAAGGTACGGACACCAGAAGCCGCGCAGCGGAGCCTCGCCACCGACGTAATTTGGCACGGCGCCTTCCTTCGGCCTGCAGGCACGGAAAAACAGCATGTTCGGATACTGGGATGGCTCCAGATCAAATTTCGCTCGCTGCCTGCGGTCAGCCCTGTCAAGTATGTCGGTTCGAGCCCGGATGATCTGCTGCCGAGCGGCATTCTCATAGTCGGTCGTGAATACGAAATTGAAGACCGTCTTGGCCACTCCCGGCCCCAATGCCCCCTCGTTCGATACACCCATGCTCATCGCGCTGACGGGAAACCCTTGAGCATAAGCGAGTGGCCCGGCCGCGAACAGTATGTTGTTGCCATTCATCGCATATCCCCCTGTTGCGCTCCAGGCCCCATCACGCCCGGATACGGCGTCCATCATCATGATGATGCGGACCTTCAAGTCAAGAAATTAGAGGCTGCCAATACCCACTGTGGGGGCAACGCGATTGACATGCATCTGTCATTGCGAGGGCCGCGAGCGCGGCGTGGCGGCGTGAGGCAACCTTGATCGGGCGCACACGCGACCGCTCGGCGCGCGCAAGCGACCGGTGCAACCAAGGTGGCGCCCACGCCGCCGATGCGCGACACTCCGCGAAACACGCCCAGGGGAGAGCCACGATGAGCTTCGACTTCACCGGCAAGCGCGCCATCGTCTGTGGCGGCAGCCGCGGCATCGGCCGTGCCATCGCGCTCGGCTTCGCGCGGATGGGCGGCGACGTCTCGATCTGCGCGCGCGGCGCCGAGACACTGGAAAAGACCCGCCAGGACATCGCCGCCCTCGGCCACACCGCCCATGCCGCCTCGGTCGATGTCGGCAATGCCGAGGCCATCCGCCGCTACATCGCCGATGCCGCCGCCACGCTGGGGGGCATCGACCTGCTGGTGAACAACGCCTCCGCCTTCGGCTCAACCGACGACGAGAAGGGCTGGACCTCGAGCCTCGCCATCGACTTGCTCGCGATCGTGCACGCCACCCAGGCGGCGCTGCCGTTCCTGAGGGACAGCAAGGGCTGCGTGGTCAACACCTCCTCGATCGCGGCGATGGGCCCCGCGGCGCGCCAGCCGCCCTATGGCGCGATCAAGGCCGCCTGCATCCACTACACCGGCACCCAGGCCGCCCTGTATGCCAAGGACGGCATCCGGGTGAACTGCGTCGCCCCCGGCTCCATCGAGTTCCCCGGCGGCGTGTGGGACCGCCGCAAGACCGACGCGCCGAAACTCTATAACGCCGTGCTGAACTCCATCCCGTTCGGACGCCTCGGCCACCCGGAGGAGGTCGCCAACGTCGTGTTGTTTCTGGCCTCGCCGATGGCCGGCTGGGTCACCGGCCAGACGATCGCCGTCGATGGCGGCCAATTGCTCTAAAGGCCCAGGGATGGCGACCGCACGGTCCCAAGCCCCGCCCCTGCGCGGTCAGGAGCCCGCTACCCCACACCAGTTCGACCTGTTCTCGGGGGCGGGCGCCTCGCTCGGGGGCGAGGACACACCCCCGGCCGCCCCCACAGGGCGATCCGCTCCCGCGCGGGAAAATCAATCCGTTGCTGCCGCGGACAAGGCAACGCTGACCGATGCCGCGCTGATCGCCGCCATCCCGGACGCCACCCGGACGTCCTGCCACCCGCTGGCCGCGGAGGCCGCGCGCCGGAAGCTCGCCGCCGCGATCCCCGCGCTCGAGGCGCTATGCCGCCGGTTCAAGGGCTTCGGGCTGCACCACGCCGTGCCGGAGCAAGTGGCGGCGCTGCGGGCGATGGCGGCGATCAGGGGACCCGATGCCGTCGCGGCCCTGCGGCGCATCATCACCGAGGCGATCGTCGCCGGCCCCGGCCTCTCCGAGGCGGTGCGCGCCGCCGCCGCCCTGCGCTGCATCCTGGCGGAGCCAACCGCGGTTGCCCTGCTGCGCCACCCGGATCCCGCCACGCGTGCCGACGCCTGCCGCTGCACCCCCCGTGGCGGCGATGCGGCGATCGTGCTTGCCAGCTTGCTCGAGGACCTGCATCCCGACGTCGCCACCGAAGCCGCCAAGGCCCTGGCGCATATGGGCCGCTCCGACGGCCGGCTTTGGTTGCTCCGCCGCTTGCACCAGCGCCCGGACGCCGCGCTGCTGTCCGCCATCGCCGCGATCGCCGATGACGAGGTCACCGTATTGCTCGGCCGTGTCGCGCGCACCGATCCGGACCTGCGCCAGGCGGCATTGGACGCGCTGGAAGCGATCGAGACGCCGCGCGCCGCCGCGGTTCTGGCCTCGCTTGCCGCGGCGGGATTGGCCCCGGGCGCAATGGACCATCCCGCACCGATCACGCATGCGTGACGCCACGGGCGATCCATCGCCCCGGTTCGGCCAGGTCGTTGCTTTGCATGGGACGGAATCGGTAAATTGCGCGACGCCGCGGACTGCCGGCCGCCCGCAGGACCTGTCGCCGTCATGTGCTCTGTCTCCTACGCCGCAACCGCCACGCCCTCCGTGAGCCAGGCGGGAGTCGCGCGATGAGTGGCTACGCCGCCGCTCCCCGACGCCGCCGCCGCAGACGCCGCCAGAGCTCCGCCGTGATGCGTACGCCGGAGCAATTGCACCAGCACGGCCGGCACCACCGGATCTCCGGCACCCAGGCGCTGTCCTGCGCCGCCATCGCGGTCATCTGCCTCGCCCTGATCGCGCTGATCTGGCTCAACACGGCCCACGCGATCGGCGAGCAAACCGACGACCAGCGCGGGCGCGTCGAGGCGGCGATCACCGCCCAGGCCACCACGCTCGCCATCCAGGCGCAGCACGAGCTGATGATGATCGACCAGTCGCTCAGCGTGCTGCAGGCGGCCTGGGACGCCAACCCCGACACATTCAGGCTCGACGACTGGCGCAAGAAGATGCCGGCGCTCACCGCCGTCGCCGACGATTTGTTCATTGCCAACGCGCAGCACATCATCGTGCAGGACATCGTCCCCGCGGCGGTGGGGCAAGGCATCGGCTCGGTCTACGGCAATTTCACCAGCGGCTCGCTGGAGCCGCTGAAGCCCGACAGTTCCGTCGGACGCGACAACGCGATGCTGGTCGGCGAGCTTGGCTCCGCCGCGGTGGTCCGCCAATACATCATGTATCTCGTCCGGCCGCTGACGACGCCCGCCGGATGGCTGGTCGGTGCGTCCTACCGCTCGCAGGCACTGACCGACGTGTTTGCCACCGCCGGCCTGGGGCCTGGCGGGCTGGCGGCCCTGGTGGATACCCATCGCGGCGGCGTGCAGGCGCTGGCCGGCACCGCGGCGGTGCGACCGACGCTGGCAATCGCCAATACGCCCATGTACCAGGCCATGCTGGCACGGCCCGACGGCGGCGTCTGGATCGGCACCACGCCGATCGACAACGTCGAACGGATCCTCGCTTTCCATCGCGTCCCCGGCCGCGACCTGATGGTGGTGGTGGGCGTGACCACCGACCTCGCGCTGGGCCCGGCGGAGGCCTGGGCGGCCGCCGCGGACTCGCTCGCCACGATCGCCTCGCTGCTGGTCCTGGCGATCGCCGGCACGGTGCTGTGGGAGGTCTGGCACTGGCGCCGCATCCGCCGCCGCCAGCGCGACCTGGCCCAGACGCAGGCATTGCTGGCGGGCGTCCAGGCGGAACTCGGTCCGTTGCGGCTGCATGCGGCGGCCGGCGAGGCACAGGTGCAGGCGCTGCTTGGCGTAACAACCGCGGCCGGCGTCGCGCTGGTCGACCCGGAGCATCGGCTGACCCGCTGGAACCACCGGTTCCCCGCGTCACTCGGCCTGCCGCCGGAGCTGCTGCGTGACGGCGTGTCGCTGACGGAATTGCTCCGCCATCAGGTGCTGGCGGAGCCGCGCGAGACACCGATCGAGGTCGAGGCGGACATCGCCCAGCGCCTCGCACTGCTGCACCCCGAGTCGGGCGCCGGCGCGCTGCCGTGGACCGCCGCCGACGGCACCGCCCGGATCGTGCGCAGCCAGCCCATGCCGGATGGCGGGCTGGTGTTGCAGGTCATGGCCGCCGCCGAGATGCCCGCTGCCCCGGCGCAATCCGAAGCGCCCGCCGGCGACACGGTGGAGTGGTCGTAGCCGCTGGCCCATTGTTCCGGCCGGTTGCATCAGCCTGAGCCTGGGACGCGGCGCGCCAGGCGTGAACTCTGCATTGCCGCACGGCCGGAGCCGCGCCGTCTCCGCCAAGGCCGCTGATCGGTCGATCCTGATCCGGGCAATGTCGCTATCCGGTTAGCGCAGGCGGACCCGGCCGCTGTCGGCGCGCGATCGTCAGGGCTCGGCAGCCTGCGCTAACCGGATCGGGACACCGGGAAAATACCGGTAGTGACGCAATTTGAAATTGCCACATGCTTGACCGATCAACCTTTGCCTGCCACGGGCGTTTACCGTAGGTTAACTCAGCTACAGTAAAAGGGATGCGATCATGGCCCGAGGTCCGCGCGGCGAGAGGCGACCAGATGATCCAGCAGCGGCGGCGGTGATGACTGTCAGGCTGGGGGTAGGCGAGATCGCCGAATCACTTGACGAATCCGCAACATACTCCCATGCTGGATCGGTCAAGCAGAAGAATCCAGCCGCTGTGGCCCTTGGTCGGCTCGGCGGCCAACGAGGGGGAAAGGCGCGCGCTGCGAAGCTGACGAGCGAGGAACGACGAGAGATCGCACGACGGGCTGCCAGAGCGCGGTGGGGGAATGACCGCTGAGGTCGTTATTCTTAACAAGATCGCAGCCGCAATGGCTGCCGATAGCAAGGGCACGATACGTGTCGGGGGCGCGGTTAAGACCCATGACACCCTGAACAAGCTATTTACTCTCTCCAAATACCACCCAGTAGGGGTGATGATTTACGGCAATGCTGAGGCAATGGGCATGCCATGGGAGACGGTAATAAAGGTTTACAGAGACAGGCTCCGTAATAAGGCTCTACGGAAGCTCAATAACTACGCTTATGATTTTCTGTTTTCTCTTGTGCATGACTACGAGTCGTCGCCGAAGCGCCAACGAGATAACGTCTACTGGACATCTCGTGACTTTTTTGAACGGGTTCTTGACCGCGCCTACCTCTTACGAGAACAATCGATAGGCGATAACGCGGAAATATCACAGGATGATGCGGTGGAAGCGGCCTACAGAACGTGGTCCCACGCAGTCGAAGACGCACGTATATTGTATGGGTTCGGCGATATAGACTCAGCTGAGTTGCGTGTGATGTATGCCGACGAAATAGGAGAGGCATATCGGGTTGTTTTTGAAGGTGTCACAAAAAAGAATTTTCTGGATTTGTTTGTTTCGACGGCCTGCGAAGCATTGCGTCGCAGGCAATTCTCAGACTCTTCGTCTGGCCTCGTGTTTAGCGGGTTCGGCGATGCGGAACTTTTCCCGGCCATGAAGTCATATGCGCTTGATGGTGTGGTGGCTGGCAGGCTGCGAGGCATGACAACAAGCAAGCATGCGATTTCGGATAGCACTACTGCTTACATTCGGCCATTCGCTCAAGACGAGATGGTCATCCGATTCATGGAAGGCATTGACCCCGACTATCGCGTATACCTACAGCACGCAACGCATGTTTTCGCGCAGGACCTGGTTTCCACCATAATTGACTCGTACGGGAAGGGAACGCCCAGGGCCAAAACCGCAATTAAGCGGGATTTGTCCAAACTAGTGGAGGAATCCGTTGAGGAAATGATTCGAAACGCTGCTGAGTACAGACAAGAGTACTTTGTAGCGCCAATAACCGGTATGGCTCAGATGCTTCCCAAAGAAGATTTGGCAAACCTTGCCGAGTCGCTCGTCAATCTGACGTCGCTAAAGCGTCGCATGTCGCTCGACGAGGAATCAGTCGGAGGGCCGATTGATGTGGCGGTGATCTCAAAGGGCGATGGGTTCATATGGATCAAGCGAAAGCACTATTTCAGCGTAGATTTGAACAAGACATTCATGGAAAACTACTTTAGAAGATACATCACTGGAGAAGGAGAAACCGGTCATGACCGACACGCCAAGCGTACTACTGCGGCGCGGCAAAGGAGGAGGAGGGCGTGATCGCCCTTTGCCTGCGGCTGTGATTCGTCGTCGCTTTCCAACTCGCGGCCTTCTGGACCCCGTGGCGGACGGAAAGAGATTGGGCGAGCAGCTAGCCGCCTCGCTACGCCAGAAAGTGAAGCGCCTTCAGGCAGGAAATTAAGGCATTTCATATTGAATAATGCTTGACCAGACTGGCATGTGGTGGTATGAACCACCCCATGAACAAGCTCGCCCGCGACCAACGCATCCAAGTCCTCACGCTCCTGTGTGAAGGCATGTCCATGCGGGCGACGGCCCGCGCGACCAGCGTCAGCTACAACACGGTCTGCGCATTGCTCGCCCAGGCCGGCGAAGCCTGTGAGGCGTTTCACGACAAGACGGTCCGTGAGGTTCGCGCCCAACGGGTGCAGTGTGATGAGCTTTGGTCATTCTGCTACGCCAAGCAACGCAATGTAGCCACTGCCAAGGCTGCCCCGGAAGGCGCTGGCGATTTGTGGACTTGGCTGGGCCTGGATGCTGATAGCAAGCTAATAATCAGCTTCCTCGTTGGTTCCCGAGATGGCGCCGCGGCGTTCGAGTTCATGCAGGACATGGCTGGACGCTTGGCCAACCGCGTGCAGCTAACGACCGATGGCCACAAGGCGTATCTGGAAGCGGTAGAGGCGGCTTTCGGGTCCGATATTGATTACGGCATGCTAATTAAGGCGTACGGGGAGGCTCCCCACCCTCCTGGCCGATACAGCCCGGGCATCTGTGTCGGCGCAACGAAAGAGAGGATCGAAGGCAAACCCGATCTTAAGCATATCAGCACATCATATGTTGAGCGCCAGAACCTCAACATCCGCATGGGCGTTCGGCGCTTCACCCGGCTGACCAACGCTTTCAGCAAGAGCGCAGAAGCCCATTACCACATGATGGCGTTGTATGTGGTGTTCCACAATTTCTGCCGCGATCACAAGACGCTGCGGATGACGCCAGCGGAAGCCGCAGGATTGGTCAAGTCCGCCATGACGGTTGGGGGCATCGTTGACCTGATCGCTGCGCGGGAAGCACCGCCAAAGAAGCGCGGCCAGTACAAGCCACGCCAGCCAAAGGTTGCTACTCAGCCGGTAGCATAGCCAGCCAAGAAGCGTGATCCTCTCGATCTTTCACCAATCGGCGATGAAATGCCGCGGTCGCAGCGATTGCATCCTGACCGATCGGCCAGATCATGCCGCCGTTGGCAAAGTAGGCAATGTGCCGGTCGAGCGATTCGACCACTCGGACCAGATAGGCGCGCCACTCTTGGAGGTTCATGGGAGACTCCCTTGGGTCATGGTCCCTATGTGGGAATGCTTGAGCGGGAGTCAATTTCAAAATGCGTCACTACCAAAATACCAGGCCGGTTGACGCGGTCGATCGTACCTGTCTATTCCGGGAGATAACGCACCAGATAGAAATGGCCGCCCTCCGGGATTATCGATTGGATTGTCCCGGTTCCTACCAGGCGTCTTACCCGGCCTGAATATTCCCGCGGATTTTCGCGTAATGGGTCCGGGGTCTGTTGCAGTTCGTCGCTCTCATCGTAGACCAGGATGGTGTAGGTCGTTGTCGCGCCCATGCCGCCGATTTCGCCCCAGCGCCATGTCACCAGCCGCTTTGTCTCGCCGGGCGGTGGCGGACTGTGCGGTGCCTCCGCCCGATAGCCACCATACCAAAGATAGAGCGACATCGGGCTGAGACCGGCCCAGGCCAGAATTCGCAACGCGACGACGGCCGAAGGAATCGCCAGGGAAAACGAGGCCGCCCGACGCCACTGTTTTCTGGCGGCAAACATCATGGCCCGGACAAGCACGACCAGCACGCCGGCGCCGACTGCCAGATGTGCTGTGAGATAAACCGGTATGAGGAGGAAATCGTCGGTTCCGTCCCCGACGTCAAATGCCCAAACGCAGCAGAATGCCAGCAATATCCACAGGCCGGGAAGCGGAGTGAATTTATTCTTTGGTAATATTTGTTCCGTCATCACTGTACTCGGTCGACTTGCCGTGGCGTTCTACCACGAGGCGGAAATTCGTGACACTTGCCAAATGTGGTCACCGGATGGACGCGCCGACACCCGAACTCAACAAGGTGGGAAGACATGCAGAGGATCGCACAATGTCACTGCGGGTCGCTCCGCGCCCAAACATCCGGTGACCCCATTCTGGTCAACATCTGCCATTGCCGCGCCTGCCAGCGAAGGACCGGAGCGTTGGCAGGCAGCGGGGCCGCCTTTGGCAAAGCGCAGGTGACGATCGAGGGCAGCAGCAAGGTCTTCGAGCGGGCTGGCCAGGACGGCCGCAAGGTGCGGTTCCACTTCTGCCCGGATTGCGGCACCTCCTTGTATTGGGAAGCCGACATACGCCCGGGCTGGTGTGTCGTTGCGGTGGGCGGATTCGCGGAGCCAGACTTTCCCCCACCCACGGTTTCCATTTACGAAGAGACGAAACACCGGTGGGTCCAACTCCCGGAAGGGATAGCGCACTCACCGATCAGCCCGCCGAGACGCCAGAGTGCCGTTGCCCAGGACGTTGTCCCGCGGGTTGGCCCCGCTCGGCCGCAACGAACGCGGAGTTGAACCCGGCAATCAAGGAGTGCGTCACGATGCCCGGAGATCTTCTGAAACACCCCTGTCGGCTCGAGGTTCGTGTCGCGACCCAGGCGGAACAACAGGCGGCCAAGGTTTATCTGACGCAACACGCCGTCGAAGCGGGCGGCATCCGGATCAATCGACGGGCGGGCGCAACCGCGACGATGTGGAGCGAGGATATTCCCTTCGCGGTCCTGCAACGTCCGATGACCGGGTTGTCGGCGGCCTGATCGGCAAGATTTTCTTCAACTGGCTCGATGCCGAGCTGGTCTGGGTCGAACAACCGTTGCATCATTGCGGCATCGGCACAGCGGTGATGCTGGAGGCCGAGCGGGCCGCACGGAATTCGGCCCTGACAGGCATCTGGTTATGGACCCAATCCTGGCAGGCTGCCGAATTCTACGGAAAACTCGGCTATCAACAGTTCGCGGAATTCAACGACTTTCCGCCGGGTCACAGGCGCCTCGGGTTCAGAAAGTATCTCTGACACCGGCGCCGCTTCGCCGCAGCTCGCCGCGGACGCACCGCGACCAAAGATTGCGCGACCAAAGATTGGCGCCGATGTTGCCAAAGATTGGCGCCGATGTTGCGAACCCGCGGTGGCGGTAGCGACGGCTCGGCCGGCCGATGGCTCAGTCGCCCGCCGCCACCGCGGGCGCGCGTTGCTCGTGCCTGCGCATCAGCAGCAGCAGCAGCATCGGCGGCACCACGGTCAGCATCATCAGGCGAAAGTCGTTGTTGTAGGCGATGATCGCCGCCTGCTGGTTCACCATCCTGTCCAGCAGTACCGCGCCGTGCCGGGTCGCCGGGTCCAGCAGGCGCGACACCGTGTCGCCCGCTTGCAGCACGCGGTCGAACGGGGTGATCGTCGCCGCGATGTCGGCATGGTTCACCTGCATCTGCCGGGTCAGCGTGAACGACGTCACCGAAATGCCGATCGCCGAGCCGATATTGCGGGCGAGCGATTGCATCGCGGTGCCCTCGCCGCGCAACTGGGTGGCGAGCGTGGTGTAGGCCATCACCGACATCGGGTTGAACACCAGCCCCACGGAGAAGCCTTGGATGATGAGAGCGGCCCACAGCTCATGCTCGGTGACATCGGGGGTCCAGCCGCTCATCACCCACAGCGACCAGCCGAGGATGACCAACCCCACCGCCATCAGTTTGCGCTGGTCCACTGCCATGCCGAGGCGGCTCGCCAGCCACATCGAGGCGATGGTGCCGACGCTGCGCGGCGCCAGCGCCCAGCCGGCGGTGTAGACGGGATAGCCCGCCAGGTTTTGCAGATAGGGGGCCAACAGCGCGGAGGTCGCCAGCATCACCGACGAGATGCAGAACACCATCAGCATGCCGGCGGAGAAGTTTCTGTCTCGGAACAATCCTGCCGACAGGAACGGCTTGTCGGCGGTCATCATGTGGACGATGAACAAATAGAATCCGAGGCCGGCGAGGGTGGCCTCGAGCAGGATCTCGCGGGAGGAGAACCAGTCCAGCAACTGGCCGCGGTCGAGCATCATCTGCAACGCGCCGCAGCCGAGGGCGAGCACGCCGAAGCCGTACCAACTGAATTTCAGATTGGGACGCTGCGGCGTCGCGGGCATGAACAGGGCGAGGCCGATGCCGGACATGATGCCGAACGGCAGGTTGACGTAGAACACCCAGCGCCAACTGTAGAGATCGGTCAGGTAGCCGCCGAGCGTGGGGCCGACCATCGGGCCCAGGGTGACGCCCATGGAGAAGATCGCCATCGCCTGAGCGCGGCGGGAGAACGGGTAGATGTCCAGCATCACCGCCTGGGACAGTGGCGCCAGCGCGGCGCCGAACATGCCTTGCAGCAGGCGAAAGCCGACCAGTTGCTCCAGTGTTTGCGCTGCCCCGCACATCATCGAGGTGACGGTGAAGCCGGCGATGCAGATGATGAACAGGCGCTTGCGGCCGAAGCGGACGGCCATCCAGCCGACCGGAGCGGTCATGATGGCGGCGGCGATGACGTAGGAGGTGAGCACCCAGGTGATCTCGTCGGTCGAGGCCGACATGCTGCCCTGCATGTAGGGCAGCGCGACATTGGCGATGGTGGAGTCGAGCGTCTGCATGAACATCGCGATCATCGCGAAGGCGGTGATCAGGCCGCGATGGCGAACGCGGGTGGTCTCCGACATCTAACCGTGGGCCCGCAGCGGCCCGGTGCCGCGCCCGCGGCGGATCGTCCGGCCGCGCCCGCGGCAGATCGTCGGGCCGCACCCGCGGCGGATCGTCCGGCCGCACCCGCGGCGGATCTTCCGGCCGCGCGGGATCCGGCCGGAGGTGCCGGCGTGGCCGAAAGCATTGGCGGGTGATCGCGGAAGCAGCAGCACTGACCTGGACGTTCTTGCCATTCGCTTGATTGTGCCCGCGGTCCGGCGGCGGCACCAGTGCTGGCACGGCATGGCCGGCTGCGGCTGCCGCGGAACTGGCCAGAGCGGGCTCGTGCCGGCGGCGTTCCGGGCGCGGCGCTCTGGCGGGGGTGCCTGCGGCGCTCCGCGTGGCTGGACCCAGGGGCGGCTGCGCACGACCCAGTGCCGGCGGCCGTTGCGGCCCAGTGCCGGCGGCCGTCGCGGCGAAATGCCGGCGGCCGTCGCGGCCCAGTGCCCTTGGCCGTCGCGGCGAAATGCCGGCGGCCGTTGCGGCCCAGTGCCGGCGGCCGTCGCGGCGAAATGCCGGCGGCGGCCGAATCCGGTCCACCGGCCCGTTATTTCCATTGACAAATGTTAGTGGAAATGATAAATCCCGCGGCCGCTGCAAGGACCCTCCACACGGGAGCGTAGAGAGCGATTTGCCCGATGTCTCATTCGATTTGCCTGACCCAGGCCGGCCTTTCTTCCCAACCCAGCCGAGGGATTGGCGCGCGCCTCGTCGGACGGTTCGGCGGCGCGGTACGCAATGCCATCGTCGGCGGCCTTGCTCACGCCGGCGTGCTGCGGCGGCGCTCGGCCGCGTCGCAGCCCAGTATCGGCGACGACACCTTGGCCGGAGAAGCCGACCTGCGCGCCGTGTCCAGGCGGAAGCGCCGCGCGCGCCGGCCGCACACCGCTGCCCCGGTTCCGACCGCCGTGTCAGCCGACACAGGCTGGCTCACACGCTTGCTCGGACGCACCCGCCGGCGCGCGACGCCCGGACGCAACAGGCGCCGCCTTGCGCCGTCCGGTCGCGAGCAATTCCCCGCCGTGGACGTCAGGTATTTTACCCCGGAGGCTTTCCCCTCACTCACCCCCGAAGCCTGTGCATTTCTCAACACGCCACTCGAGGAATGCGATCCCGATATCCTGCTGTTCATGTTTTCCGGGCTCACCGAGTACCTCACCGGACTGCCCGAAGGAGCGGACACGCCTGATCCCATGGAGGTGTTTGCGACCCTGTGGGGGCGTCTGGCCGACGTCCGCCGAGACGCCTTACCGGATGCTTCGACCGCCACGGCGCTCGACGCAACAACCACAGCCGACGCAACAACCACAGCCACGGCGGACGCACGGCCCGACGCGCCGGTCACCGCGGCGGAGGGGTCGCCAGACGCGCCGCCCGCGTTGCCAGACCCGCAGCCTGAAGCAGACGCGTTAGCCCTGCCCGATGACGCTGCCGCCGTCGCATCTGTCGACGCTCCGGAACGCGCGGTGAACGCCGAAGCCCTGTCGCAGCCGCAGCCCGACGGCGATCACGGTGCATCGGCACCCTGCCCAACCGCGGCCCTACCCGACCTGCCTGGTGCGCCGCCGTTCATGCTGTCGCCCTCCGACGCAGGCGGCGGCGAGACCAACGCGCCGACTGAGCAAGCGATGATGCCGGCTGCGCGCGCGATGATGCCGGCTGCGCGCGCGATGATCAGGCCCGCCATGCGCCCGATCGCGGCGCAAGCGTTACCGCGCGCAATGCGGTCAGCGCGGCGCCACCGCTTTGCCTTGCCCGCCGGCGCTTACACGTTGCAAATCCATAACGTGTTGCCCTCCCCGGTTATCCATTCCCCGCTGCCGCTGCGGCGCCTGTGCTACGCCGCCCGCGCCAGCCCGTTCTGAGCCAACTCGCGCCGAACCAGGCGCGTCGGCTTGGTGCGATACGCCCGGGACCGCCGCACGGCGGCCCCGCCCTTCTGATTCGCGCCAAACGAAGTTCGTGCGCGGCCATCCTGGGCATACCGAACCGAATTGATGGCAGACCCATGCGCCGCCATGCCCCTCGCCTTGCCGGCGGCATTCCCGACGCAATGCGGCGGGCCGTACCGGCGCAATGGCGGCGGTTCACCGCCCTGAAACAGTGCCCTGTCAGTTCGGCCAAAGCCTGCAAAACGCCTGATTGTCCTCCATGTTGTCGCCGGCATTGCCGTTGGCGTCGATCGCGCGCACCCAGCCGTCGGGCTTGTCGGGCGTCGGCGTCGCACCGCAGTTGGTATGCACCCAGTGAATCCCGACATCGCCGCCAGAGTACGGCTGACCGCACAGCTCCAGCCTGTCGCCGACATGGATGGCATTGAGCGGCGCCGGAACCCCCCGGAAATTCCGCCGGTATCCATTGGCGAAAACGTCGTCGATGGCCACGTCGTAGCTGGTTCCGTCGTCGCCCCGCAGTGTCAGATGGGTGTGCGACAGGTAGACGCCGTGCAGCGGCTTGCCGCTGCGAAACGACGGACCGTCGGTGACGGTGCCGGTGAGGAAACTGCCGGCCGCCTGCTGACATTGCGCGGCATCGGCGGTTTGATCCGCCCTCGCCGCCGACGGCAGCATCAGCAGCAGAGCTGTGGCTAGGTATACGCGCGGCATGACGTCGGTCCCCTCATGTGAGCAGTCGCAGCCCGAAATCAGGGAGCGACGTTGCATTGGTTTTCTGCGTGGCAAAAGGACGCTACGGTTACATTTTCCATCCCGGGTAATTTCGGCGGCGTGACCATCGGCGAGCCGGCGGCAGATCGCCGCACGGCAAAAGCCCACCGCTGCGCGGCACCGAACCCGGACTGGTCGCTCCGCAGAACGGTAGCCATTGCCGTGGTCGTTGAAAAGCGCCGGTAGCAACGTACCGCCTCGCCTGTTTGCCCGGAGCCGGGCACGGCTGACCTGGAAGCCAACGCCCGAGGCGAGGGTGGCCTCACTTGCTATGATGAGGGTAACCGCACGCCGTCGCCCGAGCGCATTTTCGCCATCGACGTGACGCTACGGTGACCGCCGCGAGCCTTACTCAAACGTATCGGCATCGACGAACGGGTGGTTCGTGCCGCTGTCTCCATGGCGTCGCGCTACCACGCCGCCTGCCTCTCTGCCACATTCGGCCGGCGCACACTCGTCCGGCGCACACTCGTCCGGCGCAGATTCGGCCGGCGAACTGGCCGACCGATCCGGCGCAGGCCGTCCCGGATTCCGGGACATGACGGAGGGACTGGCAATGCCGACACCAACACATCGCTTCGTCGAGACGAACGGCATCCGCATGCACATCGCCGAGGCCGGCACCGGACCGCTCGTGCTGTTGTGCCACGGCTTTCCGGAGTCCTGGTACTCCTGGCGCCATCAACTGCCCGCGCTGGCGGCGGCCGGCTATCATGCCGTCGCTCCCGACATGCGCGGCTACGGCCAGACCGATCGCCCCGCCGCGATCGATCAGTACACGTTGTGCCATCTGACCGGCGACATGGTCGGCTTGCTCGATGCGCTCGGCGCGCAAGATGCGGTGATTGTCGGACACGATTGGGGCGCGCCGGTCGCCTGGACCGCCGCCTTGCTGCGCCCGGACCGGTTCCGCGCCGTGGCCGGCCTGTCGGTCCCGTTCCTGCCGCGCGGCCCGACACGGCCGACATCGTCGATGCCGCAGACGGAGGACGCGGTGTTCTATCAGCTCTATTTCCAAACCCCCGGCGTGGCCGAGGCGGACTTCGCCGACGACGTCCGCGCCTTCATCCGCAGCAATTTGTTCGTCAACTCCGGTGACGGGCCGATGCGAACCAGGGCGCCCGACGCGGGGCCGGTCGGCATGGTGCCGCGCGTCGGCGGCCTGCGCGCGCGATGGAGCAAATTCCGGGTGCCGGACAGGCTGCCGTCGTGGTGCAGCGAGGCGGATGTCGATTTCTATGCCGGCGAATTCTCCCGCACCGGCTTCACCGGGGGCCTGAACTATTACCGCAACATCGACCGGAACTGGGAATTGCTGGCACCGTTCGCCGGAGCGCAGGTCACGGTACCGGCGCTCTTTGTCGTCGGGCAATATGATCTGACCCTGGCGTTCGACAGGATGCGCCAGCTCGCGGCCAACCTGACCGCATTCGTCCCGCGCCTGCGGCCGACGATCACTCTGCCGGGCTGCGGCCACTGGACGCAGCAGGAGAGACCGGACGAGGTGAACGCGGCCCTGCTGGATTTCCTGCGCGCGGTGTAACCGCGCCCGTCACCATGAGAGCATCGGCCTCGGCATGGCGTTGCCAGGCCGCCGCGCCTGACGCTTCGATCCAAACCGGTCATGCAGCATTGCGGCTGCATGTCATTTTGGCCGCGCATGATTGCGATGACATGTCATTGCGG
>DATJNA010000153.1:0-5050 GCA_035508435.1 Acetobacteraceae bacterium | reverse complement strand
ATGCGGCCGCACGAGGATGGGTCGGTGGTCGATACCTGAAGTAGTGAGTCGATGTTTCGTTGAGGGGTGGTGGGGAGCGATGACCGGCCGTTTGTTGGGCGGCGGGTGGAGGTTGCGGACTTGTCGTTGCTATTACGTAACAGTTGGACGGCGAATCGGCACGGCGGGGCCGGCCGTGTTCCGGCCCCGTTGGGTGTCTTGAGTTGCGGTGCGGTCAGGGCGGGCCGGTGGTTTCGGGCGGGTCGGCCTGGTCGGTTTGCGGTGCGGGTGATGGGTGGTTGGCCCAGGGCGCTGGCTCGGGGGCCATGATGGTCAGCGGCTCCATGGGCGGTTCGCCGATGAAGAAGCCGAGCGCTTTTATCGTGTCGGTGCGGGCGCCGCTGACGTCGAGCGGCGGCCAGGTCTGGTCCATGGTGGGACAGCGGTCCTGTGCGTCCTCGAAATGCTGCTCGCGGCGCCAGCGGTGGAGGTCGTAGTACCCCGGGGTGCCGCCGAAATGCAGCATGGCAAAGAACAGATCGTTCCAGAATTTGGCTTGGGAGAGGATGGGGGCGATGCCGAGATCGGCGAAGATCTCGCCGAGGCTGCGGCCGACGGGACGGCGGGCGGCTTTTTTGACGAGCTCCTCGAAGGTGGGGAGCAGGGCGGGGTCGAGCGGGTTCTGGACGTTGTCGAGCCAGGGGTCGTGCCAAATTGGGCACGCGGGGCGCTGGCGCTACTTGGGCGCGGGTTCGGCGGGTTGCGCGGGGGCGGCGGGGGACGGCGCGGCGCTGCCGGCGGTGGCCTCGGCGGGCGGGGCCGGTTCGGGACGCAGGCGCACGGGCGGGGTGGACCTGACGAGGTCGCGGCCGCGGGCGGCGCGTTGCATCAAGACGTGGTGGAGCGCGGCGGCGCGGAGGATGCCGCGGCGGATGTGAGCGAGGATGACGGCGGCGCGATCGGTGCCGAATTGCTTGGCGATCATGTGGAAGCCGGGGGCGGCGGCGCGGCGGTCGAGGGTTTCGGCGAGGTGGCGGCCGTAGGTGAGGAGGATTTCGACGATGCGGATGATGTTGGCGAGGTTGGGGAGGAGGGTCGCGTCGGGCATGGCTGTGGTGTTGCGATCCTTGGGGGGATCAGTCCGGCGGGCGCGACGGGGGCGGGCGGCTGGTTCGGTCATGGGTTGCGATCGTTCGGTGAGGGTCTCTGCCAACATGGTCTGCGGTAGGGGTTCTACCCGTTTTGGTTAGTTAAGTCAAGCCGGAAATTGGGGGGAGGCGAAATTTTTTTTGGGGGTGCGGTTGGGGCGACTAACGGCGCGGGGGTTTTGCGGGCATCCGGGTGTGCCGTTTGCGGCCTGAGGCGAAGTCGTGGAGGGCCGGCCCAGAGCCTTCGCCGGGGCGTGCTGCGTTGGCCAAGGGCCTTCGCCGGTGCATGCTGCGCCCGCCGGAACGCGGTTGGCAGTCCTGGATCAGACTTTGGGCGACCTGGGTATCAGCAGTTCTCATTTTGCCACGTAGACGCTGGCGCAGCCGCTTCTGAGGCGACCGACAGGCATGGCCGGCAGTCGTATGGCCGGCCCTACCGAGTCGAAAATGTCACACTCGCCGGGTGATCGCGCGTTGGGGCCATTTTCTGGATTCGCACCCGCCGCGATCTCGGATTCAAGGTGCCGGTGCCAATCCAGGACCGCCTGCTCGCTGCACTGCGCCGCTGCTGCCACGCCCTGCCCGACCTCCGGCGCGGCAAGAATATCAGCTATGACATGGCCGAGTTCGCACTCGCCGCATTCGCCCCGTTCTTCCTGCAAAGTCCGTCCTTCCTGGCACACCAGCGACACCTGGAAACCGGCCAGGGCCGCTCGAACTGCCAGACCCTGTTCGGCATGAGCAAGATCCCCGGCGACGGCCAGGTCCGTGCCATGCTCGATCCGGTCGACCCGGCGCTGTTCTACCCGATGTTCGCCGATATCCTGGGCGAATTGCGGCAATGCGGCGGACTGGACGCCATGCGCTGCCTCGACGGCCGTCTGCTGATCGCACTGGACGGCAGCGAATATCATTGCTCCGACGCGATCCACTGCCCCAATTGCTCGCACCGCACACGCGGCAAGGGCAAGACAGAATATTACCACGCCATGCTGTGCGCCGCCGTGGTCGCGCCCGGGCACAACCGCGCCGTGCCGCTGCAACCGGAGTTCATCGTCCCGCAGGACGGGTGCGACAAACAGGACTGCGAGAGCCGCGCTGTCCGCCGATGGCTGGCGGCGCATGGCGCGCAGTATGCCAGGCTCGATCCGGTGTATCTCGGTGACGACCTGATGTCGCGGCAGCCGATCTGCCAGGCCGTGCTGGACCAACGCGGCCATTTCCTGTTCGTCTGCAAGCCGGACTCCCACCCGGCGATCGAAGAGTTCCGGGCCGGCATCGTGCTGGATGAGTTGATCCAACGCACCCGCCGCGGCAGGCAGTGGACGACTTACCGATACCAATGGCTCTGCAACGTGCCGCTGCGCGGCGATGCCAAGGCGATCAACGTCAACTGGCTCATGATCGAGATCGTCAACCACGATGGCACGGTGACCTACCGCAACAGCTTCATCACCAACCTGCCGGTCACGCGCGATACTGTCGCCGCCTTGGCTGCCGCCGGCCGGGCGCGCTGGAAGGTCGAGAACGAGACGTTCAACGTGCTCAAGACCAAGGGATACAACCTGGAGCACAATTTCGGGCACGGCCGGCAGAACCTTGCCACCGTGCTCACCACGCTGAACCTGCTGGCCTTTGCCTGCCATACCGTCTGCGATCTGGCCGACCGGCCATGGCAGGCCGCCAGGCGCGAACTGGTCACCCGCCAGGGGTTCTTCCACGCCCTGCGCATACTCACCTCTTACCTCGTGTTCACCGCCTGGCAGGAACTGCTCGAGACCATGGCATTCGCTCGCCCACTCCCGCTCGGGCCTTAAAACGACCTTCCGCGCCGCCGGAGGCACGCTGTCAGGTCAAAATGAGAACTGCTGGATTACACTGGGTGCGATTCGGGATTGTGCGGTGTAGCCTATGCCCGCTTGGGACAAGCGGGAGGCATGGATGACGGGTTCGGACATGGGCGACGATGCGTTGGTCGCGTTCCTGCGGGAGCACCCGGATATCCGGGCCTGCGTATCGTCGATGGCCCGCGCGGTGGAGAATGCGGACGGCGACCTCGGCGAGGCGGACGCGGCGGAGGAACGGCTGGTCGAGGACATGCGGCACATGGGCCTGGCCGCGCTGCAAGGCTGGGCAGACAAGCGGGTAGCCGCGACCGAGCGGGACATCCGCCGGCAGCCGTCGATCCGGCGCCAAGGTAAAAAAAACTCCGCTGGCACACCAAATTCGGTGACGTAGAGGTCACAGAGCCGCAATACCGGTCGGGGACGACGCGCGTGCGCCCGTTCGTCCTTGGGGCGAAAGTCAGCCCCCTGGGTTGCTCGCGCCCGTTGCAACGGGCGATCGTGGACTTCGCCGCCGACCAGCCGTTCGCGCAGGTCCGCAACAAGCTGGTAGAGCACTACGGCATCGGGATCGGGGAGAGCACGATCCAGCGGATCACGTTCGGCCATGCCGAAGCGATGTTCGAAGCGGGCCGTGCCGGTGTGGCGTATCCGGACGGGCCGGGCGTGTCGAAACCCATCGTCGTCGAGACCGATGGCGGCATGGTTCCGACCGTCGCGCCGAACCCCGCGGCGACGGACAAGCGCAAGGGCAAGACGCTGTCGTGGCGCGAGGCCAAGCTTTCGCTGGCGCATGTCCATGGCAGCGCGACGCCGGTCTACGCCGGCTCGATCGAAGGCGGCGTCGAGGCCGCGGGACGGCAATTGCTGGCCTGCGCCGTTCGCGCCGGGTTCGGGACGTGCTCGCGGGTGCACGCGGTCGGCGACGGCGCTGCGTGGATCGTCGGCCAGGTCGAGGAACAATTCGGCGGACAGGCCCGCTATCTGATCGATTTCTACCATGTTTGCGAATACCTGAGTGACGCTGCCACCGGCATCGCAGCCGACGCCGCGGCGCGGGACGCCTGGATCGAGACGCAAAAGGCGGCGCTCAAGACCGGCCGCCTCGATGCGGTGTTGCAGGCACTGACCGCGCATTGCGAAGCGCCGGAGGTCGAGGACGGGCAGGCGCCGGTGCGCAACTGCCATCGCTATTTGAGTGGGCGGAGAGCCCAACTCGACTATCCCCGGGCCTTGGCGGAGGGCCTGCCGATCGGATCGGGTGAGATCGAGAGCGCGCATCGCTATGTCGCGCAACAGCGCCTGAAACGGCCCGGTGCCTGGTGGCGCGTCGAGAACGCGGAGTACATGCTGGCGTTGCGGATCGTGCGGATCAACGGCGACTGGGAGGCATATTGGCGCAACCTCGCGCGAAAGGCCGCCGCCAACGACAATGCTTCCCACAGACCGGGACGGCGCATCGCATGAACGCTCAACTTTGGATCACACCCAGCGAAGCGTGGCGGGACGAACCAACCCCGTTCCTGACAAGCCGCGCGATGGCGTTCCAACGGGTCAAAGATCGCCCCATTACTTCGCTCCCCACACCGACAACGAGGCCGCGCACCGTGTGTGCTTGCCTCTCACGTGTTGGGAATTTCTGAAATCTGCACCCGGCCCCGGCAGCCATCGCCTCGTCATCCTCGTCGCGCACTGTGTCATTGCCCATGCCGGCACGAAACAAATGCCAGATCGCAGCTTCGCATTGCGCGCAAGACGGCGCACCTCGCACCATCGCCAGGCACGGCCCACGACCGTGCCGGCTCGAAAGCCCCCGCCCAGCCTGGGCGCCCGTCCCCCCGCCCACGCGCCGGCGTCAACCTCGCTACCACCCCCGCGCAGAGCGGCTGGCCTGCTGTTCCTCGCGCGGCATCAGCTCGGGAAGCAGCGAGCGTTCGATCAGCACCCGAATGCTTCGCGCCACGCCGGGTTGGCGGCTGACCAGCCCGGCCTTCTCCAAAGCCACGACCATCTGATGAACCGCCGGGCCGCTGACCCGAAAGAAGCGCTGCATATCGGCTTCCGCCGGCGGCCGCCCCA
>DATJNA010000152.1:0-6108 GCA_035508435.1 Acetobacteraceae bacterium | reverse complement strand
AACTTTCTTGCGACATATCAGCGTGAGCTGCACGGGGATCGCGCAACACTGGTAGATTTGGCGGAACGACGCGGGCTGTGTCCGGGACATACATCTTTTTTTGAGTCAATCGCTGCTCCGATGGAGATTTGCACCGGCTTTGCAGGCGTCGCAGAACGGCAGGCGTCATATCTGCGCGCCGCAGCACAGCGGCAACCGACCGGTCCACTCGCGTGTCGGGCCGTCGACGACGCTCTACCCACGGCAGATAGCTGTCCGGCTTGCAGCGTCGCCCAGAATGTCGCGGACGGGATAGCCAGGCGCATCGTCGATCGGCTCGCGCGGGATCAGGCCGCCCTGGGGAACCTGTCGGCAGTATGCCTTCCTCATCTGCGACTGCTGCTAACGTCGATTGAGAACCCAGTGACGGTCGCGGCTGTTCTTCGGCGCGAAGCCGACCTGTTGGACCGGCTTGCGGAAGATATGCGCCACTTCGCGCTAAAGCGCGCGGGCATGCAACGTCATCTTGCCTCGAAAGAAGAGGAGGCTGCCGGAATACGCGCACTGCGCGTGCTGGCCGGGCATCCGAAAGCGCGGACCGAAGCTCCAACGGTGCAAACGCGTGGTACCGTGGTACCCCTTTCACGACAGGCAAGCTAAGCCAGGAGCAAGCCGGATTGGCGACTTCGGCCGGCCCAACCGCGCTTTGCGCACGTCCGGCATACGCACAAGGAGACAATCATGCCACAAAAGCTGGTCAGGCCGACCCGCTCAATCCCCACAGATTCCGTGAGAGCATCGATTGCCAAGGAGGAGGATTTGAGACGACAGGTCGAAGAAGTATGTCGGTCCTGGTCTGAGGTTGCCAGGACCACAATGCACGGCTCTGCCAGCGGCCTCGCGACTCAGTTGGTGGGATGCCGATCCGCGGAGGAGGCTCTTGCGGCATGTAATGGCTGGATGACCAGTCAATTGGCACACCTCATCGCGACGCAGCACCGACTTATTGAGCTATGGTGTAGCCATGTTGCCTTCGCCGACGGACAGCAAGCCTCTGACACTATAGTGCAGCGGGAGTCCTGAGCGCCGCACAGTGCACTAAGGACCTTCATGATCGGATTTGCCTGACTCGCATTGCTCCGGCTCGGGGATTTGACTGGCACGACGCCGACGCAGCGCCAAGCCCCGGTGCTTACGTGAGTGGGCAATCGCCGGACGCAACTTCTCGACCGCCTCGGCTTCATCGGTGATTTCCATGCCAAGCAGGGTCTCGAGCAGGTCTTCCAGTGTGACGATGCCAAGCGCGATGCCAGCCTCGTTCGTCACCAGGGCGATGGAGTCACGCTGTTGCAGCAGCTGCTCCAGCGCGCGCCCGACTGGCAGAGCTGAAGATAGCCTCGGTATGGGATGCAGAAACTGTTCCAGCCTGCCGGTCCGTTCTGGGTTACGTGCCAAAGCCTTCAGGACTTCTCTGTGACTGATATAGCCGACGATCTGTTGCCTACTCCCACGAAAGAGCGGAATGCGGCTGAACGCATCAGATTCCGGTGCTGCCAGGAGGTGCTCTTCAGTCTCGTCAGCGCTCAACATGAAAACCACCGGAAGGGGTGTTGTCACGTCCTGCAGCGTGACTTCCCGGCTGTAGATCAAGTTAGCGATGAGGGAAGCTTCCGCGAGAGACAGGGCTCCCTCGCGCGGAGCGGTACCCACCAGCAGGGCAAACTCCCGGCGGGTGAATCGCTCGCTTGGCCGGCGCGCCAAAAAGCGCACCAGTGTCCCGGTTATCAGAACGATCGGTCGCATAACCGGAACCAGGTACCACAGCACGTGTCCAGTGAAACCGGCTAGAGCTCCCGCATACCGAGCCGCCATTGTTTTTGGAATGATCTCGGAAAGGATCAGCAGGCAGATCATGAGGCCAGCCGATACCAATCCCACCTGGACCGACCCGAACAGTCTCGCCGCTTGAGCACCAGCTAACGTCGTGCCCAGTGTCTGCAGGACTGTATTGATGGTGAGGATTGAGCTGATCGCATCCTCAATGGCATTGCTTTTTATGTCCAGTAGCCTTGCCGCACCGCGATTGCCTGCTGCCTTGCGCTCGGACAGGGCGGACAGTCGGACTGAGAATAGCGTTGTTTCCAGGATCGAGCAGAGGGCTACCGATATGACCGCCAAGAAGGCCCAGAACACAAGCAAGCCCATAGCCGTTCATCTCCGACCGGCCCTGCCCCCACTGGGCGCCGATTACCGCTGCTAGGATCGGAGCACTCGACCATTCGGGCAAGATTCCAGCCCGTGTGACCGGGCCTGGCGTCAAGCCACCGGACTGGTGGGGAACGGACTGGCAAAGATCGCATTGGCGCCCAGTTCTCGCTCTATTTCCAATAGCCGATTGTATTTGGCAATTCGCTCGCTGCGACAAAGCGAACCGGTCTTGATTTGCCCTCCCCCCATCGCCACAGTGAAATCGGCGATGAATGGATCCTCCGTCTCTCCAGACCGATGCGAGATCACAAAATTCCACCCGGCGTCGCGACACATTTGTATAGCTCCGATTGTCTCTGTCACCGTTCCGATTTGGTTCAGCTTGATCAGCGCCGCATTTGCAGACTGTTCCTTGATGCCACGCCCGATGAACTGCGTGTTGGTAACGAAAATATCGTCTCCAACGATCTGTACGCGCTTCCCGAGCATTGCCGTGTGTTCCTGGAACCCGGCCCAGTCATCATCGCCGAGCCCGTCCTCCAGTGAGATGATCGGGTAGGCGGCGAGCCAGCGCGCGTACAGTGCCGTCATCTCGGCACTGGTTTTCAGTCCACCGCCGGTACGCCTCAATTCGTAGCCGTCGCTGGTGGCGAAGGCACTTGCTGCCGGGTCCAATGCGATCGCAACGTCGGGGCCAGGACGAAACCCGGCGGTGCGTATCGCTTCAACGATTAGGGCACACGCGGCCTCGTTGCTGTCGAGATCGGGGGCGAATCCTCCCTCATCGCCGACCGCGGTACGGAAGCCACGCGCCTTCAGCAACGCCTTCAGCGCCTGAAAAGTCTCTGCTCCATAACGCAAGGCTTCCGCAAAGCTTGCCGCGCCATGTGGTACGATCATGTACTCCTGGAAGTCCAGGGAGTTGTCAGCGTGTGTACCGCCATTGATAACATTCATCATTGGTACAGGCATCCGACGAGCGCCCGGTCCGCCGAGCGATTCGTAGAGCGGTCGACCAGTCGCGAGCGCTGCGGTTCTGGCGACGGCCATGGAAACCCCGACGATGGCATTTGCACCGAGGCGTGATTTGTTCGGCGTGCCATCCAGTTCGATCATGACCCTGTCGATGTCTGCCTGTTCCGAAACATTCATTCCATGCAGTTTGGGGCCAATCACGTCGATAACATTCTGTGCGGCGACCAACACGCCCTTCCCTCCGTACCGGGACTTGTCGCCGTCGCGCAGTTCGTGGGCCTCAAATCGTCCGGTTGACGCGCCGGATGGCACCGAGGCGGCACCCGTTATCCCGCTGCCGAGCGTAACCCAGATCCGTAATGTCGGGTTGCCCCGCGAATCAAGGATTTCCATCGCTGTGATGGACTGGATCCGGTTGCTCATGACCAATAAACCTCCTTTGCAGCACAACTACCCAGAGACTGCGTCCCGGAGCACGCCCGTGGCTGATTCAATGACAGCGGTTCAGCGGGATCGTGCCACACGCCCAAGCTAGTCTCCTGGCATCATTGTCTCATCCGCGTACCACACCGGTTGGCACGCCTCCACGCGGGATATTACGTACAAGGCCCACTGGCAGATGCACAGGCATGTGGTGATCGCAAGTCAGCGACACATGGAGCCGGGATGGCTATTCGGTGGATCATCATGCTTGACGTCCGAGCACCTCCCGCGCCACTGTAGGGTGTCAGGGGATGGGGTCCCCCTTGAACCGCTCCCTCACGGGGGCTGATGACTCCTGTGGCGCATTCGTCCGACGGGAGTGCGAGGCCGAAACTCCCGTCGCAGAGCTGCAGGAGCATGGCCATCGGAGGCGAGACGTGACCCCAACCGCCCTATATGTTTGTCTTGCACTCAGCCCTCTTTTGCTGGTGGCCAGCTTAGGCCGTCGCATGGCCTTTGCCCGTACGAGACGGCGAAGAGGGCGATGAGCCACCCAACGAGTGCCTTCTGTCCTGGGCGGTGAACGGCTGTGAGCGGCTCGACCAGTGCAACGACGCGTGTCGTGCTGGTACGGCACGGGCACGTTGAAGGGATTGATCCACCCCGCTTCCGGGGACGTATAGATTTACCCCTGACGTTGCTCGGAATCCGCCAGGCCGAGAGGACCCGGGACCTGCTCGCGCCCGCATTTCGACCGGCCGCAGCATATGCGAGTCCGTTGTCGCGTTGTATCACCACTGCCGAAGTCATCGTCCAACCCGCCCCGATCCCGATCGTTCCGATGCCTGGTTTCGTGGACATGGATTACGGCGAATGGCAGGGCAAGACATACGAAGAAGTGCGGCAGTCAGATCCCAGGGGTTTCGAACAGTGGTTTCGGGCGCCACATCTTGCGGTGATCCCGGGCGGCGAGACATTTCTGGATGCAACGACGCGTGTCGCGGAAACGATCAGCAACATTATTGCTGCGCATTGCAACGAGACAGTCCTGTTGGTCGGTCATGAGAGCGTGAACCGGCTGCTGCTCTTACTTGCCTTAGGCTTACCGCTATCCCGGTTCTGGGATTTGCGCCAGGCGCCAGGCGCCGTCAATCTCGTGACACACGACGGGGTTCATGGCTGGACCGTCGAGAGCATGAATGAAAGCACCCATCTGCGATCCTTGCGATGAACGCGGCAGAGCACGGGACGTCGCCACCTTCGGCGCCCACCAGACAGATTGCACTGCGGTTCGTTTTGATGGTCGGCATCCTCAGCTTCTTTGCCGACTTCACCTATGAGGGGTCGCGCAGCATCATTGGACCCTACCTCGCAACGCTGGCTGCGAGCGGCGCGATTGTGGGTATCGTCACCGGGTTCGGAGAGCTGCTTGGCTACGGCCTCCGCTTGGTGTCCGGCCGCTGGGCAGATGCGAGCGGCAGGTATTGGCCAATTACGATCCTTGGCTACCTGGTGCAAATGACCTCGGTCCCTGCGTTAGCGTTGACCAACACCTGGCCGACTGCCGCTGCGCTGATCATCCTGGAACGTGTAGGCAAGGCGATCCGTAACCCGCCACGCGATGTCATGCTGTCTCATGCTGGCAAGCAAGCGGGTGGATATGGTTGGGCGTTTGGTCTGCACGAGGCGCTCGATCAATGCGGCGCCATGTTTGGACCGCTGCTAATCGCCGCCATGTTGGCGCGTCATAGTGACTATCATCGGGCCTTTGCTACCTTGGGTATTCCGGCACTGATCAACCTGACCCTGGTTGTGTTAGCGCGGATGCTATATCCGAAACCCCAGGATCTGGAACCGCGACCGCCAACGACCGCTCACGCCGGCCTCCCTCACATGTATTGGATCTACCTCGTAGGTGCGGCGTTCGTGGCTGCTGGTTTCGCGGACTATCCGCTGATCGCCTACCACTTCCATCGAACCGCTGTCGTCCCGGGGGACTGGGTTGCCATTTTCTACGCGATCGCCATGGCGGTTAGCGGCTCAGGGTCTCTGTTGGTGGGCCGATTATTCGATCGCTGGGGTTTTGGTGCTCTGATCGTGCTTACGATCGTCACCGCAGCCTCTGCGCCACTCGTGTTTTTCGGCGGATTTTGGTTGGCGATGCTCGGGGCGGCCATTTGGGGCGTCGGCGTGGGCGTCCACGAATCGATCATCCCGGCAGCGGTCGCGCCCATGGTGCAGCCCACACGTCGGGCCTCGGCTTTCGGCTTATTCACCGCCGGCTACGGCATCGCTTGGTTTGCAGGTAGCGCAGCAATAGGCATCCTGTACGATATATCGCTCACGGCGACGGTCAGCTTTTGCGTGGTGACAACACTGGTTGCGGTGCCGATTTTCGCCGCAGTCAGTGGCCTCCAGAAGCGGGACATGTCGTGACCGCTGGGATCCGCATAAGGCTTGCCCCTTGGTGCCACACGGCGCTTGCAAGTTGGCACAACATGGCTTACTATACTGACCGGGAAT
>DATJNA010000151.1:0-2974 GCA_035508435.1 Acetobacteraceae bacterium | reverse complement strand
GGCCGGGACACGTCCTCGAAATAGGCCGAGAAGGAGGCGTTCGAGGGATCGATGTCGGCGAGGAGGACAGAGCCGCCGGCGCCGAGGCTTTTTTCCGTCAGCCAGCGGAGCAGCGTCGTCTTGCCGGTCTTGCCGCGCCCGGCCGCGAAGACGAGCTTTGGCTTACCGGAGAGGTCGATGCCCTGCGCGACCGGCGGCTCCGGTTCCTGCCGCGGCGCGAGCGCCGCGACATCGTCCTGGCGGACCAGAGGTGCAGCCCCGCCAGGCGTGAACTTCACCGGCCTGCTGCGGCCTGCCGCGGCCACCTCCCCGACCTTCTCGGGCTTTCTGGTGTCAGCCATCCGCTTTCCCCTCCTCGGTTCCGAATACCCGCGCCCGTAGCGCGCGCAGGTCCTCCTGCTCGGTGGGCGTCATCGCCCGCGGTTCAGCCGGTGCGCGCTTCCGCACCGGCTTGAACCGGCGGGCTGGTGCCGCAGGGTCATCAGCTGGTGCGGCAACCTCCACCCTGGCCGCAGCAGGCGCTGCCGCCAGACCGGGCGTGGTCGCCGCGGGATGCTGCTTGCCATTCCCGCTCCGCCGCCGCCGTTTCACGACGACGCCGTCGCGCTCCAATGCGGCCTGCACGCGCCGCCAGGTCAGCTTGGCGGTACCGGCGCGCGGCGGCTTGTGCGTGGCATCGGTCAAACCCAGCGTGGCGAATCCCGCCGCCAGACGCTCCCAATCGACGCCCTCCTCGGCCAGCAGCGCGGCAAACGCCACATGATTGCGGAACATCCAAGCGCCAAGGGAAGAGCGTACCCGACGTCCCTGACGCAATTCGGTGCGTAGCAGTTCGATATCGGCGTGCGGATCATGGTCCATCAGATCATGTCCCGGTACGACTTGTACGCATACCGGTTACAGAACGGATATGTCGAAGGATCACGCACGGTATCGTCCAAGACTCGACAAGTGCGCAGAAAGGTAGCATCAAAGAGTCAAAGATGGGATCAATAAGTTTCACGATAGTGTGAATCGGCGGCAACAGACCATTGCACCTATGGTGCTTGCCGCGGCGCATCGCGAAAGGGTAGCGTCCCCGGCGAGATGATACCGCGATGAGCGACCCAGCGACTACCGCGTCCGATGCTGTCGAGCGTGAGCTACGTCAAATCAAAGCGGCGCTTCGACTGATGATCGAGACGCAGCGCACGCAGACCGCGATGCTGACAAAGCTCATCGAAGCGGCAACGCCAAGCGACGAGCCACACCCGCTGGAAGAGGCGATGGCAGCGATCGTCGCCACGCTGCGGGATCAGACGGTCGTACTCGAACGCGTGGAGTCCGATCTTGGCGGACTTGGCGCTGAAATCGAAGCTGGCGTGATGCGGGGTCTCGCAGGCGCCCTCGGGGTGGAGGTAACCCCGCCGGAAGCGCCCGGGGCTGGCATGGCGGCAACGCCTGAAGCCGGCGACGGCGGCCCAGGACTGCAAGACCCCGGGGGCGGCGGCAATCGGGCAGCGGGGAGCGCAGAGAGAGGATGCTGACGTTCCGCGCCGGCGCCGCGGGCGCGACAGGTGCGGCCCGGAAGATGGCCGATCACCTGATGACCCAGACGCTGCCTGCGACCGCCCAGGAACTCGCGACCTACTACCAGCGCGGCATCACCGCCGGCGCCACGATCGACGGCCAGGACCACGCGCAGGCGACGGACGCGGTGCGGCCCGGGATGGCTCCGGAGCCGCGCCGCGACATGGACGCCGCCCTTGCCGCGCTGCTGGGGATCGACCTTTCCCGCCCGCCCGCCCGCGACGAAATCGCCTGCCTGCTGGCTGGCTTCCGGACGGATGGGGCGAAGATCGCGGGCAAGCAGTACCAGAAGGGCACCCGCCCTCTCTCGGAGATCTTCGGCCTTGACCCGATGCGCCCGCCAAGCGGCGACGAGCTCGCCCACGTACTCACTGGTCGGCGCGCCGACGGCTCGGCGCTGGCGGAGGAGATCGCGACCCCAGCCCTGGTGCGGCTCGCCGCGGCACTCGGGGCGGAACATGGCAAAGCGCTCATCGAGGCTGAGCGGACGAACATCCTGAACGGCCTGACGGCGAAGGGACAAGCGCTCGACATCTTGACCTGGCGCCAGGCGATCAGCCACGCGCGCACGCCGATCGGGTATGTGGATTTCACCTTCAGCGCCGACAAATCGGTTTCCCTCGCATGGGCCTTCGCGCCGACCGAGGCAGAGCGGAACCTGATCGCGCAGGCGCACCGCGACGCCGTGCATGCGACGATGCTCCACGTCGCCGACACCATCGGCCAGGCGCGGGCAGGGCAGGGGGGCAAGAACGGCGCCGAGAAGGGCGCAATCGGATGGATCACCTTCGACCACTATGCGGCGCGCCCGACGCTCGAAATTGCCCGCACGAACCCGGACGGCACGGTCGAGACCGATCTGGTGACGGTCAAGGTGGCCGGCGATCCCCAGCTTCACACGCACGTTGCCGTTCCGAACGTGGTCATGACGCCTGCCGGGCGGGTTGGCTCACTCGATACGATGCAGATGCATCGCCGCATCCATGAATGGGGTGCGATCTACCAGGCGCATCTCGCGCAGAACCTGCGGGCGCACGGTGCGGCGGTGGCACTGGACGAGACGCTTGGCGCCGCACGGCTCACGGCGATCCCGGAGGCGGTTCGGGCAGCGTTCTCGAAACGGACGCGCGACGCGGTTGCCGACGCCAGGGCCTATGCGAAGTCGGCTGGCGCCGATTGGGACCGGATGTCGCCCGACGAGCGGATCCGGCTGCTGAAGGGTGGCGCCTTCGCGAGCCGCACGGCCAAGGGCGATGACCTGAGCGACTTCGCATCCTGGCGGCGCCAGGCCGACGCCCTGGGCTACCGGCACAACAGCGTGCTCGATCCAGCCAGGACCGTCGAGCAGATCACCGAAGCGGAGCGGCTTGAGCGCGCCTATGCCGCCGGGTCGCGGATGCTGGCG
>DATJNA010000150.1:0-2263 GCA_035508435.1 Acetobacteraceae bacterium | reverse complement strand
GCGGCTACATGGTGCGGGAACCCAGCTCCGATCCGCTGCTGCTGCCTGACGACGCATCGGTCGATGAACCCACGCTGCCCGATTTGCTCGGCGAGCTGGAAACCGGCGATCTGCTGGCGGCGGAGGAGCCGGAGGATGCCCTGATGCTGGAACGCCGCAACGCGGCATAGCATCTGCCTGCCACACCACCGGCAGGCCCATCCCTGGGGACTGCCTCCCGCCGCGTGCGTTCCGGCCCGGATTATCGACCTTCGCGCGAAAAAGCTGCATCGCAAGTAACGCTTTCGTAATGCGCGGCGGGTATGAATGGCGCGGTGACGGACTCGAACGCCATGCTGCCGCGCAACGTATCCGATCAATGGCTTGACCTGTTGGATGAACCGGCGGCCCTCGTCGGCATCGACGACGGTCTCGTGCGCGCGGCAAACGCGCAATTTGCCGCGGCGCTGGCGCACGATCCGGATGCTGTGCGGGGCGTTGCCCTGTCGCGCCTGGTACGGGACGAAGACGCGGGAAACCTTGCGGCGGCCAATGCCACCGCCGACGCGGTCTCGCTACGGCTCCGCTTTCGCGGCCGCGGCGCTGCGACGCCGCTGGAATTCGACTGCCTGTTCGGCCCGATACGATCGGGCTGCCGGCTGCTGCGCCTTTCATCCGCCGGGCAGGCGGCGGGAGCAGCGGCGGACGATGACAATCAGGCCGCGGCAGAGGCGGCGGAACTGCGCCAGAAGCTGGCGTGGTTTCGCGAAGCTATCGACAAGGTCGGCCACTCCGTCGTGATCTTCGATGCGCAGGGCCGGCTGGCGCTGTGCAACAGGTTCTACCGCGACGGTTACCGCTCGGGCGATCGGGAATTGCCGCCCGAGATCGCTCTGGAAGGCAAGACCTATCGCGAGCTGATGGAACTGCGTGTCCGCTACCGGCTCCACAAGGAGTTTGCCGACGATCCCGCGGCGTTCATCGCCGACCGGGTGCGGCGGTTCGAGGAGGGGAGGGACTGCATCACCTACCTGGCGACCGGACGCGTCGTGCGATCGCAGTACCGGCACCTGTCCGGCGGCAACCGGGTCTATATCAGCACCGACATCACCGAGCTGGCGGAAACGGAGGAGAAGCAACGCGCCACGGAACTGGCCTACCGGACGAAATCGCAATTCCTGGCGAATATGAGCCATGAACTGCGCACGCCGCTGAATGCGATCCTGGGATTCTCGCAACTGATCCGCGATGCGACGGCGGGGCCGGTCGACAGCCGCTATCGCAGTTATGCCAGCGACATCCATTCGGCCGGCCAGCATCTGGTGAACCTGATCAACGATATCCTCGACCTGTCAAAAATTGAAGTCGGACGCATGAAGCTGCGGGAGACCTCGGTCGATATCGCCGGCGTGGTCGAGAAATGCTGTCGGCTCGTGCACGACCGCGCGCACGAAGACCGGCTGCTGGTCAAGCAGGACATCCCCGCCGGCACCCCATACCTGCTGGCTGACGAACTGCGGCTGAAACAGATCATCATCAATCTGCTCTCGAATGCGATGAAGTTCACGCCGTCCGGCGGCCACGTCCGGATTGCCGCACTGCCGCGCGCGGATGGCGGGCTCGACATCTCGGTTTCCGATACCGGGATCGGTATGAGTGCCGAAGACATCGCCGCCGCCCTGACGCCGTTCCAGCAGATCGATCGCGGAGTGAACCGCGACTATGACGGGACGGGATTGGGTTTGCCGCTGGCCAAGACACTGGTGGAGCTGCATGGCGCGCGGTTCGAAATCTCAAGCGTTCCGGGCGCCGGGACGGTGGTGACCATCGCGATGCCCGCCGAGCGGATTCTGTCCAGGCAGCCACGCCACGCCCATGGCGGTGCGGCTTAGGGCCCGGAATTTACCGGCGGGTATCGGGCCGCTTAGCTCGACTTTGCGCAATTCAGGCGGCGAGGCAGAGAGTCTGGAAGACTCGATTTAGCAAGGCGACCGGAATTTCCATGGTCTCGCTCGATATCCGGGAGATGGAAAAATCCGGTGGGCACCACAGCACGCGCCGCACCGCGGCAATCGCATCACTGAAGGTCGGTTCGGTCTTGCGGTACCAGGCGGCGGCATGCGGCCGAAGAGCTGCGGCGCTATGGCGTGCCAGATCATCGGCCCACAGCGTGATCAGGGAGAACAGGCCGAGGAGAACTGGGGTGGTGCGCAGGATGGCGCGATCGGACCACTGACGCTGGGTCTCCACGCCGAGATGGGTGCGGACCTCTTGGAACGTGGTT
>DATJNA010000149.1:0-47841 GCA_035508435.1 Acetobacteraceae bacterium | reverse complement strand
CCAGGGTTGGGTGCAGCACCCAAACCCTGCCAGACCGAGCACCTCGGACACTCCGCTACCGCGCACCGCTTCTCCCGCGTCAGCGGGTTAGTTCAATCCCGCCCAGGCACACGAGTCAGGCTTTTTGAGGGCTGGTATAAGGTGACGTGAAGTCGTAGACCCGCACCGCCATCAGGCATGCGAACGGCGATGCCAGAGGCCACAGGTGATGGCGCTGACCAATACCGCGACCGGGAAGACGCGTGACAGGGTGATCTGGTACAGCAGCAGGTTGACGTCCATCAGGATAGGCTTCTCAAGGTCGACCCCGATCGTTCCGTATTCCTGCCCCGTCCTTTCCAGTTGGTAGCATGGCGAGGATCGACGACGCTGAATGTTTCTATGCCGCCATTAGGTAAGCAATGACGAGTGATCCGGTGCCGCCCACCGTCGGCGCTATCCTGGCGGGCGGGTTGGCGCGACGTATGGGTGGCGGCGACAAGCCGCTGCGTAGCGTTGGCGGACGCGCGGCGCTGGCGCGGATCGTCGATCGCCTGGCACCGCAAACCCTGCGCGTGATCCTCAATGCCAATGATGATCCACAGCGCTTCAACGCGTTTGGTTTGCCGGTCGTCGCCGACAGCCTGCCCGATCATCCGGGTCCGCTGGCCGGCGTGCTGGCTGCGCTCGATTGGACCGCCGCAACCATGCCCACCGTCCCCTGGGTGGTGACCGTGCCCGGCGATGCGCCGTTCGTTCCGCACGACCTCGTGGCGCTGCTGCACACCGCGCGCCAAGCCAGCAACACAATGTTCGCGTGCGCCGCGTCGCAAGGCCGGACGCACCCTGTCGTCGCGCTGTGGCCGGTTACCATACGCGACGAACTGCGCCGCGCGGTTGGTGAGCAACGCATCCGCAAGGTCGGGCAGTTTATCCAACCACGTGGCTGCGCGACGGCGGAGTGGTCGGCAACGCCGGTGGACCCATTCCTCAACGTCAACACACCCGATGATCTGGCAGAAGCAAACCGCCAGGTCGCGCTCTATCCAGATCTGTGAAGCCGTGTACGGCGCTGGGACGAAACAGACATTTCGCTCAGAAAAGGCACGGTCCGCCGACCGATCGTCGGCAAGGTACTAACCCCGCAGAGACGCCTGGGCGTCATTGCCAATCAGCTTCGAATACCGGCCGGCGTCGGTGGCGCCTTCCGTGTTGAAGGCCAGCACCCGACTGTCGGCGTCCAGCCCGAGCGTGGCCCACGCCGCCGGGTCGGCCGTTGCCAGCAAGCAGCCCGCCAGCCCAGCGACCCCCGATTCGCCGGCGACAATTCCCGCCGCGGCGAGCAAGCGCATGCAGTCCACTGCGGCCTCGTCCGGAATCGCCATGAAGGCGCAGGCGGCGCGGTCAAGCTCCTGCCAGGCGAGCAAGCTGGGTTCGCCGCAGGCGAGGCCGGCCATGAGCGTGTCGAGTTCGCCAGGGATGGCGGTGCGTTCGCCCAGTTCCGCGCTGGCCAACAGGCACGCGGCGCGGTCGGGTTCCACCACGATCAGGGCCGGAGCGGGCGAGAAGCGGGCGCGGCATTGCACCGAGACCGCCGCGGCGGCACCGCCGACGCCGCCCTGGATAAAGACGTGCGTCGGCGCCGGGCCGGTCCATTGATCCGCGGCCTCGTCGGGCATGAGGCGATAGCCCTGCATGATCTGGCGCGGCGCTTCGGTGTAGCCTGGCCAGGAGGTGTCGGAGATCACATGCCATTGGTGCGCCTCGGCATCTCGGGCGCAGGCGCGGACCGAATCATCATAAGTGCCGGGCACACGGCGGATCTCTGCGCCATAGTGGGCGATCGCCGCTTCCCGGCCCTGGCTGACGCCGGCATGCAGATAGATGACGCAGCGCGCATGCCAGCGTTGGGCACCCCAGGCAACGGCGCGGCCATGGTTGCCGTCGGTGGCACAGGTGACCGTGACGGCCTCCGTCGCGCTCCGATAGGTTCCCGCTTCCAACGCAGCCCTGGTGACGGCACCGGCGACACCGGCGCGGACCAATTCGCTGGCGAGCAATGTGGCGACGGCATAGGCGCCGCCCAGTGCCTTGAAACTGCCTAGGCCGAACCGGCCCGATTCATCCTTCAGCCGCAACGTCGCAAAGCCGGCGCGATGGGCGAGGCCTGGCAGGTCGCGCAGCGGCGTAGGGGCATAGCCCGTCCATGCGGTGATCTCCGCCTTGGCGTGACGGAAGCCTGCCGCGGGCAGGATGGTCATTCCCGGCGTGCCGAGCCGCGGGTTGGCGAACACGGTAAAGGGATATGGGCCGAGCATCATCGCGAGCGGAACTGTACGCAGGTCCTTGCCTTAGTTGCCAGACGCCGCCGACGCTTTTTGATGAGCCTCCGCGGCGAACTTCGAATGGCTGATATGGTACTTGGTCTCGAGATCCAGGATCGTGCCGTCCTTCGCCCACATCTTGGCGATGCCGGACAGATAGGCGGCCCACTCCGGCTGATCATTGCGCACGGCAAGACCCCAAGGCTGCACTTCTCGTGTCTGGAGTGGCATCTCGTAATCGCTCCAGGCCGGGTCCAGCATGTCGCCCTCGATTGCGGTGTCGTCGTAGAGTAATCCCACGCAACGACCCTGTTGCAGCGCGGTCAGGGCTTCAGCGGGGCCGGCGAACGGGGTGAGACGAACTCCGAAGCTCATCGTCGCCTCATAATTGTAATAGGCGCCCTGAATGCCACACACCGGCTTGCCTTTCAGTTCGTCCCATGAGTGCAGGTGCATCGATTTCGGCACCATGACGTTGAAGCCGGCAGCGTAATAGAAGGGCTTCACGATGGTGACCTCCTGCCTGCGTGGCAGCGTATCATTCATGGTGGCGATCAGCAGATCGACCTCACCTTGCCGGAGCAACGTGATACGGTTCGCAGCCGTCACTGGCACCAGTTCCAGTTTCACGCCCAGGTGCTTGGCCACATCCGCTGCCAGAGTGGGTTCAATTCCTACGATCTCACCGGAGGGCGTGCGAAATCCGAACGGGGGATAGTCCGTCTTGACGCCCACGAGCAATGTGCCCCGCTGCTTGATCGTATCAAGGTCGTCCGCCTTCGCTCGTTGTCCGGCAAGGACACATAATCCGGCGGCGAGCAGAATTCCCGCCAGCAGATGGGGAAAAGGCGTGCGGACGCTCATGCTGTGCTCCTGGCCAGGCTTGCGTCGGCGACGGCACCGATGTCGCGGAATGATATTCCGCGAGATTGGCCTTGGATGCCAGCCCCGTAAGGACCGGCGCCGCACCATTGGCCGCCGCCTACTCCGCCGCGAGCTCGTATTGCACCGGCTGTGCCACCGTCGGTCCATCGCCCCGCACCGTGGTGCGCTGCATCAGGCGCTTGTGGCGCACGGTATCGTAGGTGGTGGCCCGGTGCAGCACGGCACGATTGTCCCAGATCACCAGGTCGCCCTGTCGCCAGGCGTGCGAATAACAGAAGCACGGCTGCGTCGCGAATTCGTTGAGCCATGTTATGAAGGCACGGCCTTCCTCGCGCGGCCAGCCGATCACATGCGAGGCATGCGCACCGGCGTAGATCGCCTTGCGGTTGTTCGCCGGATTGATCCGCACCATGCTCTGCCAGGCGCCCGGCAGTTCGGCCCTCATCTCGGGTGTCAGCGCCTCGTCCGACACCGTGCTGCGCGACCAGACCAGGCTATGCTCTGCGACGAGGCCTTCCAGCTTCTGCTTTACATCCGCCGGCAGCGCGTCATAGGCCGCGGGCATGCAGGCAAACTCGGTGTTGCCGCCATCAGGCGGTACGACGCGCGCCGACAGCAAAGAGCAAAGCGACCCCGCCGGGTTGAACGAACTGTCCGAGTGCCAGAGATAATTGCCCTTCTGATAGATCATCCGGCGGTCTTCGGCCGGAATCACGGTGCCGGTTTGGATATCGAGATTCGACTGCCGCGCGAAATATGTCCCGGTAGCGGGATTGGCTTTGCCGGACATCTGGAGCGGCCCGAACCGGCTGCTGAACGCGACCTGTCGCTCGTCATCGAGGCTCTGGTCATGGAACACCAGCACGGAATACTCGTCGAGCGCGGCGCGGATTTCGGCGAACGTCGTGTGCTCCATCGGTGCGCCGGTATCGACGCCGCCGATTTCGGCGCAGAACAACGGATGCAATGGCCGGATCGTAATCGTCATGAGCGCGATTCCCCCTGCTGGTCAGTCGCGGCCCCTATATGGCGGCGTGCACTGCCCGCCTCACAGGAATCCGATCGAAATCCACGGCACCAGAACGACGATCGCAAGCGCCACCACCAGCGCGCCGAGATACGGCCAGATACGCCACAAGGCCTCGTCCGGCGACACGCGCCCGATAGCGCAGGCACCATAGAAGCCGACCCCGAATGGCGGCGAGAACAACCCGATGCCCATCGCCAAAATGATGACCAGCGCGTAATGCACTTCGTGCACGCCCATCGCCTTTGCAACCGGGAACAGTAACGGGCCGAACAAGACGATGGCCGGAATTCCTTCCAGTACGCTGCCGAGAATCACGAAGGCGACGGCGGTGATGGCCAGGAAGCCGACTTTGCCTCCCGGCACCGATGCCATGGCGCCAACCAACCACTGGGAGAATCCGGACTGCGTCAACGCCCATGCCATCGCCGTAGCCGTGCCGATGATCAGCATGACAGCGCCGGTCAATGAGACAGTCTCGACCAGGATCGGGTAGATGCGCCGCCAGTCGAACTGCCGGTACACCAGCAGCCCAAGCATGGCGGTATAGACCACACCCACGGTGGAAACCTCGGTGGCGGTAGCGATGCCGTCGATCACCGCGGCGCGGATCACGAACGGCAGCGTCAGGCCTGGTACGGCGATGATGAAAGTCCGCACGATCACCCGCGCCGGCGCGCGTTCGCCGCCGCGCGTATCTTGTTGGCGCGAGCGGTACCAACTCATCGCAACCAGTGAGATCGCCGCTACGGCGGCCGGCAGCAGGCCGCCGGTGAACAATGCCGTGATCGAAACGTTGGTAACGGAGCCGATGGTAATCAGCACCAGACTGGGCGGAATGGTCTCCGACATCGCGCTGGAACTCGCGAGCAATGCCGCAAGTTCGCCGGGCTGCGACCCGCGGCGGAGCATCTCGGGGAACAACACTGGCGCCACCGCCGCCATGTCGGCCGCCTTGGAGCCGGATATGCCGGACACGAGATACATCGCCCCCAGCAGAACGTATGAGAGGCCGCCGCGCACGTGGCCGACCAGCGCCGCAAGGAACGCCACCATGACCCTGGCGATGCCGGTCATCTCCATCAGCAGGCCCAGGAAGACGAACATCGGCACCGAGAGCAACAGCAGGTTGGTCATGCCCTCGTCCATGCGATTGACGACGATCGAGAGAGGCAGGCTGCTGGTGAGGCCGAGATAGGACATGGTGGCGATGCCGAATGCGAAGGCGATCGGCACGCCGATGCCAACGCAAGCGGCGATGATTACCACGAAGAATATGATCAGCGTGGCAAAGCCCATCGCGAGCAACAGCGGCTTGGCAACCCACAGCAATGCGGCGACCCCACCGACGGTGGCGACGGCCAGGCAGAAGTTTCGTGTCGTGGTGGTTTCCAGCAGGCGCAACAATGCGATGACCGCTGCCAGGATCATCCCGACCAGCAGCGCGAGAACCCGATATCCATCCGAGATTTGCAGCGAGATCAACTGGACGCCGATCTGTTGGTTCAAATAGCCGGCGGCGGGCAGCAGGATTTCCAGCACGAACACGATCACGACCAGCGACGCGACGGAAGCGAACCAGCGCCCCCATAGTTTGGGCACCCAGTTCGCCAGCGTCGTGAGCCGCATGTGGCCGTCGCCGCGCAGCGCGACAACGACGCCCAGCATGGACATCCACAAGAACAAGAAGCTGGCGAGTTCATCGGTCCAGAACAACGGGCTGTCGAACATGTAGCGTGACACGACACCAGAGAACAGAATGACGACTTCGGCAACGACCAGTACAGCACCGACCGATTGGCATAGGTGGCCGATCAGTTGGTCGAGGCGCAGCGCGACGCGCCGCGGCCCCGACCAGCCGCGTAGAGCGGCAACCGCAAGTTCCCCCCCGTCGGCATTCATCACGACAAGACGCCGACGTATTTCTCCATCAGCGTCCAGGCCTTGTCGCCGACCGTCTTCCTCATGTCGGTGTAGAAGCCGGACTTTACCAGCGCATCGCGGAACGGTTGCGTATTGGGCGCATTGAACGTCAGCCCCTTGCCGGTGAGATTCTGTTGCTCGGTGTGGGTCATGGTCACGAAGTCGGCGCGCTCGGCCACCGCCGCGGCGGTGAACTCGCGATGGGCGATCTCCTGCACGTCGGGCGGCAGCTTCTTCCACGCGGCAACGTTGAAGGAGACGTGGAAGCCGGCCCACACGTGGTTGGTGAGGCTGCAATATTTCTGTACTTCGTAAAGCTTCGCGGTGTCGATCAGCACCAGCGGGTTTTCTTGCCCGTCGACGATGCCGGTCTGCAATGCGCTGTAGACTTCGTTGAAGTTGATCGCGGTCGGCGACGCTCCCAGGTGGCGGAACAATGAAATCAGCGCGGGAGCCACCGGCAGGCGGATCTTGAAGCCGTGCAGGTCGGCGGGCGTGGTGATGGGCTTGGTCCGTGTCGTGATCTGGCGGAAGCCGTGATCGTATCCCTTGTCCAGGCAGTAGAGGCCGATTTGCTCGGCCGCCGCGCGCAGCATGTCGCCCAGTTCGCCGTCCATCGCGGCCCATACCTGGTCGTAGCCCGGGAAGGCGAAACCGGTGCCGGGAATGGCGCAGACCGGATTGCGCGGCGCCAGCAGATCGACCGGCAGGATGTACATCTCCATCGCGCCCGAGATCGTCTGCGCAATCATCGCCGTGTCGCCGCCGAGGACACTGTTCGGATAGATCGTGATGTCCAGGCGCCCGTTGGTGGCCTGCTTGATCTTGTTCACTGCATCCTGCGAATGCGCCATCGCCGGATGTTCCATCGGCGAGGAAGAACCAAGCTTGTAGCTGAATTCTGCGGCATCGGCCGGCCAGCGCAGGATGGTGGCGGCGGCAAGCCCCGCCGTGCCGGTCAGAACATGCCTGCGCTTCAGAGTGCGGTGTTGCATTTGCGTTTCCTCCGTCTCAGGCCGCGCCCGTCGCGATCGCCTGTCCTTTTGTCAAAACGTGCGGGGCGGGGCGCGGCCAGTCAAGGGCTACCGCGCCGCGACAGGGCTACCGCGCCGCGGTTGCCCTCCGTCACCTCGGCGTCGAGGATGGGTCAGGCTTGGCATGCCGTCAGGGAGGGAAACGGATCATGGACACAGCGGCAAAGATCGCGATCATCACGGGTGCCGGCAGCGGCATTGGGCGTGCGAGCGCATTGGCACTGTACGCGGATGGTTTTTCGGTGGTGCTGGCCGGGCGGCGCCGCGACTTGCTGGAGGAGACCGCGGCCCTCGCCAAAGCCGCGCCGCCGCGAATGCTCGTCGTGCCGACCGACGTCATGGATCCCGCCTCGATCGCCGCCCTGTTCGTTACGGTAAACGCGAGCTACGGCCGGATCGACCTGTTGTTCAACAACGCCGGCACCAGCACCCGCAACGTGCCAATCGAGGACCTGACGTACGAGCAATGGTCCACCGTCGTCGCAACCAACCTGACCGGCGCATTCCTCTGTGCGCAACACGCATTTCGCATGATGAAGAACCAGACGCCGCGCGGCGGGCGCATCATCAACAACGGCTCGGTCTCGGCGCACGTGCCGCGGCGGAATTCCACGCCCTACGCCGCAACCAAGCATGCGCTGACCGGGCTGACCCGGTCCCTCTCGCTCGATGGCCGCGAATATGACATCGCCTGCGGCCAGATCGACATCGGCAACGCGGCGACGACGCGCAACGAGGACACCGCACGCGGGCGCCTGCAAGCCAGCGGCAAGGTCGAGCCGGAGGCCCGCATCGACGTGAACGTCGTCGCGCGCGGCGTCGCCTACATGGCCAGCCTGCCGCTGGAGGCGAATGTGCAATTCATGACGGTGATGGCGACGAAGATGCCGTATATCGGCCGCGGCTGATGCGTGCGTGTCATTGCGCCGAATGCGACCCATGCGAAGGACCGCACCATGAGCAAACCGACCCCGCCGCTGCGCAGCCTGCTGTTCGCGCCCGGCAATCACGCCCGCCGCGTGGAGAAGGCGTTGTCGCTCGATGCCGACGCGGTGATCCTCGACCTCGAAGATGCCGTTGCGATCGCCGAGAAACCGTCGGCCCGTGCGGCAGTCGCCGCGGCGCTTGGACGGCCAAGGCGCAGCTTGTTGTATGTCCGGGTCAATGCCACGGACACTGATTTCTGCTACGGGGACCTGGTGACCGTCGTGCAGCCGGGTCTGGATGGCATCATCCTGCCGAAAGTCGAAAGCGCCGTTGGACTCACCACGATCGACTGGTTGCTCGCGCAACTCGAGCGTGACTGTGGACTTCGGCTCGGCGGTATCGATATGGTGCCGATCATCGAGACGGCCCGCGGCCTGCAACAGATCGAGGCGATCCTGGCCGCGGGAACGCGCGTCCGGCGCGTTGCCTTCGGCGCCGGCGATTTCACCCTGGATGTGAACATGACATGGACTCGTAACGAAATCGAACTCGCCCACGCCCGTGCCGCCATCGTCACGGCGTCGCGCTCGGCCGGTATCGAGGCGCCGCTCGATACGGTCTGGGTCGATCTTACCGATCCGGAAGGGTTGGAGGGATCGGCCCGCACCGCGCTTCAGTATGGGTTTCAGGGCAAGATGTGCATCCATCCCGACCAGATCGCCGTGGTGAACCGCGTGTTCACGCCGGGTGACGCTGAAATCGCCTTTGCCGAGCGCGTCTGCGCGGCGTTTGCGCGCGCCGAGGCGGAAGGCAGCGCCGCGATCCAGCTCGACGGCAAATTCATCGACTATCCGATTGTTTATCGGGCGCAGCGAGTGCTGCAAAGGATCGACGCCATACGCGCGCGGGAGGCCAGATAATGACAGACACACCGGCCGGACCGCTCGACGGCATCAAGGTGCTCGATCTGTGCAGCTATCTCGCCGGACCCTATGGCTGCACTCTGCTGGCCGATCTCGGCGCCCATGTGATCAAGATCGAATCACCACAAGGCGACATGCTGCGGCAGTTTCCGTCGAGCCTGGCGGGTGATAGCAGGTTCTTTCTTGGTACCAATCGCGGGAAGCGCGCACTGGCGCTGGATTTGAAGCAGCCGGAGGGGCTGGCGATCCTGCGCCGCATGGTGGCGACGGCCGATGTGCTGGCGGAGAATTTTCGTCCGTCGGTGCCGGCACGGCTCGGCATCGATTATCCGCGCCTGCGCGCGATCAATCCGCGCCTGATCTACGCCGGGCTGACCGGCTATGGCGACGCCGGGCCGCTCAGCGACAAGGGCGGCTTCGACCAGGTGCTGCAATGCCTGAGTGGCATGGCCGTGTTCCAGGGCGGCGGCACCGACCGAGCGCAACTGGTGCTGGGTTCAGTGCTCGACTACTTCACCTCGGCCTTGCTCGCTTATGGCGTCGCCGCGGCATTGTACCAGCGCGAGCGTAGCGGGCATGGGCAATATTTGAGCCTGTCGCTGTTGCGCAGTGCGCTGACCATCCAGGCCGGCCGCTTCGTATGGGCCGAGAACGAAGGCCGCGACGTCGCACGCGATTCCGGCACCGGCGGCCTGACCGGCATCCATCCGACGAAACAGGGCGCGCTCTACATCTCGGTGCATTCGAACCATTTCTTCGCCGCGTTGTGCGAGCTGATCGGCCGCGCGGAACTGGCGAGCGACCCACGTTGCGCGACGATGCGCAGTCGCGCGGAGCATGCCGCGGAGCTGCTGCCGGAATTGCGCACCGCACTCTCCGAGCGCACGGCACTGGAGTGGGAGGAGATCTTCGGCGAACGCGTGCCCTGCGCCGCAGTGCGGCCGATCGAGGACATGTTCGGCCATCCGCAGGTTATCGCTGACGGGTTGGTGACGACATTGGATCACCCCGTTGTCGGCCGGTATCGGACGATGACCAAGCCGATCAAATTCTCTGGGACGCCGGGGCCGACGCCAACGGCGGCGCCGACATTCGGCCAGCACAGCGACGATATTCTCACCGCGTACGGTTTCCCGGCGGACGAGATTGCCGCGCTACGCTCGCGCGGCATCGTCGCTTAGCAACATCGACGCGGACGAGATTGCTTCATCCCGCTACGCTTCGCTCGCGGTCCTCGCAATGACAGCTCAGTTCCGCGCGACGAGGAACTGCTTGTTGAGGCAATTCTCCAGCCGCGCGTCGCGTCAGAACCGCGCCGCTGTGCGCGAGGAGAAGGCGCGATTCTCGCGCGCGCGGCCCGCAATCCCCCACGCCCGGGATGGACATGGCTCGTGGTCTCGCGGCACGCTGAGACGGCAAAGGCAGGAAACGTGGATGGCGGAGCAAGCCGGCAATGATCGCATCCACCTGACGGTGGACGAGGCACGCGCGTTGGGCGAAGCGGCGATGCGCGGCGCGGGGTTCGACGCCGAGGATGCCCGCATCCTCACCGACCATGTATTGGACGCGGCGCTGTGCGGCTATGAATATTCCGGGCTACCGAAATTGCTGAACGTGGTGGATTACCCGAGTTTCCGGCAGCAGCGGCAGCCCGTCAGCGTGGTGCGCGAAACCGGTCCGGCGCTCTTGCTCGATGGCGGCAACACCACGGGCATGATCGCGGCGTATCGCGCGTCGGAAGCGGCGATCCAGCGCGCGCAGGTGCATGGGCTTGCGATCATCTGCATGGGCAACACCTGGATGACTGGGCGCAGCGCCTACTATTGCGAAATGATCGCGCGCGCGGGCCTGGTGGTGATCCACACGGTCGCGGCACCGCCCGCTGTGGCGCCGTTCGGTGGCACGCGGCGAGAGTTGGGTACCAACCCGATCGCGTTCGGTTTTCCCACCGATGGCGATCCGCTGGTCATCGACATGGGCACCTCGGCATTCATGGGCACCGACCTGCAATTCCGCGCCCGGCTCGGCATTCCGATTCCGGCAGGTGTCGCGCTCGGGCCCGACGGACAGCCGACCACCGACGCCGCGATTGCGCGTCGCGGCGCGCTGCTCCCGTTCGGCGGAACGGACGGCGGTTACAAGGGCTTCGGCCTTGCCCTGGCCATGCATGCGCTCGGCGCGCTCGCTGGCGGCATCCGCACGCAAGCCAGCGTCGGCGGCTACCTGTTCCTGGCATTCAAGCCAGATCTGTTCTTGTCGCCCGACGAGTACCGACACGAAGTCCGCCGGCGCATCGACACGATCAAGGCCACCCCGCGACAGGCGGGCGTGACGGAGATCCGCATCCCTGGCGAGCGGAGCTATGCGAGCCGCGCGCGTCTCACGCGTGAAGGGATCGCGATCGATCGGAGGATCCATACGGCACTGACCCGCCTTGCCGGCGGGCACATTGACCATGGCGGTTGAAGGATATCCGCCGGCCGATACGTCCACCACATAGCGAAAGTCGTCAGCCATGATGATCGTCGACGCACAAATCCACCTGTGGGCCAAAGGCAAACCCTCGGCCCATCACCGCCAGACTCCATTCTTAAAAGATGAAGCGCTGGCCGCCATGGATGCCGCCGGTGTCGATCGCGCGGTGATCCATCCGGTGATGTGGGACCCCGATTCGAACGAGCTGGCGGTGGAAGCAGCGCGCGCTCATCCCGATCGCTTCGCGATCATGGGCTGGGTCTACCTGGATCAGCCGGAGCAACGCGCTTTGTTGGAAACCTGGAAGAGCCGGCCCGGGATGAAGGGGTTGCGGTTCTACTTCAGCGATCCGATGTCGCAATCCTGGCCGGATGACGGCACCCTGGAGCGGCTGTTTCCTGTGGCCGAGCGCCTGGGAATTCCGGTGTCGCTCCAGGCGTCGGCGTTCCTGCCGCGCGTCAGCGACATCGCCGAGCGGTATCCCGGATTGCGGCTGAGCGTCGATCATATGGGCGTGCCGCGCGCGACCGAGGGGGCAGAGGCCGCCTATCGCAACCTGCCGCAGTTGCTGGCATTGGCGAAGCACCCGAACGTCGCGGTGAAGGCGACCGGCCAGGCCGGCTACGCGCTCGACGACTACCCTTTCCCGAGCATCCACGACGCGCTGCATCGCGTGTTCGACGCGTTCGGACCGCGGCGCATGTTCTGGGGCACCGACATCACCCGCATGCATTGCACCTGGCGGCAATGCATCACGTTGTTTACCGAGGAACTGCCGTGGCTGAAAGGCGCCGACCTGGGCCTGGTGATGGGTCGCGCGTTCTGTGACTGGATCGGGTGGCAGGTTTGATCGCCCGACTCCCGGGGCAATGCCGCCGATGATGAAATTGTTCTACACCCCGGCGTCGCCCTTCGTCCGCAAATGCACGGTCACGATCAGGGAACTCGGACTGGAAGACCGAGTGGAGATCATCCCGACGAAATGGCCGCATTCCTGGGGCACCGAGACGGTGCCGTACCGCGCCGACTTCCTCGCCGCCACGCCGATCGCCCGCATCCCCGCGCTGGTCACGGACGATGGCGAGTGCCTGACCGAGTCATCGTTGATCTGCGAATACCTGAACGACGAACTCGGCAATTTCCGCCTCTGTCCGCAGAGCGGCCGTAAACGATGGCACGTCCTGGCCGCGGTGTCGGTGGCGACCAGCGGCATCCTGGAATCGCTGGTGGCCCGCCGCGCCGAACTGCTGCGCAAGCGCGACGCGTCGCAGAACAAGCAGGAGTTCTCGCCCGGATTCGTGCGCAAGATGATGGAGCGAATCGATCGCTGTTACCGACGGTTCGATGAGCTGTCGCATGACTTCCACGGTGATGTCGATCTGGGCCAGATCGCGGCGGGATGCGCCTGTGGCAATACCGATTTCCGCTATCCGGAGGACGATTGGCGCGCGCTCGCCCCCAACCTCGCGCGCTGGTACGAACGGTTCCGCCAGCGACCGTCGATGCGCGCGACCGAGCCGGGGGAAACCCCGTTCAACAGCGACGACGCGCATGCAACAGCCGGCCACGGTGATTGAGCAGGGGAGAGGCGGTGGAGACGAAGCAATATTGGTACGTGATGTATTTGGAACCCAGTTCGGATCTCTGGCGATGGACGCTGTACAATCCGCTCGGGCGGATGGCTGCGCAGAGCGTCGAGAAGTACTACAACAGGGACGACTGCCTCGCCGCCATCAATGCGGTGAAATCGTCACGGGCTGCCCCTGTGCGGGAGCGATGATGAAGTGGCTTCGGAAGCGCATCGTCCATCGCCTACCGCTCTCCCCGGCCGAACCCCCGACCCCGCCCGATCACGTTCGCGCCATACCGCTCCCGCAACGCATCAACCGCCGCCTGCGCGGCTGCGAGCCGCGGCGTCCTGATGTCAGCAAGGTCACCATGATCGGCCTCGGCGATCGGCACCAGCGCGCCGGCGCCGATGCCAATCAAACGGAAAGCAGTGCCGTTTCCCTCGCGCAGCAACAGCTCGTGTGCGGCCAGGAAGAGCCGGTCCGGCAACACGGTGGGTGACGGCAGCCGGGCGGTGCGAGTGCGGATGGCGAACTGCGCCGTCTTCAGCTTCAGCACCACGCCGCCAGCGGCGAGGTGGTTCTCCTTCAGCCGCCGCGCCAGCTTCTCTGCCAGCCGCCACAGGTGCCGCGCCAGATCCGGCACCTCGTGGAGATCCTCGTTGAACGTCGTCTCGGCACTGATCGACCTGGTCGCGCGACCGGGATCGACGCGGCGGACGTCCTCCCCGCGCGAGCGACGCACCAGCGCGGGCCCATCTTCGCCCAGCCGGCGCACGGCGTCGCGCTCGGAAAACACCTGCAACTGGCCCAGCCGCGTGATGCCCATCGCCTCCAGCTTGCGCGCCAGCACCGGGCCGATGCCGGGCAGCAGCCGCACTGGCTCCGGCGCGAGCAGCGACGCTGCCTCGGCCGCGCCGATCACCGCGAAGCCGCGCGGCTTGTCGCGGCCGGCGGCGATCTTCGCCAGCAGCCGGTTCGGCGCCATCCCGATCGACACCGTTATCCCGATCTGTTGCTCGACCCGCCGAGCCAATCGGGCCAGCACGGCGGCGGGCGGCGCGCCGTGCAACGCCTCGGTGCCGGTCAGGTCCAGCACCGCCTCGTCGATCGACAATGGCTGCAGCAGCGGGGTCAGGGCGGACATCAGCGCCCGCACCTGGCGGGAGACCGCGACATATTTCGCGAAATCGGGGCGGATCACCACGGCATCAGGGCAGGCTTTCAGCGCCTTGAACATCGGCATGGCACTGCGCACGCCGTAGAGCCGCGCGACATAGCAGGCGGCGGTGACCACGCCGCGCACGCCGCCACCGACGATCACCGGCTTCGCCGCCAGCTCCGGGCGATCGCGCTTCTCCACGCTGGCATAGAAGGCGTCGCAGTCGATATGGGCGAGAGTCAGGGACAGCAGGTCGGGGTGCGCGATGACGCGAGCGCTGCCGCAGGTGGGACATGCGGTGACCGCGTCATGGACTGCCGAGCAATCGCGACAGACCGCGGGCACGTCAGCCGGCGGACAAGCGCAGGGTGTGGGTGTGACCGTCGCGCCGGTCCGGCAGAAAGCCCAACGCTTCCCAGAACAGTACTGCAATCTCGGTCGTGGCATTCAGCACGATGCTCTGGGTAACGTCGCGCGCGTGTACCAGCAGTGCCTCGGCCATAAGGCGGCCGATCCCCTGGCCGCGGCAATGCGGGCGGACATAGAACCGACGCATCCGCAGCGCCGCGGGGTCGATCGGGTCGAGGGTGACACCGCCAACGCCTGCGAGCCGTGCAGCCATGAAAGCGGCGACCAGCGCTTCGCCCTGGCCGGCAAACCGATTTGTACCGCTTGCCCAATCGGCAGCCAGGCGCTCGATGTGCGTGTAGCCTTCGCGCCGCGCATCATCCCTCAGGTCGCCGAAGCCGGCGGGCAAGTCCGCCTCCGGCCGGATCGCCACCATGGTCACGCGGGCGGCCATAGCCACGCCGCCCCGCGGACGCCGGATGAGTCGCCGTGCGTGTTCTTCAGAATCGGCGTCGCGATCACGTCGCTGAACACATGGCGCGGCAGCAGCCTGGGCAGCTCCACGTAAAGGTGCTCCATGTTCGACAGTCCGCCACCCAGCACGATGGCGTCGGGATCGAGCAAGTTGATGACCTGCGCAAGGCCGCGGGCCAGCCGATCGGCGTGCCGCTCCAGCGCCGCCTTCGCTCGCGCGTCGCCGGCGGCGGCGCGGTCGGGAATCCTGCTGGCATCCAGGGCGTCCGGCCCGTCGCAATCACGCGCCAGGGCCGGGCCCGCGACGAAGGTTTCCAGGCAGCCGCGCTGGCCGCACCAGCAGGGCGCGCCTGGATATTCGTCGGGATTCGCCCACGGCAGCGGATTGTGTCCCCACTCGCCGGCGATGCCATGCGCGCCGCGATGCACCCGCCCGTCCACTGCGATGCCGCCCCCACAGCCGGTGCCCAGGATGATGCCGAATACCAGCCGGTAGCCGGCCCCGGCCCCGTCGGTCGCCTCCGACAGGGTGAAGCAATTGGCGTCGTTCTCCACCCGCACTTCGCGACCCAGCCTGGCGGCGATATCCGCGTCGAAGGTATGGCCGTTCAGCGTGGTGGAGTTGGCGTTCTTCACCCTCCCGGTGGCCGGACTGACCACGCCCGGGATGCCGATACCCACCGTGGCGACGGACCCAAGCTGCGTCTCCGCCTCCCGTACCAGCGCGGCGATGGCGTCGAGCGTGCCATGGTAGTCGCCGTGCGGCGTCGGGACGCGGTGGCGGAATGCCTCGCTGCCGTCGGGGGCGAGAGCGGCGATTTCAATCTTGGTACCGCCGAGATCGATGCCGATGCGATGCTGGGTCATGACCGCGCCAGATTAAGCGAGTGGTGGCGCCAGGGACAGCAGAAGCTGCGGCGCGGCCCGTCCGGCTAATGCGAGTGAATCTCATTATTCCGTCCCCCGCTTGACCTGCCGCGAGCAGCCGCCACATTCGCGGGCATGCGCAATTTCTCTGATCTGACCGAACGAGAGGTTCTCGCCCTGGCGATTGCCAACGAGGAAGAGGACAACCGCATCTATACCGACATCGCCGAGGGCCTGCGGGAGGATTATCCCGGCAGTTCCCACCTCTTCACCGAGATGGCGGAGGAGGAAGCAATCCACCGCCGTCGCTTGCTCGAACTGTACCGCGCGAAGTTCGGCGAACATATCCCGCTGATCCGCCGCCACGACGTCCGGGGTTTTGTGCACCATAAGCCGGTCTGGCAGATGCTGCCGCTCAACCTCGATGAGGTGCGCAACCTCGCCGAAAGCATGGAGGTGGAGACGCAGCAGTTCTATCGCCGCGCGGCGGCGCGGAGCCAGGATGTCTCGGTCCGGAAGTTGCTCGGCGACCTCGCCGAGTCCGAAGTCGAGCACGAGCATCGCGCGGAGCAATTGACCAGTCAGAACCTGCCGGAGAACGTGCGGCGCGAGGAGGACGCGCAGGCGCGCCGGGCCTTCGTGCTCCGCTATATCCAGCCGGGGCTTGCCGGGTTGATGGACGGCTCGGTCTCCACCCTGGCACCCGTGTTCGCCGCGGCGTTCGCAACACACAACCCGTGGGAGGCGTTCGTCGTTGGATTGGCGGCCTCGATTGGCGCCGGCATTTCCATGGCCTTCGCCGAAGCCTTGTCCGACAACGGCAGCCTGACGGGACGCGGCGCGCCTTATCTGCGCGGCGGTGTCACAGGCGTCATGACGGCGTTGGGCGGTGTCGGCCATACGCTGCCATTCCTGATCCCCAGCTTCTGGACCGCGATGGTGGTGGCTTTCGCAGTGGTGGTCGTTGAGCTTGGCGTGATCAGTTGGATACGGTGGAAATACATGGATACGCCACCGATCTCTGCCACGTTCCAGGTCGCATTCGGCGGCGCCCTGGTGTTCGCGTGCGGCATCCTGATCGGCAGCAGTTGAACCAAGTTATACTGGCACTGACAAGACACGCCGAGAGGTCGTGCCTTGCCTCGACCGAGATCGCTTCGTCTCGCCAAGCTTCGCTCGCGGTCTTGGTACTACCAGATCACGCCATGCGTTCGATCCCCGTAGCATACCTCACCGGTTACCAGTGATGGTGGGGGTCGTCATGGTGATGACCGCTTGCTCCACCTGACGCATCGCCCCTCCCGGTCACAAAGTCGCTGCGCGTCAGCGACGTGATGCCGGCGAACGTGATCGTGGTGTGGTCCGGCAGGGTGATGGTGACGGACCCGTCGCTCACCGTCTGCGTCTTCAGCGCGTGGGCGATGGCATGCCGGCCATAGCCCACCAGGTCCACTTTGTCGTCGCCGCCGAAATTCAACAGCAGGTCGGTGCCGCTGGCCTCACCCTTGATGAAGGTGAAGGTGTCCGTGCCGCCGAAGCTGCCGCTCATGGTGGCGCTGCCGGAGCCTGCGATCAGCGTCTCGTTGCCAAACCCGGCGATGAGCTGATCGCTGCCGGAGCCGGCCTGCAACGTGTCGTTGCCGGTGGCGAGGCCGGCGAACAAGGTCTCGCTGCCGCCCGCCGCACGGAGCCACTGCGCTTGCGATCCATTGGCATACAACTGATCGCCGTCGCCGCCGCCAAACAGGGTCGCTGCGCCCAGGCCGGCAATCAGCAGGTTGTTACCATCGGAACCACCGGAGACGAACATGGTGCCGGCACCACCGTAAACAGTTTCGCTGCCGCGGCCGCCGACCACGGTCGAAGGACCGCGACCACCGATGAACAGCAGCGATCCCGAACCGCCATAGATGAGATCCGGATGATTGCCGATGGCGGCGACCGTGGCGCTGCCACTGCCGGCGAGGATGCTGTCGGCGCCGCTCGACTGCACCAACGCGTTGCCACCGCCAAGCACGATATCGTTGGCGCCGGTGCCGGCTTCGATCGTGGTCTGGCCGCTGCCCGACGCCTGGATGAAATCTTTGCCGTTGCCCGTGGTGATCAGCCAGTTGCCGTTGTCGGCCCCGGGAATGATGATGCGGTTGCTGCCACCACCCGCGGCCACTGTGCCGGACCCGCCGGTGGCGAAGAAGGTAAGATCGCCAGTCGATGACAGGACCATCTCGTTCGGATCGCCGGAGCCGAACACGACGGCATCGTGTGCCGTGACCACCAGCGCATCATAGCCGTGCGGCAGCAGGGTCAGGCCGTCCTTTGACTGGATGAACTCGCCGGTCGTGCCGGGCGGCAAGCCGGGCGGCGGTCCACCGGTGTCCTGCACCGGGATGATCGTGCCGAAATGGACGCCGTACGCGATGGCCGAAGCCAATTGCTCCGCGATGGCGAGGTTGGCGCTGGATGTGTAGGTCAGGCCTATGGCCTTGCCATCCGCGCCCGGTACCGTGACCGTGGCCATGATTGCTCCCCAGCGTGCTCTGTTGCGGACAGTGTGGCCGAGGCAAGCGCAGAGAAACGCGAATACCGCGGTGCAACGCGCGGCATTAAATCAAAAATATTCTGGGACGAGGACCGGCTATTTTACATGTACTGTACAGTTATAATACCTCGAAATCAGAACGCCATTAATATGGGATCATGCCTTTGCTAAATCGGCAGCCGTCTCGTGATATCCACGTCGTTGCCGCGCGACAACCCACTTCTCGAGGAGTACAGGACCCTGTTGCCGTGAAATAGGCAGTGATTCTATGTTTGCAGTACAGGAGGCGACACTATGATAGCGAATCCGACTCAAGTTGTCATCTATCATAATCCGAAATGCAGTACCTCGCGGAAAGTGCTCGGCATGCTGCAAGCGGCTGGCGTGACGCCGCACGTCGTCGAATATCTGAAGACGCCGCCAGGCCGGGCCGAGCTTATGGACCTGTTGCGGCGCATGGACATGAAGCCGCGCGCGCTGTTGCGCCGGCGCGGCACGCCATACGAGGCACTCGGGCTGGACGATCCGGCGAAGACCGATGCCGAGCTGATCGACGCAATGCTCCAGGAGCCGATCCTGATCGAGCGGCCGATCGTGGTTGGGCCGCGCGGCGTTCGACTGTGCCGACCCGTCGAACGCGTCTTTGAGGTGCTGCCGCAATAGCGGCCGGCATGCGCCACCGCCGCCGGTCTGGCGCACGGCACCGGCCGGAGCGATGATCCGTCATCCATCCGGAGGAATGTCAATGCCCAAGGGAATCCTGCTCGTCGCCTTCGATTTCACTCAAGCGCACGAGGATGAGTTCCACGACTGGTACGACCTCGAGCATGTGCCGGAGCGTCAGCGCGTGCCCGGCTTCGGCGCCTGCGACCGTTGGATCAGCGTCGCCAATCCGAAGCACGCGGTCGCGAGTTATGAACTCGACAGCCTCGACGTGCTGCAAAGTCCGGCCTATCGCGCGATCGGCGGCGACAACCTGTCGGTCTGGTCGAAGCGAGTCACGGCGATGTGTACGCGGCTGCTCCACCTCGAGGGCGAGCAAATCCTGGCGGGATCGCAGGACGCGCCGGCCGACGCGGGTGCGCTCCTGGTGAACGCGATGAATGTCGATCCGGCGCATGAGGCGGAATTCAACGAGTGGTACGACCACGAGCATATTCCGGCGCTGTCCCGCGTGCCGGGCACGCTGTGCGCGCGGCGGTTCCGCGACGCTAAGGGGACGCATCGCTACCTGGCGCTGTACCATCTCGCGTCGCCGGACGTGCAGGCGACGCCGGCGTGGAAACAGGCGGCAAGCTCACCCTGGACCGATCGGTTGCGGCCGCATTTCCGCGACCACCTGCGCATCGTCGCGCGGCATTACGCGCGCAGCAAATAGCGATAACCAGCGACACGGGAGGATATGTCATGGCGAGGCTTCCCTCGATCACCAGCAAAGCGCAGGTGGCGGCGAAGGATGGGGCGGCGTTCGATGCGATCGTGGCGAGCCGCGGCGCGGTGCAGGGGCCGTTCACCATGTTCCTGCATTCGCCGGAAATCGCGCAGCGCGTCGCGCATCTCGGTGCCTATGTGCGGTTCGAAGGCTCGCTGGACATGCGGGTGCGCGTGCTGGCGGCGATGACGGTCGCGCGCGAATATGAGGCGCTGTACGTCTGGGGCGCGCAGACCGGCGGCGCGCGGCGGCTCGGTGTGCCGGAAACGACGATCACCGCGATCCGCGAGAACCGCGAGGACGGGATGCCGCCGGCCGACGCGCAGATTGTCGCGTTCACCCGCGCGCTGCTGCGGCGGCATCACGTGGACAATGCGATGGCGCAGGCGATGCTGGCGCGGTTCGGCAACGATGAGTTCGTCCAGCTCACCGGCGCGATCGGCTATTACGCGCTGCTGTGCATGACGGTGAATGCGTGCGAACTCGAGGCGGCGCCAGGCGCGGAAGTGCTACAGGTGGGATAGCCGCGGCCGGCGGTCCGTCGGCAGGGTTCGACGTCACGGCGGGCGCCGGCCAACGCGTGCAACATAAGAGAAGGACCAGCGGCACGGCCCATGATGCGGGTCGGCCGATGCGTCCTTCCAGCCGCTTCGTTTGAACCCCGGCCCGTTACGCGGCCGGCACCGCCTCGACGCCGAAGCTGATCGTGTCATCGCGCTCGATCTGATGCACCAGGTCGATCTCCCACGTCAGGTAGGCGTTCATCGCCTCCTCCACGCCGGCGTTGCGGTCGTACGGCCGCAGATATGCATCGATGCAGGCCTCATCAGGTGGATTGGTCTTGTCCTTCACCAGCGGGCGGCCGAACGCGCGCCAGGCCTCGGTGCCGCCTGCCAATACCAGCACCTCGGCGCCCGCCGCGCCCCCGGCGACCACGCCCTTCACCTCATCCACTGCCAGTCGTGCCAACACGCCGTCGGGGGAGGTGATGACCACGTGGCTGACGCTGGCAAGTTGCGGCTGCAACGACCCCAGCCGCGAGCGCACGCCCCACAGCGCGCCTGGAATATGCCCCTCGCGGAAATCGACGCTGCGGGCGAGGTCGATCACCACGGTGCCCTCGCCACGGTCCAGCAATGCCACCAGCCCGGTCACGTCAATTGTGGGCACTTGCCGGGCCAGCTCCGGCACCGGCGCGAGCATGCGGCCGGCGGAAGCCGCCGCGTCCAGCCCGCCTTCCACCACGAACACGTCGCGATGGCCCATCTGGCGCAGCCAGGCTCCTGTCATGCGCGCGCGCACGCCGGTATCGTCCACCAGAGCGATGCGGGCATTGCGCACGCCGATCCAATTGTCGGTCGCCTGCACCAACTGTCCGCCCGGCGCATTGCGGCTGCCGGGACGATGGCCGGCACGGAACTCTGCCGGGTCGCGCACGTCGAGTACGTAGAGCGTGCGGTCGGCGTCCTCCTCGAACCGCTCCAGGTCCAGCGGACCGATCACGCCGACGCCGGACTCTTCGGCAAAATGCATCGCCCGTTCCAGTGCCAGGCCGAGCGTCTTCGGCGTGGCAGGATCGAAATGCTCGGTGCGGCCGCGGTCGCAGCGAAAGCCGGCCAGCTCCCACCCCATCGTGCCGTTGCGCAGCGCCACCACCTTGTTGGGGATGCCGGCGCGGCGGAGGCTCTCGGCACCGAGGATGCTACGGGTGCGGCCAGCGCAGTTCACCACCACCAGCGTCTTCGGATCGGGCACGATGTCGCCGATGCGGTAGGCCAGTTCGCCCCCCGGCACGCTGATGCCGGTCGGGATCGACATCCGCATGAACTCTTCGTAGGTGCGGCTGTCCAGCACCGTCATGTCGCGCCCGCTGTCGAGCCACTGCTTCAGCTCCGGCGGATCGACGCTCTCCGTGCCATAATGATGCTCCACCCACTCGCCGAACGCCTTGGACGGCACATTGACGCCGGAGAACAATTCGTAGCCCGCGGCGGCCCATGCCGGCGTGCCGCCATCCAGCACCGCGACATCCGTGGCGCCGATGCCTTCCAGCCAGCCGCCGAGTTGCTCCGCCAGGCCGCGGCCGTCATCGACGCAGCAGATGCGCGTGGCGATCCGCGGCAGCAGGGCTCGGGCGCGGATTTCCTGCTTGGCCAGGCCGCAGGGGATCGCCCAGAACAGGTGGGAGGCACCGAATTCGCCGTCCTCGCGCGCATCGAGCAGGGCGAGTTCCTGTCCGTCGGCGAGCCAGGCGTGCAGGGTCTTTGCGTTGATGCGTTGCATGGTGGGTGCCGCTTTTTGAGGTTTGCCGAAGCCTAAAGCATTTCCACGCTGACTGGAAATCTGGACGCCTCCCTGTCATTGCGGGGAACGCCGGTATCGGCCGCATCCGCGAATGCGCTGGTGCCGTGCGATTTAGGGACGGTCTGAACAAGTGCCCGCTCGAGCGACCGAGCCGTTGAAAAGCCTCGCGAATTTTCGGCCGGCCGAGACTAGGTCAGACCTTCCTGAAGCGGCCGGCAATGGGCGTGCGCTTCAGAGGAACGGATTGGTGACGACGCCCCCCCGACGACCGGGCCATGCGACATGTATGCGGAATAGCGGCGGCGACATCCGAGCGCTCGCGCCGCTGCAATCTGATGGCGCTGTCCCAATACGAAAAGCCGTGAACACGTTTGATCTCCAATGCCGCCTCCAATGGCGGCAGGGGCATCTCCTGAACGGCGAATCTGGTCCAGCTACGGATGAGGCCAACCGCCAGTTGATGGGGCAGCCGTTCGAGCCGGGTCGATCGGGTGGCCTGGAGGTAGAACCTCTGCCGCTCCTGAATCGAAAGGGCCGCACAGGCGTACCTCTCCGCGGCCAAGCCGATCGACCCCGCTAAAGCCAGATGGCACGCGAGCCTTCAGGTCACGTTCCAACCGCTCCAGGCGAGTGAACTCGCTGTCACCCGAACCAAGTTCCGTCAGTCAACGCCGGACCAACGCGGAGACCAAAGCGTTGAGCTCGGCGGCTCTCAGGCGCGCGTGGCGATGGGTCTCATCATCGAGTGAAACTGTGATGTTTTTCTTGAACTCACAGTGCTGGCGGCACCGTCCGGCCGTCAACCACGGAGCCTCCGCGCCCCGCCGCTTGGCAATGCTCGGCCGGGAGGGCAGATGCGGGGCATGGATGCGATGCAGGTGTTCGACCGCGCCGCCGTGCGCCGCCACCGCGACCGTGCCGCGCCGCTGGTAGATCGCGTGGCCGACGTGCTGCGCGACGCGGCGGAGCGGTTGCTGGACCGGTTGGACGACACCACGGTGCGCTTCACGCAGGCGCTGGACCTGGGTGGCCGCGGCGTGGTCGCGCCCTTGCTCCGCGCACGCAGCATGACCGTGGTGAGCAATGACCTGTCGCCGGCGATGGCGGCGCGCAATGGCGGGCCGTGCGTCGCGGCAGACGAGGAATACCTGCCCTTCGCCCCAGCCAGCTTCGACCTCGTGGTGGCGAGCCTGTCGCTGCACTGGATCAACGACCTGCCCGGTGCGCTGATCCAGTTGCGTCAGGCGCTGCGGCCGGGCGGCCTGTTGCTCGCCAGCATGCCGGCGCTCGGCACGCTCGACGAGCTGCGCCGCGCCCTGACCGAGGCCGAGGCTGCACTGACCGGCGGCGCCGCACCGCGGGTCTCGCCGTTCCCGGACCTGCGCGATTGCGCCGGCCTGCTGCAACGGGCCGGCTATGCCATGCCGGTCGCGGATATCGAGACGGTCCGGCTGGGCTATGCGGATCCGCTCGCGTTGCTGGCGGACCTGCGCGCGGCAGGCGAAGCGAACGCCGTGCGGCTGCGCGACCGGCGGATTCCGCCGCGCGCGTTGTTCCCTATGGCTCTGGCCGCGATGCCCGTGCGGGAGCAGCGCTGCCCCGTCACCCTGCGCATGGCCGTCATGACCGGATGGGCCTGACAACCGCATCTGCTGCTGCTGCCGCTGCTGGGAGGAGCGCTTGGAGCAAACCCCTCAACTGTGGGAGGAGTGCTCGGCGCGACCCTTCAATTGTCATAAATCCGCGATAGTTCTCCCGACCTTCGTGCGGCAGTGGCCGGCTCCAATATCGCAGGACGGATGAAAAATGACCGTAGAAGACACCGTATCTGACTTCGAATTGAGTCGCCGCAGATTGCTCGCCGCGGCAGGCACCGCCTCGGCAGCACTGGCGGCAACCGCGTTCGACGGCGTTGGCAACGCACAGGCGGCGATCGTGCCGGTCGCTGTGCCCCATCCAACACAGTCGCCTGCGGTGTCGGGGCTGCATCTCCAGTTCGGCGCGGATGCATCGTCCGAGGTTGTCGTGTCCTGGCACACGCTGCAGCCGGTCGGCAATCCGCGCGTCATGCTCGGCCGACCCAACGGCAGGTTTGAGAAGACTGTCCCGGCCAAACCCATCTTTTATACTGACGGCCAATCGAAGCAGGTCGTCTACGCTTACCATGCCAGGATCGCCCAGCTTCACCCCGACTCGGCGTACATGTACGGCGCCATGCACGACGGTGCGGTGCCGGAATTCGCTACGTTCCGCACGTCGCCCCGTGGCCGAGCTGCCTTCACCTTCACCAGCTTCGGCGACCAGGCCACGCCGACGGTCGGCAAGAAATTCGTCCCGCCGGCGGGTGTCACCCTGGCAAACCCCGTGTTCATCAACGACAACCTCGGTTCACCCGCCGCGGGTGACACGACGCTCGGTGTCGAGCGCCTGCGTCCGTTGTTCCACCTGTTCAACGGCGATCTCTGCTACGCCAACCTGTCCGCCGATCGGGTACGGACCTGGTGGGACTTCTGGGACAACAATACCCGCAGCGCGCGCAATCGCCCGTGGATGCCCTCGCCCGGCAACCACGAGAACGAACTGGGCAACGGGCCGATCGGCTATCAGGCGTACCAGACTTTTTTCAGCGTGCCGGAGGCGTCGGGCCAGACCGATATCACGCGCGGCCTGTGGTACGCCTTCACCGCGGGTTCGGTGCGGGTGATCAGCATCGCCAATGATGACATTTGCTACCAGGACGGCGGCAATTCCTACGTTCGGGGTTATTCGAACGGCGCGCAGAAGGCCTGGCTGGAAAACGAACTGGCCGCCACGCGCGCAAACCGCGACATCGACTGGATCGTCGTGTGCATGCACCAGGTGGCGATCTCCACCGCCGACAAATTCAATGGCGCCGACCTGGGGATTCGCGAGGAATGGGTGCCATTGTTCGACAAATATAACGTCGATCTGGTGGTGTGCGGCCACGAGCATCATTACGAACGCTCGCACCCGATCCGCGGTGCAGAGCAAAACCAGACGTTGACGCCGAAGCTGGCGGCCGTCGCCACCGACGTGATCGACACCACCAAGGGCACGGTCCACATGGTGATCGGCGGCGGCGGCACATCTGTTCCGTCTAACGAACTGTTCTTCGATCCGCCCGCGTGCCGGGTGATTGTCGCTGTTGGATCGTCACCCGATCCCAAGACCGGGAAGCGGCCGCCGGTCTATGTGCACGAGGCCGCACCCTGGTCGGCGGTGCGGAACGCCGCCCATGCCTATGGCTTCGCGGCGTTCACGGTTGATCCGGGATCACAGCGCGGCGGGCCCACCACCATGACGGTGGTTTACTACGATGTGGTGGGAGCCGGCGGCGAACTCGCGCCGTTCGAGACGTTCACGCTGCGCCGACCCCGACGGGACTAGTCTGGCCCCCGGTTGGCGTTTCACCGCCAACGTTTGCCCGGCGACGTCTGGGCTCCGCCCGGACGGCGTTGAGGCAACGACTGATCCCGCCACGATGGCGCTCTGATCTCCATCAATGTGCATTCTCACCCGTTGTGCTCGTCTGGCGCTTGATGTCCTCGCACGCTCGCGTGTGCGAAATCCAATGACGTCGCAACCGCGCGGAACGGGAGTGCGTCGCGTGTCGCACGGCTTTATTGGCGTGCTGCTGGGGGTCGCCGTCGGCGCTTGCTGCCGATTTTTTGGTATCCCGTCGCCGGCGCCACCGCATCTGACCGGCGCGGCGATTCTGGTCGCGATGACGCTGGGCTTTCTGGCCGCCGGTTGGCTGGGTGTCGCGCCGTGAAGGCGGCCACTGGTATTGGCGTCGGCTTCGCGCTCGGCTTTGTCTGCCACTGGGCGGGAATCCCCTCGCCCGCGCCGCCGGTGCTGGCGGGCGCGCTGCTGGTGGTCGCGATGACCCTTGGCTATGCGGGCACCGATCGATGGCTGTGCCGCCGCACCAGCGGCACCACGCCTACTTTGGCAGCGCCGACCGGCGCTGCAACCCCGGATCCGAAGAGCCGTGCGCCCCGCCCCCCGCTCCAGTCAGCGTGACGCTCAGAACAAGCCCACGCCCGACAGTCCCCCGAATACGCCAAGCACGCAGGTCACCACCGAGACCACCAGCACCAACGCGAAATATCCCCCACGCAGCCGGTAGGTCCGCGGCAGCGCTCGCACCGACAGCGCGATCAGAAAACCGAGCACTATCGGCAGCAGGAATGCGTTCATCACCTGCACGCCGACATTCAGCGACACCAGATCCGGCCACAGCGCCACGACCATCACGCCACCGACCACGCACACGGCGTACACGCCGTAGAACCAGCGTGCTTCCAACGGCCGGTATTCCAGCGAGCGACGGTAGCCGCTGACCTCACCCAGGCCCCACGCGAAGGCGAGCGAGGAGACGATCGCCGCCACCATGCCCGCGCCAAGCACGCCGAGCCCGAACACGAGGTTACCCACGGCGGTGCCGAGGAACGGCGTCAGCGCCTGGCTCATGTCGCCGACCGTTTGCAGCGACGCATCCGGGTTGCCGCGCCCGATCGTCGCGGCGCAGGCGATCAGCACCGCTGCCATGACGAGTTGGGTGACCACCGCGCCGACCGCAGTGTCCCAGCGCGCCGCGGTCATATGTTCCGGCCGCAGCCGCTTATCGGCGATCGCCGACTGCTGGTAGAAGATCATCCACGGCATGATCACGGCGCCGATGTTCGCCGCCGCCAGGTACAGATAGCCAGGGTCGCGGTAGGGGATGGCAAGCGAGCCGGCAAGCAAGGCGTGCGCATCGGGATGCGCGGCGACGGCGACGAAGAAGAACGCCAGCTCGAACAAGCCGACGGCGATCGCCACGCGCTCGACGCGCCGATAGGAGCCGGTGATCACCACCGCGAGCAATGCCATCGCCGCGATCGGCAGCGTTGCACCGCGCGGCAAGCCGTACAGCTCGCCCACGCCGGCGACGCCGGAGAACTCGGTCAGCAGGGCACCGACGGTGGCAATGCCCAGCCCGGCCGCCGACACCCAGCCCCAGAAGCGGCCGAAAGTGTCACAGATCAGCTCGCCATGGCCGCGGCCGGTGACCACGCCCAGCCGCACCGTCAGCTCCTGCACCATGTACAGGATCGGTATCAGCACGACCTGCAACAGCAGCAGCCGGTAGCCCCACTGCACGCCGCTCTGGCCGGCGGTGATCACGCTGCCGACGTCGGTGTCGGCCAGCATCACCACGATTCCCGGGCCGAACACCGCAAGGAACCGCGCCGCCCGCGCACCCCGGCCCATCCCACCCGCGATCTGCATTTGCTCGCCCGGCATGCCGACGGTCCTTTCTCCGGCAGGGCCGGGAGTATTGCGAATGATTCTTAATTCGCGGTTAGCGCGTAGCCTGGGGCAAAGCCTGGTGTCAATCGGCCCCCACATTGATTTGCCTCGGGGATTGCCCGAGAAAGCGCCCCTTGCCGAGGATTCCGTCATGCATGCGCTCTACCTGCACAACAGCCTGAGCCGCCGGAAGGAGCTGTTCCAGCCGCTCGATCCGCAGCACGTGCGCATGTATGTGTGCGGCGCCACCGTCTACGACCTGGTGCATGTCGGCAATGCCCGGCCGGAGGTGGTTTACGACGTGCTGGCGCGGCTGCTGCGGCGGCTCTATCCGCGCGTCACCTATGTCCGCAACATCACCGACGTAGAGGACAAGATCAATGCGCGGGCGGCGGAACTGGGCGAGCCGATCGGCGCGCTGACCGCCCGCACGATCGCCGACTACCATGCCGACCTGGCGGCGCTCGGGTCGCGTCCGCCGGACGTGGAGCCACGGGCGACGGAGCATATTCCAGAGATGATCGCCATGATCGAGCGATTGATCGCCTCTGGCCATGCCTATGCCGCGGAGGGTCACGTGCTGTTCGCGGTGCACACCTATGCGGCCTACGGTCACCTGTCGGGGCGTAGCCCGGAGGAGTTGCTGGCCGGAGCGCGGGTGGACGTGGCGCCCTACAAGCGGGACCCGGGTGATTTCGTGCTGTGGAAGCCGTCGCCGTCCGACTTGCCGGGATGGGAGTCGCCCTGGGGCCGCGGGCGGCCAGGCTGGCACATCGAGTGCAGTGCGATGTCGTGGAAGTACCTGGGTGAGACCTTCGACATTCACGGCGGCGGCACCGACCTGATCTTTCCGCACCACGAGAACGAGGCGGCGCAAAGTTGCTGCGCTTTCCCCGGCAGCCATTTCGCCCGCTACTGGGTGCACAACGGCATGCTGCTGGTGAACGGCGAGAAGATGTCGAAGAGCCTCGGCAACTTCACCACCCTGCGCGACGCGCTGAAGCGCGCGCCGGGCGAGGTGATCCGGCTGTTGCTGATGCGCACGCATTACCGGTCCACGCCCGATTTCAGCGATGCGGCGATTATCGAGGCGCGGCGCGAGCTGGACCGGTTCTATCGCGCGCTGGAACGCTACCCGGCGCTGGACGATGCGGATGTGCCGGACGCGGTGACCGACGCGCTGTGCGACGACCTGAACACGCCATTGGCGCTGTCGGCGATGCATGCGCTGGCCGATCGGGCGCTGGCAGGGGATTACGACGCCGCGCGCGGGCTGCGAGCGGCGGGCGGCGCGCTGGGATTGCTCGCGGCAGACCCGGCGGTCTGGTTCCGCGGCGGTGCCGACGACGCGGCGGAGATCGAGGCGGCGATCGCTGCCCGTGAAGCCGCGCGCAAGGCACGCGATTTCGCGCACGCCGACGCGATCCGGGCAGAGCTGGCGGCAAGGGGGATCGTGCTGGAGGACGGACCCGGCGGCACAACCTGGCGGCGCGCATCATGAGGCAACGAGGTCATTCGCAGTCTGAGAGCACGCGCTGCTATGGCACGCCGCGGCGGATGCCGTCGCTGAGTGAGACCGTGTTGAAATTGATCAGCAGCCCGGTCCGGCAACGGCTCATGCGGACATAGGTCATCAACTGCGCGTCATGCAAAGGAAGCATGCGTTCGACCGCCTTGAGTTCGAGGACCACCTGGCTGTCCACGATGACATCGGCAATCAGGCCGCTATCCAGCACGACGTCGTCACAATGGATGTCCGGCGGAGCCTGACAGCGGCAGGGCACCTCCGCGCGTTCGAGTTCAAACAACGGCATCTTTCATAAATCGATTCGAGCAAGGCAGGGCTGTTCTTGCTCCGCGCCAAACCGAAAGCAGCGACATCAGAAGCCCAGCGGGCGAACCACCCGTTGCGCCCGACTTTCTCGACAACGGCAAACGGCGTACCCTCCCCGCAACCGAAAGGGAGCCGGACGCCCATGGATCGACTCACATTGGCTGGAATCGACCTCGCGCTTTGGCAGAGCGGCGACGGCCCGCCGCTTTTGTTCTTGCATGGCGCAGGCGGCTTCCGGCCCGAAGACGCTTTCGTTTCTCCACTCAGCCGACGCCGCCGCCTGATCGCCCCGTCCCACCCGGGCTTCGGCGAGTCCGCACTACCCGATTGGCTGGACCGGCCTGACGACATTGCCTTGCTCTACCTGGAATTACTCACGCGGCTGGGCGGCGGACCGTTCGACCTGATCGGCTGCTCGCTCGGCGGATGGATCGGCGCGGAACTGGCCAGCATGGTGCCGGAACGCTTCCGCCGCATCGCTTTTGTCGGGCCGGTCGGCGTGAAGCTTGGCGGGCGCGATGTGCTGGACATTCCCGACATGTTCGCCATGCCCGCCGCCGAGGTTGAGAAATTGCTCTATCACGATCCGGATCGCCAGCGTCCCGATCCTGCCCTGCTGTCGGACGCGCAGCTCGCGACCATGCTGCGCAACCGGGAAACCACCGCGCTGCTGTCGTGGGAGCCGTATATGCACAATCCCAAACTGCGCCACCGGCTGCACCGCATAACCTGCCCCACCTTGTTCCTGCGCGGCGAAAGCGACGGGCTGGTCTCCGCCGCCTATCTGGATGGCTATGCACGGCTGCTGCCCAACGCGCGCACCGCGACCATCGCCGCCGCCGGCCACGTTCCGCAACTGGAGCAGCCAACGGCATTCGCCGAGACGGTACTGGCATTCCTGGACGGGGGGAACTGACCCATGCGCGCCTGGCATTTCAGCGAGACCGCCTATCACCTGCTGCCGCCGGCCGAGACGTATGACTCGATCCGCGTGACGCTGCCGAACCGGCACTACGATCCGCGCATCGGTGCCGATCTTTACCATCGCTATCTCGACGAGTGGTTGCTCGCCGAGGACGAAGGCATGGAGATCATGCTGAACGAGCATCACCAGACCGCAACCTGCGTCGACCCCGCGGCACCGCTGATGCTGGCGGCGTTGGCGCGGCAAAGTTCCAGGGCACGGCTGCTGATTCTGGGCAACCCTATCGCCAATCGCCGCCAACCGGTGCGCGTTGCCGAAGAGATGGCGATGATCGACGTGCTGTCGCGCGGCCGACTGGAAGCGGGGTTCGTGCGCGGCGTCCCCTACGAAATTTCGCCAGCGAACAGTAATCCGGTGCGGATGAATGAGCGGGAGTGGGAAGCACTGGACATGATCGTGAAGGCCTGGACCCATCACGACGGCCCGGTGAGTTTCGAAGGCCGCTTCTTTCATGCGCGGCAGATCAATATCTGGCCGCGTCCATGGCAACAGCCGCATCCGCCGATCTGGATCAGCACGACCAGCCCGGGTGGCGCAGCGCGGGTGGGCACCAAGGGCTACGTGCAGGCGACCTTCCTGACCGGGTTCGACGGGACGAAGCGGATTTTCGATTCATACCGTGCGGCGTGGCGTGAGGCCGGGCGCGGCGACGTCGTGCCGAACGACCGGCTGGCCTACGCGGCACTGGTCTATGTCGGCGAGACCGAGGCCGCGGCGTGTGCGGGCGCCGAGAAGTTGCTCTGGTACGTCACGTCGAACAAGGTGCCGCTGCATTTCTCGGCGCCGCCAGGATATGTGCCGGTAGACGCCGGCGTGCGCATGCTGCGCGGCGAGGAGCACCCGCTGAGCGCGTTCCGCCGCAGCGCGAGCGTGGAGGGCGCGATCGCAGCAGGCATCATGATGGCAGGGACGCCGGATCAGGTGGAGGCGCAGATTCGCCGCGTCTACGATCACGTCGGAGGGTTTGGGCATCTGCTGATCATGGGTCAGGCGGGATTTTTGGAACACGACGAGACGGTCGCGGGGATTCGGATGTTCGCGCGGGAAGTTTACCCGCGGGTGCGGCAATGGTGAAAGGGACATTGCCAGCGAGTGGTTATCGAAGGATTCGCGCCTGAGAGACCCGTCGAGACCGTTGGATTGACGGTTTCTGGTTTCGTAAGCGTTGGGTCCATTCTCGATGGCGGACCCAAGGCCGGCCTGGTACATGTTGTGGCCGCCTTGCCTCGGTGCGGCGGTGCAGGCGGGTCTTGTCGCCTCCAATTTCCGGCCCATATGACCACAATAGTCACCTCTGCTTCGAGACCCTGCCATGCGAGAAATCCAGCTCCGGAATGCGAAGGCGAGCCTGTCGGCGGTGGTGGATGAAGCCGTACGGGGCAAGCCTGCAATCATCACCCGGCATGGCAAACGGGAAGCCGTCATCCTGAGCTTCAAAGAGTGGGAACGGCTGTCCCAGGTGCCATCGTTTGGCCGCCTGTTAATGTCCGCGCCCATCGGTCCGGACGAACTGCCAGAGCGCAACCGCGCGCCGCTGCGCCCTGCCGATCTCTAGCAGCCGGTGTATCTGGTCGATACCAATGTCGTCTCGGCTGGTGCGCCGTCCCGACTCGCACCAGACACGCTCGTCGCTTGGATGGACGCGCACTCGGCAGTACTGTTCCTCTCGGCGGTGACCGTGGCAGAGATTGAGGATGGCATCGCCAGGCTCCGGCGCGAGAGGGCAACACGCAAGAGCAACGATCTGGCGTCCTGGCTCGAAACTCTGCTCCATCTTTATGGCGGACGCATCCTCGCCTTCGATACCCCCGCCGCGCGAATCGCCGGCGCTCTGTCCGACCGGGCCCGCAGCCAAGGTCAGGCGCCCGGGTTCGGCAACATCATCATCGCAGCCACGGCGCAGCACCATGGTTTGACGATCTTGTCGCGCAACGTCCGGCATTTCGCGCCGCTGGCAATGAAGGTTCTCGACCCGTTCGTCGCTTTGCCACCGGGCTAAAGGAGGTCAACCGGGGTAAATGAGATCAACGGCTTTGCATCCAGGCAAGCAAAACACCACATGCGGCGTGATGTCGCCGCCACCAAGGCCAGCCCAATGACCGGCCGCGAACATGGCGCCGCCCTCGAGCCGACCGGCAACACGCCCGTCGTCATCCTCGTGCGCCCGCAACTCCCGGACAACATCGGCGCCTGCGCCCGTGCCATGGCCAATGGCGGCTTGTTCCACCTCCGTCTCGTCGCCCCGCGCGAGGGCTGGCCACAACCGAAGGCCTGGCGCAACTCCTCCGGCGCCCATCGCATCCTCGACGAGCTCACCGTGCACCAGACCGTGGCGGAGGCAGTGGCTGACCTGCATCACGTCTTCGCCACCTGCCCCCGCCCGCGCCACATCATCAAGCCGGTCCTCACCGCCCGCGGCGCCGTCACCGAGCTGCGCGAGATCGCCAGCCGCGATCTTCGCGCCGGCGTATTGTTCGGCCCCGAACGCGCCGGGCTGGACAACGACGACATGGCCCAGGCCGACGCTCTGGTGCGGTATCCGCTCAACCCGGCCTTCATGTCGCTCAACCTGGCGCAGGCGGTGATGGTGATCGCCTATGAATGGTGGATGGCCGGCGAACCCACCCCGCCGCGCGCGCTCATGACCAACGAAACCCGCGTCGCCACCAAGGCGGAGCTGGAGAATTTCCTCACCCACCTGGTGGACCAGCTCGATGCCAGCGGCTTCCTGCGCAACCGGGAGAAGCGCCCCGGCATGGTCCGCAACATCCGGCACTTCTTCCAACGCGGCGAGGTGACCGAGCAAGAACTGCGCACGTTGCACGGCGTGGTGACGGAACTCGCGGTCGGGCGCCGCCGCCGCGGACGCCTGGAGCAGGACGACGAAGCGTAGCCGCAACGGTAACCTGCCGCGCGCGCCTACCTGACGCTGTCCCCTCCGCCTTGCCACCAGCCATCGGACCGCACCAAGAATTGACACATTGCGGGATTCTCATCCGCCCGCAATTTGCGACCTCCCTTGGCTGGCCTATGTCGTTCGGGCACACTGTCCCAGAGACCAAGGCACCAGAATGAACCGTCGCACCGGGCTCCTCGTCACCACGGCTTTCCTCGCGGGCGCCGTCACCGCGTGGCCGGCGGCGCATTTTCTCGTGCCGCATGTCCCGCCGGCCTTTGCCGGTGCCGTCAGCAATGCCGATGCCCGCGAACAATCCCTCACCCTGTTCGGCCAGGTGCTGGAGCGCGTGCGCGCCGACTACGTCGATCCGGTGAAGACCAGCGCGCTGATTCATTACGCGCTGGACGGTATGCTCAGCGGCCTCGATCCGCACAGCGGCTACATGGACCCGCAGGAATGGCACGAGATGCAGCTCGAGACCGAGGGCCATTTCGGCGGTCTCGGCATGACCGTCACCGGCGAGGGCGGGTTGTTGAAGGTCATTGCCCCGATTGACGGCACCCCCGCCGCGCGTGCCGGCATCAAGCCTGGCGACCTGATCGTTTCGGTGAACGGCAAGACCGTCGAAGGCCTCACGCTGGAGCAAGCGGTCGACGAGTTGCGCGGCCCACCCGATACGCAGGTGGAGTTGACCATCAAGCGCGAGGGCGACGCCAACCCGATCGCGCTCAAGCTGACGCGCGAGATTATCCACATGGAGGTGGTCAAGAGCCGACGCGAGGGCGATATCGGCTATGTCAGGCTCAGCGTTTTCAACGACGACACCAATCGTGGCCTGCGTGCGGCGATCACCAGTTTCAGGAAGTCCGGCAAACTCGACGGGTTGGTGCTCGATCTGCGCAACAATCCGGGCGGACTGCTGGACCAGGCCGTCGCGGTGTCCAACGACTTCCTCACCAATGGCGAGATCGTCTCCACCCGCGGGCGCCTCGCGGATGACGACCACAGTTGGTATGCGCATCCAGGCGACATCGTGCATGGCATCCCGCTCGTCGTGCTGATCAACGAAGGCTCCGCCTCGGCCAGCGAGATCGTCTCGGGCGCCTTGCAGGACGACCGTCGCGCGGTATTGCTCGGCACCCGCAGCTTCGGCAAAGGCTCGGTCCAGACCTTGTTTCCGCTGGACAACGGCGGCGCGATCCGCCTCACGACGGCGCGGTACTTCACGCCCGGCGGCCATTCGATCCAGAACGAGGGCATCACGCCCGACGTTGTGGTGCACCAGTCCGACAAGCCGGAGCCAAGCTTCGTCCCAGAGCATGAATCGGATTTGAACAATACGCTGAGCGTGCCATTGAGCCAGGCCGCGCCCATCAAGCGCCCGCCGTTGCCGATTGCCGCGGGACTGGCCGACAAGCCGCCGGCCGGCTGGCCGAAATACGATCCGACCAAGCCCGACACGGACTTCCAATTGCACCAGGCGATCGTGCTGCTGCACCGGATGATCGCGCAAGGTGGCGCGGTGATCCCGGCAGGGCAGAAGGTACCGCCGCAGAAAGTGGCGCGCAGCCCGGCTTGACTTCACGCGGCCTATCGCCGGGCGCGGCCTCGACGCCCTCAGCCGACGCGGACGAACTTGTCCACGGTCCGATCCACCGTAAGACCGGCATAGATATCGCCGCGTGAATCCACGCCGACGCCGTGGACATGCCGGCTTTCCAATCGCACCAACACTCTGCCCTCGGCATCGCGCACGCAGACATACGCCGGCTTGCCATCATCTTCTTGCTCGGCAATGACGAACGTTCCGTCCTGCGCGCGCGTAATGTCATTCGGGCCGCCCATGCCGGTCCATTGATCCAGGAACGCGCCGTCGGGCGTGAACAACTGAATGCGCTTGTTGGATCGGTCGGCGACATAGAGTGTGCCATCGGGCGTGATGGCGATGCTGTGCGGCAGATGGAACTCGCCCGGCCCGTGCCCCGGCGCGCCCCATGACGCCACCAGCGTCCCATCATGGGTGAAACGATGCACACGCGCGTTGCGGTAGCCGTCGGTGACATAAATGTCGCCGTTGGGATGCGGCAACATCTCGGTGGGATGGTTGAACGGTCCGGCCGCGCGTTGCGCGAGCCACGGCGCGCCGGTGCAGCCGGTATCCGAATGGACGCCGCGCTGGCCCAGCTCAAGCAACGGCTTGCCGTCCAGGGTGAAGGATTTGGCGACCGAGTCGGAACGGTCCGTCGTGTAGACGACGTCGTCCACGATCTTGAGCCCGTGCGGATCGGTGACCTCGCCGGTGCCCCAGGCACCGAGATAGGTGCCGTCGCGGTCGAACACCACCACCGGCGGGTTCTTGCGCTGGAACACATAGACGCGGTCCTGCGCGTCGGTTCCGACGCGGCTGACCAGGCCGAAGCGCTCGCCATTGGGTAGTTTCAGGAAATCACGGATCAGTTCGTAGCGATAGTCGCCTGTGCCAAGTTGACTCATGGTCAGTTTCCTTCCCTGCGAAGTTGCGGCAATGCCTTACCGATCAATGAGCCGCAGCGACCCGCACCGTTCCGTTCGGGCGCGGGACGAGCGTCACCGATCAACTTATGGATCGACACATCCCGCACCCGCCTGCGGGTACGCATCCCACCCATGATCAGCGGCGTAGGTCAGCCATCGCCGATGCTCCACGGCTGACAGTACCGTGGTCGGGCACGCGACACTGAACACTTTCAGCGCGATCACGCCGCGCAGATTGCGGTCCGGCTTGAAGCATCCCGGTCCGGCCTGCGGATAGAACGACCACCCCCGCTGTGCCGCGTAGGTCGCCCAACGGCCTTGCTCTTCCGCCGACATCGTCGCGGCAGGGCAAGCGACGTCAAACTTGCTGATCTTCGCCAGCATCGCCTCGGGCGCTTGCTGCGCCGCGATCTGGTCCGCCGTCATGAACAATCGTTGTACGCAATAGCCAATCTCGTCAGACAGGAAACAAGGGCTGATCAGGATGCCCATCATCAGCAAGGCGTGGGTCCGCTGCGACAATCGTGGCCATCGAAGCCTCGGCATCGCGAGACGCGGGATACGAATGCCCGGACTTGCGATCGCCGCGCTTGCATGTGTCATCGCGCCCTCCCTCGGTTGCGGACTCAGTGCCCGCCATGAGTTGTGTTCACGTCGCCGTTTCGGCGGTCATTGCGAGAAGCAAAACGACAAAGCAATCTCGCCCGACACGGTGTCCGGAGGCCGGGCACGTTACCCGATCGGGATTGCTTCGTCCTGCCGGGTTTCGCTCGCAGTCCTCGCAATGACATTTGGTCCCCGCCGCCCGCGCTTCCATTGTAGCCGCTGCCACGCTGCCCGCTCACCTGGGCCGGTTCGCCTTCAGGAACGTGCGGATGTGACGCACCGCAAGCGGCACCAACTCCTTCGGCTCCTTCCACGGATACAGGCTCACCTGCGAATTGGGTGCGAGCCGCGCGGACTCCATCGCCACCGCATAGGGGTGCGCCGGCACGTCATCCGGCAGCACCAGAATGGGCGTTCGGCAATCGCGTACGAAGTCGCGCGTCACGGTGAACACGAAATCCGGATTGGCGCCATACATCCGCTTCAGGTACGCATCCACCATATCCATCGTGATGCCGGAGCGCCGCTGGCACAGCGCCGGACCCCAGCCCTTGATGTTGTTCTGGTAGAACAGATCGGGCAGCTCAGGTCGGTAGCCGCTGGGCTGCGCCAGCACCGCGGCTACCACGCGTTCGGGCGCCCGCCGCAGGAGATTCCAGATGAACGGGCCGCCGATGCAGTAGCCCAGCACCATGAACTCGCGAATCCCGAGATGGTCCATCAGCCCGAGCTGGTCATCGGTATGAGCGTCCCACGGACGCTCGGTCTCCAACGGGCCGGACGACTCCCCGCCATTGGCGTTGCGCAGGTCGAAGCAGATGCAGCGATACTCGTTCTCGAGCTCGCCGATCGCGTTGAACGGCGCGCTGCCGGTGACGTAGGAGATGGTCGCGTTCAGCCCGCCGCCCGGGATGATCAGCAGCGGAAAGCCGCTGCCTGAATCTTCATAGTGAATCCGGACGTCGCCGTTTTGGTAGATCGGCATAATGGCTCCTCCTTGCCGTCCGGTGTCATTGCGGCGCCGGCGGGGCCGAGCGATCACCATCGGCATGGCGCTCGGACGGTCGGCGCGCTGCCCGCGACACATTGCCTCGGCGGCGTGAGCCTAGCAAGAAACCTCCTGTCATGGCGGCGCGTCTCCCGGCCATCCCGCTCCGATCAGCGACGCCAACCACACCGCGACAGCACCACGCTTCGCCGCGGGCCGAGCGATGCGATGGACACTGGCGCATCGGCCCCCTAGCGTTGCGCGCATGCGAACGGTCAACATCCTCGCTATCCAGCGCGCCACCGAGGCCGAGCGCGCGCAGATCGCCGCGGTCGATCCGGCGGTGCGCCTGATCGACGCCGGTGGCTGGTTCGACGGCGAAATCCGCGACACCTGGCCCGCGACCACCGCGACGCGCTATCTATCACAAAACGCCACCGGTCGCGGCACGCGTGAAGAGCGCGACCAGCTTCTGGCACAAGCCGAGGTGATCTTGGGTGGCTGGCCGTTTCCGCTCGACCTGCGGGCACGATCGCCGCGGCTGAAATGGTTTCACCAACGCCCGGCCGGCGCCAGCAACCTGCTGCGCTCCGACCTGTGGGGCAGCGACGTGATGGTGACCACGTCGCGCGGTGCGGGCAACACGCTGGCGATGGCGGAATACACCGTCGCCGGCTTTCTCCATTTTGCCAAGGCGCTGGACCGAGCCGTCTCGGACCGCGACGCTGGCTCGTTCAACCATCGCGGCTACCGACCGCGACTGCTTGCTGGCAAGGTCTGCTGTGTTGTGGGGGCCGGCGGCATCGGCCTGGAAGTGGGCCGGCTCTGTGGCGCACTGGGCATGCATGTGGTCGGCACGCGGCGTCAGCCGCGGCATGACGCGCCGATGCCGCCGGGCTTCGCGGAACTCGGCGGTCCCGGCGACCTGGATGGCTTCCTGGCGCGCAGCGACTTCGTCGCTATCTGTTGCCAGTGGACCCCCGAGACCACCGGTCTGTTCAACCGCGATCGTTTCGCGCTGATGAAGCCAAACGCCGTGCTGGTGAACGTGGCGCGCGGCGAAATCGTCGACGAGGATGCGCTGGCCGAAGCGTTGGCGGCGGACAAACTGCGCGGTGTCGTGCTGGATGTTTATGTCGGCGAATTCGAGCATGGTCCGCCGCCGGTGCTGTGGCAGGACAAGCGCGTGCTGATCACGCCGCACGTCTCGGGCGCCAGCGACGACAATCGTCACGGCGCGATCGACGTGTTCTGCGAGAACCTGCGCGCCTGGCTAGATGGCAGGCCGTTGCGCAACGTGATCGATTGGGAACGGGGTTACTGACGGTCGTGCATGATACGCCGCCGGAACGCTCTCCGGGCCATGATGGGGCGGAGCGGCAGGATGCGGCGGGTGCCAAACGCCCCAGGCCGTCGCGTACTGCCACATCACGTAGAACCCGAACGCGACGATTACGAGGCACGACAGGCGCAGGAACCACCCCATTCGGATTCCCCTAGAGTACGACTGCGCCATGATGATGCCACGAATGTCAGCGGCTCGCCATGACAGGACGGGTGGCAGCCGGGGAGCCGCGGGTACCAGCGCCACGCCCTCACACCACGTACTGCCCGTCCTCGTACAGGGAGTTGCCGCGTATCGCGTGCCCGCCCTCCTATACGGAGTTGTACGCGTGCTCCGCCATCACGTGGCGAGGTAGTCCGCCGCTCCCGACCTACCGCGGCAGTTCCCGCCCCTTGGTCTCCTGCCCCAGGAACATCGCGATGATGCTCAGCAGCGCGAAGCAGCTCATGAACGCCGTCACCTTGTTGAAGCTGCCGAACGCGCCGACCAGCAGCCCAGCAACCAACGGACCGAAGCTGGTGACCACGCGTGCGCTGCCGGTGGTGAAGCCCACCGCGGTCGAACGCACATGCGTCGGGAACAGTTCGGGCAGATAGACCGCGAAGCCGGTGAACGTGCCAAAGACGAAAAATCCGAAAATCGGCAGCACCATCGGATAGTACGGCTCATAACTGCTCAGCCCGAGATACAGCGTCAACGCGGCGGCGATGCTGCCGACGGCATACAGGATCACGGTCGGTCGGCGCCCCACCATATCGGCAATGAACCCGAACGCGATGTAGCCGGCGATGCCGCCCAGGCTCCAGATCATGATGCCGCGGCTGACAAATGGCACCGCGGCCGCGCCGGTCATGCCGCTCTTCTGCACCATCAGCGACAGGATCGTCGGCAGCCAGATATTCGTGGTCCAGATCGCCAGCAGCGAGCCAAGCCCGAACAACAGCCCCACGATGGTGTTGCGGCGATGCTCTGGTGCGAAAAGCTGCAGTGGGACGAAGCGCATGAACTGGCGGTCGTCGGTCCCCACGCTGGTTCCGGCGCGGATGGTCTGGCGGCGTTCCGTCACGGCTGCGAAGCGGTCGGGCTCGATGACGCGGCGACGGATGACCGCAAGCAGGAGCGCGGGTACCACACCGATGAAGAAGACGACACGCCAGCCGTAGCCGCCAACCAGGCCGTAGGTCCAGGCGCCGAGGAACGTGCCCAGCGCGCCGCCCGTCATCATGAAACCGGCGATCTTGGCGCGGTGCGTCTCGCCCAATGCCTCGGCGAGCAATGGAATCCCCACCATCAGCTCGGCGCCGGTGCCGAGGCCGGCGATGAAGCGATAGATCGCGAAATCCCAGATGCCTTGCGACACGCCTTGCAGCGCGGTGAACACGCTATAGAGAATGATGCTGGTCGCCAGCGCGCGGACGCGGCCGACATAGTCGGCATAAATGCCGAAGATGAAGCCGCCGAACGCCCAGCCGAGCAATCCCGTCATGCTGAGAATGCCGCCATAGGCGCCGATCTGCGCCAGCGGCGGATTGCCGCCCAGCAACTCGGTCAGCGCCGGGCGCAGCACCAGTGAATACAAGCCGAAATCGGCGGCATCGAGCGTCCAGCCAAGCCAGACCACGAGAAACACCAGCCATTGGTAGCGGGTGATCGCGCCCAGGCCGCCGACCCGTTGGCCGACGACAGCCGTCCTGTCCATAAATCGCTCTCCCTGCGCGTGACGCGGCCAGGTATCCGTTCGGGAGATCGGCGCCGGTTAGCTACGTTCACGTTGGCGCTGCTCTTCCGCGCTCAGCTCAACCCTGGAACAGGCTGTCGCTGGGCGGGTCCGGCCGTCGTCGGTGCTGTGCCGGCACAATTGCCGACTGCGTCAGGATAAGCCTAGGCCCTGGTCCGCCGTCAAGCGACCCGCCGATGGGCGGTGGGGTGTCGTCACGCCGGCTTGCGCACCAGCGCCTCGATCGTCGCCGTGCGGCCGTCCTCCAGGCTGCGGGCGGAGTTGATTCGGTACTGCCGGGCACGCTCGCCGATGATCAGATGGATGCCCAGCGGCGGGATCTGCCCCGCCTCCATCCGTTGCCGGTCCTTGATCTGATCTGCCAACACCGATTGCGTGGTCTCGCGAAACTCTACAATCTCAAAACCCGCCGCTTGCAGGTCCTCGTGCGTCTCGTCCGGCGTGGCGAGAAAGCTGGTGGCCGCGGTCGCCGCCCAGGGCACCGGGAAATACGGCGGACCGTTCGGACCGGCGCAGACATTCGACAGTGCCAACCTGCCCCCCGGCTTCAGCACGCGCAGCGCCTCACGATACATGCCGCGCTTGTCGGCAATGTTCATCACGACGTTCTGCGAATAGGCACGGTCGAACGTGCCTTCCGGCAGCGGCAGTGCCAGCGCGGTGCCGTGCAGGATGCGCACGCGATCGGCCATGCCGGCGACCTTGTTCAACTCGATCGCCGCATCGCAGAATGCCTGAGTCAGATCGACGCCGGTGACATGGCAGCCAAACCGTGCCGCGATCCAGCGCGCCGGACCGCCGATGCCGCTGCCGATGTCCAGCACCTGTTCGCCGCCGCGCGGCTGCAGCATCGCGGCCATCTCGCGCGTCGCCAGCACGCCGCGGCCATGGAAGTGATCCAGCGGCGCCAACGTATCCGGCGTGATCGGTGCATCCGCACCGTTCGCCTGCCGCACCGCCGCCAGGATGCGCGGCACGATCTCCGGATTGGCGTAGTGGTCCTCGACTCGTCCGCTCATGCCAGGCTCTCCCCTACGCTCGCCGCACGCTTCGGAAGAACGGCGGATTTATAATCGCATCGCTCGGGCACCAAGCGTGGAAGATCGCCCAGCCGCCCCGGCAAGCCGCGTGATTTCATATATGCCCAATCCCCCCGTTCTTGCGGCATCCCGCGGTTCTTGCGGTGCAGCATGGGGGATGGAGCGCGGCGCCGCAACCGTTGACGCGCCGAATCGCCTGCTTCAGCCTGTGCGACGACGCGATGGAGTTCCAGCAAATGCCCGGTGACTACACGGTTGGCGATCTGGTCGCCGAGTTCCTTTCAGCATGTGGAGTGACCACGGCATTCGGGATTGCCTCGGTGCACAACATCCCGATGCTGGATGCAATTGGCCGGCGCAACACCATCCGTTTCATGATGGCGCGTGGCGAGTTGGGCGGCGCGCACATGGCCGACGGTTATGCGCGGGTCAATGGCGGGCTGGGCGTGTTGTTCTCTTCCACCGGTCCGGGCGCGGCGAATGCCGTCGGCGGGCTGATCGAGGCACGCTTCGCCGGCTCCCCCGTGCTGCACATCACCGGCCACACCGCGACGAAATTCGCCGATCGCGAAATGGGGACGGTGCACGATCCGTACAATCAACTTGGCATGCTGCGATCGGTATCGAAGGCGGCGTATCGGGTGCGCTCCGCGCAGCAGGCGCTCGGTGTGTTGACCCGCGCGGCGGTGGACGCGCTGAGTGCGCCGACCGGCCCCGTCAGCGTGGAAGTGCCGATCGACCTGCAGCGCGAACGGCTCGAACGCCCGGCGGCGCTGGACAATTTCGTGCTGCCGCTGCCGCCGCCGCGATTGCCGACGGACGCCGAGCTGGACGAACTGGCCGCGCGTATTGCGGTGGCGAAACGGCCGCTGCTGTGGCTGGGCCACGGCGCGACGCGGGCCGGTTCAGCGGTGGCGAAGCTGCTGGACCTTGGGTTCTGTGCGGTCAGCAGCGGCAATGGCCGCGGCACCGTGCCCGAGGACGATCCGCGCACCCTCGGCGCACTGACCGGCAACGGCGTGCCGATGATCCCGGAATTCTACCAGAGCGTCGATCTGCTGCTGGTCGTTGGTTGCCGGCTGCGCGGCCACGAGACCGTCGAATTCGCATTGAAGCTGCCCGAGAACATCGTGCAGATCGACAGCGATCCGCTGGCGAATGGCCGCACCTATCGCAGCAACTATTTCGTTTGCGGCGATGCCGCGGCGACGCTGACGGCGCTGCTGCCCCGCATTGAGGGCAGGCTGCGAGTCGATCCCGGCTACCAGGACGCGTTCCATGCTCTGAAGCAGGCGGCGCAGCGCGAATTCATCGCCACGTTGGGCGTCTACGACAGCTTCGCCGCGCAATTGCGCAAGGTGATGCCACGCGACGCGATCTGGGTGCGCGACGTGACGCAGAGCAATACTACCTGGGGCAACCGCATCTTCCCGGTCTATCATCCGTGGCAGAACGTCTATCCGGTCGGCGCCGGGATCGGCCAGGGATTGCAGCTTGGCATCGGCGCCGCCGCGGCGGCGGGCGAGCGCCGGACCGTGATGATGACCGGCGACGGCGGATTCTTCCTCAATGTCGGCGAGCTATGGACCGCGGTGCAGGAAAAGCTGGACCTGACGGTGATCGTGATGAACGACCGCGGTTATGGTGTAATCAAGCGCATCCAGGACGCGACGCAGCAGGGCCGGCGGTTCTTTGCCGATCTGCAAGGCCCGGATCTTGGCAGGTTGGCCGCGGTCTCCGACATTCCGTTTTTCAAGGTGGACCGTGCCGATGCATTCGGTGAGACGGTCGCACGGGCCTTGGCTGTGAACGGATTGACGCTGGTGGAAGTCGACATGAATGCGGTCGGCGAGCTGCCGCCATACTATCCCTTCAACCGGCGCAGCGGGTGACGCAGAGCGCGGCGCGCGGCACGCTGAATAATGGACCGCGCCGTCCTCGGCATGGCCGCCTTGCTCGGGCTGGCCTTCCTGTGCAGCGAGGATCGCCGCCGCATCCCGTGGCGCACCGTCATCACGGGCCTGCTGCTGCAATTCGCGCTCGCACTGCTGTTGCTCCGCGTTCCGCCGGCAACGCGCGCGGTGTTTGCGGTGAACGACGCCGCCACCGCATTGCAAAACGCCACCGAGACCGGCACGCATTTCGTATTCGGCTATCTTGCGGGCGCGCCGCTGCCGTTCGCCGAGACGCATCCCGGCGCCAGCTTCGTCCTTGCCTTCCAGGCGCTGCCGCTGATCCTCACCATCAGCGCGCTCGCATCACTGCTGTTCTATTGGGGCGTTTTGCCACGCGTCACCGCGGCGTTCGCCTGGCTGCTGCGGCGTTCCATGGGCCTGGGCGGCGCGCTGGCGCTGGGCGCGGCGGTGCACGTGTTCGTCGGTATGGTGGAGGCACCGTTGCTGGTGCGTCCCTATCTCGCCCGCATGCAGCGCGGCGAATTGTTTGCCCTGATGACCTGCGGCATGGCTGGTGTCGCCGGCACCGTTATGATCATCTATGGTACGTTCCTCTCACCGATCGTGCCGGATGCGATTGGACACATCCTGGTTGCCTCGGTGATCAGCACGCCGGCAGGCCTCGCCGTCGCGGCGCTCATGGTGCCGTTCGCCATGCCGGACGCTGCCGAGGCACGCCTCGTCATTCGCGATCCGCCGCTTTCCGCGTTGGATGCGTTGGTGAAAGGTACGCTCGACGGCATCCCCATCCTCGCCAGTGTCGTCGCCGTGCTGATTGTGGCCGTAGCGTCGGTCGCACTGGTGAACATGGCGCTCGGGCTGCTGCCGCTCTGGGACCACGCGCCCGTCACCTTGCAGCGCCTGTTTGCCCTGCCGTTCCGCCCGGTCATGTGGTTGCTTGGTGTGCCCTGGGCGGAAACCGGCGGCGCCGCGACGCTGATGGCGACCAAAACGGTGCTGAACGAATTCGTTGCCTACCTGAATTTCTCCACGCTGCCCGCCGCCACGTTCAGCCCACGGACCCGCATCGTGCTCACCTACGCATTGTGCGGCTTTGCCAATTTCGGCAGCCTGGGCATCATGATCGGCGGTATCGGCGCGATGGTGCCGGAGCGCCGGCATGAGATCGTGGCGCTGGGAATGCGCTCGATCCTGTCCGGCACGCTCGCCACCTGTATGAGCGGCGCGCTGGCGGGACTGTTGATCTGAAGGGGAGGACAGAGAATGCACTGGACCGATCGACGCGAACGTTACCGTGCGGTACTTGCCGGCAAGGAATGCATCCATCCGGGGTCGGTGTTCGACGCCATCTCGGCGCGCATCGCCGAAGACCTGGCGTTCGAAGTCGGCATGTTCGCCGGCTCGATCGGTTCCTTCGCCGTGTTGGGGAACCCCGACCTGATCCTGCTGACGCTGACGGAATTCGCGGGGCAGGCCTATCGCATCAACCGCGCCGGCAAGCTACCGCTGATGGTCGACGCCGACCATGGCTACGGCAATGCGCTGAACGTGATGCGGACGATCCAGGAGTTGGAAACCGCGGGTGTCGCCGGGATCATGATCGAGGACACCTCGCTGCCCCGCGGCTTCGGCGAGAAGAAGCCGACGCTGATTTCGCTTGACGAGGGCGTGGGCAAGATGCGGGCCGCACTGGCAGCACGAGAGGACAAGTCGCTGGTGATCATCGGCCGCACCAGCGCCGCGGCGATCACGGGTATCGACGATGCGATCGCCCGCGCCCGTGCCTATGAGGCAGTCGGTGTCGACGCGTTGTTCTTTGCCGGCGGCATGACGGCGGAAAATCTCGACAAGATGGCCAACGCGGTGAAGCTGCCGCTGATGCTGGGCGGCGGAGGCGCGCCGGACCGCGCGTATCTCGCCAGTCGCAATGTGCGGATCGCGTTGCAGGGACACCAGCCGTTCTCTGCGGCGGTAAAAGCTGTGCACGACACACTGAAGGCGCTGCGGGAGGGTGTGAAGCCGTCCGAGTTGCAAGGGATCGCGTCGGCCGAACTGATGAAACGAGTGACGCGCGACGGAGAGTTCAAGAGCTGGACGGAGAAGTTCCTGGAGTAGAAGCATCCTGCGGGTAGCGAAGGTTTTGCCGGCAGTTCACCACAGGTTTCACAGGATAGGGCACTGATCTGCTTAAAAATCTTATGGCTTACTCTGTGTAATCCGTGAACACTGCGGTGAACTGTCTGCTTTCGATTCGGCACGGGATGACTCGTTGGGTTCATGTATTCGACCCGGCCAGCGCCGGCCGGGCCGTCGTCACCCGCACGCATTGCCCCGCAGCGTATAGGATTTCACCACGCCATCAGTGACTTCGAATGTCGTTTCGCATTGCAGTTTGACCGCCTCTGGCGGCGGGCCGCCGTCGTACCAGCCGTTGAACCACCAAGGGCCCGGACCATAGGCCGGCGGCACCGGCGGAATCAGCGCCACCTTGCTCTCGTCATAGGCCAGGAACTTGCTGGCACCCGTGGTGTAGCTGCGGTTCGGCACGCCCAGCTTTTCCACCAGCTCCTTCTCGGGCTGGCCGACGAACCGATTGAGGAACGCCTGCCGCTGCGCCAACTCATGACCGCAGGCGCCCAGCGCCACCGCCAGGCACAGCACAACAATCCAGCGCATCAGGCGACCTCGTACGCACAATGGCTCACAGCCACCATCCAACCCGCGGTGTGAAATTCACAACCACAGCACTTGCTCTATCCGGTCCGCGCCCGCCGCGATCATCGCCAGCCGGTCTAAGCCCAGGGCGATGCCGGCGCTGGGCGGCATGCCATGCGCCAATGCCGCGAGGAAGTCCTCGTCCAGCGGCCAGTCCTCGCCGCCCATCGCATGCCGCCGCGCGCGGTCTTCGATGAAGCGGGCGCGTTGCTCCACGGGATCGGTCAGCTCGACGAAGGCGTTGGCGAGCTCGATGCCACACACAAACAGTTCGAACCGCTCCGCGACGCGCGGGTCCGTCGGATCGCGGCGCGCCAACGCCGCCTGCGCTGCCGGCCAGTGCGTCAGGAAGGTGGGATGGGCGCGGCCAAGACAATGCTCGATCCGTTCCAGCAGCAGGCGAAAGAACAGATCCTCCCAGGTTTCGTGAGCGCGCAGGCTCGCGCCCGCCGCGGCGGCCAAAGCAGCGGCGTTGCCGGCGGTGGCCAGCAGGTCGGCGCCGACATGGCGGGCGAAGGCCTCCGCGACCGTCAGGCGCTCACAGCGCGACAGGTCTGTGGTCACGCCGCGACAGGTCACGACCGGGGGCAATACCGCACGCAGATAGGCCGCGGTTTCGGCCATCAGCGATGCCATATCCGCACCCGGACGATACCACTCCAGCATGGTGAATTCCGGCGCGTGCAGATCGCTGCCCTCGCCGTTCCGCCAGACGCGCGCGAGTTGGAATATCGGCCCGGCACCACCCGCCAGCAGCTTCTTCATCGCGAACTCGGGGCTGGTATGCAGCCACAGCTTCTCGCATCGCCCGTCCGGATAGTCGCGTTCGGTACGAAAGGCGCGCAGATGCACTTCCTCGCCGGGCGTCGGCACGGCGTAGGGCGTTTCCACCTCCACGTAGCCGCGTGCGTTGAAGAACGTGCGGGTCGCAGCGGCGAGCAAGCTGCGCCGACGCAGAAACGGCAGCCGCGCGGCGAGGTGTTCCGGATGCCAGGCTGGGCGGCTCATAGCGGCCGCATGGACAGACAGAATCGCTTCTCATGCAGCCAGCAACTGCCGTCCGGCACATGGGCGTCGAGCCGCAGTGTGCAAACCAGATCGCCGTGGCCACGATCGATCGCCGCAGCAAGCCGCGGTTCGATTTCGGAGTCCCGTACGCCGATGAACGGCGTGAACCCGACTTTGCACAGGAATTTCGCAGCGAAGCGATCCGGTTCGCTCCGGCGCGTCACGCGCAGCATGAAGCCACCCTGCTCGCGCCCAGCGGTCAGCGGAAACGCCAGTCGTCCACCCGGTCGCAGCGCTCCCAGCCACGCGGACACCGGATGCGTCGCTCCGGCGCTGGCGACGATCACGTCACGCGGTCCCGGCTCGAACGAGGCGCCGTCGGCTGCCACCACTGCCACCTGGGGCCAGGCCGCCAATGCCTGCCGCGCTTGCTGTGCGCGCGACGCGTCGTAATCCAACGCGGTCACATGGCCGGCGCTGCCGACCAGTTCCGCGATGATGGCGCTGTAATAGCCGGTGCCGCAGCCGAGATGCAGCACGGCCTCCCCCGGGGCGAGGTCGAGCTGGTCGACGATGTACGCCCACAGCGAAGGCGAGCCGTTGTTGATCCGCTGCGCTTCGTCCAGCGCCACCAGCACGTTGTGATAGACGTGCCGCGGGTCGTCGTCCGGCGTCGAGCGGTAGCCCTCATAACGGAAGTCGGCGCGAATGCGCCACGGTCCCGGACCGAGGAAACGCTCGCGCGG
>DATJNA010000148.1:0-2245 GCA_035508435.1 Acetobacteraceae bacterium | reverse complement strand
AAGCCCGCGACCAGCGCGGCGGTAAGGGCCGAAGCGCTGGTGGCTTGCATGAAGCGGCGGCGATCCGGCCGCGGCGTGCGCGGATTCTTGATCATTGGCGTTCCTCCTCTGTCTTTGCAGGCACGACTGATGGTGGGGCGGGGTTTGGCGGCGGGTCAATGTCCGTGGTGCTGAGGCAGCAGATCTCAATGCGATTGAGTCGCGTTCTGAGGCAGGCCGGTGGTGGTCCCGGTGGGATGCCTGGCGCGCCTGGGCAGTCGCGCGCTACTGAGTCCGATTTGCCACATGTTGTGGGCGATTTCAGGATCGGCCACAGCATCCGGCCAGTTTTCGCTTGCGGCGCGACTCGGACCTTGATTCGACACCGGCGTGATCGTCATCGACGACCTGATCGCCGAATTCGCCATCGCGTGCGCCAGTCTCCCCGACCAGCGCACCGGGCAGAACCGTGACGGCCAGTACTCGATGACCGATATCGGCCTTTCGGCCTTCTCGCTGTTCTTTATGGGAAGCCCGTCGTTCCTGGCACATCAGCGGGCGCTGGCCCGCGGCCACGGCCGGTCCAACTGCCAGACCCTGTTCGGCATCTCGGCAATCCCCTCCGACAACTACATCCGCCTGATGCTGGACGGCGCCTCGCCAGCGGCATTCGACCATCTGTTCTTCCGCGCCATCGACGCAGCCGGCCCACTGACACGATTCCATTGCCTGGACGGACGGGTGCTTATCGCGGTCGACGGCTCCGAGTATTTCTGCTCGCGCAAGATCAGTTGTCCGCAGTGCTCGACGCGACGCCGCTCCGATGGCGGTGTGGAACACTTCCACGCCTTCCTGGGCGCAACCCTGGTGGCGCCGGGCCACCACCAGGTGTTGCCGCTGCCGCCGGAATTCATCGCGCCACAGGATGGCGCGGAGAAACAGGACTGCGAGCGCAATGCCGCCAAACGCTGGCTGGCCTGGCATGGGCGCTCGGTTGCGCATCTCCGCCCGATCTTTCTCGGCGACGACCTGTTCGCCTGCCAGCCGATCGCCACCGCCATCCAGCAGACCGGCGGCAATTTCATTCTCACCTGCAAGCCGTCCTCGCACCAGACCATCACCGAATACCTGCATGGCGCCAAACTGGAAGAGCACCGGCAGGCCATCCGCAAGGGCCGCCAGCACACCACCATCGTCTACCGCTGGCTCTCCGGCGTGCCGCTGCGCGCCAGTGCCGACGCCATCACGGTCAACTGGTTCTGCGTCGAAATCCGCAACGCCGCCGGCAAACGCACCTATTACAACAGCTTCGTCACCGACCTGGCGGTGACCGCCGGCAATGTCGCCGAACTGGCCGCCTGCGGCAGGGCGCGGTGGAAGATCGAGAATGAGACTTTCAACGTGCTCAAGACCAACGGCTACAACCTCGAGCACAATTTCGGCCACGGTCAGAAGACGCTCGCCAGCATCTTCCTGACCTTCAACCTGCTCGCATTCGCCTGCCACACCGCCGGCTGGCTCGCCGCTCTCGCCTGGCGCGCCGCCGTCGCCGCTTGCGGCGCCACATACCGCTTCTTCGAGAACCTGCGCACCATCACCGCCTATATCGTCTTCCAGGACTGGCCGCATCTGCTGCAGGCGATCGCCGCGGCCGATCTCCGCCCGCCCTGAGGCCGGCGATCACACAGGTCACGCCACGCAACTCACCCAACCTCGGAGCCGCCGCAAAAAATCGAACCAAGCCTCATTTAGAATTGCTGCACCGCCCGGCACGGCCACCACACAGATTGTTACACGTGCGGCGTTGCGGCACCCTGCGCCGCGGCGTATGGCAGCCACCCAAGGCGACGCTGACGCGGCAGTGCCGCCACGGCGGTTACTTCAGCGTCGTGCAAACTGCGTCTTCACGACTTGGTGATAGGTGCCATCGCCGGCTGCCCCTCATGTGAGGTGGCAGGTGACAGGAAAAGGATTGGCGGGACGATCATGCTTGGCAACTGGATCGCCTCGCTGTTAGCGGCTGGCCATGCGCCGCTGATCCAGGGCGCTACAATCATCCTCGCCACGTTCGTCCTGGAAGATGCCGCGACCGTGCTTGCCGCCATGCAGGCGGAACAAGGCGGCATCTCCATCGGCCTCGCGCTCGGGTCATTGTTCGTCGGCATCGTGCTGGGCGACCTGTGGCTGTACGGCATGGGCTGGCTTGCCGCCCGCGTGCCCTGGATCAAGCGCCTGCTCCCGCCGCAGAGGCAGGAGGTGATCCGCG
>DATJNA010000147.1:0-7156 GCA_035508435.1 Acetobacteraceae bacterium | reverse complement strand
GCGCCGCCGGCCAATCTGCCCGAGCCAGTCTCCAAGTTGATCGGTCGGGACGAGGGTCCTCACGAAATCATGGACATCGATGCCGCCCATCGACTCGCCATGCTGACAAGCGCCGGTGAAGCCGGCAAGACGCGGCTCGCCGTTGCGGTCCGGCGGCGGCGGCGGTTAGCCGATCGAGGCGGCGGACGCCTGTGTGCCGAAGCCAACGAACCCCCGCCGACGGGGGCCGTCCTTCAGTTCACCGTCCCCACTCACCGGGACAGCAGCGCAGCGCGATTGGCGCGCCTCGAATGGCCCCTCCTGGCCACGCGGAATTGATGTGGCCATGCCGGACAAAAGTCAGACACGCTCGTCGTGTGGGCACTGCGGTCGCTTGGTCGTCAACGCGCCTCGTCGGGGCCGGGAACAGGTCCGAGAAGTGCTCTGGCCGCCTTCAGGTCGGCCGTGTCGAAGCCTTCAGTGAACCGGTTCAAGACCGGCTGAAGAAGCGCTTTCGCATCAGCCGGAAGGCCCTGGCTGCGTAGCAATTGGGCAAAGCTCGTCGCCGTACGAAGTTCCCACGATAGGGCGCGCTGCCGATGTGCCAGATCCAAGGATCGACGGAAATGCTCTTCCGCCGCTTTCGTGTCGCCCTTGCACAGCACGAGTGATTCGCCCTTAATGCGGAGCGCTTCAGGCATCCACCACAATGCATTGCTGCGCTCGCTACGCTGGAGTGCCTCGTTGGCTGCGGCAAGACCTTCATCGAGGTGTGGCGATAAGATCAGAACCTCGGCCAGGCCGGTGAGAAAGATGGTGTAATAGATCTTGTCGTGTTGAGTTTGCTGTAGATGTTGCAGTCCAGCGCGCAGCAGCCGTTCGGCGGTTACAACGTCACCCCTTCTGGCCGAAAGCTGTCCCTCAAGACACAGGCCGCGTGCATAGTCGTGGCGCATACCGTGGCTTTGGGTCATGTTCACAAGCCGAGCAACCGAACGCTGAGCGGTCTGCAACTCCCCAAGCCGAAGCGGAATAATACATCCGCACCACGTCAGCGCGTTACACAGCGAAATGATATGGTCACAGGTTTCGGCATCTGCCAAGACGTTCCGAGCAACTTGGGCCGATTGATCCAGCTGGCCCTGGATCCAAAGGATGTCCGCAACAGTAGATCCCGCAGAGATAAGGCCGTCCATCCCTAGACGATCCATGTGGGCACGCCGTACGGCCGGCATTGTGGATCGGACATAGGTTCGCTGAGCGTAGGCCAATGCCTCGTCATACTCTCCAAGCAACCTTATGAAAGTCCCAAGGACCGAATCTGCAATACAGAGTGCGATCGGGTCGGACGAACCGGTGACGGTTTGCTCTATTCGACGGCCGAAGGCAACAGCGCCCCGATAATCTTCCAAACGATAGCAAATGGATGCCAAACCGGCAAGGGTCCTTGTTTGGTAGTCCAAATGCGCAAGGCGATCAGCGATCTCGCTTGCCCTTGTTAGCGCCATGCGTGCCCGATCACTCGCTCCCTGTGTGAGCAAGAGTGAATAGCCGAGTGCACAATGCAGCACCATATCCGCGTACGGCGTTGTATCAACTGTATCGAGTACGCCAACGGCCTTCTCAATCCAGTTACTGAATTCAGTCAGCCAAGACTTGGCAAACCAGATCCGCTCCGAAGACGCCGCCAAGCTGACGCCGACGGACGCATCGCCTTCGGGAGAAAACGCCCATGCCAACGCCGCACGTAGATTGTTGATTTCGGCTGCGTAGGCGGTGGGCCAATCGTCAATCGCTGCCTTATCCTCCGCGGCAGCTTGCAGCAGGTCTCGATAGTACTCGGCGTGGCGTCGTCTGACCGCATCAGACTCACCGCTTTCAAGGAGCTTCTCAAGCACATAGGCACGGGTCGTGTCGAGCAACCTGTACCGCCTGTTGGCATTGTCGTCCACCGTCGCGACGAGCGACTTATCAACCAGATTGGCAAGGCCGTCGACGACAACCGTCCACGCCATCCCCGGCTCCGCTCCGACCGCGCTGGCCGCCTCCAAGCTGAAGTTACCTTGGAAGGCCGCCAGTCGGCGCAGGAGAATGCGTTCGGCTTCGGGCAAAAGTTCGAAGCTCCAATCGAGCGTTGCCCGCAAGGTCTGGTGCCGCGGCGGCGCAGTCCGCCGTCCGGCGGTCAGCAGATTGAAGCGATCGTCGAGATGGGCGGCGAGTTCAGTGACGCCGAGTGTGGCGGCTCGGGCCGCCGCCAGTTCGATCGCCAGCGGTATCCCATCGAGCCGACGGCAGATCGTCGCTATCGTCGATACATCGTGGCCCTCCTCGGAGAGACGCGCCCCGGTCTCACGCGAGCGGGCGGCGAATAACTGCACGGCACCGCATTGCCACAGAGCGCCATCTCCGGGGGGCACGGCAAGCGCCGGCACCGGATAAATCTGCTCCCCCTCCGTCCGTAGCGGTTCACGGCTCGTGGCGATCATACTTACACTCGGGCCGGTCCGCAGCACAGCCTCGGCAAACTCCGCCGCAGCGTCCGCGACATGCTCGCAGGTATCCATCACCAGCAATAACCGCCTGCCGGCCAGAGCCTGTGCGATTCGCTGCGCCGAAACCTCGCCCGCGGCGAGTTTGAGCCCGGTCGCAGCCGCCACTGCGGTGGGAACCAAAGCTGGATCGGACAGCGGCGAGAATTCGGCGATCCAGACGCCGTCGTCAAATCTCGCCAGGCACTCGCGCGCTACCGCACGAGCGAGCCGCGTCTTCCCGATGCCACCGGGCCCGGTCAGGGTGACGAGCCGATGCGACGTGGTAAGCGTGACGACTTCGCGTAATTCATCACCGCGCCCAATCAACTCGGACATCGACGGCGGCAGATTGGTCGGCGGCGTGTCCGACGCAGGGGCTGGCGCTCTCCTGGCCGCGTCGGTAAGCTTGTCAGAGCCCGCAGACGCGATGCGGATCTTGCCGGTAAACTGGTAGCCGCGTCCGGAGACCGTCCGGATCAGATCGCGGTCCGGGCCGAAGGCTGCGCGGAGCGCCGAAATCTGCACGTGTAAGGCGCTCTCTTCCACCACCCTGTTCGGCCAGATGCTCGCCATCAGCGCCTCTTTGCTGACGACGGCACCGTGCGCATCGATCAGCGCCATAAGCACGTCAAATGCCCGGCCGCCCAACTTCAGCAGTTGGCCGTCGGCCAGCACTTCCCGGCGACGCGGCCACACCTGGAAGCGGCCAAACGCCAGGCTTGCCGATGATGGGGGTGGGGGATCCATGACCGCCACCTTAGACCGGTCAGGAAATTTCAGAAATATTTAGCTGGGTCGGCCCGGCCAGAAGCCTGGTCGCCAGGATGTCATCCAGCCGCCATCCAGCCTGGCCGGCTGGCGGTCCGCCCACGGGCCGGCGATAGGCCGAACCGGTCTGAAATGCCCCGAGTTTGCGACGGCCGGATTGTTCGAGCCCAACGCAGCGATTGGCAGAGCCCAGGCCTTACGCCGTAGGCGGCTTTGGCTCTGGCGGGCGCGATGTTGTCGATGGGTGCGAGTTGGCGGCGATTGATCAACCGGGCAACCCGTTCGAGGGGGGTGAGCTACACAGCTTCGAAGGATCGCAGGGTCCTGGTTTCCCTCAACCCTTTACCGCGCCCATCGTCAGCCCCGACTCAACATAACGCTGCGCGACGACCAGCAGCACCGCCGCGGGAAACGATGCGAGCACCGCAGCAGCCATGATCAGGTTCCAGTCGATCTCGTGCGCGCCTATATATTTGTAGATACCCAGCGTCAGTGGCTGGATCGCCCCAGTGGGTGTCAGCGTCAGCGCAAAGATGAAATCGGCCCAAGAGAACAGAAAGATGAACAGTGATGCGGTGATGATCGCCGGCCGTGCGACGGGAACGATCACTCGGATCATCGCTTGCAATTCGGTAGCGCCATCGACCAGCGATGCCTCCCGCAACTCACGAGGAACCTTCTCCAGGAAGGCGCGAAGAAGCAGGACTGCAAAGGGAATACCCATCGTCGAGTCCGCCAGGATCAACCCGACATAGCTGTCGATAAGGCCGAGCCGATTGAACATCAGATAGACTGGGGTTGCAAGCATGACCGCGGGAATCATCTGCGCGATCAGCAGTATGAGCATCATCAGCCCAACGAAGCGCAGTGAGAATTGAGCTAAAGCATAGGCGGATGGAACTGCGACCGCCAGCGATAGAGCTACCGTTGAGCAGCCGATAATCAGGGATGTCAGGATGTTGGAATACTGGTCCGCGAATGCCTGGCGATAGACGCCGAAATGGAGTGACGGCAGTAGGTGTGGCGGGGTACGGAACAGGTCCGGAGTGTCGGTTACCGAAGTGACGAACATCCAATACAGTGGAAATAACATTACGACAACAGCAATCGCCGCGAGGACCAGAAGGACAGCGGCAACCAACGGCGGTTCGCGCCGGGTCACTGTGAGATCTCCCGCCTGGTAAAGAACGCATAGCAGACGGCACCGACGAGAGAGATCGCGAGCATGATGTCGCCAACTGCGGCTCCCTGTCCGAACTTCATGCTGCGGAATGATAGGAAGTACGACCAGGTCGAGAGCACCTGCGTGGCATTACCCGGGCCGCCCTGCGTAAGGATGTAGATAATGTCGAACTGCTTGAGCGTGTGGATCAGCCCGAGCATAAGCAGTATCGCATTGACTGCGGCAAGGTTCGGCAGCGTGATATACAGGAAGCGCTGCACCCCCCTTGCGCCATCGATCTCCGCCGCTTCGTAGAGGTCCTTCGGGATTGTTTGGATCCCGCTGTGCAAAATGACAAGATTGAAGGGGATACCGATCCAAACATTCACGATAACGACAGCGCTCAGCGCCGTCTCGGGCGAGTCGACCCAGCTCACGGGCCTCGACAGGATATGGGCTTCCATAAGCAGATAGTTGATCAGCCCGTTCAGCCCGTCGAACAGCCAGAGCCATGCGGTGACCGAGGCGATGGACGGCAGCAGCCATGGCAGCAACAGCACGGCCCGGAGGAGGGTGTTGAGCGGGAAACGTCGTGCAAAGAGCAAGGCCAGGGCCATTCCGATCACATACTGCAACAGCAAGGACGTGACCGTAAATATTGCTGTATTCTTAATCGCGAGTAGCGTGACCGGATCACGAAGAACCGTAATGAGGTTCTCCAGGCCGACGAAATCGGCACGTCCGGTCACCACCGAACGCATCGTGAAATCCTCGAAACTCACGAGCAGGTTGTAGACAATCGGGTAGCCGTACATGATTGGCACGTACAGGAACAGCGGCAGCAGCAGCGCATATGTTGCTGCGGGCAGATTCCGGCGCCGCCGCGGCATGCCGGCGCGACGGCGGACTACCATGGAGAGTGCTGTCATTCCGGCCATCCACCCCTGCAGGCGCATGGTACCGTGCTGCAACGGTCAGATCGCCGCAAGCGCTGATTTTGGGTTAGCCATACCGGTCATAACGCCCTGAATGGCTACTGTGAGTCTGGCGCTCACGTCGTAGTACCGGGCGCCAAGCTTCTGGGTCCGCGAGCGTGAGTTCGGCATCTGGTCAAAGACGGCCGTCATGATGGCGTTATTCAGGTCGGCGCGGAACTCGTCGACCATTGGCAGGTAGTTTGGCACCTCTCCGAATTGTTCGATAAGCCGAAGCTGCATTTGCGGCTTGTGCAGCCATTGTATGAACCGCCACGCAGCGCGCGCCTTCTCTGGCTGCATGGCCCCGATCGCAACGACCTCTCCGCCAAACGGTATGATTGGCTTATCCCCCGGCTTTGTTGCGGACGGCAAGACAGCGATCCCGTATTCAAGGCCTGACGCCTTGGCCTCCTTGTCGAGTTTGCGCAACTGCCATGATCCAATCGTGGCCATTGCAAGCTGGCCGTTTACGAAACGCGGCTCGATGTCTGCTGTCTGCCAGCTCAACTGCGCCGCCGGGGAGTAGCCCCTGCGGACGAAAGCGCCCCAATAGGCAAGCGCGTCAACCGCGGTCTGCGAATGTAGTTCGTCGAGATCACCGCCGCGGTTCCACAAATACGGGAGCCAGTTCCATGTACACTCCTCGCCACCATAAGCAGCGGCGCAGAAGCCGTATACACCGCCGTGGGTCAGCTTCGCCGCAGCCTCCGCTAGTTCAGGCTGTGTCGTAGGAACCGAGAGCCGGGCCGCATCGAGAAGCCTCTTATTGTAGACAAGGACTTCGGCGTTATTGCCGTTTGGCAGCGCGTATGTTTTCCCCCTCCAGCGGACGGACGACAGCGGTCCCGGGTAGTACAGCTTGTCCATGTCCAAGCCGTCCAGATATTCATCGATCGGCTGGAGAATCCCTGCGTCCGCAAGAGCAGGCGTCATCGGATTGTCGATAATAAGAATGTCTGCTGGCTGTCCTGCCGCGGCACGTTGCAGAACGACATTCTGGTACTGATTCTGGGGTACTCTTTGCCTGCTAATTTCGAATCCCGGGTTTTCCTCGATGAAACGTGCGATGTATTCGTTCAGCGTCTGTGCGTTCTGACCGCCAATGTAGTCCAGTAGGACCAGCTTGTTCGTCGTCTGCGCGCGAGAGCTGCGAATGGATGGGATGATGAGGGCTGTTGCCGTCAAGAGAACACTGCGCCGCGTTGGCGACGTTTGCTGCCTGGACATTTTCTTATCCATCAGGCGTTTGGTCCAACATAGCGGAGCGGCCACTTGGCCCTATGTACAGAAGTTGACCACGGTCTGACTCGCAGGTCAAGGCACCTTGCCGATGCACCTTAGAGGCACCCTGGCGATGCATGCCGACCGCCTGTCTGAACGCTTCCTGCATCCTGAAAACGATTATCTTCTGCTCAATCATTTCCTTCATCGTCCCGGGAATGTCACCGATGCCGTAGCCTGAATGACCGGGCAAAGCGAACGCCATCCAATCAGTCATGTCTATCGAGGAAAGCCCTCGTGAATGCCTCCTTCGTATGGCGGTGAGATATGCCGCACCGCCATCGAAACGGAGTGAGATCGGGTCAGGGGAGGTGACATTTAGTAAGAACGCCGTTGCGCGCGAGCAGCGCTGCTACGGGTGGGAATAGCGTAAGACTGGGTCTCGTCGATAAGCACCCATGTTCGCTCCGTCGGGACCGGTGAAGAGCCCGCTCCACGGGCCTGACCTGCATACACTG
>DATJNA010000146.1:0-20949 GCA_035508435.1 Acetobacteraceae bacterium | reverse complement strand
GCTAGCCCGCCCAGGGCCACCAGGGAAACCGCGTTGCCGACGCCGATACGCTGGCTGAGTGCGACCAGCAGCGGGGCGATGGTGAACCCCGCAGTGCTGGCACCATTCAGCGCGAGCGTGATCGCCAGTCCGCGCTGGCGTTGAAAGAACAGGGCCAGAGTGGTGGAGATCGCCGCGGTGGTACAGCACGCCCAGCCGCCTGCCATCACCGCCGCCGCGGCGAACAATTCCCACTTATAGTCGCTGCGGCAGAACAGACTGGCGCCGAGGGCGAGCAAGACCGTGCCCACCGCCAGCACACGAGCGGGACCCAACCAACGTAACGCCGCATGCACGCGGGTCGTGAAGAACGCACCCAGCAGGTAGTAGACGGTGATCGCGGCGGCGATCAGCGCGCTGGGCCAGCCGCGCTGATGATGGAGTTCCGCCAGGTAGACGGACGCGCCACTGAACCCGAAGCCCCAGCCGAACACCGCGGTGACGAAGCAGGCGACGACGGCCGGCCAGAACAGGCGCAGTTCGCTGACGGGTTCGGTGCGGAGCGAGATAGCATTGCTCATGGCAGATGCCTCTCCATGATGTGAAACAGAAAGCGCTGCGTGCCGATCGCGTAGGTGTCCTCGCCGACCGGGATGAACCCGTGCCTGGCGTAGAATCCGACGGCGCGATCGTTCTCGCGCAGCACGTCGAGCCACCGCAACGCCGTGCTTGCGGATGCCGCGTGCATCGCTGGTGCCAGCGGTTCGTGGCCAATGCCTTGGGCCAGGAACTCGCGCAGCACGTAAATCTTCTGCAATTGCGCCGCGTCCTGCTGTGGCGCATGCGGCGGCGCCACAGGGTGCTTCAGCTTCGCGTAGCCGATCGGCAGGCCGCGCTGGAACGCCAGCCAGTATTGGTTCGGTGGCTTGCCCAGGCTGCGCTCGATCTTCGCCACGTCGAAAGTCGCGTCGAGATAGGCGCGCAGATCGCCCGCATGGTGCACGAACAAATGGCCGAACGTTTCGGCAAAGGTGATGCGGCCGAGCAAGGCGACGACGGTCGCATCGACGGGATGGGCGCGTCGGATCACGGCGCCCATGGACACCTCCTGGCGGGAAGCTGTGGATGCAGCCGCGGCGGCAGCGCGTGCCATCCGCCGCTTGCGCCGGTCCGCCTTCAGCGACGACCGTGGCGCGGCCGCCGGAATCTCGGCATCGCGCCACGCGGGGACAAACGAGTTCTACTTGTCGCTCGGTTTAGCCGACCTAATCTGAGGCGGATGTCGGGCCCGCTGCCATTCCTGGGATTGCGCGCCTTCGCCGAAGTCGGGCGGCTCGGCAGCATGAAGACCGCGGCACAGCGACTCGGCGTGACGCCAGGGGCCGTCAGCCAGCAGGTGAAGTCGCTGGAACAATGGTTGGGCGTGGCCTTGTTCGAGCGACGCAATCGTGTGCTGCGCCTGACGGCGGTGGGGGAGCGTCTGCTCTCGGACCTTTCGGATGCGTTCGGGCGCATCGAGACGGCGTTGGAGACGCTCGCACAGGATCAGCCAGATCGCCGGGCCGGGCTGGTGGTGAGCACCACCGGGTCGTTCGCCGCGAGTTGGCTGGTGCCGCGGCTGGGACGCTTCGTAGCAGAACATCCGCGCACCGACGTGCAGATCATGACGGCGCAGGATCTGGTGCCGGTCGGCACCGGTCCGGGCAGTGCCGATATCGCGATCCGGCACGGGCTTGGCGATTGGCCCGGCCTCCATGCAGTACCGTTAATGCAGCCACGGCTGGTGCCGGTGGGCAGCCCGGCGCTGCTGGCCGAGGGTCCGCCGCTGCGACAGCCCTCGGATTGCCTGCGCTATCCGCTGTTGCACGATTCGCTCGGCGCGGACTGGCGGCTGTGGTTGCAAGCCATGGGTGCCAACACCCGCGATCCGCTTGTGGCGCGCGGCACGCGGTTCTCCGATGCGGCACTGCTGCTACGAGCGGCGGTTGCCGGGCAGGGTCTGGCACTGCTGCGCGACACCTACGCGGCGGACGAGATCGCCGCCGGCCGCCTCGCCGTGGCACTGGATGCGCCATGGCCGGCGCGGTTCGCTTACTATATCGTGACGCGGCCCAATCCACAGCGGCCGCGGCCTCACGTGGTCAGTTTCAGCGACTGGCTTTTGGCAGAGGCGAAAGAGGAACGACGATGAGCTTGCCGATGCTGCCGCGTTGGCGGTGGCTGATTGGGCAAGGCCTGTGACGATCGCGGCATGGCATTGCTCTCACAAAGTTTCAGGACGGGCAGGAAGCAGCGCAAGTATAGAGAATTATGATTTGCAACTGTTGTTGCGAGGCAGCTTGCCATTCAGTCAGCCGGAGAGTGCGCTAACATCGATTGACAAATCTTCTTTGTGAATCTTCAATCATCTTGCCTTATCCTTGTGAGAAGAAGCTGGGCTACGAGGGGGCACCGGCGTTGCAATCGTCGGCACTCCCTGGCAGCGCATCTTGTGCCTGGGGACGCGCATGCATCGCGTGACGCCGCGGAGTAACAGCCGAGCTGCCAACCTGCCTCGGCAACCCGTCCACCGCTCGCCTGCCGCAACCTGCCCGCCCGCGCGCCGTTCACCGTTCTTCGCTTCCGCAATCGAGGCCGCACGCCATGGCTCGCACCGCCGCCGCCAAACGGGACACCTCAATCGGCACCTACCGCGCGAAGCGTGATTTCAGCGTCACGGCCGAACCGCCCCCCGGCAAGGCCCGCCCCGGCAAGAACGCCCCGATTTTCGTCGTGCAGAAGCACCAGGCGCGCCGCGCCGGCCTGCACTACGATTTCCGCCTCGAACATGACGGCGTGATGTGGAGCTGGGCGGTGCGCAAAGGGCCCTCGCTCGACCCGTCGGTGAAGCACATTGCCGCCCATGTCGAGGACCACCCGCTCGACTACGCCGATTTCCAGGGCACCATACCCGAGGGGCAATACGGCGCGGGCACGGTGGAAGTCTGGGACCGCGGCACCTGGGAACCGGTGAACGATCCCGATGAAGGCCTGGACAAGGGCGAACTCACCTTCGTCCTGCACGGTGCGCGTCTGAACGGGCGCTTCCATTTGGTGCGCCTTCGCCCCAAGCCCGGCAGCCGCGCCAACGCCGACAACTGGCTGCTGTTCAAGGGTCACGACGACGCCGAACGCGCCGGCGCCGATGCCGATGAGATCGAGCGATCCGCCCCGGCGCCACGCCCTGCCAAGGCGGACATCGCCAACCTGGCGAAATACGGCAAAGTGAAGCGCAGCCCGGTCAGTGCCAAGAATCCGCCCGCCCCCGGGGCGAAGCGTGGCGCACTCCCCAGGACCCAGGCGCCGCAGCTCTGCGCCCTGGTCGAGGACCCGCCGGACGGCAAGGACTGGATCAGCGAAATCAAGTTCGACGGCTACCGCCTGCTGTGCTGGAACGACCACGGCAAGGCCCGCCTCGTCACCCGCAACGGCAATGACTGGACCGACCGGCTGCCCGCCCTGGCCAGGGCTATCGCCGCGCTCGGCGTGGACACCGGCTTGCTCGACGGTGAGCTGGTCGCGCTGGACCAGGATGGGATCAGCAGCTTCCCTGCCCTCCAGGCCGCGCTCTCGGCCGGCCGCGACCACACCCTGCTGTTTTATGCCTTCGATCTGCTGCACCTTGATGGTTGGGATCTGCGCCAATGCGCTTTGCTGGACCGCAAGCGAGTGCTGCGGGGGCTGGATACGTGGCAGGGCATGCTGCGCTACAGCGATCATCACGCCGGCGACGTCGCGGCGATGCGGCAGCAGGCGTGCCAGATGAAGCTGGAAGGCATCGTCTGTAAGCAGGCGCACGCCCCCTACCAGCCCGGTCGCGGCCATGGCTGGCTGAAAATGAAATGCCTGGGGCGCGAAGAATTCATCGTGCTCGGCTGGACCCCGCCGCAGGGCAGTCGCACCGGACTGGGCGCGCTGCATCTCGGCTATTACGACCCACAGCATCGCTTGCATTATGCCGGCGGCGTCGGCACCGGCTTCTCGGAGCAGGAGCTTGCCGCGCTGCGGCAAAAGCTTGACGCGTTGGCGGGATCCGCGCCGCGCGGATTGCTCATCGCCGGCGACCCGCCGGATCGCACGATTCGCTGGGTACGGCCGGAACTGGTTACCGAGGCGCAGTACGTCTCCTGGTCCGGCTCTGGCCGGGTGCGCCACGCCGTCTATCTCGGCCTGCGCGACGACAAGACAGCGGCGGATGTGGTGCGCGACATTGCCAACCCCGAAGCGGAGCGGAAGCCGGTGTACCCCACACAGCCGCGGACCGCAGTGCCGCGCAATGCGTCGGCCGCCGACAACGACGCTGGCGGCACCGACCGCGACGGCGAGACGGCCAGCAACCGCAGTCAGGATGCCGGCGACGACCGCCGGGATACCGGCAGCCGAGGCGCCTCGCGCCACTCACAAAAGGCCCCTGTGCCACCAAGGGTGGCGCCCCGCTACAGCGCCGCCGCCAGAGCCAGTAGCGCGATCGTGACCGCTCGGAAGCCGAAGCCTCGCAATGCGACGCTGGGAGGCGTCACCATCACCCATCCCGACCGCGAGCTATGGCCCGGCATCACCAAGCAACACCTGGCGCAATACTGGCAGGCGGTGGCCGACCACGCACTGCCGGGCCTCGCGCACCGGCCGCTCGCTGTGGTGCGCTGCCCCGAAGGGACCGCGGGCGAGCATTTCTTCCAGAAGCACGGCCACGGCCATCTGCCGGACGCGATCCGCACCGGTGAGGCCGGCGGCCAGCCCTATCTCGCCCTCGATGACGTGCACGGGCTGATCGCCATGGCGCAGGTCTCGGCCATCGAGCTGCACGCCTGGGGCGCGAGCGAGGCGGACCCGCTGCATCCCGACTGGATCGTGTTCGACCTCGACCCCGGTGAGGGCGTGGCCTTCGCCGAAGTGGCGCGCGCCGCAACCGACGTGCGCGACAGGCTGGAGCAACTGGGATTGCAGTCCTTCTGCCGCACCACCGGCGGCAAGGGCCTGCACGTGGTCGTGCCGCTGAAGCCCGAGGCGGACTGGGAGCGGGTGAAGCCGTTCTGCCGCGCCTTCGCCGAGATGCTGAGCGAGGAGCAACCCGACCGCTTCCTGGCCACCGTCAAGAAGATCGACCGCCGCGGCAGGATCCTGCTCGACTGGCTGCGCAACGGGCTGGGCGCGACGGCGGTTGCGTCGTTCAGTCCGCGTGCGCGGCCGGGAGCCACGGTGGCAACGCCCCTGGCCTGGGATGAGGTGACACAAAGTCTCGATCCGTCCGGCTTCACGATCCAGACGGTGCCCGAGCGGCTGGCGCGCCAGCGTCGCGACCCTTGGGAGGGGTTCGCCGCTTCCGAGCAGGTTCTGCCAGACATTGCGGGGGGTACCGGGGCACGCAAGGCGCAACGGGCGGCACCTGCAAAGCGCGCTGCTGCCGGGTCTGTGATTGTTACTGCCCGCAAGCCGAAACGGCGCGCGCAAGTGTGAGGTTGATTTTTGCGTCGGGCTTCTAATGTCTGGGGTGCGGCGGACGGTTCCCCCGTTCGCTGCGTGACGTTTCCCCCCCAAACTTGGCGGTGCCCCTCGGGCACCGCCTTTTTGTTTGTCACGAAGGGAGGAGCGCCAGCGGCCAGTGTATGGCATCGCGCGCGGCTGGCATCGTGGGCGGCCGGTAGGCTTTTCACGCCCCTGTCCGGAGGGACACGATCAACCCGGCCTCTCCTGCTCCGGTTCAAGCCCGGCCAACGATGACTGGCGCCAGGTGCCATGGCCGAGGACGAAATGGGCGTGGGAGCGGGACTGCATGAGCAGGCCGGCCGTCTCGCCGAGCAAGCATTGCATTCCGTCATCGCCGGAGACGGCGGGCGAGAGGGTCGCCTCCAGGGTTGCCTCGACGCCTGCTATCTCTGTTGCCGCGTTCCGCGATAGGCTCGGCGACCGCTGCTGCGAACCATCGCCGAGGCCGCCATGCCCCTGCCTGTCCCCACCCTCGACCATGTTGTAGTCAACGTCCGCGATCGCATCGACGAAGGCGCGGAGACCTATCGTCGCCTCGGCTTCATGCTGACGCCGCGCGGCTATCATACGCTCGGCTCGATGAACCATCTGGCGATGTTCGGCACCGAGTATCTGGAACTGATCGCCGCCCCGCCCGGCGATACGCAGCGGCCGGAAATCCTCGCCGCGCCCGAGGGTCTGAACGGACTCGTATGGGGTACGGAAGATTCAGCCGGTGCATTTGCCGCGTTGCGATCCGCCGGCGTACCGGTGGACCCGCCGCGACAGTTCTCACGCCCCGTGACGTTGCCGGACGGTACACGCGACGCCACGTTCCGCACGGTGCACCTGACCTCGGGCACCACGCCAGCCGGGCGTTTGTATTTCTGTCAGCACCTGACGCGCGACCTGGTGTGGCGCGACGAATGGCGGCATCATCCCAACGGCACGATCGGCATCATTCGCGCGGTGATCGCGGCAGACTACCCCGGCACCCTGAGCACATTGTTCCTGCGCATGTTCGGTGAGGATGCCGTGCGCCCGATCGAGGATGGCTGCCGGCTGCTGGTGGGCCTGTCACAGTTCGACGTGATATCGCCAGCGGGGCTGCAGCGCGCATTTGGCGCTGCCGCTCCGGACAGTCGCGGTCGCAGCGAATTCATGGCCGCGCTGACATTGCGGACGCGGTCGCTGAGCGCCGTGGCAGCGGCGCTGCGGGCTGGAGGCATCGCGGCAGCGCGGCACGATGATGGTCGCATCATCGTGCCCGCCGCGATGGCGTTCGGCACAGTGCTGGAGTTCCGGGAGTAAGTCCGCGACCCCCAGCTATGCTGCTGCACGCCGCGGCGGACGCAGCGGTGGGGCCATGAACTGCGGCCCGACGGGGTCGGTGATGTGGCGCCGCAGGATCCCATCGATCTCCTGCATTGCGGCGGCGTCGAGCGACCAGCCCATCACGTCATTGATAGGATCGAGTTGGTCTGGCCGGCGAGCACCCCACAACGCGATGGTCGGCCCATGGTCCAGCACCCAGCGCACGGCCAGCGCAAGCACTCCGCGGCCGTAGCGTTCTCGAGCGAACGTGTCCAGCGCCTCCACCGCCGAGAGATACTGGCGATAGCGCGGCTGCTGGAACTTGGGATCGATCTGACGCAGGTCGTCGCCGCCGAACTCGGTATCGCCGCGCATCCGCCCGGTCAGCAGGCCGCGGCACAGCGCGCCATAGGCGAGCACGGCCAACCTCTGCTGCCTAGCATAGGGCAGGACGTCGTTCTCGATCAACCGCTCGAAGGCATTGTAAGGCGGCTGCACCGCGTGCAGCGGTGCCACGGCGCGGAATTGCTCCATCTGCGCGGGCGAGAAATTGCTGACGCCGATCGCGTTGATCTTGCCGGCCCGGAACAGACGATCGAGCTCGCGGGCGGTGTCCTCGATCGGCACCGTGGGGTCCGGCCAATGCACCTGGTAGAGGTCAATGTAATCCGTGCGCAGACGGCGGAGCGAATCCTCCACTTCCAGGCGGATGCGCGCCGGGCTGGCATCGCGGAACACCTGCCCGTCATGCCAGTTCAGGCCGACCTTGGTGGCGATCAGCACCCGGTCACGCCGGCCGCCCTGGGCGAGCGCCTCGCCGACGATCTCCTCCGAGCGGCCGAAGCCATAGACCGGTGCGGTATCGATCATGGTGACGCCACGATCGAGCGCGGCATGGATCGTGGCAATGGATTGCTGCGTGTCGCTGCCGCCCCACATCCATCCGCCAATGGCCCAGGTGCCCAGCGCGATGCGCGATGAGGTCATGCCTGTGCCGCGGATTTCGATTTGCTCCATGGCTCCTGCCCCGCTTCGTTCGGTGGCCGCGAGATGGGGATCAGGAACGGTGTCCACATCATGGCGAAGCGGCATGGGGACATGCCGTTGACTGATGATGTGTGGTGCGATCGACGCTCATTTTGATCCGACCCGCCCGGTTCGCGTATGGCGTTGGTTGCGCTCCGGATCTGCCAGGTCGGCCTCAGGTCACCGGCTCTGTCAGTGCCTGTTCCACTGCATCAGGCACTTGCTCGAACACCCGCATCAGGCTGATCGCTGAGGCATCTTGTTTGTTTCGACCTTGTTCCCAATTCTGCAGCGTTCGGACATCGATCCCGAGAAAGTCGGCGTAATCGCGCTGCGACAACCCCAGGCGGCCGCGCATGGCTGTGATCTCGGAAGCGTACGCCAATATCGGACGACGACGACGCAACTCGACGTTCAGCGCGGCGAGCTCGGCCGACAGCAGAGCCAGGTTTTCCGCCTTGGCAATCGCGCAGGACGCCCAGCCGAGGGCCGCAAGCTTGTTGATGGCCTCGTGCGCCTGTTTCAATGTCAGCCCGGCGGCGAATAGGCGGCGCGCCACAGACACGCCTTTGTCCAGCGCGTCTGTCCGACGCAGGACCACCGGGATCGACTCGTCAGAAGGCAAGGGGCGGCGGGACACATCCCGGACCGGCCCCAGACGTGCAAGTCGCTCCTTCAATGCGGCGGTGGTCGACATCAAGCTGCGCCTTTGCCCAACTGATCAGCCCGGGCAGCGCCCACAGCCCAAGCGTGTTGCGCCCGCCCCCTGATAATATATGCAGGCCATGCAAAACTGCGGTACGATCTCTCAATTCGACGTCAGCCGTGCTTTCGACGACGTGGGTGCCGTCGGTCATTTTCACCAATACAGTGTCGGTGCCGCCGAAGTCGTAGTCGAGAGTACGCCACATGACCGCTGCCCTGACGAGCCCAAGCAATGACAATCAGGCAGCGCGTCTAGAGACCCTATACGCGATCCGCGTAGTGCCATCAATCGTATCCCAGCGCGGTCATGAGTTCCCCCCACTCCCGCTTGCTCAGGCCACTGTCGGCCTGCGCCACCGCCTCCCCCGCTAGCATCCGGCGCACCACGGCGAGCATTTGCGCCGACAGCGTGACCGCGCCCAGCCGGTAGTCGCGGAACGCCTGGCAAGCGAGCGGCACCCAGGCTTCCACGGTGGACAGCATGGCCTCCGCGTAGGCGCGGATTTCGTATTGCGCGTGGATGTCGGCGCGCAGCGACAGGAAATGCAGCAGGTTATAGAGGTCGATCTTCCAGTACCACTGGGTGTAGGTATTCAGCGTCAGATTCATGCGGGCCAGTTCGCGCGCGAGCCCCTGCCGCGACGGGTCCAGGGGCGCGCCGTACGCATCCTCGTTCAGCATCGCGGCGTAATGGTCATAGCAGCGCGCCGCGTCGCCGCGGAGCAAGTCGAGGACCTGCGCGGCCTCCTCGCCGGATAGCACGTCGCCACGGCCCTGGCGGTTGACCGAGGACTGCGCCGCGAGATGCTCCGGCGCCGGGATGTAGAATTCGCGGTCCAGGATGGAATAGCGGGCGGAATACTCGTTCACGTTGGCGGTGCGATGGCGGATCCACTGCCGCGCCACGAAGATCGGCAGCTTCACATGGTATTTGATCTCGCACATCTCGAACGGCGTGGAGTGGAAATGGCGCATCAGGTAGCGGATCAGGCTGGCATCCTCCGACACGCGGCGTGTGCCGCGGCCGTAGGAGACGCGCGCCGCCTGCACAATGGCCCCATCGTCACCCATGTAGTCGATCACCCTCACGAAGCCGTGGTCCAGCACGGGGATCGGCTGGAACAGTACGGTTTCAAGCGCCGGAACCGTGGGACGCAGCGTGGCGGTGGAGGCGGCACGGGCCGCGGCGATTTCCGCGGCCTGCTGGTCGGTCAGAGACATCCGCGACTCCGGGCGATGGTTCAAACGGTGCACAGAGTAGGAGCGTGCTTCACTGCTTCCGCAAGGTCGCGCTCGGCCTGCCAGGGATCTTGAGGCCAACATTCGGCGCTGACCCGAGGCAGAGGCCGCACCAGCGGCAGGCCCGGCACAGGGGCTTTTCCCGCGCCGTCCGCCGTCCTATATCTCCGCTGCCGGTCCGCCGGCTATGGCGATAAACGGTTCGTGGAATAAGCGTAGTGGACCCGGGGGCAGTGCCCGGCGCCTCCACCAGTTCGGGCCCCGCCTACGGGCCTTCGCGGGGGCGACACAGGCTCGACACGCGTGGTAAAGACGGATTTTTCGCCCGGCATGGTTCCGCCGTTATCGGGCCGTTCTACAAGTGCCAATGACAATGAGGCGCTCGCTGTCGCCGCATAGGCGATAAGCGCGGTTCGGGGGGCACCGGGCAACAGAAGCCCCCCAACTTAACCCTCCTCCGCGCCGCTGCGGCATCCAGGCGTGTCCGGTGCCGCCCGCCTCCTCGGAGCGGGAAAATTGCTGTCAAGGCAGCGGAACGGCTGAATCGCCCTTATGACAATGCGCTTCCACGACCGGCACGAGTAGATCGAGTAACTGAAGGCGTGCGAGCTTGCGCGCCGGCTGGTCGCCGATCCCGCCATGATCGACGACGCCCGCCGGTTCATGGTCCCCCGCATGGTACCGGACCCACACCAGCGCGAACAATTGCGCATGTGGCAGGAGCTGCTGCGCTGCACGCCGGCCGACATAGCCGCGGCACCGACCAAGGACAGCGCCCGCGGCCGGCTGCTGGGGTAGACCAGCCCGGTATTCGGCAAGCAGTTGACCTCACGCGAGGTGGCCGAACTGAGTGCACAGGCGGATGCCCCGGCGTCGTGACCTCGACCACCCTGCGGACCGCGGCATCACTGGTTTCGCCTTCCATCAGCGCCTGCCGGCGCGCCTCGATTTGGCGCCATCGCCACGCGCGGCCATAGTCGCCCCCTGCGATAAGGGAGCGGTCTGCCGAATGACGCCGATACCTGCGAGCCCCGCGCCGTGGCCGCGCATCACGCCCAACGAGGCCGGGTTCGATCCCGCCAGACTCGACGACGCCGTGCATTTCGCGTTGGCGCACGAAACGCCCTGGCCGCACGATCTGCGCGCGCATCTCGAGGCAGGCCACTTCGAGCAATCGCCGTTTAACGAGGTGCTCGGGCCGCTCCGCCCGCGCGGCGCACCAAACGGACTGATCCTGCGGCACGGCCAACTGGCGGCATCCTGGGGCAATACGCGCCAGGTCGATTTCACCTTCTCCGTCGCCAAGAGCTATCTGAGCTTGCTCGCCGGCATCGCCGTCAGCGACCATCTGATTCCCGAGTTGGACGAGCCTGTGGCCGCGACGGTGCAGGACGGCGGCTTCGACGGCCCGCATAACGGCGCCATCACCTGGCGCCACCTGCTGCACCAGACCTCGGAATGGGAAGGCACCCTGTTCGGCAAGCCCGACGTGGTGGACCGCAACCGCAGCCTCGCGTTGGAAGGCAAGGGCCGCAAAGGCGATGCCCGCCTGTTGCGCCCACCGGGCATGTTCTGGGAATACAACGACGTCCGCGTGAACCGCCTGTCGCTCGCGTTGCTGCAGCGCTTCCGCCGGCCCCTGCCGGAGATGTTCGCGGAACGGATCATGCGCCCGACCGGCGCATCCGACGATTGGCGCTGGCACGGCTACCGCACGTCTGTCGTGGAGATCGACGGACGCATGATCGAGAGCGTGTCGGGCGGCAGCCACTGGGGCGGCGGGATCGAGACGCATGCCGAGGACCAGGCGCGCGTCGGCCTGCTGATGCTGCAACGCGGGGAATGGAACGGCCAGCGCATCCTGCCGGAAGCCTGGATCGCGGAATCGCTGAAACCGTGCCCCCTGAACCTGAACTACGGCCTGATGTGGTGGTTGAACACCGGCGGCGGACGTTGGCCCAGCGCGCCGCATGCCAGCTTTGCCGCCTGGGGCGCCGGCGGCAACCTGATCTGGGTCGACCCGGAGCACCTGATCGTGGCGGTGTCGCGCTGGATTGATCCTGCGAGCGTCGACGCCTTCCTCCGGCTGCTGATGGCGGCGGTACGCTGACGGCGTTGCCAACGAGCGATCGGTGCCGTGCCAAAGGTCCGCGGCCTGCTATCGCTTTTCAAGGGCAACGACTTCAGCGAGACTGATATTCCGCCGGCACTGCCGCGGCGGCCGTGATCGTCCGTCGATTGGATTGCAGCCGCCGGCGTGAGCGTCCGTGGATTGGATTGCCGCCGCCGCCAATGCCGCGCAAGTTGGCACGATGCCCATGCCCCGGAGTGCCGCCATGCCGCAGAGCTACGACACCCTGAAAATCGAAGACCCACAACCGCACACGCGGCTGGTGACGCTGCACCGCCCCGACGCGGCGAATGCCATGAATACCCAGATGGGGCTCGACCTGCTGGCGGTGTTCGACGGGTTCAACGCGGCGCCGAACGCGCAACGCTGCATCGTGATCACCGGCACGGGGCCACGCGTGTTCTGTGCCGGCGGCGATCTGAAAGAGCGCAACGGCATGACCGATCAGCAATGGCAGGACCAGCACCTGATCTTCGAGCGCGCGATCCGCGCCATCCGCGATTGCCCCGTGCCGGTGATCGCTGCGGTGAACGGCGCCGCGTTCGCCGGCGGGATGGAGATCGCGCTCTGTGCGGATTTCATCTACGCGGCAGAGCATGCGCGATTTGCGCTGACCGAGGTGACGCTGGGCATCATGCCTGGCGCCGGCGGCACGCAGAACCTGCCGCGTGCGATCGGCGCGCGCCGCGCCAAGGAGGTATTGCTCACCGGCCGCCCCTTTACCGCACAGCAGGCGTACGAATGGGGCATGGTGAACCGCCTGTGCAGCGCTGAAAAGCTGCTGCCCGAGGCGCTGGAAACCGCGGCCGCAATCGCCGCCAACGCGCCGATCTCGACGCGGCAGATCAAGCAGTCGGTGAATTATGGACTGAACATGGACCTCGCCAGCGGCATGATGTTCGAGATCGAGGCGTATAACCGCATGGTCCCCACCGAGGATCGCCGCGAAGGCATCCACGCCTTCAACGAAAAGCGCAAGCCGGTCTTCCACGGCCGCTGACAACCGCTTTCACAGGTTCAGGAAACGCGCCATGACCCACATCGCTCCCCCTGCTCTCACCCGCACGCTGGCCGAGCAAGCCCGCACCCTGACCTACGACGCCATCCCCGACGATGTGCGCGCCTGGGCGCGGCAGTGCGTGCTGGACTACCTCGCCTGCACCATCGCCGGCGCCGACGACGATCTCACCACCATCCTGCTCGCGGAAATGCAAGAGCAAGGCGGCGAGGGCGCGGCAACCGTGGTGGCCCGAGGCACCAGGCTGCCGGTGTTGTCCGCGGCTTTAGTGAACGGCGCCGCGTCGCATGCGCTCGATTTCGACGACGTGAACCTCGCGATGCCCGGCCATCCCTCGGTCGCGATCCTGCCCGGCTTGCTCGCGCTGGCGGAAGCGCGCGGCACCAGCGGAGCCGACGTGCTGACAGCGTTCGTAGCGGGTTATGAATTGCAGTGCCGGATCGGACGCACGATCGCACCCGGCCATTATGACGTGCTGGGCTTCCACGCTACCGCCACAGTCGGCAGCTTTGGCGCGGCCGCCGCCTGCGCGCACATGCTTCGGCTGGATGCGGACAAGTTCGCGCTGGCGCTCGGCATCGCAGGAACCCAGGCGGCCGGTCTGAAATCGATGTTCGGCACGATGTGCAAGCCGCTGCATGCCGGCAAGGCATCGTACCACGGCATGCTGGCGGCAAAGCTCGCGGCACGCGGCTTCACCAGCCGCGCGGATGTGCTGGAATGTGCCCAGGGTTTCGCTCGCACGCACAGCCCCGATTTTCATCCGGAACGCGCGCTGGAGACGCCGCCGTCCGGGTGGCACATCCGCAACAATCTCTTCAAGTACCACGCCGCCTGCTACATGACCCACGCACCGATCGAAGCGGCACGCAAGCTGCGAGAGCAATACGCAGTGGCGCCAGATCAGGTGGAGCGCATCCGGCTGCGGATCGATGAAGCCAGCGACCGTATCTGCAACATTCCCGCCCCGCGAACGGGATTGGAGGCGAAATTCTCCCTGCGTCTGACCACGGCGATGGGCCTCGCCGGTGTCGATACCGGGCGGATGGCCACCTACTCCGAAAGCGTCGCCGCCGATCCCACGCTGGTCAGGCTGCGCGACAAGATCGAATTTGATTTCCGCCGCGACATGCCGAACACGCTGGCGGAGCTGGAAGTAATGCTGGCCGATGGCCGGCGCGTGACGGCGCAACACGATTCCGGCGTGCCGATGACCGACGCGGCGGAGCAAGCCGCGCGGCTGGAGGAAAAATTCGCCTCGCTGGTGGAGCCCGTGCTTGGTGCGGCGAGGGCGCAAGAGCTGACCACACTGGTTGCCGGTTTCGATGCCTCGCCTGACGTGGGCGAGGTGATGCGGTTGACCGCCGGCCCTCTGTCATCGCGAGCAGCGTAGCGACGAAGCAACCCCGTTCGAATCCGCCGACCAGCGGTCATTGCGAGGGCCACGAGCGTAGCGTGGCGGGACGAACCAACCTCGTTCGAATCGGCGCATGGGCCATTCGCATGGGCCATTCGAGCGTACTGCTCTACCGGGGTTGCATCGGCCTGCCACGCTACGCTCGCGGTCCTCGCAATGACAGGCAGCAGTGGTCGGTCCTATCCCAACAGCCGCTCCGCGATCTGCACCGCGTTCAACGCCGCCCCTTTGCGTAGCTGATCGCCCGCGACGAACAACGCGATCGAGTGCCCCGACGGATCGCTGACATCCTGGCGGATACGGCCGACCAGCACATCGTCCTGCCCGGAAGCCTCGATCGGCATCGGGAAATGATTGTGCGGCACGTCATCAACCAGCCGCAGGCCGGGCGCCGAGCCCAGGACATCGCGCGCTTCGGCCGGCGTCACCGGCGCGCTGAACTCCAACGTCAGGGCGATCGAATGCGCGCGCAGGACAGGGACGCGAATGCAGGTGACGCCGATCCTCAGCGCCTCGTCGTGCATGATCTTGCGCATCTCCTGCATCACCTTCGTCTCTTCCTGATTATAGCCGGTCGCCGGATCGACCGTCGTGTCGTGTGAGAAGAGATTGAACGCGTAGGGATGCACCAGAACGCGGTTGATGTAGGACTGGCCGGCGAGAAACGCTGCGGTGGAATCGCGCAGTTCCGCCATCGCCGCGGCGCCGGCGCCGGATGCGGCCTGATACGTGGCAGCGATGACGCGTCGGATGCGGCAGCGCCGGTGCAGCGGCCACAGCGCCATCACCGCGACGATCGCCACACAGTTGGGATTGGCTATGATGCCGCGATGTCCGGTGATGGCGGTCGCGTTCACTTCCGGCACGACCAGTGGCACATCAGGCTCCATGCGGAATGCCGAGGAATTGTCGACCACGATCGTATTTTGCCGCACGGCAACCGGGGCAAATCGGCGCGAGACACTGCTGCCCGCGGAGCACAAGGCGATGTCAATGCCGGACAGGGTATCGTCGCGCAGTTCTTCCACGGTGATGGCCTCGCCGCGGAAGCACAGGCACCGCCCGGCGGAGCGGGCCGATGCGAGCAAGCGCAACCGCGACAGTGGGAAGTTTCGTTGCTCCAGGCAGAGCAGGAGCTCGGCGCCAACCGCGCCGGTGGCGCCGATGATGGCAACGCTGGGATGGGTCTGGGTCATGCGGACTCGTCTCCGTGCTGGGCCGGAAGACGGGTGCCGTAGAAGCGAAAGCCCCGTCGGTGACCGGCGGGGCCTTTGGGTTTCGCTATGTCGTTGGCTTCAACACGCGTACTTCCCTGGCGCCCCGACGGGGTGCTTATTGACATGGGTCGTACGCTTCGTGAGGCAGGACATGACCGCGTTATAAAGCCAGGCGTTGCCGATGTAAATCGGGTTGGGCCGCCGGCGCCGGGAGCTGCGGGCTATGCGAATGCCGCGAAGATCTCCTCGAATGCCTTCAACTGGTTCCCCGCGGCGGAGGAGGGCACGATCACCGGCGTCGTCACCCCAGCGGCCTGCCAGGCTTCCACGCGTTCGCGCACGCGCGCCGGCGGACCGAACACCGTATTGTCGGCCAACCATTGGTCGGTGAAGAACCGAGTCACCTCCTCGCGGGGACGGTTCTCCGCGATGAATTGCTCGATGGCGGTCATCTCCTCGACGTAGCCGGCTTCCTTCCAGTAATTGCGGTAGTTCGGCAGATAAGCGTAGTTGATCAGCGCGCGGCGGCAGACCGATTTCGCCGCCTCGACGTCGTCGCTGATGCAGGTCGGCAGCATGTTGCCGATGAAAAAGTCGGGCGCGTTGCGCATCGCCTCCGGCAATGCGGAGAGCGAGTCCGCCATGTGCGACAGCGACGCGTTGGCGAACACCACGCCCTGGCTGATCTCCCCTGCCAGCGCCACCATCTTCTTGCGCAGCGCGGCGATAATGATGGGCGGCAGCGCGCCAAGGCCCTCCTGCGCGCGGAACCGCTCGACGAAATTGCGCGTGTCGCCGAGCGGCTTGCCGGGCGTGACACCCATGCGGACATGGCTCGGGCCATGCGCCACGCCGATCCCCAGGCTGAAGCGCCCGCCGGAAATCTCATGGATGAACGCGGCGCTCTGTGCGAAGTCGCCGAGCGTGCGGGAATAGATCGGCGCGATGGCGGTGCCGAACGGAATGGTTTTGGTGTTCCACGCCAGCGCTTCACACAGCGACATGTTGCCGAATATCGACGGCGAGTAGATACCGGCGAAGCCGCGGCGCTCGATCTCCTGCGCCAGTTCGACGGTGAGTCGGCGGCGGCCGGGGACGGCGACGAGCGAAATGGCGGGAAGGGGCATGATTGTTCTCTTGATTGGCTGACGCGGCAGTCTACCGGCGCACGATCGGTCGGAACAGATGGACGCCGCCGCTCAGGCGCCCGGACTTGCGGAAGCTGAGACGTCCTCCTTCTTAACAGGATACACATCTGTTCCGTTGCAAATCCGTCCCGTTGCCAACTCACTCCGTTTCGTATACGTTCCGTTGCGAGCAAGACGCATCGCCTGTCAGGCTGGCAGGTCGTATTCGATATTCGTTAGAATCCGCTCGACCATCCTCTCGCCGAGACCCGTCGCGGCTACCTCAATGGGCGTCCGCCTGTCGAACCTCAGTTGCGGTGCGCTGAGCCACTCTCTTGCCTCATCGGGACTGCCGAACACGCGCTGAGCTTAAGCTGTAAAGCGGGGTTGAAGCTCGTCAGGCTTGCACATGGCGCATTAGCCTTCGCATCGCGTGATGCGTTAATTTGGTATCATTTGATCTCCACCTCAACCGCTGCCAATCGTGCCTGTCACCGCGATGCCCGGGAAAGCGCGGCAACCCCGTTGTGCGTGGGCACTCCCGACCGAGATTGCTTCGTCCCGCCACGCTTCGCTCGCGGTGCTCGCAATGACAAGGCTCGCAATTACCAGGCTCGCAATGACGGCGGACCCTAGTACGACCTCGGCAACCCCAGCACGTGCTGGCCGACATAGCCAAGGATCAGGTTCGTCGAGATCGGCGCGATCTGATAGATCCGCGTCTCGCGCCATTTGCGCTCGATCTCGTATTCCCGCGCATAGGAGAACCCGCCGAACGTCTGCATGGCGGTCTCGGCCGCCTTCCAGCATGCCTCGCTCGCCAGCAGCTTGGCGATGTTTGCATCGGCGCCGCATTCCTGGCCGGCATCGAACAACGCCGCGGCGCGGCGGCAGATCATGTCGGCCGCCTCCAGCTCCGCCCAGGCGCGAGCGATGGGAAACTGCACGCCCTGGTTCCGGCCGATCGGAGCGCCGAACACGACGCGGTCCTTGGCGTATTGCGTCGCCTTCCGTACGAACCAGCGGCCGTCGCCGACGGCCTCGCTCGCGACCAGGATGCGTTCGGCGTTCATGCCGTCAAGGATGTAGCGGAAGCCGCGGCCTTCCTCGCCAATCAGGCTGTCGGCCGGAATGCGGAAATTGTCGAAGAACACTTCCGTGGTGTTGTGGTTGATCATCGCCTTGATCGGGCGGATCTCCAGCCCCTTGCCCTGGTTCTTCGTACTGAGATCGATCAGGAACACCGACAGCCCATCGCTGCGGCGCTTCACCTGGTCCACCGGCGTGGTGCGCGCCAGCAGCAGCATCATGTCCGAGTACAACGCACGCGACGTCCACACCTTCTGCCCGGTCACCACATAGGAATCGCCGTCGCGCACCGCGCGTGTCTTCAGCTGCGTTGTGTCCGATCCGGTGGTGGGCTCGGTCACGCCGAACGCCTGCAGGCGGATGCGGCCGGCGGCGATCTCGGGCAGGTAGCGGCGCTTCTGCGCCTCGTTGCCGTGCCGGAGCAGCGTGCCCATGATATACATCTGCGCATGGCCCTGGCTGGCGGTGCAGCCGCTGGCATTGATCTCTTCCAGGATCGCTGCCCCCGCGCGGACGGGCAGGCCGGAGCCGCCATATTCCTCTGGGATCAGCGCGCCCAGGAATCCCGCCTGCGTCAGCTCGTTGATGAATTCGCTGGGATACGCCTCCTTGTCCTCCAGCCCCTGCCAATAGCTGCCGGGATAGCGCGCGCAGATGCGCCGCACGGAATCGCGCAGCTCGGGATAATCTTCGCCGATCGGCACCAACGTCAGGTCCGACATGAGGCTGCCCTCCATCCTGTCCGCCCGTTCGGGGGTACGCTGCCGAAGCGCTCGGGCGGCGTCAAACCGGACGCTCGCGCAACATCCGCGCGGCTGCTAAGCCCGCAGCGCAATGCGCATCCTGTTCGTGACCTCGAATCGCCTTGGCGACGCCGTGCTGTCCACCGGCTTGCTCGACTCCATGATTCAGGCCCATCCGCAGGCGCGCATTACCATCGCCTGCGGCCCGGTGGCGGAAGGGGTGTTCGCGCGCATGCCGAATCGCGAGCGCACGATCGTGGTGGACAAGCGTCCCTATCGTTTGCACTGGCCCGGCCTGTGGTTGGAAACCGTCTCGACGGTTTGGGACCTTGTGGTGGACATCCGCGGCTCAGCCTTCGCCTGGACGGTTCCGACACGGCGCCGCGCCGTGATGCGGCGCCGCTCCGGCCCGAAGATCGCGCAACTCGCGGCGGTGCTGCGATTGGACCCGCCGCCACACCCGGTGGTGTGGACCGCGCCGGAGGACCGCGCGCGTGCCGCGTCGTTGCTGCCGGCGGACCGCCCGATCGTGGCGCTGGCGCCCACCGCCAACTGGCAGCCGAAAATTTGGCCCGCGGAACGGTTTGTCGCGTTGTTCCGCGCGTTGGCGGCTGGACCGCTGCCGGGCGCCGTGCCCGCGGTGTTCGCTGGCCCGGGAGATTGGGAAAGCGCCCTGGCGGCGCCGCTGCTGCAAGCGTTGCCTGAAGCGATCGACCTGACCGGCCGGCTGAACGTGCCGGAGGCCGCCGCTTGCCTGGCGCTGGCCGCATTCTTCGCCGGCAACGATTCCGGCCTGATGCACCTCGCCGCGGCGGCCGGAGCGCCGACGCTCGGGCTGTTCGGACCGACCGATGCGGCGGAATACGCACCCTCCGGCCGGAGCGCGGCGGCGGTAACCGCAACGACGCGGCAGATGCAGGATTTGTCTGTGGCGCGGGCGTTTGCCGCGGCGACGGACCTGCTCGCGGCGTGACCCATGTCCACGCATACCGCACGCGCCACGCCGCGGGCGTGTCAGATCATGAACACGCCTTTTCCGTCGCTCTGCTTATCGAACAGTTTGTAGGCTTCTTCGGCTTGATCCAGTTTCCAGCGGTGGGTGAACAGGCGGTCGACGTCGATCTTGCGCTCGACGCAGAACCGCGCGCATTCGGCCTGGATGATGTTGGAGAACGTCCACGACGCGATCAGCGTCATCTGCCGCCGCAGCAGATGCGGGCTGACGTCGATGTGCACGTCGCCGCCTTCGCCGACGAAGCACATGGTGCCCCACACCTTCGTGCTGCGGATCGCGTTCAGCCGAGCCTCCGGGTTGGACGACGTATCGAGCGCCAGGTCGGCATAGCGGCCGTGCGTGAGATCCTTGATGGCGGCGACCGGATCATTGGAACCGGGGTTCACCGTCTCATCGGCGCCGAATTCCCTGGCGCGTTCCAGCCGCTGCGGGTTCACGTCCAGCGCGATCACCCGGGCGCCCATCGCTTTCGCGAACTGAGTGCCGGCCAATCCGACCGGCCCCTGGCCGAAGATCGCAAGGGTATCATTGCCCGACAGGTTCATCCGCCGCAGCGCGCTATAGGCGGTGCCGGAGCCGCAGGCGATCGCAGCACCGGCCGGGAAGCTCAATTCATCCGGCAGCGGCACCATGGTGTTGGCGGGGACGCAAAGATACTTCGCATGGCCGCCATGTGAATTGCTGCCGTACACTTTCACCGGCACTTCCTGGCAAAGCTGCTGCCAACCGGCACGGCAATGATTGCACTGGGTGCAGCCCTGGTAATGGTGCACCATGATGCGCTCGCCGACCCGTGCTTCCTTCTCCGACACGGCCGACCCGACAGCGGCGACAACGCCGCATGGTTCGTGCCCGGCGATCACCGGATTGGGATTGGCCGGCAGTCCCGTTGCATTGGCGCCGCCGCTGGTCTTCGGCCGCCGGTACTGGTGCAGGTCGCTGCCGCACATGCCGGAAGCCTTCATCTCCACCACGACCTCGTGCGGCCCTGGCGTTGGGTCGGGAAACTCCATCAATTCGAGTTCGCGACCACCGGTAAACACCACACCGCGCATGTTTCCCTCCCATTGACGACGTCGGCTCGCCGCGCAGGCTAGCGCGGTTCGCCGACAACGTCATGCCGAGGGGGGGTGGGCGTGGTCAGCCGTAGACGACGGTGCCGCCGTTCGGATGCAGAATTTGTCCGGTCATGCAGGACGCATCTTCCGAGGCCAGGAAGATGTAGCAGGGCGCCACCTCGTCCGCCTGTCCCGGCCGCCCCATCGGCGCATTGGTGCCGTGCCTCGCCGTCTTCTCCGGCGGATGGCTGGCGGAAATCAGCTCCGGCGGATAGCCGGCGGAAATCAGCGGTGTCCAGATTGGCCCCGGCGCAACACCGTTCACACGGATGCCGCGCTGCAGCAGTTGCTTCGACAGCGCACGCG
>DATJNA010000145.1:0-10047 GCA_035508435.1 Acetobacteraceae bacterium | reverse complement strand
CCAGCAGTCCGCCCAATATCTGTGTCCCGGTTTGCCAACTCCTCACCCCTGCACCGGGGCAGGCCACGCGTTTACCCCTCGGCCCAGCCTGATTGTATGCTGCCGGACATCGCCCCGGAGATTCGCCCCATGACCACCCCGCTCGCCGGCATTACCGTGCTGGATTTCGGCCAGATCTACCAAGGCCCCTACGCCACGCTGCTGATGGCCAAGGCGGGCGCTGACGTGATCAAGATCGAGCAACCCGGCGGCGAGCCGCTGCGCCGCCGCGTGCTCGCCACCGGCACGGGCGACACCACGCTGCCGATCGCCATGCTGAACGCCAACAAGCGCGGCATCACGCTGAACCTTAAATCGCCGCGCGGGCGCGATCTTCTGCTGCAAATGGCCAGGCGGGCCGACGTGCTGCTGGAGAATTTCTCCCCCGGCACGATGGACCAACTCGGCGTCGGCTACGACGTGCTGAAGGCGGTCAGTCCACGGCTGGTCTATGCCACGGGTACCGGCTTCGGCATCAGCGGTCCGGACCGCGACAGCCTGGCAATGGATTTCACCATCCAGGCGCATTCCGGCATCATGAGCATCACCGGCGACCCGGACGGCCCGCCGATGAAGGCCGGGCCGACGCTGGTGGATTTCATGGGCGGCATCCATCTCTATGCCGCGGTGGTCACCGCGCTGCTGCAACGCGAGCAAACCAACCAGGGCCAGCTTGTCGAAGTGGCGATGCAGGAGACGGTGTATTCATCGCTCGCCGCCAGCTTCGATTACTACCAGCGCACCGGCAAGGTGCCGCCGCGCGCCGGCAATCGCCAGGCCGGGCTGTCCAGCGCGCCGTACAACACCTTTCGCACCAGCGACGGCTGGGTCGCGATCCACGTCGTCACCGAGGGCCACTGGACCAACTTGCTCCAGGCGATGGGCCGCGAGGACCTGCGCGACGATCCGCGCTTCCGCACCAACGCCGACCGCACCGCCCACATGGCGGAGTGCGAGGCAGTGGTGGCCGCCTGGACCGGCACGCTGCCGAAGATGGAGGTGGTGGCGGCGACGAAGCGCTACCGCATTCCCTGTGCACCGGTTCGCAACGCGGTGGAGGTGATGAACGATCCGCATATGCACGAACGCGGCATGTTGGAGCGGATCGACCATCCGGCGCTTGGTCCGATCATCACCCCGAGCACGCCGCTGCGCCTGCACGGGGCCGATCGGGTACCGCCGGTGCCCAGCCCGTCACTGGGGCAGCATAATATGGAAATCTATCACGACTGGCTGGGACTGCCGGAGCCGGAGGTATCGGCGCTGCGAGAGCAGGGGGTGATTTGAACTGCCGGCGGGAGAACTACGGCGACGCCTGGCCGGACGGCGCGGGCTTTGTCATGCCCGTGGCGAACATTGCGTCGGCGAACGGCGTTTGCCCTACGCCGCCGGCGTGTCGATCCGCGGCAGCCGGTAGCGGTCCTGGGGGTCGTTCCAGCCCTTGAAGCGTGGTGGCCGCTTCTCGGCGAAGGCGGCGCGGGACTCCATCAGGTCGCTCTTGGCGCCATGCTCATGCAGCGCCGCCGCCAGCCGTTGCTGTTGCGGCGTCGGCGCGGGACGCATGGCGCGCATCATATGCACGGTATTCACGCGCGACGCCGGCGGCAGGGTCAGCAAATGCTCCGCCATTGCCAGCGCGCCGGGAATCAGTTCGTCCGCATCCACCAGCCGGTTGAGGAAACCCAGCTCGTAGAATCGCTCGGCGGTGAAGCGGAAGCCGAGCGCCATTTCCATCGCGATCGGAAATGGCAGATTGGCGAGATGGCCGTGATTGTAGCCGCCCAGCAGCCAGCGCTTGGCCTCGGAGACTTCGAAAATGGCGCCGCGGACGGCGAGGCGCAGGTCGGTGCGTTCCACCAGCATGAAGCCGCCGCCCATGGCAAAGCCGTTCACCGCGGCGATCACCGGCTTCTCCAGGGCGCCGGACATGAACGGGTCCTCCATGGCTGGCCGCCGCCCGCCGGGGGCGCCGTTCTGCAACGACTCCTTCATGTCCTCGCCGGCACAGAAGGCGCGGCCCGTGCCGGTGAAGATCGCCACCTCCAGCTCGTTGTCGTGGCGGAACGCGGTCCAGGTCTCCGCCAGCAGCGAGCGCAGTTCGTGGTTCAGCGCGTTCAACCGCTCGGGGCGGTTCATGCGCACGATCAGGATCTGGCCGTGGCGTTCGGTCTCGACGACGGGCATGGTGGATTCTCCTGCAACAAGTCACTGCCGACGACGCAGCGAGTTCAACGCTGTCATTGCGACCTCTGTCATTGCGAGGACCGCCAGCGCAGCGCGGCGGGACGAAGCAATCCCGTTCAGGGCATGGACGGACGACCACGCGCCGTTACGACCGAGGTTGCTTCGTCCCGCGACGCTTCGCTCGCGGTCCTCGCAATGACATTTGTACCGCCTATAGCGGGATCGCCAGCAGCGTGTCGATCTTGTCGCTGTCCAGCACCACGATGCGCTCGCGGAAGCGGAACGGTGTGGCGGCGACGTCGATGCGGTCCAGGTAGCGGCCGGTGGCGAACAAGCTGGTGGCGCCGTCATGCATGATGCGGGCGGCGATGAAATGCGCATGCACCGTGGCGATGCCGCTTTCCACGCCTTTCAGCCGCACCGGGCCGACGACGTGGCGATAGCGGTGCGGCTCGTAGATATTGGCACGTCGCAGCGAGAACACGCGGTCCAGCAGCATGCCGCGCGACGCCGCATACATCACGCCCTGCGGCAGCCCGGCTGCATGGTTGGCGCGGCTGGTCACCAGATAGCGGCACGGGTCCGCGAACAATTCGGGCCACGCTTCCAGCCGGTCCTCATCGATGCATTCGGCGTATTCGGCGATCAGCTCGTGAATGCCGTGACGCAGCGCGGGGTCGTCCATCGTCATTCGCCCATCAGGGCGCGATAGTGTTTCCAGAAGCCGCGGATCGCCGCCTCGCTGGCGCGGAACGTCTGTGACTCCGCCTCGTGCCCGCCCATCATCACCAGGCCGGCGCCGTCGTCGTTGTATTGCAGCGCGCGCTGCACGAAGCCGCCGACGCAGCCGTCCTCCATCGAGATGTAGCCGGCGGCGCCGATCAGGTTGCCCTGGCGCAGGCGGCGCTCGGTCATCGCCTCGTCGTCGCTGTCGAAGCCGAGATGGATCCATTCCAGCTCCGCCTTGTCCACGCCGCGCGGACGCAGCACCCGCACCGCGATGGTATTGCGCACCTGCTGCAGCACCATGCCGGGGAAGATCGTCAGAATCTGCACCGAGATCTGGTCGCCGTACTCGTCGACCGACTCCACCACCGAGTTGTCCTGCAGCCGGAACTCGCTGTCGGCACGCAGTTGGGCGGCCTTGTAGTCGGCGTCCTCGGCGGCGTAGTCCAGCTTGGCGTAGCTGTAGTGGTTGCCGCCCTCGCGGTTGATGTAGATGCCGCCCGGCATGCTCAGCCGGTTGATGCGGAAGGTGGTCAGGAACAAGTGCAGGATGGAGGCGTGGTAGGTGTCCTTCACGTTCTCGAAATACAGCTTCCAGTTGTTCGGCATCACCTGCGTGCTGCGGCCAAGCAGGCGCGGCGTGCGGTTCATCACGCGCAGCAGGCCGCGCGTGACGTCGGCGCCGAGATAGCTCTCGAGGTCCGGCGCCGCATCGCTGAACGTGCCGAACACCAGGCCGCCGAGCGTGGCGGTGCGCAGCCGGCGCAGCCGATGCTCTTCCTTGCGGAACTCGGGCGGCATGCCGCCCTGGCGCTTCACGCCATGTTCGAAGGCGACGCCGGTAAGCTGGCCCGTCAGGTCATAGGTCCAGCCGTGATAGATGCAGGAGAATTCCTTGGCCGATCCGTTGCGTTCCAGGCAAAGCAGGTTGCCGCGATGGACGCAGCGGTTGACGAAGGCGTTGACCGCGCCGTCGGCGCCACGCACCACGATCACCGCGGTCTCGCCGATGGTGGTGGCGACGTAGTCGCCCGGCTTCGCCAGCTCCACCTCCAGGCACAGATAATGCCACGTGGGCCCCTGGAAGATCCGCTCTTGCTCACGCTGGTACTGCGCCGCGTCGGTATAGACGCGGAACGGCACTTCGCTGATGCCGTTCGACGGCCAGGCGACCGTGGATTCCGCGGCGATGCCGGACAGAGACATGCGCCCACCCTCCTCCCGAAGTTCTGCTGACGCCGAGCTTACGCCGAGGACCACGGACCGTGAAGCGCCGCTACCCCGGTCATTGCCGGACCGGGAGCGACGCGCGGGCCATGTCGGCACGCATGTCATCGCGAGGGCCGCGCGTGTCGTTGCCAGGACCGCGAGTGTCATCGCGAAGGCCGCGGGTGTCGTTGCCAGGACCGCGCGTGTCATCGCGAGGACCGCGGGCGAAGCGTGGCGCGACGCAGCAAACTCGTTCGCGCCGGCGCACAACCGCCCGTGGGTCAACCGGACCGAGGTTGCCGCGGCGCTTTGGACCTCGCCATGACATCGGGCAATGAGATCGGGTGGATGCTACATCCCGCCGGGATAATTCGGCCCGCCGCCGCCTTCCGGCGTCACCCAATCGATGTTCTGCGTCGGATCCTTGATGTCGCATGTCTTGCAGTGCACGCAATTCTGCGCGTTGATCTGCAAGCGCGGCGTGCCTGCCTCGGCGTCGACGATTTCGTAGACCCCGGCCGGACAATACCGAGCCTCCGGGCTGCGGTATTGCTCCCAGTTCACCGCGATCGCCTTCACCGGATCCAGCAGGTGCAGGTGGGCCGGCTGGTTCTCCTCGTGGTTGGTGTTGCTGATGAACACCGAGGACAGCCGGTCGAAGGTCAGCACGCCATCCGGCTTCGGATAGGCGATCTGCGACGCTGCAGCCGCATCGGTCAGCGTTTCGTTGTCGCGATGGCGATGGTGCAGTGTCCAGGGCGCCTTGCCGCGCAGCACGTAGGTGTCGATTCCGGCATAGGCCAGCCCGCCCCACATGCCGAATTTGGCAAACGCGGGGCGGATGTTGCGCACGGCGGACAGCTCATCCCACACCCAGCTTCGGTGCAGCAGGTTGGGATAGACGGTCAGCTCCGGCGGTCCGCCGGCGAGCGCGCCCACCACCGCTTCGGCCGCCAGCATGCCGGATTTCATCGCGGTGTGCGTGCCCTTGATCTTCGGCACGTTGAGGAAGCCCGCGGCATCGCCGATCAGCGCGCCGCCGGGGAACACCAGGGTCGGAATCGACTGCAAGCCGCCCTCGTTCAGCGCGCGCGCGCCGTAGCTGATGCGCCGGCCGCCGGCGAAATGACCGCGTACCGCGGGATGCGTCTTGAACCGCTGCATCTCGTCGAACGGCGACAGCCACGGGTTCCGGTAGTCCAGTCCGATGACGAACCCATACGAGACCAGGCGATTGCCGAAATGGTAGAGAAACGAACCGCCGTAGGTTCCGCTGTCCAGCGGCCAGCCGATGGAATGCTCCACCAGGCCCGGGCGGTGGTTCTCTTCCGGGATTTCCCACAGCTCCTTGATGCCGATCGCGTAGGTCTGCGGATCGTGGCCGTCGCGCAGGCCGAAGCGCTCGATCAGTCGCTTGGAGAGCGAGCCGCGGCAGCCCTCGGCGAACAATGTGTAGCGGGCGCGCAGTTCCATGCCGCGCTGGAAATTCCCGGTGGGCTCGCCATCCTTGCCGAGGCCCATGTCGCCGGTGGCGATGCCCACCACCCGGCCGTTGTCCTCCAGGAACTCGGCGGCGGCGAAGCCCGGATACAGTTCGACGCCCAGCGCCTCGGCCTGCTGGCCCAGCCAGCGGCAGACATTGCCCAGCGAAACGATGTAGTTGCCGTGATTGTTCATCTGCGGCGGCGTCGGCAGCTTATAGGATCTTGTTTCGGTCAACCACAGGAACCGGTCCTCGGTCGCGGCCGTGTCGAGCGGGGCACCCTTTTGCTTCCAGTCCGGGATCAGCTCGTTCAGCGCCCGCGGCTCGATCACGGCGCCGGACAGGATATGGGCACCGATCTCGCCGCCCTTTTCCACCAGGCAGACGGAGGCGTCCGGCGCGAGCTGCTTCAGGCGGATCGCCGCGGCCAGGCCCGAGGGGCCGCCACCGACAATCACCACATCGAATTCCATGGCCTCGCGCGGGGGTAGGTCCTCCGCCATATTGCTGGTCCTCCGGCTGTTGCGCGCACCCTAGGCACTGTGCCGCCGTCGCGCAAAACGCGCGATCAGCGCGGCTGGTACAGCGCCGGTGCGGTGCGGACCTCACAAAGCACGGCGGTCCGGTCGCCGTGGCGTCTTCACAATCCTGCCGCCCGTCGCGGCGGGCTGGCTGCCGCCTGGCACGGCGCGCTGGCTGCCGCCTGTCGCGGCGCGCAGGCCGGCCGCTTGGCGCCGCGCACGGCCGTTGCGCCTGGCGCGGCGGACGGGCAGGACTCGCCGATGGACGCGCTGGCACTGTTGCGGCTGCAAATCGAGTGGGGCGCCGACGAAGCGCTGGAGGACGCGCCGGTCGATCGGTTGCGGGCTGGCAGCCAGGCGGCAGCACAAGGCCAGGAGGCGCGAGCGGGGCAGGCCGGAGTTCCGGCTCCTTCTCCCAGGCGAGCCCCCCCGGCGCCGGCAGCGCTGCCAACCTCGGCCACGCCCACGTCCCGTGCCGCAGCCCTCGCCGGTCAGGCGCAGACCCTCGACGCGCTCCGCGCCGCGCTCGCCGCCTTCGATGGCTGTGCCTTGCGCGACACCGCGGCCAATCTGGTGTTCGCCGCCGGCAACCCGGAATCCGGCCTGCTGCTGATTGGCGAGCCTCCCGGCGAAGCCGAGGACCGCAGCGGCCTGCCGTTCGCCGGCCCCGACGGCGCATTGCTCGACCGCATGCTGGCCAGCATCGCCCTGACCCGCGACAACCTGTTGCTGACCCCGATGATCCCCTGGCGCCCGCCCGGCGGTCGTCCCCCCAATCCGGCTGAGATCGCCCTCTGCGTGCCCTTCCTGCACCGCTTGATTGCCCTGGTGAAGCCCGCCCGGATGGTCATCGCGGGCCCGCTCGCCGCCCGCACCCTGATCGGCACGCCACGCCGGCGCAGCGCCCCAGCCTGGGCCGACATCGCCGTTCCCGGCCATCCGCCACCGGTCCCCGCCTTGGCAATGCCCAACCCCGCCATGGTCGCGCGAACTCCCGGCGCTCGCCGCGAGGCCTGGGCGGCGTTGCGATTGCTGCGCCGGACGCTGGACGCCGATTTCGCCAAAACGTGACCCCCTGTCACAAGACGAACCGCCTGATGCAACCTCCTGATATTGCATCAGGCGTCCAACAGTGTGAGACCAGTCTCACCAACGAGGGTTGCCGTCTCAGCATTGTGCCTGTAGCGACCCTGCCCATGCTTGGGGTGACCGTCACGTGCTCTCGGCTGCCGCGCGCCCGGGCGTTCTTCGCCGGGGTCGCAATCCTGGCCGGAGCCCTCGCCTCGGCCGCCGGAGCGCGGGCCAACGCCAACGATGAGACCGCCATGGCGGTACCGCGCCTCGCGCCGCCGGACGGCAACGCCGGCGTCGCGCTGCCGCAGCCGCTCGATCCCAGCGATGCCGCGCTGGCGCGACAGGCATTCGTGCTCCAGGCGCGCGGCGAGCTGGCCGGCGCCGATCGCGACATCGTGCGCATGCAGAGCGATCTGTTGCTCGGTCCGCTCCAGGCGCAGCGCTATCTCGGCCGCTTCCACCAGTCGACCGCCGCCGAGCTGACCGCCTGGCTGGACCACTTCGCCAGCCAACCCGACGCCGCCGCGATTCGAGCCCTGCTGCGCCGCCGCCTGCCGCGCGGCGCCGCCCTGCCGCCGCTGCCCGTCGCGGCGCCGCCCCCAAACGAGCCGGTGCCGCCGCCGCCGCCCTTGCCGGTGGCGGATGATCCGCCTCCGCTGCCACGGCAGCCGGCGCTGGAAGCGGCCGTCGCTGCCCGCGTCGATCATGGCAACGCTGCCGCGGCGCTGCACCTGATCGATCGCCGAACAACGCTGTCGCCCGCCTACGCCTCGCTGCTGCGCGGTGAGGTCGCCCGCGGCTTGTTCGCCCGCAACGACGACAGCGAGACGCTGCACGTTGCCCGGCAGGCGATACGAGGCGCGCCCGCCGCCCAGGAAGTCGGGCTCGCCCCGTATGTCGGCGGCCTGGCCGCCTGGCGCCTCGGCCGTCGGTCCGAGGCACGCCAGCTCTTCGTGAACGCCGCGGAAGCGCCGCTTGCCACGCCGTCCCAGCGGGCCGCCGCCGCGTTCTGGAGCGCGCGCGCCGCGGAGCAAGCGGACGACGCCCCCGCCGCCCTCCACTGGTTGCGCGAAGCCGCGGCACAGCGGACCACGCTGCACGGCATCCTCGCCCGGCGCATGCTGGGCCTGCCGACCGGCATCGTGCCGAGCAATGCCCTGTTGTCGCAGGCGGACGTGGACGCCATCGCCGCCACCGATGCGGGCTGGCGCGCCTTCGCCCTGTTGCAGGTGGGCCAGCCGGAACGCGCCTCGGCGGAGCTGCAAAGCCTGTGGCCGGACGTGCGCAACAATCCGCCGCTGCGCCGCGCCCTGCTGCTGGTCGCCGCCGGCGTCGGTCTCTCCGACTGCGCCGCACAGCTCGCCGCCTGGAACGCCGAGGCCGATCCGGACGCAGGCGACCTCGCGCAGGTCGCGTTGCCGCCGCTGCATCCCGCCGGCGGGTTCCGCATCGATCCGGCGCTGGTCTACGCCCTGACCCGGGTCGAATCGAATTTCGATCCCGCCGCGGTGTCCGCCGCCGGTGCCAGGGGCCTGATGCAACTGATGCCCGCCACCGTGCAATCCATCGACAGCCGCGTCGCGGTGCCCCTGCACGATCCCGCGCTGAACCTGGAGCTGGGCCAGCGCTACCTGCTGTACCTCGCCGCGCAGGAGTCGATCGGCGACAACCTGCTGCGCTTGCTCGCCAGCTACAATGCCGGCCCGAACGCCTATCTGCACTGGGCCGCCGACATCCGCGACGAGCGCGATCCCCTGCTGTTCATCGAGGCGATTCCCAACGACGAAACCCGCCGCTTCGTCGAGCGCACGCTGACCTTCTCATGGATCTACGCGGCGCGCCTGCACCTTCCCGCGCCGAGCCTGGACGAGATGGCCGCGGGCAGCTTCCCCCGCTTCACGCCGCCCGCCGCCGGGCGCAAAATCGCCGAAGCGTGGCTGCCCTGATGCCTGGCGTACCGACGCCCGGCGGGCGGCCGCTTTGGCAGGAGACACGCCCATGGCGCGCATCGACGAAAGCCGTCCGTTCCTCGCGGTGAACATCGCCGTGCTCACGGTCTCGGACACGCGAACAGCCGCCAACGATACCTCGGGCGACGCGCTGGCCGAGCGCATCGTCAAGGCCGGCCACCGCGTTGCCGCGCGCACGATCTGCCAGGACGACGTCAGCACGATAGAGCACCATCTGCGTTGCTGGATCGCCGATCCGGAGATCGACGTGGTGATCACCAACGGCGGCACCGGCGTCACCGGCCGCGACGTCACGCCGGAAGCGTTCGAGCATGTGCTGGACAAGAAGATCGAGGGCTTCGGCGAATTGTTCCGCATGCTGAGCTATCACAAGATCGGCACGTCCACCATGCAGTCGCGCGCCCTCGGCGGCGTCGCCGGCGGCACCTATCTCTTCGCGCTGCCCGGCAGCACCGGCGCGGTGAAGGACGCCTGGGACGACATACTGGTGTCGCAACTCGACAACCGGCATCGGCCCTGCAATCTGGTGGAGCTGATGCCGCGGCTGCTGGAGCATTTGCAGCCCGCCGCGGAATAGCGGCGCGCCGGCGGATCGCGGCACGCCGGATCGCGGCGCACTGGCGTATCGCGGCGCGTTGGGAAATAGCGGCGCGACTGGCGGATCGTGGCGCGCTGGCGTATCGCGGCGCGTTGGGAAATAGCCAGCAATTCTAAATGAATCTCATCTGATTTTTCCTGGCTTGGCTAGGCGTGTTGACGGACTGCGTGTGTGGGCGTGCGGCTCCCGAGGTGTCACGGTGGGCGAAGGTCGGCTGAGGCGATGGCCCGGAGCAGATGGGTC
>DATJNA010000144.1:0-16162 GCA_035508435.1 Acetobacteraceae bacterium | reverse complement strand
GCCGCCGGATGCGGCAGATTCGTTGCCGCCGGCGAGTGAAGCTGCGTCAGCGGTGCCGGCGGATGCCGCCGAGCCGGCGCTGCCGACAACGTTGTTCAGCGCACCGATCGGCACCGGTCCGCCCTGACGCGCGCATCAAGGCTACCGCCCTACGCCGCCGCCTCCGCCGCCTGAACCACGGGCACGGCGATCTCCCGATAGAGCCTCGCATACTCACCCGCCGGGCGCCGCCAGGACACGTCCGCGCGCATCGCGTTCTCCTGCAACCGCCGCCACACCGCCGGCCGACGCCACAGCGCGGCCGCGCGCCGCAGCGCCGCGTGCAGCATCTCCTGCGTCACCGGGGAGAATTGCAGGCCGGTCCCGGTGCCGGCGGCCAACGCGGCGGCGTTCGCGTCGATCACCGTGTCGGCCAGGCCACCGACGCGCGCCACGATCGGCAAGGCGCCGTAGCGCATGGCGCAGAGCTGAGTCAGGCCGCAGGGTTCGAAGCGCGACGGCACCAGCAGCGCATCGACGCCGGCCTGGATCTGGTGCGCCACCGCCTCGTCATAGCCGATCACACAGCCGATCCGGCCGGGATGCGCGGCGGCGGCGGCTCGCAACGCCGCCTCCAGCCCCGGCTCGCCGGCGCCGAGCACAACCAGTTGGCCGCCCAACCGCAGGATCTCATCGATCGCGCCCAGCACCAGGTCGACGCCTTTCTGCCAGGTCAGCCGACTGACCACGCCGAGCAATAGCGCGTCGGGCGCGGTGTCCACCCCGAACCACGCCTGCAACGATGCCTTGTTCGCCGCGCGTTGCTCCGGCCTGCGCCAGGAGAAGTCCGCCACGATCAGGTCGTCGGCGGCGGGATCCCAAACCGCGTCATCGATGCCGTTCAGAATGCCGCTCAGCACCGAGGAGCGGGTCCGCAGCAGCCCGTCCAGCGCCATGCCCCCGGCCGGCGTCTGGATCTCGGCCGCGTAGGTGGGCGAGACGGTCGTGATGCGGTCGGCAAAATACAGGCCGGCCTTGAGGAAACCGATGTCGCCGTAGCACTCGACGCCGTCGATGCTGAACGACTCGGGCGGCAGGTGCAGCGCGCCCAGCAGGCCGGACCAATAGCGGCCCTGGAAGGCCAGGTTGTGCACCGTCATCACGGTGCCCGGCCGACGGCCGCCGCGATACTGCAGGTAGGCGGGGGCGAGGCCCGCCTGCCAGTCATGCGCGTGCAGCACGTCGGGGGCGATGCCGCCGATCGACTCCCCGGCGATCCGCGCCGCGACCTCCGACAGCGCGGCAAAGCGCTGCGCGTTGTCGGGCCAGTCGTGCCCGTCGGGGGTGAAATAAGGTCCGCCCAGGCGCGCGTAGAGATGCGGGGCGTCGATCGCCAACAGGTCCAGCCCCGCCGCGGTGCCGCGCAGCAGCGTGGCCGGGCCGCCGAACAAGTCGGGGAAGCGGTGCAGTGGCGTGGGGTCCACCAGGCCGCGCAGCACCGCCGGATAGCCAGGCACCAGGGTGACGGTGTGCACGCCCTCCGCCTCCAGGGCCGCTGGCAACGCCCCAGCGACATCCGCGAGGCCCCCGGTCTTGATCAGCGGAAACAGCTCGGAAACGACACTGAGAACGGTGAGCGCACTCACCCGGCCAGCCTGTCGATCATCGCCTGTGTGATCAGGCAGACGCCCTTCTCGGTGCGGCGGAAGCGCCTGGCATCGAGTGCGGGATCCTCGCCCACGATCATTCCGGGCGGGATGCGCACGTCCTTCTCCACGATCACGTTGCGCAGCCGCGCGTGGCGGCCGATATCGGCGTTCGGCAGGATCAGCGCGTTCTCCAACTGCGCGTACGAATGCACGTGCACGCCGGTGAACAACAGCGAGCGGCGCAGGCGGGCGCCGGAGATGATGCAGCCGCCGGACACCAGCGACGAGACCGCCTCGCCGCGGCGGCCGTCCTGGTCGTGCACGAACTTGGCGGGCGGCGTGATCTCGCCATAGGTCCAGATCGGCCAGTCGCGATCGAACAAATCGAGCGCCGGCACCACGTCGGTGAGATCCAGGTTGGCCTCGAAATAGGCATCGACGGTGCCGACGTCGCGCCAATAGGCCTGCGGCTCGAAGCCGGAACGCACGCAGGACTGGCCGAAGCGATGCGCCTGGGCGTGGCCGTGCTTCACCAGGTAGGGGATGATGTCGCCGCCGAAGTCGCGGCGGGAGGCTGGGTCGGCGGCGTCGCGGCGGAGTTGCTCGAACATGAGGTCGGTGGCGAACACGTAGATGCCCATGCTGGCCAGGGCAAAGTCGGGCTTGTCGGGCATGCCCGGCGGATTGGGGGGCTTCTCCACGAACTCGGTGATGCGGTCGTTGGCATCCACCGCCATGACGCCGAAGCCGCTCGCGTCCTGGCGCGGCACCTCGATGCAGCCGATGGTCACGTCGGCGCCGCTCTCGACGTGTTGCGCCAGCATGACCTCGTAGTCCATCTTGTAGATGTGGTCGCCGGCGAGGATGACCATGTACTGCGGCTCGTAGTCGGCGATGATGTCGATGTTCTGGTAGACCGCGTCGGCGGTGCCGGCATACCAGTGGTCGCCGGCGCGCTGCGACGCGGGCAGGATGTCGAAGCTCTCGTTGCGCTCGGGGCGGAAGAAGTTCCAGCCGCGCTGCATGTGGCGGATCAGGCTGTGCGCCTTGTACTGGGTGGCGACGCCGATGCGGCGGATGCCGGAATTGAGCGCGTTGGACAGCGCGAAATCGATGATCCTGCTCTTGCCGCCGAAATACACGGCGGGCTTGGCGCGCACGGCGGTAAGTTCCAGCAGGCGCGTGCCGCGGCCGCCGGCCAGGACATAGGCCATGGCGGAGCGCACCAGGGTGGCGCTGCCGATCGGTTGCTGGCGCATGGGGCGCGGCCTCCCGCTTACGGCCGTGTCGTTCCGGCTAACCGACGGTACACGCCCGCGCGGCAACGCGCCAGAGCGGTTCGCCGGTCCAATGCGCGAATGCGCCAGGTCGCCGGGCGGCGTGTCGGGGCGGCGTGTACCGCATTGCGCGTGGCAGCGGGTCCGGCACGCCGCGAGCAGATATTCGTGACTTCTGGGCCGCAACAGACGGCCCAGGCAGGAGGCAGAGCCTCCTGGCGCGGTTTCAGGGGCGCGGTTTCAGGGGCGCGGTTTCAGGGGGGGTTCAGGGGCAGAGCCCCCGACACGACCGCGGTTCGTGCTGGCCTCGGCTGTGGCACAACTCGCGCATCACGGCTTGGCTTGCTCAGCCGGGGCGGCGCAGTCGCCCCGGCCGCGCCACGCCACAGCGACCTTGCTCAGGGCACCCAGCGGCCCGGTTCCCACTCCCAGCGCCCGAAGCGCGGCCGCCAGGCCCAGTGGCCATCGACCCAATGGCCCCAGCCCGGGCGGCGCTCGATATACCTCCCGCCGACCCAAATGTAGCGGACGCCATTCCAGCGCCAATGCCCAGGGGCCCAGACATAGCGGGCGCCAGGGGCGGTGGGGATCACCTCGACGCGTGGGCCCGGCGGGCCGGGCGGCGGCGGCGGCTGCGCCACCGCACTGCCGATGCCGAGCAATAAGCACGAGGTCAGGGCGAGGGCTGCCAATTTCATGCGCCGACTCCATCGGGTTCGATGCGGGGATGGTGCCACGTGGTGTGGTAACGCGGTATCCCGGAATGTAACAGCGACATGCTGAATGACCAGGGTCGTGGTGTGCCCCGTACCGGTCGATGCGACGGCGCAGCCATCATCCAGCGGTGAGACGTGTCTGGCCCGGTACGATCGGCCCCGGTACGCTCGGCCCCGGTACGATCGGCCCGCGGTCCGGTCGGCGCCACCTGGCCGCGTCCAGGCCTGCTGATGGGTGCCATCGGGACGTAAAATTCTCCGACACTCAGACCTGGCCCGCCGCGACAGCGTCCGCCGTCTCGGTTCTCCCGGTACTTAACCGCCGCAACCGCCGATGCTTCAGCGACACGCCGCAAGAACTACGATTGCGTGCGCTGCTTACGTCGGCGCACCTTGCCAAGTGCCAGCAGACCGCCGCCAAGCAACAGGGCCGATGCGGGCTCGGGTGCCGAGGTCGGCCCGGCGCTTCCCGTATAGAAGTACTTGATCGTGGCGGTGAGCGTCTCGGTCACGGCGGGAGAGAAATTCAGGCCGAAGGCAGGGAACGTGTGGCCGCTCGTCGGCGTGGTGCGGGTCAAATTCCACGTGCCGGTCGTCGTTGAGTGCAGCGCCAGATTGACGTTGCCGTGCCCGTTCGTTTCCCAGTTGGCAAGCGAGGTCGTGCTCGCATTGATCGCGAAGCTATTGCTCGCCGCCAGCGCACCGGATGCAAACGGCTGGGAGGTGTTGTTGAGCTTGGTCAGGTTCAGCTTCTTGCCATTGCTGGTTGTCGTTGTGTGAGTGTAATATGCCAGGTTGCCCTTCACCCGCAGAACGCGACCCGCGCTGGTGGCGGGCGCAAGTCCGGGTGGCATAAGGCTGGAAGGATTCCCGAACCACACCCTTGAATTGGCCGTCACTGTCGCGGGCGTGGGCGACGCCCCGGTGAACTGCGCCTGGCCCGAGATTTTCGAGGTCAGGTTCTCAACGACCAGCACGGATTTCAGGTTGCCGCCGAGGGCAGTATTGAAGCTCGGCAAGCTCGCCATCGCCGCTGCCGAATTGGCCCCGGACGGATTCCAATCAAGCCCGCCGGTGTTCTTGAATGTCAGGGTCGCGGCTGTGTACGACCCGGCTGCGGCCGGAACCGGGGCCGCGGCGAGCGCGGCAACCAGGGTGCAAACCGCCGTGGTGCTAAGAAGGCTTTTGCGCATCAGATAATCCTGCTCCGTCGTCTAAAAAAGGCGGCGGACCGCCCCGTCGTTGAGGATGCACGCACCATGCCAGAATGAATAATGCCACTTATCTCAATCCGTTGCATGGCCGTCCGCCGGACCTATCGGTGCAAGGTGTAAAATATTCCGACTCATGCCGCAACCGAACCTTTCGCCGCGCCGATCTCGCCGCCATGCTCGTCATGCCGCGTCATTCCGACTTCCGCGCCGTGCGCATCCAGCGCCGCGATCAGCGGCGCAAGATGGGGTTCATAATGCCGCCAGCGACCGACCGAACTGGCATACAGCGGCTGCCGGACCTGCCACACGCTCGCGGTCAGAATCGGGCGTTCGGTGGTATGGAATGTGAGACAGGCCGGATCCCACGGCAGGCCGACGAACTCGATCAGCCGGCGGCTCTCGGTTTCCGGATCGGCGACCAGTGCTTCATACGACACCTCAAGCATCGGCACCGGCAGCGCCTTGCGCCAATGCTCCATCAGCCATTCCACCCCGAGCGCGCGAAACGCGCAGTCCTGCAGGTCGTTGGACCACGCCAGCCCGTCAGTGAAGGTCTGAAAATAGCAGGACAGGCAAACGTCCCGCAGATCCCTCCGGCAGCAGACGATGCGGGCGCGCGGATAGAGCATGGCAATCAGGCCGAGCCAGAGGACGTTGTCCGGCATCTTGTCGGTGACCCGCCGCGCCTCGCCCGCCATCGCCCGCAATCGTTCCAGGTATGCCGCGGCTTCCTGACGCACCTTTTCCGCCGGCCAAACGAATGGATCCGGCGAGCCAGCAGCCAATTCGAGCGTCTTGGCCAGGCGCCCGATGTCGCGGCGCTCACCGGCGCCGAACGCAATCGGGTGGCTGGCGATGATTTGCTCGACCAGCGTCGTTCCGGAGCGCGGCATGCCAACGATGAACACCGGGAGTTCCGCGGCGATGCCGAAATCCGGCGGGGCGGCGAGGCGGGGCGCCGAATAGTACCCCATCAGCCGCTGCAGCATCACGCGGAACGCGGCACGATCGAACCCTTTGCCCTCGGCAGCCTGTTGCTCCCGCGCGAGCCGGCTGGCTGCGGCGATCCGGGCGAAGGCCGCATCATAATCCCCGGCCTTGTCGAGCAATGCGCCCAATGCGTAACCCGCCGACAGGCGTTGCTCCACGTCCGCCGCCGGGTCATCGGCCACCGCGGCCATCCGCGCCAGTTCACCAGCGTCGATCATATGCTCGCCGGCGGCCACGATGCTGCGCCGGGCCTCGGTGCATGCGGGATCCAGTTCGAGGATGTGCCGGTAGATGGCGATCGCCTCGTCGAACTGCCCCAGCGCGGCCAGCCCGCCGCCGAGCAACATCCACATATCGATCCGGTCCGGCGCCAGCGCCAGCGCACGGCGGCAAGCCGCGAGTGCGGCCACCGGTTCCTGGGCTTTGCGCAGCGCCGCGGCATGCGCGGCGTGCGTGCGCGCGTCATTCGGAGCGAGCGCGACGGCCCGCTCGTGGCAGCGCAGGGCGTCGTCACAGCGGTCGATCTCCACCAGCGCCATGCCGAAATCGGTCAGGGTTTCGGCCCGCAACGGCATCAGCGCATGGGCCGCCTGGTAGGCCTGCGCCGCGCCGTGGAAATCCTTCAGCCGCGACAGCGCGGCGCCGAGATTGACCTGCGCGTCGAGCGCATTGGGCGCCAGTTCGACGGCGCGCCGGCAGGCCGCTGCCGCCGCCTCATTGTCCTCGAGGTCAAGCAGGGCGCGGCCAAGTTGGGCATGCGCCTCGGCAAGCTCCGGTTCGAGGGCAAGCGCCTCGCGCGCGCTATGGATTGCTCCTTCGGCATCGCCGGCGGCACGCTGGGCCCGCGCCAGGTTCGTCCACGCCTCCGGAAAGTTGCGGCGTATTCGCACCGCCCGCGCAATCAGTGCGACGGCCTCCGCGGCACGCCCGCAATCCTGGGCGATGACGCCGAGCAAATTCAGCGCATCCGCGTTTCTTGGCGCCTTGCTCAGGACGGTGCGGTAAATTGTCTCCGCCTCGCCGAGTCGGTGTTCGCGATGATGGGCGAGGCCGGTCTCGAGTTCGCGCCGCACGGCAGATCTGGTTTGGGGTCTCGACATGACGAGCCGTATATCATGGCACCATGTCGAATCCTGCGGAAAAGGCATGCCGCCAGAATGGCATGGCGTGGCGAGGGCGTGGCGCTGAACGGGTGTGATCTTGCAATGACACGGCGCGGGAAAGGCGATGCGGCGGGAATGGGTATATCACGCGGCCGTCACGATGGTGAGACGGTCTTGCGAAATCATGAATTCGGTTGACGTGAGACGTGATTCGCAACTAAATTTAGACGACTGCCCACTGCCGGGCAGTGACCGAAACTGGGCGCGGACAAAACGCGCCGACTGTCTGGGTCGATAGCTGGGGAGCGCACGATGGCCGTCACGACCTATACCTGGACAAGCACCAGCGGCGGTGTTTGGACAAGTGCGGCACACTGGTCCGCGGCCAGTGCGCCTCCGACAGCCGGAGCTGCGGCCGAGAGCGCGCTTATCGACATCAATGTTGCAACCACCGGCGGTCCGATCACGCTGTTTGCCAGCGGCGGCGGCACCATCCTCGCCGGCGGCATCAGCATCACCGCCAACGCAACGCTCGATGTCGCGAGCGGCCAGGTGCTCGAGGCCGGCAGCCCTGGCGCGACCGCCGGCGCGGTTCTCGCGGTCAATGCCGGCACGGTCGATCTCAGCGGCGGCACGCTCGACTACGTCACCTACCGGGTGGGCAGCGTCGCGGCAGGTCCCGGCACGATCGAGGGTTTCGGCACGATTGCCGACAGCTACGCCGCAAACGGCACCATCAGCACAAGCAACGGCGGAACCGTCATTGCCACCGGTGGTACACTGCTTGTCATGGGCGATGCCAGCAATCACCTGCTGACCGGAAGCGGCAGTTTCGGCATCGCCGGCGGCGCCGTGCTGCAATTCGGCAGCTTCGCCGCTATCGGCGCCGGGGCCATCGTCAATTTCGCTACCGCCGCCGGCGATCTGAACGTGGTGAACGCGACGTCGGCCTTCTCGTCCGGCAACACATTGCTCGCCACCCTGGACAATCTGTTGGTCGGCACCGTCACCAACAGCAGCGCCAATGCCAGCGAAATCACCTTCGCCACCGGTTCCGGCGTCGCCGTCAGCAGCGCCTCGATCGTGAATAACGCGACGCTACAGGTCATCACGAGCGGCGGCACTTACCATTTCGACAGCAACGGCTCGTTCAGCGGCGACCATGTCGACTGGTCGACCGCCGGTGGCGCCACCACCATCTGGGTCGATACGCAGCCGTGCTACGCCGCCGGCACGCGCATTCTGACCGACCGGGGCGAGGTCGCCGTTGAAGAACTGGCCGCCGGCGACATGGTTGTCACGCTCGCGGGCGACCGCCGCGAGCCGCGGCCGGTCAAGTGGATCGGCAACCGGCACCTCAATCTGAAGCAGCACCCGCAGCCCAATCTGGTCGCCCCGGTTCGCATCCGCCAGCACGCCTTCGGCACCGATCTCCCCGCCCGCGATTTGCTCGTCTCGCCGGACCATTGCTTGTTCGTTGACGGCACGCTGGTCCCGGCCAAGCTGCTGATCAACGACATGACGATCGGGCAGGAACTCGCCACGGCGGCCATCCATTACTATCATGTCGAACTTGATCGGCATGCGGTGATGCTGGCGGAAGGTTTGGCGGCCGAGAGCTATCTCGACACCGGCAACCGCGCGATGTTCGCCAACGCCGGCCTGGCGCTGGTCCTGCACCCGGATTGTTCGGTCAATGCCGGCCTGAAGTGCTGGGAGACCGATGCCTGCGCGCCGTTGACCGTGGCGCAGGAAGCGGTGAAGCCGATCTGGCGGCGACTGCTGGATCGCGCCGTGATGCTCGGCCATCGCCGGCCGGAACTGCCGACGACAACCGATCCGGAGCTGCAATTGGTGGTCGACGGCCGGGCGTTGCAGCCGATCGCCACGCACGGTCATTGTCACGTTTTCGCCCTGCCGGCCGGGGTATCCGCGGTGCGTTTGATGTCGCGCAGCGGCGTGCCGTCCGCGTTCGAGCCGTATCTCGATGACTGGCGCAAGCTTGGCGTGGCGATCCGCCGGATTCTCGTGCGCGACGCCGCCGGCATAACCGATATTCCGATGGATCATCCTGGCCTCGGCGATGGCTGGCACGCCGTCGAGCGCGATGACGCCACGATGTGGCGCTGGATGAACGGCAACGCGGTGCTGGCGCTGCCGGAGACGGCCGGTCTCGCGACGCTCGAGGTGCATGTTGGCATGACGATGCGATTCGCCGCGGAGGACCATGCTGCCGCGGAGCGGGATCGCCTGGCGGCCTGATCGCCCACGCACCGCCGGTCATTATTTGACCGGCCTGTCTGCGCCGCCGCCGGCCGCGCCCAAGGCGTGCGGTGGCGAGGCTGCCTGGCCTGCCGAGCAACCCGTCGCCCGGATTTTCGGCAGGCACTGAGAATGCGGGGTTCTAGGAATATTTTGCTTGACAAGGCTGGCGGCCCGGACGTATTCTGCGGCCACGGCTCGATCGCCTGGCGCGATAGCAATCCAGTCGTCCGAGCGCCCGCGGAACGGATCGACGGATCGGGCCTGCCAATCGACGGCGTGAACCTCCAAATCGACGGTGTGAAACTCCAAATCGACGGTGTGAACCTGCGTTAGCGAGCGCGTTCCGCGAGATCGGCCACGACCGCGCGGACAACGCTGGCCCAGTCACCTGGTGTCGGCTGGCGAAGCAGCCGCAGCGTGGGATACCAGGGCGAGTCGTCGCGCCCAAGCATCCAGCGCCAGCACCCATCGAACCGGTTCATCAGCCAGATGTCCTTGCCCAGCGCGCCGGCGAGGTGAGCGGCGGCGGTGTCAATGCTGATGACAAGGTCGAGCGCCTCGATCAGCGCCGCGGTATCGGCGAAGTCCGCCAGCTCATCAGTCCAGTCGTGTAATGAGATACCTTCGACGGCCGCCACCGCGGCGGCATCGCCGGCATCACGTTTCTGCAAAGACACGAAACTGACGCCATCCACCGCCCGGAGCGGCGCCAGTTCATCGCCGGGAACGGAACGATCGAACGGTTTGCTCCGCCCCGCCCAGGCCAACCCGACACGCAGGCCGGCCAGCCCGGACAGCCGGCGCCGCCACCGTTCGACCAGATCGGGGGCAGCTCGGAGATACGGCACCTGCGCCGGGATGGTGGCGAGCGTGGTGCCGAACGCCAACGGCAGGCTCAACAGCGGACAATGCAGGTCGAAATCCGGCAAGGATTGGCCTGCCGCAACGATCTCGCCGCCCTGATCCATCGAACAAAGCAGGCGCACCAGGCCACCAGGGACTTCCAGCACCACGCGGCAACGCTCGGCGAGCATCGGCACATAACGGCAAAACTGCAGGATGTCGCCGAACCCTTGCTCGGCACGCACCAGCAGCGTCCTGCCGTCGAGGTCGGTACTGCCAAGCCATAGCGGTTGGGCGAATGCGCGTTGCTCCGGTTCGACCACGCCCGCGGGCCAGCGCCATTCATATTCGCGCCAACCCCGCCTGAAATCGCCAAGGGCCAGGCTGCTGGTTGCGGCGGTCCAATGCGCGCCGGCGTGATCGGGTTGCACATCGATGGCGCGATCGCAATCCAGCAGCGCGTCCCGATGACGCAGCAGCTTTTGCAGCGCTATGGCGCGCTCGACATACGCGTCGGCAAAGCCGGGCATGGCGTCGATGGCGGCGGTGAACTCTTGCACGGCATCCGCGGGCCGTTCCAACGCCCGCAATGCAAGGCCCCGGTTGAGGTGAGCCGAGGGATCGTCGGGTTTCAGCGCCAGCGCCGCATCGTGGCTGGCCAGCGCCTCGTCCGCGCGGCCGAGCAAGCGGAGGATCGCGCCCGCATCGTTCAAGGCTTCGGGATAAGGCGGCCGCGCCAGCAGGGCACGGCGATGGCACTCGAGCGCCGCCTCCAGCCGGCCCAGGCGCTGCAACACCGTGCCGCGATTGTTGTGTGCCTCGGCGTGATCTGGCTTGATCATCACGGCACGATCGAGCGCGGCCAGTCCCGCATCGAGCCGGCCCAGCGCGATCAGCGCCACCGCCTGGTCATTCAGCAGGTCGGCGGTCGCCTCGCCGGCGGCGAGCGCGCGATCGAAGCGCGCCAGCGCGGCCTCCCAGCGATGCAGCGCCAGCAGGATGGTGCCCTCGGCATACAGCGCGGCGCCATGCTCTGGGCGCAGCGCCAATGCCGCCGCGATCGCGGCAAGCGCATCGTCATGGCGGCCTTGCCGGAACAATGCCAGCGCCGTCTGGTACAGCGTGTCGAACTCCAACCGTGCCGGCGCGGGCCCCGGCGCCGCCGATTGTCCGGTGCCCCGCACCCTTTCCAGCTTTGCTCTGGCCGCCAGCAATTCCGCCGCCATCGCCTCCTTCTCGGCATCGGCCTGGCGGAACCCGTCGAACACATTCGGTGGCAGAGCGAAATGTGGCGCCAGAGCCGCGTGGCGTTCCTGCGCGACATAGAACCGGTTCAGCCCGTCGAACCACACGAACCGGTAGTCAGCCGCGAGCAAGAGCGGTTCCCAGGCGGCATGTGATGCTTCCCGCGTCAGCGGCACCGTCGCCTCCGCCAGCACGATCCATGGCCGGAACTGCGCGAAGTCCGCGCCCTGCAACACGAGTTGCTCTGCGCCCTCGACATCGATGTTGAGGAAATGGATCTCAGCCGGCGCATGGCGGCGGCAGATCTCCGCCAAAGTCTGCACTGCCACGCGGATGCGTTGCACCTCCATGCCGCGCGCGCGATGGCGGAACGCGATACCAGATTGCAGCGTCGCAAGGCCTGGCACCGACGGGACATGCAGCCGCCGCTCCCCCGGCAGATCGGCCAGCGCAACCCGCAGGTTCACGTCACGCTCGCGACGGCGCACCAGGGCCTCGAATGCCGCCGGCTCCGGCTCGATATTCACCCCCGACCAGCCGCGCTCATAGAACGCGCGGGTGATGGTATTGCGGTCGGGATCGCCGGCGCCGACATCGATGTAGCAGCCGCGCGGCACATCCTTCAGGGCGCGCCACAGCATCACGTCCTCGAAGTTCTGCGCGTGGGAGATGAAGGTCATCCGCCCCGCCCGCTTGAGTCCCCCGTCTGTGGTTCGCGGCCCGCAGCGCCATCGGTCGACACGGTCGTTCCGATCTCGGCACAACGCCATCGCTCGAGCGCGGGCACGCCGGCGCGGCAAGTGGCCCAGACGATCGCGTAATTGATCGCGTGGCAACCGTGATACAGTTGGTTCCGCATTCGATAAAGGCGGTCCACCGGAAAATCCACGTTCGACGCTGCGAACTCGGGGAAATGGCTGCTGATGTCGCCGGCAATCTCGCCCGGCTTGCCGATATTCAGTACGCCGGCGTCGCGCACTTGTCGGGCGGCCTGGCGATCGGCCAGGAACTGGTCGTTGGACAGGCGGCCAGTGTCGTCCTTGATACGCGGCACCGCCGCCAACATGAAGTACAGGCAGTCGGCGAGCTCAAACGTTGCTTCGTCGGCGGTCACAGAGGTCTCGCATCCCTGACGACCCGGGCACGAAAACGCTGGTCGATGTCAAAACGCTGGTCGATGTCAAAACGCTGGTGGATGTCTTCGAGCGTCCGCACAACGACCGGCACGCCCGGCATGGCCCCGGCTTCTTGTGTCATGCCGACGATGTCGAGCAGGGTCGTTAGTTCCGGGATGGCCTCGACCAACAGGTCCAGGTGGCAGCCGTCCCGGTCGTCTCCGCGCGCAGCCGGGCCACAGATACGGGCGTTGCGCAGGCCATAACGCGCAGACAACGACAACGTCGGCACGGCGTTACGGTGGTCGGCCAACGCCTCGGCAGGCCGCATATTCCCACTCCCCCGCCTCGCAGGTCGTCGGCTGCTACCTGATCAGCCCGGTCAGCGGACTGGACGGATCCGCTCCCATCCGCCGCGGCATCCGCCCGGCCAGATGCGCCAGCCGCCCGGCCTCCACCGCCAGCTTCATCGCCCGCGCCATGCGGATCGGGTCCTTCGCCTGCGCTATCGCGGAGTTCAGCAGCACGGCGTCGCAGCCCAGCTCCATGGCGATCGCCGCATCGGAGGCGGTGCCCACCCCGGCATCCACCAGGAACGGCACGGTGACATGCTCCATCATCATGCAGATCATCGCCGGGTTCTGCACGCCCAGGCCGGAGCCGATCGGCGCCCCCAGCGGCATGATGGCGACACAGCCCATTTCCTCCAGCCGCTTCGCCGCCAGCGGATCGTCGGCGCAGTACACCATGACCTCGAAGCCGTCCTTGATCAGCGCCTCGGCCGCTTCGAACGTGCCGCGCATGTCGGGATAGAGCAGGGGCGGGGGACCCAGCACTTCCAGCTTCACCAGGTTCCAGCCGCCGGCCTCGCGCGCGAGGCGCAAGGTGCGGACTGCTTCGTTGGCGGTATGGCAGCCGGCGGTGTTGGGCAGGTAGGTGTATTTCTTCGGATCCACATGGTCCTGTAGCATCGGCGCGCTCGGATCCGACAAATTGACGCGCCGTACCGCCACCGTGACGATCTCGGCGCCGCTCGCTTCGATGGCGGCGGCGGTCTCCTCCAGGTCCTTGTATTTCCCGGTCCCGACGATCAGGCGCGAGCGGAAGCGGCGGCCGGCGACCGTCCAGGTGTCCTCGCCTAGCTGCGTTCCATCCATCTCAGCCTCCACCGATGAAGTGCACGATCTCCAGCGAATCGCCGGTGGCGAGCCAGGTCTGCGCATAGCGCGAGCGCGGCACGATCGCCTCGTTGCGTTCCACCGCGACCTTGCGGCCCTCGAAGCCGAGCGATTCCAGCAGGCCGGTCACCGAAACCGGCCCATTCAGCGAGCGGGATTCGCCATTCAGCGTAACGGTGATGACGGTCTGCATGGCGGGAATATGAGCGCGGCGGGGCAGGGGGGCAAGCAAGGGGGCAAGCAAGGGGGCGTGCAAGCGGTGTTGCCAGCGATGCACCGCAGGAGCGGATGATCGGTGACCTGCGTCATCCCGGCGCAAGCCGGGACCCAGGCAGCGAACTCCCAGTGCAGCAGCCTTGCGTCGCCATTTTGGCCGCCAAGCGTAACGGCACCGTCTGCGTCGGGGCTGGCGTGGGGTCACCGGCGACCTGGTGCAACGGGCCTGGCAGCACCGCGCCGGTTATAGCGACGGATTTACCAGGCAGTACCACGTCTACACGTTGCTCTGCTGCGAATTCCACGATCGCATGAAAGGCGCGATCCGGCGTGAAAAGCCGTTGCAGCGCTGGCGCAGGGCGTGGCGGTTGACATTGATCGAGACGCACAATCCTGATTGGCACGACCTCGGTCCAGGTTCAGTTCCGGGCATTGGGTCCCGGCGTTGGCCGGGATGACGTGTCGGGCCGGGATGACGGGTCGGGCCGGGATGACGGGTCGGGCCGGGATGACGCGTCGGGCCGGGATGACGCGTCGGGTCAGCATGACGCCGCTGTTCCCAGGGCTGACACCGCCCGCCGCCTATGCTACCCGCGCTGGTCATGTCCCTCTCCGCCGATCCGCCGCTGATCGCCGTTTTGAACGGCCCGAACATGAACATGCTCGGCCTGCGCCAGCCGCACCTCTATGGCAGCGCGACGCTCGATGATGTGGAACAATTGTGCGCCGAGACGGCCGACCGGCTGGGCCTGGCCATCGATTTCCGCCAGACCAACGGCGAGGGCGAGCTGGTATCCTGGGTGCAGGAATGCCGCGGCCGTGCCGCCGGCATCGTGATCAATCCGGCGGGCTACACCACCACCTCCATCGCGCTGATGGACGCCCTGCTTGCCAGCGAACTGCCGGTGATCGAGGTGCACATCACCAACATCCATCGCCGCGAGGAGTTCCGCCAGCACTCCTACGTATCGAAAGTGGCGGTGGGTGTGATCGCCGGCCTCGGCATCCGCGGCTATGGGCTGGCGTTGCAGGCGATGGCGGAGATCGTGGCAGAGACGCAGGATGACGGCGCATGACGCGCATTCCGTTCGATCCCGACGCGATCCGCATGCTGGCCGCAGTGCTCACCGAAACCGGCCTCACCGAGATCGAGATCGCGGAAAAGGACAGCCGCATCCGCGTGGTGCGGGGTGGCGTGGCGGTGGCGGCCCCTGCCGTTTCGGTGCCCGCACCTGGTGCGCCGGTGCCGCTTGCCGGCGCGGCGCAGGCATCACCCGAGGCGGAACTCGCCGCGCATCCCGGCGCGGTGATCAGCCCGATGGTCGGCGTCGCCTACCTGCTTCCCGAGCCCGGCTCGCCGCCGTTCGTCACGGTGGGGCAGAGCGTGGCGGCCGGTCAGACTTTGCTGCTGATCGAAGCGATGAAGACCTTCAACCAGATCAAGGCACCGAAGGCCGGGACCGTGGCGCGCGTGCTGGTGGCCAACGGCACGCCCGTCGAGTACGGCGAAGTCCTGATGATCCTGGAATAGCCGGCGGTCTTGTTCCAGAAGATCCTCATTGCCAATCGCGGCGAGATCGCGCTCCGCATCCAGCGTGCCTGCCGCGAGCTCGGCATTCCGACCGTCGCTGTCCATTCCACCGCCGATGCCGAGGCGATGCACGTGCGTCTGGCAGAGGAGAGCGTGTGCATCGGGCCGCCGCTGGCGAAGGACAGCTATCTCAACATCCCCGCCATCCTGTCGGCCGCCAGCATCACCGGCGCGGATGCGATCCATCCAGGCTATGGCTTCCTGGCGGAGAACGCCCGCTTTGTCGAAATGGTGGAGGCGCATGGGCTGACCTTCATCGGCCCGACGGCGGCGCATATCGCGATGATGGGCGACAAGATCGCGGCCAAGGCGGCAATGGCCTCGCTTGGCGTGCCTCTGGTGCCGGGGTCGGACGGCGTGGTCGCGGACCTGGCGGCGGCGCGGCGCGTGGCCAATGACATTGGCTATCCGCTGCTGGTGAAGGCGGTGGCGGGCGGTGGCGGGCGCGGCATGAAGGTGGCGCGCGGTGCGGCGTCGCTGGAGGAAGCGTTCAGCCTGGCACGCGCCGAGGCGCGCGCCTCGTTTGGCAATGACGCCGTCTACCTGGAAAAGTATCTGGACCGGCCGCGCCATATCGAATTGCAGGTGATGGCGGACGCGCATGGCAACGTGGTGCATTTCGGCGAACGCGATTGCAGCCTGCAGCGGCGGCACCAGAAGCTGCTGGAGGAAGCCGGCTCGCCGGCGCTCACCGCCGCGGCGCGCGATGCGCTCGGCGCCACCGTCACCGGGGCGCTGGCGAAGATCGGCTACCGCAATGCCGGCACGTTGGAGTTCCTCT
>DATJNA010000143.1:0-7180 GCA_035508435.1 Acetobacteraceae bacterium | reverse complement strand
CGCCGGCGAGATCGGTGATGACGAGATCACGATCGCCGCGACCGATGGCCAGAGTGACCGCAACTATAGTTTGGCGCTGGCCACCGGCGACCGGGTGCGCCTCTTCAAGCGGATCAACGCGACCTTCGCCGAGACCGGCCGGAGCAGCAATATCGGTCAGAATGGCACAGTGCTGGAGATGGCCGGTCTGCTTGACGATGGGCTGATGCTCCGCTCTGCCGGCGGGAAGGTTGGTTTTGTGCCGTGGGACCGCCTGCGTGACGAGAGGGGCCGCGTGCAACTCGCCTATGGCGACGCGCTGACGACACATACAGCCCAGGGATCGACCGTCACTGAGCATATCCACGCCATGCCGAGCGGCAGCCGCCTGGTCCCGGCGTTCGGCGCCTATACCTCCGGCAGCCGGCACCGCGAGCAGAGCTTCATCGTGACATCGGATGGTGCCGAGCGCGCCGAAATCGCCGGCCGTCGCCCTCTTGGCGATCGGCGCGCGATCACGCCCAGCGACGTGCTTGCAAATATCACACGGAATTTCTCGCGGCAGGACGAGAAGGAGAGCGCCGTTTCAATGCTGGAGCGGGCTGTGAATGTTCGACGCAGCACGATCCGTTCCGTGCAGTCGTCCCTGCAGCCCATGGAAGCCAGGGCCGCGGCCCAGGAACAGGTGACGAGCTTGCCGCAGCGTCTTGAGCGGCGCCGGATCAGACATGCCTTGGAAAGCCGGTTGCCGGGCCTGGCCGAGCGGCTACGACGTCAAGGTGGGTCCATCGCTCGACTCGCCCACGCGGGTGTTGCGGTTGCCGAGCGCCTCGCAACCATCGCCCACGCAAAACGGGCGGAGCGGCAAAACGAACGGGACTACTGGCAGGACGTGGCAGAGCATGCCTCAAAGACATCGGAGCAAGCACAGTCGCAAAGTCAAACGCGACGGTCAGCCCGGCGGCGGTAGGTTAGTCGAAGAAGTCCCGTCTATCGGGGAGGCTGCCAGGGGGTAATTTGCTATTTGGCCAGTTTGATCGGGGCCTTACAGCACTGTTCATTTTGGTGACCGGGTGAATTCCGGCGGGAACCACCGAGGTAACCTTACAGCAGCTGTGGGTGGATTGCGGACATTTAGTGTCGCTACTTCGGGGGGCAATTCCTGCCCCTATACGCTCGTGCTTTCTCTGGCATCGCTCTTCGCCGGAATTGCGGCGGCCTCGCGACGTCTACCCGCGCATTCACAACGCGTGTCCCGCATCGCAGCCATCACGCTCGTCGTCATCGGGATCGGAATCCTCGCCTACCGAGTGGCCCTACTGTGACCATCGACAGAGCCGTGCGACCTGGCTCTCTTCGATCGGCTACCTGATCAGCGCGTCGAAATGGGCCAGCCGTGGGCGTCACACCCGGTTTCGAACGCTCAGCTTTGCAGGCTTCCGAACAACCCCACTGGTGTCGTCGGCCATCAGGCGCCCATGTGCTGCGCCAGTTCCGCGAAGTCAGCCAGGATGAGGTCCGTTGCCGGATTGGGCACCGGATCGGGTGGGCCGGCTGATCCCCACTCCTTGGGCCGGTGAACGAAGCAAGTGCGATAACCAACATTCCTTGCGGCATCGAGGTCAAAGTTGTGGCAGGCAACCATCATTATGTCGTGCGGCTGAAGTTGGAGCAGTCTGGCCGCCTTCTGATAAGCTTCGGGACGAGGCTTGTACACATCCAGCATTTCGCACGAAATCACGGCGTCCCAGTGCAGGCCATTGCGTCGTGCCGTATCGATGATCAAGGACACGCTCAGGATGGTGAAGGACACCGCTATGGTGCGTTCGCGCAATCGGCGCAGCGCGGGCGGAAAATCCGGCCAGGCGTCAAGCGCATGCCAATGCCGGGCAATGGCCGAACGCTCGGCTTCGGAGAAGATGTTAAGGCCACGCTCCACCACAAGTTCGTCCAGCACGCGGCGGTGCACGTCGTCGATATTGAAACCGGGGCTCTGCTGGTTGGTCATGCCCCGCAGCGCCCGCCGGCGATACGTGTTGGTGACATCTGTCCAGTCCTGCTCGACGCCGTGCCGGTTCCCGGCTTCGGCGAGCGCGGCACGGATGCCGCTATGCCAGTCCAGGACCGTGCCGCCCGTGTCGAAAGCCAGCGCCTTGATTGCAGGCACCGCCATTGCCGCCTCCATGCGCGTGCGCGGGCTTGCTACAGCCCGCGCAGCACGGCCAGTGTCGTCTCAGGCTCCGGGCGCCGTGTGTAGTCCGGGTCGGCTTCGGCTGCTGCCACGATCCCGTCGCGGCGAATCACGATCCGCGCGGGGATGGACAGCCGCCAACTGTCATCGCCGTTGTGGCGCGACAGGTCGATACCGTTCGCCTTGTAGACCTCGATCAGGGCGTCCGGCAGGCGGAACGCGAGGCCATAGGCCTCTCCCACCTTGTTGTCGTGGTCGGTCAGGATCGGGAACGTCAACTTGTGCCGCGCGGCGCCAGGCTTGGTGAATTCCTGCAACTGCGGCGAGAGGACGATCAGGCTCGCACCCAACGACTCGATCTCGGGAAGTGCTGCTTGCAAAGCATCCAGCTCATGCCGGCAGTAGGGTCACCAGAAGCCGCGGAACACGCTCATGAGAACCGGACCCGACGCCAGCAACAGCGACAGCGTCACAGCGTTGCCATCCTGATCATTCAATGTGAAGTCCGGTGCCTTGGCACCCGGCTTGATCACGCGATCCAGAATCCCGGATCCGCGGAGCTGCTCGGTGGCATCATGCATGACGGCGAGCCGGTCGGCGGGAATGCGTTTTGCCGATGCCTCCCGAACCGCGGCCAATTTTTCCTCCAGGCTCATTGCTACCTCCATGGATACGCGTGCACCAGCTTAACCAGTCTACTACGCAGTGGTCTCCATCAATGCAACGCCAAACCCCCGGCACCTGTATAGGGGTCATGCATCGCACGTATCGATCGGCTTCGCGGGACGTCCCCGTTTCCGCCATGACAAAGGTGGTGCGCCCACTCAGCCGCGCGGATAATTCGACGGGAAAAGCGCGCGCCGTGTTTCCTCATCGACTTCCTTCTTGAAAGCGTGATCCGTTCCGACGGCGCGAGCGCGCGCCACCGCCGGCCGCGCATCGATCGCCGCGAACCAGCGCTTGATGTTCGGGTATGCGGCAAGCGGATCGGCTTCGCCCTTCATGACGCGGGACGCGCGGTCGATCCAGCCCCAGGCCGAAATGTCGGCGATGGTGTAGGTATCTCCGACAATGTAGTCGCGCCCGGCCATATGGTCTTCCAGCACCTGGTAATGCCGCTCGGCTTCACGACGATAGCGGTTCCGCGCGTACTCCAGTCCTTCGGGCGCCGCGAACTGGAAATGCACCGCCTGGCCGGAGAAGGGGCCGAGACCGGAGGCAATGAAGAACAGCCAGGAAAGCAATTCCGGCCGGTCTTGCGGCGTGCCGATGAACTGCCCGGTCCTGTCGCCGAGATAGAGCAGGATGGCGCTGGAATCGAAAACGCGCGCCTGTTTGCCGCCCGGGCCTTCGGTGTCGACGATCGCCGGCACCTTGCCGTTCGGGTTGATCGCCCGGAAGGCCGGCGCGTGTTGCTCACCTTTGCTGGTGTCCACCGGCACGGTTTCGTACGGTAGGCCGGCCTCTTCCAGGAACAGCGCGACTTTGGCGGGGTTTGGCGTCGGGTGGAAATAGAAGCGAATCATGCAGGTTTCTCCGGATGTTATAAGCGCGACGACGATCGCCGCGGCCGATCAGATCTCGCCACGCGGAACTCGGTTCACGCGGCCGAACGCATGCGCTTGAGGTCTTGCAGAGCCGCTATCACGGCCTCCGGGTTCGGCCGCATGCGATAGTCGGGATCGACTTCGGCCAGCACGATGCGGCCATCCGCCGCGATGACGTACGTCGCCGGGACCGGCAGATGCCAGCCCGCCTCACCGTTGATGCGTGGCAGGTCGTTGCCGAAAGCCGTGTAGATCCCCTGCAGCTCGGCCGGCAGTTCGAATCTCAGGCCGAAGCGTGCCGAGACGTCGCCGCCGGCGTCGCTCAAAACCGGGAAGGTCAGTGCGTTCTTCTCCGCAGTCGACAGCGAATGGTCCGGAGTCTGAGGGGAGATCGCGATCAGGGCGGCACCCAAACCGGCGAACTCCGGCAGACACCGCTGATAGGTGCGCAGTTGCATGTTGCAGAACGGACACCAGCCGCCGCGATAGAACATCACCACAACGGGTCCCTTGGCGAGCAAATCGGTGAGCGGCACGATTCTGCCCGTCGCGTCGGGCAGCGCGAAATCCGGCGCGCGATCGCCGACCTTGGCAGCACGTTCGACGATCCCGCTCGCCGTGAGGCTTTGAGTAGCGCGCTCCATGACAGCCCGGCGTTCTGCCGGAATCCGACTGGGCAGTGTCGCGGCAAAGGCGGCAAGTTCCTCGCGCAGGGACATAGGCGTTCCTCGAGTTTGCGACGTCAATCATGATGACTATTCAGCCGGACATCAGAAGGCCTAGTATTCGGATTACCCCCATACGTCAGACGTATTCATGAGGATGGTATGGACGTACTCGCCGGCATGAAACTGTTCGCACGCGTGGTGGAGACCGGTGGGTTCAGCGCGGTCGCCCGCGAACAAGGCGGCACACAGCCAACGGTCAGCCGCACCATCGCCGCGCTCGAGGCGCACCTGGGCGCGCGCCTGCTCAACCGGTCGAGCCGTGCGGTGACGCTCACGGATGATGGACGGCAGTTCTACGGCCTGGCGACGCGCGCGTTGGAGGCGTTTGCGGAAGCGGAAACGGGCGTGGGCCGAAGGCGAGGCCTCCCGTCCGGGTTGCTCCGGCTCGGCACCCCGGTCGCGTTCGGGCGACTGCATGTCGCGACCCGCATGCCCGCGTTTCTCGATCGCTATCCGCAGGTCGACGTGGAACTGGCGATGAGCGACGGGTTCGTCGACCTGGTCGAGGCGGGGTTGGATCTTGCCGTTCGGGTCGGCGATCTGTCCGATCCGTCTCTCATCGCTCGCCGCATCGGCACGACACGGCGGGTGACTGTTGCGTCCTCGGCCTATCTGGCGCGCCGCGGGAGACCGATGGTACCTGCCGATCTCGCGCGGCACGATTGTATCCTCTACACGCGCCTGGCCACAGGCAATCGCTGGCATTTCGCCGGCCGCGATGGACCCATCGCGGTCGACGTGAGCGGGCGTTTTCGTGCCGACAACTCCGAGGCGGTGCGGACGGCAGTGCTTGGTGGCGTCGGAATCGCAGTCGTGCCGGTCTGGCTTTTCCCAGAGGAGATTGTCGGCTCCCAGGTGAACATCCTGCTGGAGGAGTACGAACCCAGGCAGTTGCCGATCCACGTCGTGTATCCATCCCGTCGGCAGTTGGCCGCCAAGGTACGGGCGATGATCGATTTCCTCGCGGCGGAATTCGAGATATCGCCCTTGTTGTCGGCCTACGGCACGCGGGATGCAGCCCAGGCCTGCGGCGATCATCCATACGAATGATAGCATAGGGTCATACACGAGGTGGCGCTCATCTCACCGTTGCGTGCCGGCGTCGGCGATGCTCAGGTGGTAGGAGCCGTGGATGCGCCCTTGAAGCCACGCCCCACTTCAGCAGAAGTCGAAATAAAATGCCGGTTGCCAGAATGGCTTGCATCGCCATGGCGTTGGTCGCGACCGCGATACTGGTCATCGTGTTGCCGCTGGGGTCCGCCAATTCGCAAGCGGATGCCATTACGGCCAGGAAGCACAACTTTCACGTCCTGTCCGAGCAAATGAAGGCCATCGTGCAAGGTCTCGGGGACGGGCTGCCGCTCAGTGCGATGCGGGACCGCGTTGCGCGCGCGGAGCAAGCGCTTGAGCGTTTGCCGCATATGTTTCCGCCCGGTTCGGACCGGGGCAAGACAAGGGCACTGCCGGTGATCTGGGCAGAACCGGAGCGTTTCAAGGCCACCTACGACGCTGCCCGGGATCGCATGGACGAGCTTGTCGCTGCCGCCACGCAGGACGATCGGACAAGGTTCGGCGGCGCGGTCGGCCGGATGGCTGCTGCCTGCGGCAATTGCCACGCCGTATTCCGCGCCAAGTGAAACGCCTGTGGACTGCGGCCGCCGGGTCCGCGACGGCCGCCTTGATGCGAACCTGCGGCACATACACTTTTCGACATAACCCGTACGCGCGTTGGGCCTCAGTCCCGCGTTGCTTGCTCAACGAAGCATTGCCGCAGTGCCCTCGGCAGCGCCGAGCGCCGGTTCTCGCCTGGACGGCCGACTGCCCTTGCCCTGGTGTCGAGATCGGCGGCAGCCGCCGAGGTGACCCTACCGCTGCTTTGGGTCGCAACTGGTTGTGGAGGTCACTCCACCACCACTGTGGGAGCGGTACGGATCACCGGATTGACACCATAAAGATCTGCTGTCGGAGGACCGCTAAGTTGACGCATGGCGGACTCCTTTGGCTGACTACCGGGTCAAGCGGCGCGGCTTTAGAATGTCGAGAGGTGGTGCCTCCATGGTGTCAAGTGTGGGTTGCTTGGCGCTGTCGGGGATCCGGGCCTCTGCCCGCGCATCGCGGAGCAGGTTTTCAGCCTGTTGCAGGGCGGCGGATTTCCCCGGGCCAGCCTTGTTTGCAACGGAGAGCCAGTAAGATGCCGCCGCACGGTCGAGATCAGCTTCGATTTCAGACATGGTGTATCAACCCCTCACGTTTTGACGACCTGAACAGGAGCGCCCTTGTAGAAGCGATTTGCGGCAACCTTGGTGGTCAACTCAGGCCGGCGGAAATAGATCGCGCGGCCACAGCGCATCGGCGGAGTGCTTCGCGCGAGGACGAACAGTTCGTCAGCGCGCGTGTTGTGCATCAGCTCGGCCTTGCGGATGAGCGGTCGGGAAATCTCGTGATAGCTGATGTTGGAGCCTCGGGAGCGGGATGATAATTCCAGCGCCTTCCCTGCGCTGCCCGCGTTTGTGCCTTCGGAACTGGCCATGACGCCATAGGTGCCAAAGGTGCTTTCCAGTTCTTTCGCGGTGTCGAGATCCTGCACCGCGGCGTAGCACCGGAAAGAGACGCCTTCATACCAGGCACGTTTTCCCTGCTCGCCCCACTGATCGACGATTTGCCCGATGGACTGATAGAGCAGCTGCAAAGTGATATTGTACTTCCGGCCGGCGTCGCGGGCGGTTTCGAGGATC
>DATJNA010000142.1:0-95018 GCA_035508435.1 Acetobacteraceae bacterium | reverse complement strand
TGGCGGGCCGGGCGCTGCTGAGCGGGCAGGAAATCACCAGACTTCGGACCGAGCGCCGCATTCGGCTCGGCTTAGGCTATGTGCCGCAGGAGCACGCGGTTTTCGCGAAGCTGTCGGTGCGCGACAACCTGGCTTTGGGCTGCCTGGGCGGACAACGCGCCGGTATTGACGGGGTGCTGTCGCTGTTTCCGAAGCTGGGAGAGCGGCTGAACCAGGCAGCCGGGACGTTGTCCGGCGGTGAGCGGAAGATGCTCGCCATCGCGCGGGCGTTGCTGTTGCAGCCCCGAGTGCTGCTGTTGGATGAGCCGACTGAAGGAGTGTGGGTCGGTGTGATCCAGGAAATCGCCAGCCGCTTGAAACAATTGGTGCGGGATATGGCGATAGTCATCGTGGAGCAGCACCTGGAGCTGGCGCTTGATTTGGCCGATTAGGCTTACGTGCTGGATCGCGGTCGGCTGGCGCTGGAGGGGGCTTCCAGCGCGGTTCGTGATGATCCGCGGCTACTGCGTCTTCTCGCTCCGTGAGTTGACGAGCGCGCAGCATCGAATGCTTGCCCTGATCGAGCATAGATCCGCGCCAGGAAAACCTCGGCGGGGTTTGCTTTGCTGCCAGCGGTTTGCCGCGCCGTAATTCGACTGCATCACCGGCGATGATCCGGCACGAAAAACCATGCCAAACCGAACCGATGCGCGGAAATCCCCACGCCGGATTTTTTACGACACGCCCCAATCAGGTTATGCTACAGGGATAGATCAGTCGTCTGTTCTTGCCAGCCAGCAGGAGGATTACGTTTGCTGCTGACCTAACAAGGGAACAAAGGAGGAAAAACCGTGGCGACCATCAAGCACATAGCGATCGCGAGCCGGGATCCGGCGGCTACCGCTGAATTCTACAAGAAACACTTCGATCTGAAGGAGTTGTACCGGCGGCCGAGGGACACCGGTGACGATGGCGTCTGGCTGAGTGACGGTTACATCTACTTTGCCATCCTGAAGCACGGACCCGACACACCCAAGCTCGGGCCTGACCAGGCGTCGGATTACTGCGGCATCCACCATATCGGCTTCATGGTAGACGACCTGAGCGCAAAGGTCGCCGAACTGGACGCCGCGGACGTGCGACACGTGGAGGACAATCCGGATGGTGCGGCGTCCAGACGGACCAGCGCGATCAGGGACGCGGTAAATGAGAAGTACATAGGACCCGACTGGGTGCACATCGACGTTCGCGAGAAAGGCTGGAACGAGATCATCGGGGCTCACACTCAGCTTTATGAGCTGAAGCCGGCCACGGCCGAACGCTAGACAGAGTCATGATGACTGGAGTGGCGCAAGATTCGTAGGCCTGGCCCACAGGCGTGGGATGGATCCCTACGGATCGCGCCGCTTCCGGTCTGATGGTCGCGGGTTTGTGATTGGGGTTGCAAGCTCGACATCTCGAAAGCCGTGGTTCCCCCGCACCAGCCTCGCCCTTACCGCGGTGGGGAATGTCCGGCAATGACCGGACCAGCGTCCAGTCATTCCTGCTCGAATCTCTTACCCCTACTCGACGCAGGCGCTGCACCGCTGGATATCCTGTTCGCGGCAGGTTGTCCGGTGGAAGCGTGTGGAGCAGGGGTGCCAGACGCGGATCGTAGACGATGAACGACTTTGCGTGCACGATGATCTACCGGTAGCAAGGAGCATGCGCGTGATCGTACGGATATATACGGGTCATGACGGTCAGACCCATTTCGAAGATCTCCCTCTGCCGGCCGAGGACAGCTACAACGTTGCGCTGAAGGCGGGCGCCGATCTCGTGTTCCGCTGCTTCCCGGCGGACTATTGGAGCGATTGGCACACCGCGCCCCGGCGACAATACATTTTCATTCTCGCGGGCCAAATGGAAATCGGGATCGGCGACGGCACCGCCCGCCGTTTTGGACCAGGTGATGTGGTCCTCGCCGACGACCTCACAGGCCAGGGCCATACGACGCGCTCGGTGGGCGTGCCGCGGATCAGTGCCACTGTGCCGGTCGGTGCCTGAGGCTGGCTTGCGGCGCGGAGACGTCATGCCAGCGTGCGTAGGGCAGCCGATATCGGTCGCCGGTTCGTTGCGGCGGGCGCCACGTTCGCGCGGCCGATTGTGAACCACGTGACTTGGCGGCGGTTCGGCCGGCTCGTGTAGCCCTGGGGTTCATTGCGCGACTGCGGCAATTGCCTTCGCCGGTGCCCGCGACACCTCGCATTCCACCGGCGGCTCGGCGGCGCGCAGCACGGCCTACAGCGCCCGCGCGGCAATCACGGCCAAGCGCACGGGTGAGTCTTTACTGTGTCACCGCGCCATGTCCGATCCCCGACGCCGCCGCTTCAGACGGCATACGAGGCCCATTCCTGTTGCGCGGCGATCACCAGGCGCGCGACCGTCGGACAGGCCAGGTAGACGGTGGCAACCTCGGCGGCGAGCAATCGGCCCGCGGCGCTGTCGGACGGATAGTGCAGGCCCAATACCTCCCGGCCGCGGGCGATCCGCTGATCGAGTCGGTTGGTGATATCGACCACCGATGGCACCGCGCCGGCCGCGACCGCCTGTAGCACCCGCGCAATGGTGGTGGATTGTGTGGCGTGTGCGCTGGGGAACGAGGCATGGCCTGGTACCGCCACCGGCGGCATCAGCTCCGGCCACAATTGCCATGGCCGCGCGCGCTGGAACAGGTTCTTGTAGTACATCGCCGCCAATTCGGCGACCCGCATCGCCCCTTGCACGAGATAATTGGTGCAGGGATGTGACGGCACGGAATAGCCCAGTGCGCCCCGGAAATAGGCATCGAAGCTGGTCATCTGCGCGACCACCTCATCGAGGTCGCCGGCGCGGAATTCAATCATTTGAATCAGGTTGTGCCGTTCGGCCGCCTGGTTTGCCGGCGTCAGCGCACTGGCCAATATGGCCTCGAGGGCCGTCGTCAGCGCGGCCGCCGGTGTCCAGTGCTGGGCGAATTCTGCCAGCAGTACGAGCTGGTAATAGGCCGGATCCCAGCCGCGCGGCGGCAGCGTGACCTGAAACGGATTGCCCGGTCCGCTCGGGTAGGTCACCGGCGTGAAGTGCCGCGCCTGATTCTGGCCCCATGGCACCGGCGGTCCGTTCGGCGGCTCGGTGTTCTCGGGCGGCCATTGATTGCCGCGGAACCAGTGCTCGCCGGGCGCATAGTCAAGCGATGGCGAGATGCCGATCGGACGGATCAGGACCGTGCCAAGGCTGATCGTTCCGCCGATGCCGGCATCGGCGGCGCCGGCGGTGTTGGATACTGCAGCGCCGCCCCCGTCCGTCGGCCCAATCGTCTTTCCCATCGACATGCCCCCTTCTGACGAAATCGTGATGACCCCCCGCCAGCCCCGCCTTTCGAGACAGACCGCAAGACGCGGCGGGAGGCGCGATTATTGCCAGATTTAACCGAGCCCGACAGCCGGTCGGCCTGCCCCTCTCCGGATTGCAGGCCACCCGCTCAAGTGCTTGTATTCAAACCGAAATAGCTCACGCTACGTTCACGCGTTCAGCATTACACTGTTTATTCTTGGTCGGATGCGGGTGCACAGCCGTGCCGAAATCCACATACATCAAGCTATTGGGCGCTTTCGCGCTGGGGGTCGGCGACAGCGACCCGGCGGCGCTGCCGACCAAGGCCCAGGCTCTCGCAGCCCTTCTCGCCTTGCAGGGCGGCCGGCCGATCAAACGCGAGATCATCAGTGAATGGTTATGGCCGGACCGGGCTGAAAAACAGGCGCGCAACAGCCTGAAGCAAGAGCTCTATATTCTTCGGCGCGACGGGTTCGCCGGCGAGGGTATCGTCGCCACGCCGGACAACGCGCTGGCCCTATTGCCGGAACACGTTACCTGTGACGTCCACGATCTGCGTACGCTGCTCCGCGCCGGCACCAATGCGTCATGGCAGGCGATCGTCGCGCTCTATGACGGCCCCCTGCTGCATGGTTTTCCACCGATATCCCCGGAATTCGACGATTTCATCTCCGGCATGCGACGGATGCTGGAGGCGGACGTCGTGACCGCCCTGTGCCGGCTGGCGGATGTGGCCGCCGGCAACGGTGACCCGGAACAATGCTGCGCCATCGCCGAACGGATGCTGGCAATCGATCCGCTGCGAGAAGACACGCACCGTCGCCTGATCCAGAGTTATGCGGGGCTTGGCCGCCGCGCCGACGCGATGCGCGCCTACAACGAAGCCAGGGCACTGTTGCGGCGGGAGATGGACGTGGCGCCCGCCGCGGAAACTGAGGCTCTGATCGCGCACATTCGCGGCGAGCGGGTCGCCGACACAATGATCCTGCCGGCGCGCGCTCCCATCCTGCCGGCGCGCGCTGCGCCGCCGATGACATCGGCACCTGGCGGCGCACCGCGCATCGCGGTGCTGCCGCTGCGGCAGTATCTCGACAAACCCCTGTCGAGCCACATCAGCGACGGGGTCACCGCCGATATCATCAGCCAGCTCGCCGGCTTGCGTGAGTTGACCGTTATTTCCCATGGTTCGACTTTTGCCATGCGTGATCCCGCCATGGACCCAGGCGAGATCGGCCGGAAACTCAACGCCCGCTATCTGGTGGTGTGCAGCTTGCGTCCGGCCGGCAACAATCTGCGCCTGACCACGGAACTGACCGAAGCCGAAACTGCGGCGGTGATCGCGCCGTTCAACGACTATATCGACTCTGCTCTGTCATTCGAGGATCAGGACCGCATCGTCGGCCGCGTGGTGAACCAGCTCGTTCCGCAGGTGCGGGAGACCGAGCTTCGCCGTATCCGCGGCCAGCGACCGAATGTCCTGGGCGTATATGAAAAGATCCTGCTGAGCCGCGAGTACGTAACGGAGCTCGATCGGGATCACTTCTCCGATGCGAAGACCCTGATCGAAGAGGTGATGCGGGAGGATCCGGGCTATGGCGAGGCATACGCGCTGGCGGCCGAGTGGCACAGCGCGATGATTGGCGAGGGTTGGTCCGCCGATCAGGCAGGCGAGGTCACCGCCGTCGAGCGCCTGATCCAGGCAGCACTACGGCTTGACAGCAACAATATCCGCGCCCTGCTGTCGCACGGCCATCGCCGATCGATGTCGCATCGAGATCAGACCGGTGCGATGCGAATTTTTCGCCAGGCCCTGCGCGTTGCGCCGAGTTCGGCCTCTGCCTGGGCGCTGAGCGGGCTGTGCTTTGCCTATTCCGGCGACGGGCCCGAGGCGGTGCGCCATGCCACCCGCGCGTTGGAAATTTCGCCGTTCGACCGGGAAGCTTACAAATTCTACCACGCGCTATGCGTCGCCCATTACACGATCGGCGACTATGAACAAGCGGCCGACTGGGGGATGCGCGCGCTGGCGGGCGAGTCCCTGTGGCGCGGCACGCGCGGGTTCACCGCGGCATCCCTTGCCGCGCTCGGCCGGTGGCGTGAGGCGCGGGAGATCACCACGCAGATGCGCTCGCTGGCGCCGGGACGGCGGATCGGCGAGGTGTTGCACGATCTGCCCTATCAGGATGCGGGCCGGCTGCGCCGCTACGGCGAACACCTGGTCGCCGCCGGCTACCCGGAATAGCGGGGGCAGACGATTGATGTCGCTGGTTCCGCTGCCCCGCGACCCAGGTGGCTGCCGCAGCCATTACCCCGGCAAACCGGCGATCGTCGCCGCGGCGTCGATGATGCCGAACCCCAACCGGTTGTCCCATCCCGCCGCACCGCTCGGCCGACGGGCGGCCAAGAGCAATGCGGCCTTTAACGCCTGCGGCGTCACCGTTGCCTGGTCCCATGCGGGGTTGCCGCGCAACGCCGCCACCACCCCCGCCGCCATCGCGCAGGAGGCCGAGGTGCCGGAACTCAGCATTGCCGCATCATGGGTCTCACAAAACTGGGTGGAGGCGCAGAGATCCGGCTTCTGCATCCCCAACAGCTCCGGTCCGGGTCCCTGCGATGCATAGCCCAGCCACGTCTCATCGGAGCGAACGGCGCTGACTGTCAGCACCAGCGGATGCGCGTTGGCACCCCAGATGCTGTGGCCGGGTCCGCGGTCCAGGCGGCCGCACTGCTGGTCGGGGCAGAACTGGCCGCAGTTGCCGGCCGCGAACACAACGTCGAGCCGATCTTGCTCGACCATCTGAGTGACCAGGTTGATCATCGGATGGCCGCCGGGTTCGGTGTTGCGGGTGTAGCTGCCGGTGGGATCGGTGGAAGTATCGAAGATCCCCCAGGCATTGACCAGCACCCATGGTCCGGACCATGGCGGCAGCGGACGGCGCGCCTCGATCACCTGGAGCAAGGCGATGTAGGCCGCCTGCACAGTGCTGACGAAAACCGGCAGCGCAGGCGGATTGGTCGCCGGGATCACCGGCACGTCGTACAGCTTCGCGTCTGGAGCCAGGTCCAGGACGCTGCGCGCGATCATCATGCCGTGCGAGGTGGGTGGCGCGCCGCCGGCCGGCAGCACCAGGTCGTCGTCGAGGTAGTGATCCAGCCCGCCGCCCCAGTTGCCTGGCGGAATCTGCGCCTTATCGAGGCCCTCGTCGATGATGACGACGTTGACCCGCTGGCCACGGAAGCCGGCGGCTGCCAACGCCTCGGCGCGGAGGGTTTGCCGGGCGTGCGCGCGATGACCGAAGATGGCGCCAGTGCCCGCCCCCGGACACCAGTGGTCATAGACCGCACCGCCGGGGTCGAAGCCCGCGCCAAGAAAGGTATTGCCGGCGGTGTCCAGCGGCTGGTTGCGGCGGGCGTTGACCGCATCGAGGAAGACGCGGGCGATGTCGGCGGTATCGGCGCGATAGGTGACGACCAGCGAAGCAGGCACGATTGGTGCCGCGGCGACAGCCGCATCCGCCACCGGGTGGTCCCGCGCTTCCACGAACGCGCTGCGCCAGCGCAGCGAAGGTGTGGCAATGACCTGAACGCGGCCGGCAAAGGGTGATGTGCCGGTGGGTGCCGCGGTAGCTGGAACGGTGTTCCCAGTGGGATCGCCTTTGGAATTACGATCGTGAGTTGCCGCTGATGCCAGCAGCGCAAGGGTGAAGCGGGTCAGGGCGTTGAAGTCGCGACTGCGGTAAAGCCCCAGCAGGTCGGGCGTCGTCTTCATCGTGACATAGAGACGGACTGGATCACTCTGCGCCATGGCGCGGCCCTCGTGCACACTCATGCCAGCCGGGCGAGACGGAGCGGCCAGCCCGGCGCCCCGCCGGCACCGGCCGCAGATCTGCCGAACCGAGGGTCGCACGCGCGAGGCAGGCCGCCAAGCGCGTGCCGGCGGAGCCGACGGCGGCGCGCTGGCCGCCGGCGTTTTGGCAGGCGATCTCAAGCATCGTTCAGGTGGCGATCTCCAGGACTTCGGTCAGCGCGGCGGGTCGGATGGCGGTCACAACGCCCGCCGTCATGTCCAGCAGACCGTCAGCCAGCCAGGCGCGAAGCTGCTTGTTGACAGCCTCCCGGCAGACGCCGGTCATCATGCCGATCTCGCTTTGCGACAGGCGTACCGGCAGGCTGACGGTGCCGCCGGTGGCCGCCTTGCGCGACGACAGCGGCGCCAGCCGCAGCAGTGCCTTGGCGAGCCGCCCGGCGGCCGGCAGGGCGCAAATATCCACCAGGGTCTCGGTCATCGCGAGCAATCGGTCGCCAGCCAGGGACACGAGCGCCCGCAACCCGTCGGATTGGCGCTCGAACGTTTGGCGGAAATGGCGCGCGTTCATCAGCAACAGCCGGCAAGGTGTCAGCGCGGTCAGGGTGACGTCCAGCGGCTGCTGTTGCAGCGCGGCGAATTCACCGATGCAGGCACTCGGGGAGGCGATGTCCAGCAAGACCTCGCTGCCGTCGGAGACCAGGCGTGACAGCTTTATGTAGCCGTCCAGCACCAGGAAGACGTGATTGACGGGATCACCCTCGGAGCCGGCAACCTCTTTCCGCCGCAGCGTGCGTACCCGCGACCCTTGCAACAGCCCCTGCCGCTCAGCCGGCGACAGAGTGCGCAACGCGGGATGGGTAACGAACATCTGGTGCAGCCGCGGACCGGCGGCGTGCCCGATGTCGGCGGACGGCACCGGGCGCAGATAGGGCGCGGCCACGTGGCCGGGCATCCGCGCGAAGGTACTCGGCGGGAGAACTGCCCGCTCGCCGAGGATGGCTGCCGTATTCATGCTGGACATGAAGAGTATTCCCCCGCTTCGAGTGAAATGAGCGGGAAGGGAATTACGCGGCGCGGGTCAGGGGACGGTCTAAAGCCGCGTCAAAATGCTCGGGCATGCGGTCAAAAATGCTTTTGACGCGGCCGGCCCTGCGATCCCGCGGAATCTCCGTGCGGATGGCCGCACGGGATCGGCGGCGGGCGCGGGATCGGCAGGCGGTCGCATCGGCAGGCCACCATCGCTACCGGCGGCCAAGGGCGCCGGCATGCGTGCCTTGTTCTGTCGTGCATGCCTTGTTCCGTTGAGATGCCCGGCCAGGCACCGGCATGCAGCCATCGGCGAAACCTCGTGTCGGATCGGCCCGGTCTTTGCCTTCATAGCTTCTGCGATGACCCGCGACCTATGATAAACTCCACCAACCGCCGTCTCCATCGATTGGCAGCAGATGGGAAAAGCGTGACGGAGTCTTATCTGAACAATCGCATGACAGACGACGGGTGGCAAAAGTTAATTCGCCACGGGCAGGAGTTCGAGCGCGCGTCCCTTGTTCGCATCAGCGTTCCTATGCTCCGCGCGTGCTCGACGAGATAAAAAGCATTTTGTTGTGATCGGGCTCACAATGTCCGATGGGCTCGGATGCTACGAGGATGCAGCGCCGGAAGGCGCCGTCGAATCTCACATTCGGCTGTTGCATCCTTATAGTGAAGGGGACACCTCCATGAAACAATCACTCACAGAACAATCGCGCGACGCTCTGGTGACGTTGACACCGGAACAGGCCGCAGCGGTTTCGGGCGGTCAGATGATCGCCGTGACCAAAGTGGCCTGCTGCCAGGGCTGTGCCTCGTATGGACGGCCGGGATTTGCCGCTTTGGCCGCTGAGACCGGCGTGGCCTGATCACGATCCGAGACTGAAGCTGCGCACCACGCGAGGCCGCCATGCGTTCACCTGCCAACGGCCCCGCGCGGGCGCAAGCACACGGCGTCGGCGTTATTTGGTGGCCCGAGCTGGATATGCTCTGCCGCCCCGACGAAGGCCTTGTGCACGTGATCGAAGTTGAGCCCGAGACATTCTGGGTTGCTCGCGAGGACACGCCCGATCGCTTCACTTCGCCCTTGTCGCAAAAGCTCCTGCACCTGCCGCAGCCGAAGCTGCTGCATGGGGTTGGTGCGCCGTTCGGTGGCAACGTGCTACCAACCGTTGGACATCGCGAATCATTGGCCAGCGATATTGCGGCTTTGCAGCCGGACTGGGTCAGCGATCACCTGAGTTTCAACCAGTTCAGGCGCATTGGCGCGGATAACGCGGAGCCGATCAACACCGGCTTTCTCCTGCCGCCAGCGCAGTGCGCGGATGGGGTCGCCGTTGCCGTCGAGCAAATCCGTCGGCGCCGCGTTCAGACCGGTTTGCCGGTCGCGTTTGAAGTGCCTGTCAGCTACCTGCCGAGGCGCCCAGGCGAAATGGCGGACGGCAGCTTCGCCAGTGCGGTCGCAACCGAAGCCGATTGTGGTATACTACTGGATCTGCATAACATACTCTGTAACGAACGTAACGGCCGCCAGACCATGGCCGCGTTTTGCGCCTCGATACCGCTCGATCGGGTCTGGGAGATTCACCTGGCAGGTGGACAGGAGGCCGCTGGATTATGGATGGATGCGCATTGCGGGCTGGTTGAGCCAGTACTGATTGATCTCCTGGAGGAGCTGGTTCCACGACTGCCGGCGCTGCGCGCGGTCATGTTCGAAATCATGCCGGACTATATCGAGTCCGTCGGCCTGTCGCCAATTGCGGCCATGCTCGGCAGACTCAACGACGTGTGGAGCAGGCACCGCCCACTTGCCGACGCGCCGATGTCGCGCCGGACGTCGGCGTCGATCGACCACATCGAACCGGGCCAGGTTGCCTTAACCGAAACCGCTCCGCCGCAGGTCAATTCGGGCGACATGAGTTCGGCCATTTGGGAGTCCGCCATCGGGGCTGCGGTCGTCGGGATCCCAAGGCCCGAGTTGCCGTCGTTCCTGGCTGGTTGGGTGAGTGACGCGAAAGATAGGTTGTCGATCTATCGCAACTATTCGCAGGAAAATCGCGCCAGCAATTTCGTCGAAACAACACCGCAGACGATCAGGCATCTGTTGCGGCATATCGGCGAGACCAAGACGCGCGCTTTGCTCGGCCGCTTTTACGCGGAGGCTATGCCTGCATTCGCTGCGTCCGTTGACGCGCGCGGGTTCCTCGAGTTCCTGGCGGCCTCCGACATTGTTTCGGATGGTCTGGACGATTGCATCGCCAGCGACCGGGCTTTGCTCGCCGCATCGAGCCGAATATCAACCTAGGGAAGCTCTGAATAAGTCCCGGCCGGCGGAAGATCCATCAGCTTTTCCAATAGCCGGGCCGGCCGCTGGGGACTTATTCAGAGCTTCCCTAGGCATCGGGCCGGTTGACATTGTCTCAAATGCCGGTGGTTTTTCTCGATAGTGATCAGTCGCCATCAACCGAGAATGCAGCGGCGGCGCGATGTGGTGGTGCGCGCCGTCGGATTCTACAATATTTGGGATCTTCGTGGCCGCCGGATGTCCGGTTGTGAGATTTGCCACATCCTGTAATGGACAAGGTCCTTACGGTACGTGATTGCGGTCCATCCTGACCGTGATGCCAAATGAAGGCTAACAGCCATGAAAACCCGCCTACCAACCATCCCCGTGCCGGCGATGCCAGACGATGCGTCCGCACCTGTGGAACTGACCGGAGTGGAGCTGAAAATGGTCGCCGGTGGCCTCAATCCTCAACCGCTGCCTCCCCGGGAGGACCCCACTATGCGGGCCTGATCTGTTGAGCGGCCGCCTTGGACAGTCCAGGTCTGGCGTCACCCGACTATGTAGCCGGACATTGGATCATCCCGAAGTGGTACAAATATTCTCGATTTAGTGTTATCGCTGGATTGCCGGGCATGCGCCGTGACGTTGGTGTGCCCGGCTCCCGCTTATCGAAAGATTCAATGAGCAGATTGAGTGATCTGCGCGCGATGCGGGGGAAATCCAAATTGAACTGCGGCATGGCGAACGCGCGGCTCTGTGATCGGCGTCATAGTGATCACACGGATCGCACAGCTAGGTTCCGTCGTGATGTTGGCGGGATACCACCATGGCCGAGTTTCGCCTGTTCCGACCGGAAGCAATCACCTTCCAACGTGATCCACTGCGATCAGTCGAGCCGCTGCCGGCATCCCCGACGACCGGGCCGCTGACCTGCCTGTTGGCGGTGATGGTGTGCGCGGCAATCGGATTTCTCGCGAGTGGCGACTACGCGCGCAAGGAAACCGTCTCCGGATTTCTGGTACCGACAGTCGGCGTATCCAAGATATTCCCGCCACGTACGGGCCTCGTAACAGCGGTCGATGTGGTCGAAGGCCAGCTCGTCGAAGCGGGTGCGCCACTCCTCACAGTCCAGGTCGGTCAGACCGACAGCCAGGGCAGCGACGTCGATGCAGAAGTCCTACAGACGTTGACGCGTCAGCGGGACGCTCTGTTTGAACAGGCCAAGCTCGAACAAGCAAGGACAGCAGAAGAGCGCGCCCGGTTACGCGACGAAGTGATCGGGCTGAGCAGGGAGACGACAGCGCTTCAGGCACAACTAGAGGAGCAACACCTGCGATCGGCGGTGGCTGAGGACCAGGTGGCAAAGGTTCGTGAGCTTGTCGCCCAAGGCTACATTTCCGTGGTCGAATTCAAGCGCCGCCAGGACAACTATCTCGCACAGCGGCAGAACGAGGCAGCGCTGGCGCAGCAAATCGTCGAGAAGCAAAGCGCGGCTGCGCAACAGGGTCATGCGTTGGATGAGCTGTCCGGCCAACTGGCCGCCCGACTGTCGGTGCTGCGCGGAGAACAAGCAGGCCTTGAAGGGCGCCTGGCGGAGACGTCGGGCCGACGCGCGTACCAGCTCCGTGCCCCGGTCTCCGGTCGCATCTCAGCACTCCAGGCACGCGTCGGACTCGTCGCCGACCCGACCATCCCACAGCTCGCGATCGTGCCGACAGGCAGCGTGCTGGAGGCGGAATTGCTCGTCCCGGCGCGCGCAGCCGGCTTCGTCGCGCCCGGCCAGACGGTGCGCCTCGCATACCAGGCATTTCCTTATCAACGGTTCGGCCTCTATGGCGGACGCGTGCGGAACGTATCGCGCACGCTGCTGCGTCCAGCCGAGATCGTCGGCCCGATGGCCGTCCGCGATCCATCATATCGCGTCACCGTCACACTGGATCGACAGAGCATACAGGCATTCGGACGGGAGTTTCCGCTCGGCGCCGACATGACCGTGAAGGCCGACATCGTGTTCGACCGGCGGTCATTGCTCGACTGGGTACTGGATCCCGTGCGCAGCCTCCGAGGGAGATCGACGTGACCGGGAATTCGATCATGGTTCGGAAATGCCCCGATATTCGCCAGGCCGAAGCAGCCGAATGCGGTCTCGCCTGCCTTACGATGATCGCGGCATTTTACGGGCAACGCACCGATCTTGCCGGCCTGCGCCGCCGCTATCCGGTGTCACTGAAAGGGATGACGCTCGTCGGCCTCATCGAAGCAGCGCAGCGGATCGGACTCGCGGGCCGCGCACTGCGCCTCGAGCCGGAAAACCTCGCGCGATTGCGGCTGCCGGCGATCCTGCACTGGGACATGAATCATTTCGTCGTGCTCAAGCGCGTGACGCGCAGCGGTCGGATTGTCATTCAGGATCCGGCACTCGGTGAGCGACGGCTGCGGGCGTGCGAAGCCTCCGACCATTTCACCGGTGTGGCGCTTGAACTCACCCCCGCCGCCGAGTTCCAGCCCGGTGGCAGAATCATCAAGCAGCGACTGGTCGATCTGATCGGTTCTGCGCGTGGCCTGGCGTCTCCTCTGGTGCAGACGCTGGTGCTGTCGGTGATCCTCCAGGCCTATGTGCTGACAGGACCCTTCTACATGCAGCTCGCCGTTGACGAGGGTGTTGTCAACGATGACCGCGGCCTGCTGCGCGTGCTTGTCTTCGGGTTCGGGCTCGCCATGCTGTTCAACGCCGTGGCAGGGCTATTGCGTTCCCGTATCCTGGTCTATCTGCAGAGCCGGGTTGCCTTCGACATCGGCAGCGGATTGTTCGCGCATCTCATGCGTTTGCCGCTCACATTCTTCGAGCGCCGCCACGTGGGCGATCTGGTGTCCCGCTTCGGCTCCATCGAGCCGATCCGCAATCTGCTGGCCGAAGGCCTCATCTCGGCGCTGGTCGACGGCGCGATGGCCGCGCTTACCGCCGCCATGGTGTTCCTCTACAGCACGAAGCTCGGATTGGTCGTGCTCGTGGCGCTACTCGTCTACGCCATGCTACGGCTGGCCTTCTATCGGATCTTCCGCCAACGCTCACTTGACCTGGTACACGCTCGCGCACGCGAGAACTCCACCTTCATCGAGACGGTTCGCGCTATCCAGAGCATCAAGATCTTCAATCGCGAGAGTGGGCGAAAGGCGCTGTGGTCCAACCGATACGCGGGCATGGTGGCGACCAATGTCGGCGTGGAACGACTGAAGGGCGGATTCAAGGCGATGAACGACGTCGTCTTCGGGGTGGAAAACCTCGCGGTGATCTATCTCGGCGCGCTCTCTGTCCTGGATGGCCGCATGACGATCGGGATGCTGTTCGCCTTCGTCGCATATAAGCAGCAGTTCGTCGCCAAGGCGGTGAACCTGATAGAAAAGGCGATCGAGTTCCGCATGCTGGACCTGCATCTGGAGCGGCTCGCCGATATCACCCAGGCAGAGCCCGAGCCGAGTCAGGATCAGGGCAGCTACCGACCGCCGCCAGTCGGTCGCATCGAGGTACGCAACCTGTCGTTCCGCTACGGACCGGACGAGAGTTTCGTGTTCGAGGATGTCAACTTTGTCGTGGAGCCGGGCGACTACCTCGCGATCATCGGCCCGTCTGGCGGCGGCAAGACGACGCTGATGAAGGTGATGCTGGGATTGCTCGAGCAAACCGATGGTGAGGTATTGATCGATGGTCTGCCACTGCGCACATTCGGTGCGCGCGCGTTCCGCGACCATGTCGGTGTCGTGATGCAAGATGATCAACTGCTGTCGGGCTCGATCGCCGATAATATCTGTTTCTTCGACCACGGACCGGATTACGCGCACATGCAACATTGTGCCCAGCTCGCCTGCGTGCATGACGACATCATGCGCATGCCGATGTCTTACGACAGCCTGATCGGTGACATGGGCTCGTCGCTGTCGGGCGGTCAGCGCCAGCGAATCCTGCTCGCCCGCGCACTGTATCGGCAACCCAGGTTATTGTTCATGGACGAGGGCACCTCGCATCTCGACACCATGATCGAGGCACGCGTGAACACGGCGATCAGCGGGCTCGGCCTCACTCGGATCATCATTGCACACCGACCGGAGACGATCGCTTCTGCTTCACGTCGGATCAGTATGGTGAACGGCCGGCTGGAAGAAGAAATACCACCGTCTGGTTCCGGCTCCCAACGAAGTGCAATTCCGAAAGTGATCTATGCCGCGGAGTGATCCCGGCATTTGACCGCCGATGCGGGAGTCGGTCTGATTGGCACGAAACGACTTCAGCCGTTCCGCAGCCCGGCCTGCCGCATCAGCGGGATCACCTCGCGGCCGAAGAATTCAAGGTCCGGCAGGTAGTCGAAGAAGTTCACCTGCACGCCGTCGCAGCCGGCCTCATGCAGGCGGATGAACCACTGCACGATTTGCTCTGGTGTGCCGACCAGGTGCACGTTGCCGCCGACCACCCATTGCGCGCGCGTGTGGCCGCGCCAGGAGGCGGTGTCGCCGCTTTGGAAGGTACGCACGAAGTTGTCGGCGGCGACCGTGTCCTCGCTTTGCAGGATTTGTTGGTACGCGGCGCGGGCTTCTGGTTCCGTCGGACGGCAGATGACATGGGGATTGATGATCGTCTTCACGGTGCGCCCGTAACCGCGAGCCAGCGCCTTGATCCTGGCGTTATGCGCCGGCAGCGCGGCGCAGGCCTGGTCCGGATCGGCGCCGGCCGGGCTGGTGATGAAGATCAGGTCGGAGTGCTTCGCCGCGTACTCCAGCCCGGCGGGTGACGACGCGGCGTTCACCAGGAACGGCTGCCGCTGCCCGGGCTTCGGCGCCAGGAAGGCACGTTCGATTTTCCAGAAGTCGCCGGTGAAACTGAGTTCCTCGTCCTCGATCCACAGGCGTTTCAGGATCGTGGTGAATTCGTCGGCCATGACGTAGCGCGTGTCATGCTCGATCGGTTCCAGGCCGAACATGCGATACTCGCTGGGCTTGTAGCCGGTGACGACGTTGATGCCCCAGCGCCCGCCGCTGATGTGGTCCAACGCCGCGCCGAATTTCGCCAGGTGCAGCGGATGCCAGGCGTACAGCACATGCACGGTGTTGATCAGCACGATCCGGCTGGTTCGTGCGGCAAGCGCCGCATTGGCGACGATGGGATCGACTTCATGCTCCCGGAACTGCATCTCGCCGCCGTAGCCGCCCTTGCCGAGCCATTGAGCGAGTCCAAAAGTCAGATCGAAGCCTAATTCTTCGGCCCTGGTGGTGCAGCGAGCGACATAGTCGAACGTCCAGGACGTGGAGCGTGGCGCGAGCGACGGACTCCAGGCGCCTTGCTGCATCGGCAAGAACAAGCCGAGCAACAGCTTGTGCCCGGGCAGGCGGCCGAGCGGCGACGCGACCGGCATGCCCGGTTGCATCGGATCTTGCGTGGACATGGCCTGGACTCCGGCTGGTCTATTGCTCGCCCTTCTGGACATGCCACAAGCTTCGGAGGGCAGGAAGGCTCAGCGCGATCGTTGCGGATTCCGATGTAAACCAGCCACCAATTCCAGTCGGCCAACCAGGCCCCGAAGCGGATCAGCGCGGCGAGACGTGCGGCGAAAGTCGCCCAGGTCACTGATCTGTGGGAGGGTACCGCGTCGCGTCCGCGGGCGACCAATGTTGCGGGACGGCGACCGCGGAACACTTGCCGCTGATGGTGTCGGATTTCCGCTGCCCTGCAACAACCCATGCAGGCGATATATCCGACATCAGGCCTTTGCGCATCTCGACGAGCGTCTCCCGCGCGGACGATTTGTATCCAGAATGATGGACTTTGCTGCCTGATGGAACCTGGCGACGCCCTCGGCGAGCCGCACGTAGGTGCTGCCGGGGCACGACACCAGAACGATCTGGGCTGCAACGCCGGTGGCGAGGATTTCGCGCATCACGTCGATGCCGTCCTTCCCCGGCATGATCAGGTCGAGGATGACGAGATCGGGGCGGCAATCAATGAATCGTGTGGCGGCACCGCGCGGGTCCGTGACGCTCTGGCACTCGAGACCAAGCCTTCTGGCGCTCAGGCCGACCACCTTGGCGATATTGCGATCATTGCCAATGACCAGAATCCTATGCATCGCGCCCTCCCTGAAGGAATTGATGCATTTTTCGGCGAATTCTGACTGACAATACGATCGCGCATTCGGCGCTGTAAATGATTTGTTTCCAGAAGACAGATATCAACTGGTGCGCGGTTATGCGGCGCCACGCAGGAGCCCCGGCCGCGAGGCTTCGCGTCGCGCTTTGCCGCACCGACCCGAGAGCCAAATCAGACGGCAAGCCAATTTTGTTGAAACGCCGTTAAATATCCGTTAAATAGACTGCGAGAACCATCCAGTCATGGGGCCTGCATGAAACGACCCAGTCAAGCGGGCACGCGGCCCGATCGGCCGTTAGCCTCTGATCGTCCGGCGCCCACCGAGCCGGAGCCGGTTGTATTGCTCGCCGCGGCCATCCGGGCGGTGGCCGGCGACGCCGTCGACCCGGAGGTGCTGATCGGCACCCTGCTGGAAAGTGCGGTGCACGTCGCGCATCGCCACGTGCCGCCAGGGCGGCATGAGGTGGTGGGGTGGGCGATGCGACGCATGCTGGCCGACCGGCTCGACGCCTATGGGTTTGCCGATGGCGACTAGGCGGAGCCGGGTGGACCGGTCGGTCGCGCAGGGCAGTTCGGATGCCGGGCGGCTGCTTTATCCGGGTAAGTGATTATCAATGGTGAACGGCCGGCATGGTCGACACCGCCATCGACCCGCCCCCGGCCTGCATCGCCCCCGCCAGCGCCTTCACCCCGCCCAGCCGGCTCCTCATACGGGCGGCCTCCCACAGGCACGGCCTCCCACCGGCAAGGCTCGCGCAGTTGTCCAACTCCTCTGTGACGGCAACGCAGGGACCTGCAACCCGGACAAGGGCGTGGCCTGGCCGAAGCGGGAGAGCGGCGAAGGCCGGACGCCGTCGTTCGGCGATCATCGGGCGCGCAAGCTGCTGGCCGCGCTCGACACCGACGCCCTCGAGAGCAAGCGCGACGGGGCGATTCTGTCGGCCCTGGCGCTCCGCGCCGTGCGGCGCAACGACCTTTGCCAGCTTAAGGTCCGTGCCTTCCGTGGCTGCGCGCCAGGAGGTCATTCCGTTCCTTCTGGCCAAGGCGACGGTCATTATCTGTCAACGCGCTGCCACCACCATCTGTCTTCGGCCGGTCGCCAAGGCAGCCAGCCCGTCGGGATCCGATGGCGGCCCATCGCCGCGCCACGCGATATGCAGGTCAGGGCGCAGCAGGAACACCGAGGCGCCGTACACGCCCCGCACGCGCGGTTGGTCGAGATGCAGCACCGTCAGCGGCGCACCAATCGCGTGGAACGCCGCTGCAATCGACGCGGCATCGCAGTCACCGCGCAAATCGAGCAAGGTGTAGTCGTCGCCAAGCAGATCCTGCATGGCCCGGCCGTCGTCCAGCCACATATGCGGAATGCGGACGCCGGGACGCGTGTGCGGTACGTAACGGCTGGTCTCCCATGCCGCGACATTGCCCGGCTCGTCGGCGATCAGCGGCGATCCGGCATAGGAATACGCCGACTCCACGCCGACCATCCCGTGCATGCGCCGATGGTTGACATCGAAGGATGCTGCCAGTGCGCGGCGCACTGCGCCTCCCTCCGGTGTGTTGTCGTAGACCGCCGGCGTGACCAGCGCCCGCCAGATCGGCACCCCAGCCGCCGCCCAACCGGCGGCGGCAACGTTGCGAATCCCGATCGGCCGCCGCTCCTGCTCGTAGCCATCGAGCAATCCGGCACCACCCCAACCCTTGATCACGCCAGCGAGTTTCCACGCCAGGTCGAAAGCATCTCCGACACCGGTGTTCATTCCGAGACCACCGGTCGGGATGACCAGATGGACCGCATCGCCGGCAAGAAACACACGCCGGTCACGATATCGCTCCGCGACCAGCAGGTGATGACGCCACGGAATGACGTAGCGGATTGTGAAATCGCAGGGAAAGCCGATCAGGTTGCGAATGACCGGCGCGAAATCGGTATCCGGCGGCAGCGAGGAATGCAGGGTAAATTCCTTGCGATCGCCCTGCGCGACCATGCTGGAACCTGCCGCGTCGGCAAATTGGTAGTGGCGACCCTTGCCAGTCACGATACGTTCGTACAGCGTATCCGACCAGAAAATCACCTGCACCAGGTCGCGGATGCCGCCCCTGCCCTCTAGTTTGATGCCGAGTTTTTTGCGGACGGTACTGCTCGCGCCATCGCAGCCGGCGAGGTAGTCGCAACGCAACGTTTCATCGCGACCAGCTACGGTGCGGGCCTGGACCGTCACGCCACTTTCATCCTGCGTGAAGTCGACCAGTTCGCAGCCATAGCGGACTGTGACGTTGGGTGTACCCTCGGCCACTTCCTTCAACAACGGCTCCAGCTTGTTCTGCGACACGAGCTGATATGGTTCGAGCAACCAGGCACCGGTGGGAGATTCGGCGATTTGCTTGCGGCGCTCCGCCACCGACGGATATTTCAGCACGGCGATTGGCGGATCGCTGAGGCGCGTCGTCAGAAACACATCCATCGGGTTGTCGGGCGGGTAGCCCAGCGCCCGCACCCGATCGACGATCCCGATCCGGCGATAAAACTCCATCGTGCGCGCGTTCGAGCGGTCCATCTTCGGCCACGGCAAGGTGGTCGGATGGCGCTCTATCAACAGGCACCTGACGCCGCGCCGACCGAGATCGATCGCGAGCGTCAGACCGACCGGGCCGGCGCCGGCGACGATCACGTCATAGCAAGCGGCCGCAGACCCCGATGCCATGTTTCGCCCCCAACCGCCTGTTCATGCCGGAGGCGCAACCAAAAACACCTTCGACGAATTGAAGATCCAGGTATCGACGAAGCCGGTTACCTGAGGCTTGCGCTCCAGCGCGCTGAGCGCGCCCGCCAGGCACATCCAGTTGAGGATTTCCTGCTGGCCGCTGTCCTCGACGGCACGCGTCGTATAGCTGCGCCACGCCTCGTAGTTGCCGGCGCGCAAGTACTCGTACATCTGCCGATCCGACGGCGTGTCGGGGTAAAGAAAGTGGTTCTTGCGGGTAAGGAAGGCGTGCGACCAGCCGGACGACGCCAGTAGCGCAACGCGGTACGGCGACTCTGCCAGAATCCGCGCCGTCGCGGCGCCAAGATCGAACAACCGCCATGGCGAGGGCGAGGGCGGGTCCGGCTCGGAATCGGCGACGGTCTTGTCGAATACTGGTACGCCGCCACGCTGCGATACCACCTTGCGGCCATAGCAGTTGATCGCAAACGGCACGATCGGATAGTCGAACCCCTTGCGATGGTAATCGAGGTAGTAGATCGCATTGGTGAATGCGTGCCCGAGCGTATGATGCAGCGGCTTGTACGCATATGCCGTGTCGAACCCTTGCTCGATCAGGTGCGTCGCCAGCATCTTGGCCGCGTCGCGGTTTCCGGCCAGCTCATAGGTCTTGGCGGTTTCGCTCCACACATTCTCGGGGGGCGGTGAGAAGGTGAACTTGTCGTAGGCGCTGATGCAGTACGCCGGGATGATGTCCTCGCGGAAGTTTTCGTACTGGTCGTCGCCCCACATCAGGACGAAATCCGGATCGAAGGCGTCGAGCGCGGCGCGCGCGCGATCCATCCAACCGACCAGATCGGCACGATGCCGGGCGGCCGCGGTGGTGCCCTGGTCCTCGCCCCACTCCGCCCGCATCGGCGTGGGCCAGCCCTCCGGGGTTCGCAGGTTCTCCGGCAGGTCCGGGTTCTGCAGCATGCGCCCCAGGATTCTCGCCATGCGATCGTCGGGCCCGGTCAGCGGCGGATAATGCGAGATTCCCAGTGCCAGGATTTCGGCCATCGTCTCCTCCTTGCCGATCAGTGGGGTAGGCGGGTCATTGCCAAACATTAAACCGGCTGACCTCTGTCAGGCCCTATACCGCCGCAGTGTCGTCCACTTGGCAAGTCGCCCTCGGTGGGCGGAGCGGGACCCGAACTGCCATCGTGCAGCATTCGGCAATCCGCGATGACCTCCTGATCAGCCGTCACGACGCGGGCATGATCGCTCGAACCCGCGCCGCCGAACAAGCCCCACATCCCGGCCAGTCAGTATATATAACTAATGAGTTACCGTCAGGCCGTCGATTGTACGCATCACGCCATCCCATCACACGTACTATGACGGCGGGAGACTTCCCCGCGGCATCTGTACCGTTTCTCCAGCAGCCCGTGACCGCCGTCAAGGCAGCGCTCTGCGCCGCGACCGGCGGGAGGAGCCGGCCCTCACGGCTCGAGTTCATTGCTCGGGCGGCCCAGCATCGTTGCGAGGTGCGCGAGCCGACACGCCGACCGGTGCTACGCCGCCAGCCGTAACGTCACGCGATCCCGTGCGCCTGCGAGCACGGCGCGAAACGCCTCCTTTGCTTGCTGCAGCGGAAAGTGTGCATCGTCGCGCACCGGGAACGGCCGCAGCTTGCCCGCGGCGAACCCCGGCACCAGACCGCGCAGCAAGGCGGCGGACTCGGTCGCGTCCAGCGCCAGTGTGTCGACGCCGAAGAAACTGCGCCGGCCACGATAGAAGTCGAAGATGTCAAACGGCACCGGCCGATCGCGGGTCGACATCAGGATCTGCCGGCCCTCATGCGCCATGGCGGCGTTGGCCGCGGCGAAATACGGGCTGCCGACAGTGTTCACCACGATATCTGCGCCGTGGCCGTTAGTGGCGGCACGCACGGCCTGCGCCACGTCACCGGCGCCGGCGTCGATCATCTCCACCGGCACGGAGTCCGGCCCAGCGAAAGCCTCGGCGCGGCGGGCGACGCCGATGACCCGCGCACCGTGCCAGGCCGCGATCTGCGCCGCCGCCTGGCCGACTTTGCCGTTCACGGCCATGATCAGCACAGTGTCGGCGGGCCGGGGGGCACCCGCGCGGCGATAGCTCTCGGCGGCGGTGACGAAGGGGACTCCGAGCACACCCGCCTCGGCCAGCGACATCGTTTGCGGCTTCAGCACGACCGCGCGGTGTGGCACCACGAGACGCGTGCCGAACGAGCCGTCGCGGGTTATGCCGAGATCGCCGCCGGCGCCAAACACCTCCTGGCCGCGCAGCTCCGACGGGCCTTCCAGCACGATGCCGGACCATTCGCGACCGGGCGTGCGCGGGAACACCGCCTGCGGCATCAACCCCATGGTGGCGCGCACGTCGGAGGGGTTCACGCCGGCGAAGCGGACGTCGATCAGCACGTCGTCCGGCCCACAGGGAAGGTCGGGGACGGGTTCGAGCAGGAGTTCGAGGTCGTCGAGGGATTGAGCTGTGCGGGGGACGCGCAGGCGCTGCATTGCGGCATGATGCCGGGTTGGACGGGAGAATGTCCAGCAGGCGCGATGGGGCGTCGCCACTGGCCGCGTCGCGGGGGCGAGCCGACGCCGATTTCTCCAGCGAACGCTTCGGAAGCTGGAGTCGCGCTTGCTACCCAGGCGGAGGATCGGCGTGCGCCAGGGCTTGCAACTGCGCTCTCCAGCCGAATGCGCAGCCTGGTCCGGTCACCCAGGTTCCGGTGAGCCCACACGAAAAAGCAGGCGCGAGGTAGAATCCGGAACGGCGCGCGGACTAGAATCCGGGACGGCGGACGCCCCACCCGTAGCAAGACAGTTCAGGACCGGGTTGACGCCTCATCCGCAACTCCGCTGTCTGCATATTACTCGGTCACGCGGAACACCGATGCATACCTGAACTTCCAATCAGGCCGGCGTTTGTCGAACGGCTCCAGGCCCCAGTACCTGAACGGCCAGTCTTTTATCAAAGCGGGATCGCCGTTATGAATGTCCTCGATCAAATCGGTGACTGGTTCCAGCTTCAACTCGCGCGCCACTTTCGCGCGGACGTCCAGATCGACCCCGGAAACGAACAGATAACCGCCTGGCCTTGCCAGTTTCGCGATATTGCGCAGACATTTCTCTGCATCGCCTGGGACCATGTGACACAGCAGATTGTTCGCGAACACGATATCCTGCTGTCCAAGCGCATGAACCAGGTCTGGATCAGCCACATCGGCGATCCGCCAACGTATCCCTTCTTTGAGCCAGGCCTTGACTCTCATGCCGGCCGCTTCGGAGTGAAACAGTTCAAGCTTTTCCTGCTCGGTCACTCGCGCGAAGATTTTCTCGTCGGTTAATTCGCAGCCCTCCAACGGGTAAACCCCCTTTTCGGCGAATTCCAACGCTTCCCTGGATATGTCGCTGGCAATGGTGACGATCTTCAGGTCAGGCCGCTTCAAACGGATTGCCCAGAGGATTGAATAGACTTCGGCTCCTATGCTGCATCCCAGAATGGCTATTCTTAAGCCCGATTCATGATTGACTTGCTCCGCGACACGGCCAGCAAGCGCGAGTTGTGGTCGATTGCGCAAAAAGAATGTGCCAAAGTAGAATGTTCGGTTGAGTCGCATGCGGGCGATGGCATGCAGCCCGCTCCCGTATGCGCGTAGCGGACCGAGCCTGGTCGCCCCTGTGGGGAGGAATTTCCAGAGCATCTCGCTGAGCCGGAAAAAAACCCCGATAGGCGATTTTCCGAACATTGTGAACTTCTGTGCGACCGCTGTGGACGATTGATGCACGGAGGAGTCCCCTGAGTCGCTGTAGAGAGAGTTGGTCCTGAAGGGGCGAGCAATGCCCGCGGTAACCGGCACCGATGTCAGCCGGCCGGCTGCCGGGCCGTCTCAAAAAGCCGCTTCATGCGAAGGAACGGCTTTTCGAAGACCTCATAACTCACGTAGGCCAATGCCAGCGAGGCCGACATGCCGAGCGTCGCCTGGATCGCCACCGCCGCCGTGTGGGAGCCCAGCCAGCCTGCCAGCTCCAGATCAGTGCGGTTGGTGGTCAGATAATACGAGATAAAGTGATGATACACGTACAGGCCATAGCTGTAGGTACCCAGAAACACCATGACGCGGCTGCAGAAAAAACGTGAAGTGGCCGACCGGTCCGGCGCGATGAGGGCCCACACCAAGAGGCAGGCGAGCAACATAAGGATCAGTGCCGCCCGAATCGGCAGGACGAGGTCAAGCCCCTGCTGCGACACGGAGCGGGTCCAGATGAAGGTGAGCGCCAGCAGCGCCCCGACAACCTTGACGACCAGCGGCAGGGTTCGCGCGAGTCGCTCCATGCCCCCGGGCTGGCGCGCCATCACCGCGAGGAATGCGCCCAGTGCGAGGCCGTCCAGTCGGAACGGGGTCAGAGTGTAGGTGGTCCACCAGCTCAGGCCCATGAGGGATCCGATCAGTCGGGCCAGCATCGCGCCCAGAGCGGTCGCCAGGCTCACCTGCATGAGCGTCCGCGGGCGTCGCGCCAACAGGAAGACCACCAGCGGCCAGACGAAGTAGAAGTGCTCCTCGATGGAAAGCGACCAGAAGTGGTCAAGATAGGAGAACGACCACGTCCCTTGTTTGGCAATGTAGATATTGACGGCGTAGAGCCAGGCCCATGCCTGGCGGTGTACCAGGTAGTCCAGCGTCGGCCCCCGCAGAGGCGCGATGTGCGGGGCCACGATGAAAACAAGTATCAGTACGCCATAGTAGAGCGGAAAGATCCGGAGCAGGCGCCTCATGTAGAAGTTGCGGAAGTAGCGAGGGTGCTGGTGGCTGTCGTAGAGGATGCCGGTGATCAGGAAGCCGGACAGGACGAAGAACAATTCGACGCCGTAGGCTCCGTAATTGGTCACACCGACAATTGCACGTTCCGCCAGGTTGGTCGGCGGCACGTTGCCGACGAAGTGGAAGATGAGCACCATCAAGACAGCGAGGCCGCGCAGCCCGCTTAGTGCCGGGAGGTAGCCACGAATATTGGGCATCGGGCGGGCGGGCGCTGCGGCAGGCGGCTGAGCGACCGAGATGGCTTCCGCGCGCGCTAGGCGATAGACCGGGGCGACCCAGGGGCCGATGCGCAAGATCATGAGGGCCTCACGCGCAGCCGATGGGTCTGAACGCCAGTCATGACACCAAAACCTCCCGCTCGGGGTCGCTTCGGTCGGTACGCTGCCCTTCTCGTCAGCAAAGGCTGGCAGGATCGTGCGACGTCGACCGCGACAAAGACAAACAGCACCCACAAGAATTCGTAGCCGCGCATCCACAGGCTTTCGAAATAGTTCCAGCAAATGACGAACAAGGCGAGCGACAGCAACAGCCGTGCCCGCGCGGGGTCGCGGTCCGCGACGCGACCAATGGCGTGGAGAATTAAAAAAATGAAGACCAGCAGCAAGGTAAGCCCGACGTGCCCCATCTCCAGGGTTGTGTCATAATAGCCATTATGGGCATTCGGCATCAACTTGATCCATCCTGGAGCCTCGAAGGAAGGCGAGCCGGGGACCAGCCAAAAGGACTGGTATCCCCATCCAAGGAGTGAGCGTTGATCGATCTCAGACTGTGCGAAGGCCCATATCAAGGTGCGGCCCGTCAAAGTTGAATCGTGATAAAGTATATATGCGATGCGATCCATGTTGAAGTGAGATACGCTGGACACCAGGATGTAGGCAACTGGTATGCACGACAGAATGATTGCCGGCGACACTCGCGTTAGTTTTCTGATCATCAACGTGATCTGGGTGAGGACCGGAGAAATGATTGCAAGGCCAAGAGCCGTTTTCGAATCACTCAGGAAAATGAGCACCATGGCGAGGGCCGCGACGCCGATCCCCAACGCTCGCCGCCAGCCGCGATGCCGCGCTTCATCCAATGCCATCAAAAGCGCGGGCGCAGCACACTCTCCCAGGTAATTCTTGCCATCGAAATATCCTTGGTAGCCAATGTCAACCAGCGCTCTGCCGTACGTGGCGATCGTCACATTGCCACCAAATACGAACAGCAGATTGAGCACGAGACATAATGTAAAGCATAAAAACAGGCCGCGCATCATATCGACGGTTGGCGCTGCCATCATCGCCGGCAGGACAATAGAAGTGATGATCATCACTTGTTGGGTGTATCTGACGAATGAGCGATCCGGGCTGAAGGCCCACAGGACGCTTGCTCCAGCGAATCCAAGATAGACGAGCAAGCAGATCAGGTGGGGGGACCACGTGAGTTTGCTGAAACGAGTACGATTTCTAGCCGCCAGTAGAACTGCAATGATAGCCATGGCAGGCCAGAATATTCTGGGCTCCATACGAGGAGCCATGATGTTTGGTGGCCTCTGCCCACCGGTGGTCAGATATTCTAATATAGGGTCCACAATCAACGCGAAAGCGCAGGTCGCAAGCGCCACCATTCCGCATAGGTCAATCTTTGGACCGGCGGGCCTCGTCCGCCCCGATGCGTAGGTAGTTACCGATGGACGAGGCATTCACGCACTCCATAGGCGTCCACGATCGGCGCTGCCCGCCGGGGACGCCATCCCAAATCGCATGAATTCGCAATCACGGCAAGGAAAATGCCAAACTGGTTGTTAGAAACCGGTGAGAGCGCAACTGCTCGCTGACGAATTCCGCGCCGGCGCCGAGGTGCCCGCTTGCCCGGCTGGTCGCCCCGGGCAAGCAACTCTCGCCGGGCATCTCCGCGGGCAAAGATCGCGGGCGACGTCGCAAGATTTCTGGTTGACAGCCTCGCTGGGGGATTGGCGCCTTAAGGCTGCTTGAACGGTGTCCCCGCATCATAACGCGCCTTGGCCGGCAGCTGATGGATGTGGGGCGATCGGATGGGGTCAACCCACGGCCACGTGTAACCCCTCCCGGCATCGAAGAAGGCCGGCTTCCGTGTCAGGTACAATGAGCTGGGCAGCGCATGGACGGTATCGCCCGCAGCCCAGGTCACCGTGTTGGTAAGATAATCGAAGTTGCCGTCACGGATCGCGGTAGCGGCTACGTTGGGATCATCGTGCTCATGGGGGAGATTGTCCCATCCCAGCAACCAGACGCAGGGCGTACCGGTGTTGGACGAGCAGTTGTAGGACCATCCGCTGGTATGTCCCGGTGTCCCGAGAACGTTGCCGATGAATGAGAACCAATAGCTGTACATCTGGGCGCCGGCGGCGCGGAGCGGACCGTTCCCGCCCGGCACATTGGCGATATCATCAGCGACGGCGTCGTCGCTGATGTAGTCCATGAACCGCGCCCGGTAGCCGGGCGCATAATTGCGGAAGAATGTGAGGTAGGTGGAATTGCCGTGGGTGGTGTCGCTATCCATGTTGAAGGCGTAGTTGCCCTCAAACAGGGTATGGTGGGAGCCGACCATATGGCTGCCATTCAGTCCGATCTCCTGCCAGGCCCGTTGGCCGGCCACGAAGCCGTCGTCCATGTAGTTGTAGGCAACCACCGAGCCCGCGCCCGCCGAGCGGGATACCATGACCTTGTTGGCGAGAACGGAAATGCCGTTCTCGATCAGAATTTCGGACGAGCCGCGCGCGAGGCTGATGTTGTAGCCGCCTCCGCCGGGCACCGGCCAAACCGGTTTGTGGGCATAGAATTCTTCCAACTGAATGCGGAAGGAGGCATCAATCGCGAAGCCTTCGCCGAGCCATAGCGTTGTTTCGACATTTCGCGCCCAACAGTATGCTGCCCACTCAAACCGGAGGTTGCCATCGTCGCCTCCCTCCAGCGTCAGGTTCTCCACCCCGGCATTTCGTGTATGTCGGGCGCTCCAGTAATAGAGTTGGGCCTGATGGCCTACACGATAAGCGATGGTGACCGGCGAGTCGAAGGTGATGGTATTGCCGGAAATCGCCGATATCTGCTTGATTTCGCTGACCGGGCGGTCGCAGTTGCTGAACCAGCACCCCGCGGTGCCAGGCTGGTACGGATAACCGGTTGCGCTGAAGTCGTCCGAGCCGCGGGATGGGTCGTGTTTCTGCCATACGACCCGATAGCCTGGCGACGCCCAGATCTTTCCAGGCCGCTCTGCGTCCTGCTGCCAGCCGGCGCCGGACGCCTCATCCAGCAACACAATCTGCCCGACCGAGAAGCCAGCAGTGCTGGCGACCTGGACCGAATTTGCTCCAGCGGCGACATCGGCGGTCAGCCGGGTGGCGGTCGTGGTGTTATTCCACCGCATCGGGCCAACGATAATCATCGGCGAGGCGGTGCTGCCGGGCCGGTAGCTGCCCAGCGTCGCCCCATTCGTCCTCCGCAGCGTGGTGATGCCGGGTCCGGCGCCGCGCAACGTAATCCCCTTGTTGAGCATCACATAGTTGCCATCCGCGATCGTAAAGGTGCCTGGCGCAAGTGACACCACCTGGCCAAGGGGACAGTTGTTGATCGCGGCTTGGATATCGCTCGTATCGTCCTGATGATTCCCCCGAGGGCCAATCGTGGCGCAGACCGTGGTCCGGTCAGGGATGCCGCCCACGGAAACCAGTCCGGCCAACCGCCAGTTCGCACTGGCGTTGCGCTCCGCCGGCAGGAGGCTGGCGATGCCGCTAGGTTCCGAGGCGGGATTCTTAGAGTCGCCGATTGCTCGGGAAGGAGGTGACAGTACGATGCAGGCCAGCAGCAGCGAAAATATTTGCAGGCGACGCATATGCTTTCCCTCACGCTGGCAAGCGGAGATCGACGATTCGCTTCATCCTGATGACATCGGTCGGGCCGCCGCCGCGCCGGTCGTGGTGCCGTCGCTGCCCTGGCTCCACGATCCGCGCATCGGTGGACGCAGGCGAATTCGGGACGATCGAACTCACGTCATGCAACGATCGGCCGCAGGTGACCATGCTCCCGCACCGCCAGAAGTCTGTGCTGGCGTTCCGAGGACTCCTGGCCACGGTCGTGATCAATCCGGCCAATCCGAGCCAAAATTACGTGGCCTTATTCAGATTGATCAGTGCGGGCCGGTAAATGCGTCCCGCTCTCGGGGGCGCCGTGGGACCGTAGGTGCGCGCCACACACTGCCGATAGTCGAGCGGCGGGGTCCATCCAAGCGTTTCGCGTAGCTTGCGGTTCTCGAAACGGAGTGGCTTGAGGCGTGACTCAAACCGCTGCGGGATCAGGATGCTGGGCACCTTGGTGGCGGCGCGGAACACCGTCGAAAAGCCCAGGCGCACCACTGTGATGGCAAGCCAGTAAGGCACTGGCAGCCGCCAGCCCCGGTTACCACTGCCGCGCATGTAGTCGGACAGATAACGCCAGATGCGTTCGCCGCGACCGTCCACCACATTCAGGGTCTGGCCTCGAGCGCGCCCATCCACCGCCGCGAGCGCAAACACGTCGGCACAGTTCTCCACGTGGGTCATCGGTATGCGCGTCAGCGGGCCGACAACAAGGTGATGCCGCCCGAACTGCTGGCCCAGGGCGGCCAGATAGGCGTGATCGCGTCCCCAGATGAAGCCAGGCCGTAGCACGGTGAGATCCCAGCCGTACTTGTCGGCGAAACGCCGGGTCACGCGCTCTTGCCACCACTTGGAGATGGTGTAGCCATCGCGCGCGTAGAGCTCGGGCGTCTCGTGCAGCGGCGAGTCCTCGTCCAAGGTACGGCTGATCGCGCTGTAATTGTAGACGGAAAATGTGCTGCATAGCACCAGCCGTCGGCAGGTGGTGGCGGCCATGGCGTCCAACAGGCGTTCGGTGCCCGCCACGGTGCCGGCGAATTGCGCGTCCTCGCCGCCCGAGACGACCGCCGCCAGGTGAAGCAGCACGTCGACGCCCTCAAAGGCGCGAGCAAGGTCGCGCGATGTGCGCAGGTCGGCCCGGAAGATGTCCACGGAGGAAGGCCAGTCGAGCCCGTCCAGACGTGCGGCTGGACGAACCATGGCGCGGACCTCGATGCCGCGGGCAAGCAGTGCATCGACCACGTGCCGACCGAGGAACCCGTTAGCGCCGGTGACCAGTGCCCTCATTGCAGTTGCTCCTGAGGCTTGAGGGCCTCGACCAGACGGTTGACCTCGAGCACGTCGCTCGCCGTGACGGGCAGCGCCGACCGCTCCGCCAGCGCGCGATAGGTGCGGGCAAGGAATTCCCACAGTCCTTCGTATGCGCCTGGGCCCTTGAACTTGCGCAGCAGCGTTGCCAGTGCGGCGCGCCGAATGGTCTTGCCCTCGTCCAGGCCGCTGAAGAAGGGACGCAGCGGCTTGGGCACATCGCGCGGGCCGTCGAACGTAAGCCGCGTTTCGAACAAGTTGGTGGTGGCCTGCATCTTCTCGCCGTAGACCCGCAGCCAGAAGGCATCCGGCTGCGAGCTGGCACTGAAGCCCAGCGCCGCGGTGCCGCGCTCGGCGTCCACCACCGCGCGGAACTCGTCGTAGGGCAGTGGCGAGGACTTGCGCTTGTTCCATATTGCGCTGGCGGTCCGGTGCGGACCGACGAACAGGTGTGCCAGCGATGCCAGGTGAGGTAGGAAGTCGGCAATGGCGCCGCCCGATAGTTTGAGCGCGGGGTGCGGCGCGTTGGCATCTGCGAAGCCGTCGGGGCCGAGAATGTCGAGGCAGATCAGCACCTCGACATGCGTCACCGCCCCGAATTCGCCCGACTTGATGCGCCGCAGGATCTCCTGCGGGGCATGGTTGAACAAGTAGTTGTGGTCCTCGAGGAGGTGGCGGCCGGCATCCTGAGCGCGCCCGACCAGCGCTTGCAGTTCCGCAAAGGTCGGGGTGACCGGCTTCTCAACGATGACGTCGGCGCCGGCGTCGATCGAGTCCAAGGCCAGCCCGAAATGCGAGGTCGGGGGCGTGGTGACGTGGACGACATCCGGTCGGACCTTCTCCAACATGGCCCGGTGGTCGGTGAACCAGGCCGGGATGCCGTATCTGTCGGCGGCAGCCTCGGCCGTGGCGGGTGAGAGGTCGCAGATCGCCGCCAACTCGACGCCGGGCAGCGTTTTCAGGCAGGTGAGGTGCTGCCGGGCAATCTGCCCGGCTCCAATGAGTGCTGCTTTCACGAAGCTTCCTCCAGAATCCGGCGGTAGAAGCCCTCCAACGTGCGGGCCGCCGCATCCCAGCCATACCGAGCCACCGCCAACCGTCTGGCTGACTGGCCGATGCGGGCAGCCAGGCCGGGATCGGACAGCAGTCGGTTGACCGCATCCGCGAAGGCTGCCGGCTCGTCCTCGATGATGATGTCGCGCCCGGGCACCGCCTCGATGCCCTCCGCGCCCAGCGTGGTCGAGACGATGGCTTTTCCCATGGCCATTGCCTCGACGATCTTGAGGCGCGTGCCGCCACCCAACCGCAACGGCACGACCACGACCTCAGCCGCCGCGAGGTGCGGCCGCAGATCTTCGACAAAGCCGGTCAGTTCGATCCGGGGGCCGGCCAGTGCCTGGAGCGGCGGCGGGGGCCGGCCGCCGATAATCTTCCAACGCGCCTCCTGGTGTACCGCTGCGATGCGGGGCCAGACGGCCTCGGCGAAATGGGTCACGCCGTCGATGTTGGGAAGGGTGGAGAGGAGTCCGAAATAAACCACGGTGCGGCCGTCAGGCGGCGGGTCCGTGGGACGCGGCTGATAGAAATCGACGTCCGCGGCGTTGGGGACAACCGCGGTGCGGACACCGGGCACCTGGTCGAGCAATCGTTGCTCATCTGCGACGCTGCACAGGTAAACCCCGTCCGCGTCGCGATAGGTGCTTAACTCCTCGCGGCGGAGCTTGCGCCAGTTGGCCGCAGCGTAGAGGCGACGGCTGAGGCCGGCGTCCGCGCGGGCGAACTGCCGCGCCAGGTCGTACGCGATCTCGTGCGAATCGACCACCACCGGCGGTGGCTTCTGCCTGGGTGGCGCCCGGCGCAGATCGTAGTGACCGAGATAGGGGAATTCCAGGTTCACGAGGTCAAACCGCCTGGTGCGCAAGAGCTGGTCCAGCGTCTGTTGCAGCCCTGGCAGCGTGACCCGCAATCGGTCAAAGCTGCGGATCGAAGCCAGGGACCGGACCTGGAGCATACGCTTGGCGAGGCCCTTCCGACCCCAGGGGTTCGGGACCAGCACGACCTCGCGGCAGTATGCCTCCATCGCCCGACGGCACTCGTCGGGGTCGAACTCCGCATCGACCACGATTGCCGCTGTCAGGTCGTGCCGGCGTGCCAACTGCGTCATCAGCCCATGCACCCGCGCCTGGGCGCCGGAGCGGGGTGGACTGGGCGGCATGTGCGAAACGTAGAGGATATCAAGGCGCTTTTGGCTCGGCGGCTCGGTCTGACCCGACGTGCCTGCGTCCGCAGTCGACATGTCCGTACGCGAGAATGTTGTGCCTGCGGGGCAGGTCGTGCCGCTAAGCGTGCTGAGGATTTGCATGGTCAACCGACCGGCAAGAGTGATAGTGGCAGCGGTTCGGGGTGCAGGTTCTAGAACTGCCAGTACAAAAACTCGCTTGGGCCGCCAATGGACACCAGCGCAACCGCCGCGATGGCCGAGATTGCGATTGCCCAGGGCAGCGACGGATTCCATTTAAGGATCGCGATTTTCCCGATTGGCAATTTGGCTGGGCCCGGCCTTATCCCGAGCGCGGGCTCATGACGATCCAGGATTTGCAGCGTGTTCGGCAGGGCAAGGGCGATGAAAAGCAGCAGGCAGATCAATTTTCCGGCCTTGATCAATTCCTGGCCGCTCGATGACACGCCGACAACCCCGATGCCATGCAGGATTCCGGCGAGCGGTCCCAATGCCACGAGGAGATCCTGCGGCAGCCCAAGACCGTTCAACCCGAGGGTGCCTCTGACGAGGTCGATTGCCGAGGTGATGGTCGTAGCCCGGAAGAAAATCATCGTTGCACAGACTGTGATGAAGGTCACAAGGTGCCCCACCGGCTTCATAAAGCGATCATAGCTCCGTCTGTTCTTCCACAGCCGCGCAGCCGTCAGACGCCAGGCGTGATTGATCGTTATATAAACACCATTGAGCAAGCCCCAGACGACGAAACCATAACCTGCGCCGTGCCAAAGCCCTGAAATGAACATCGTGAGGATGGTGGGAAACAGTAGCAAAGAGACGAATGCGCCGACCGTGGTATTCCGCCCGCCGAGCCCTGGAAGTCCCTTTGTCAGGCGACGCCTGGTTCGCGCCAATACCAATGGATTATAAATGTACGCTGTCAGGAAGCGTGTCAGTGTTATGTGCCAGCGAAGCCAGAAGTCGATTATGCTCGGGGCGCGGAGTGGTGAGTTGAAGTTGGGCGGCAACTTGATCCCGAAGAATCTGGCCAGCCCGAGCGCCATATCGGTGTAGCCCGAGAAGTCGAAATATATTTGCAAGGTGAACCCGATTGCCGCCACCCATGCCGTCAGGAATGGCACCTGGGCGCCTGAAGCGGCGTGTTGGTAGATTGGCGTTATCAGCGGCGCTATCTTGTCCGCGAGTACCACCTTCTTGAACAAGCCGAAAAGCAGCAGGGTAAGACCGACGGCGACGTTCTCTTGATCAAACCGGCATGAAACGGCGTTGAACTGCGGCATCATTTCCCGATAGTGTACGATCGGGCCGGCGATAAGCTGGGGAAAGAACAGTACGAACGTGCAGTAGTCCTGGAAGGTGAAAGACGTGACACGCCCTGCCTGCACATCGATCAGAAATGCGATCTTCTGAAAGGTGATGAACGATATTCCCAACGGCAGAATGATGTGCAGAAGGACAAAGTTCGTACCAAACACGTCATTGACGGTTCCCGTTATGAAATCCGTGTATTTGAAGACGCCGAGAAACATCACATTGAACAAAATCCCGAGCAGGAGCACTGCCTGCGAGGTCCGGCGCGAATGCTCGCCCTGATTGAGCCGCAGCAGGACTCGTGCCAGGGCAAAATTGATAAGGATCGAGGGGCCAATGATCAGAACGTTCAGCGGCCGCCACCACCCGTAGAACACCAGCGACACGGCGATCAGCCAGCGGATCGCTGATACACGGGAGAACCTACCGAGCAAATAGAATCCCACGACGGCTATTGGCGCGAAACCGAAGAGGAATTCGGCGGAGTTGAACAGCATCTGTGGTTATCCTATCAGGGACGGTTCCGATCGGGCTAGCTGGTTGCCGCCAGCATCTTGGTGACCTGCGTGGCGATCGCGCCTACATCTGAAAATGACTCGATGTCGGCTATCTTGAACTTGACGCCAAACTGCATTTCGACTGCCACGGTAAAGTTGATATAGTTGAAGGAATCCCACCCTGGGACGTCTTCACGTCGGGTTGCCATCGTCAGCTCGATCGAGTCGTCGAGCAGAAGATCACGCAGAATGTCGGTGAATTTCGACAAGACCTCTTGCGTGTCCATCGTGCTTCTCCTTGATAAATTGGTAAGGTCGGGCGGGCCCGGTTCGATGTGGACATCGCCTCGGTGACGATTTCAGGCTGGCCATTATCGGCCAGCGGTGCCGCTACCAGCGCTTTGGACCGATGCGGTTGCGACGGTGGAGGACTGGCTTTGGCCGCCTGCCGCAGTGCGCTTGTCCAGGCATGACCGGATCTGCGGCCCCGCAACCTGAAAAAACGCCTCAGCCCAACGTTGTGCACTTGGTTGATCCAAGTGTGACCCGTCCCTGGTCCGAAGCCCTGCCACGATCTCTGGCGTGACAAGCGGCAGACCAACACCGCTTGCGATGGCTTTCGCGGTGCCGAGTTCTGTGTCAACCGTGGGGACAATCGTCAGTATGACACATGCGTTCTGGGTGAATTGCGACAGGAAGTCGACCGCCGTGGCGATGCTCGTGTTGGCCAGAGGCTGATCAACAGCCGGCTTGTAGGAAACCGGTGCCGCCTGCCCCATCGAACGCCCTTCCATGTAATACGCCCCGGTATCGCGCGAACGGAAGACAACCAACTGGTGTCCGCAAAGCGCCTCGAAGGCGCCGCAGATCCGCTGGTGGACAGGTTGCCAAAAGCGCTTACCCTCGTACGCTTTCAGCGCATTCGGATCGTGCAGAACCGCTCTTACTTCCGGCGGCTCAGATCGCTCAAAAAAATGATCCACATCAATGATATATACTTTGGGATGCGGACGGATCTTTTGCAAAAGTTCACCTTCAAAGAGCGAATTTCCAAAGTCGCCGAACCCCATTAGGTAGTAGCGCCCGGGATTCGCCGCAAACCACTGCGCAGTGGGGGCAGTGGAGAATGCTATCTGAAGCCGGCTATTCCCCAGAAACAGTACATCGGCGTTTCTGACGGCAGCCTGCACCGCGGGCTCCAAATCGAACTGGAATGCTCCGTGCTCATAATCGGCATAGTTGGCTACGTTGCAATCCGCCAGATATCGATCAGCGCCGTATCCGTCAGCCTGGCAAGCGAAAATGCCGTGCGTCCGAATTCCGTATCCATACGCACCGATGCAGGCAAGCAAAAGCACACAAATGTAGATGATCAGGCGATGCGCGAAAAGCCTCTCCCATGCCTTGCTCCATGCGTTGGGCAGCGGCACGCGCCCCGAGACAGCGGTTATTACAACTGGCTGCCCTGGTCGTTGCGCAGATTGCGGGTTCATCATCTCTTGGTTCCCCCTACAGCCCTAACACAAAGAGTGCCCGCCCGGCGGCGATGGCAATTACCTGATGCCCGTCGATTGAGAATGAAATCGGTGCGGATTTGGCGGTTCCGCCGAGCGGGAGACGCCAAATCTCCCGCCCACTGTCGGCATCAAGCGCAAAAAGAACACCCCCGGATGCGCCAAACACCAGCCCCGACCCCGTGGAAAGCAAGCCGCTATAACTCGAGTTGCGATGGCCGCCTGCATTGGAACTCGTTGGAGTGACCTGCTGCCATTTCTGTCGACCGGTTGCGGCGTCAAGTGCGACAACCTCATTGGTGCCCGGTTCAGATTGGCTGAAACCGCTGGCAAGATACGGTCCTCCCGGCGTCTTGGTGACGCCACCCGCTGGGGCCTTGGTGAAGACCGAACTGCTCTCGACCGCGGGGATGAATATCGTCCCTCGGCTCTGATCGAAAGACGGGTTCTGCCAGTTCACCGCGCCATTGATGCCGGGTTCCGTGCGGCGCCCAGCCGTGGTTACCTTTGCAGCGGCTGTCAAAACCGGTCGTCCGGTTGGGGTAAGTTCCGTCGCCCAATCTGTCGGGACAAAGGGCACTCCAACGAGGTACTCGCCGGTGACCCGATCAAGGACATAATAGAATCCGTTCCTGTTGGGCCAGAGGATCACCCTGCGAGCAACGCCTTTGATCGTAAGGTCCGCAAGAACGGGTGTCTGTGCCGCATCCCGGTCGTGGTCATCGTGCGGGGTGAACTGGAAATGCCATGCGAGCCGGCCGGTACTCGCATGCAGGGCTATCACGCAATCAGTGAACAGGTTGTCACCAGGCCGCACGTCGCCGTCGAAGTCAGGGCCTGGGTTGCCGACACCCCAATACAGCAAGTCGGTGGTTGGATCGTAGCTTCCGGTGACCCATGTTGCGCCGCCACCCGTGCGCCAGGCGTCGTCGTTGCCCCAGGTTTCATGCCCGGGCTCGCCGGGACCCGGGACGGTATAAAACTTCCATTGCTGCCTGCCGGTTCCCACGTCGTACGCAGCGAGAAAGCCGCGAATTCCGTAGTCACCTCCCGAGACCCCTACGACAACAGAATGGTCTACGACAAGCGGTGCCACGGTGATCGAGTAACCATCGGACGGGCTTGCCACGAGCGTCTGCCACACGACAGCGCCATCGCTGGCATTCAGCGCGATCAAATGGCCATCCAGCCCTCCAAGAAACAGGGTGTTGCCATACACCGCGAGGCCGCGGTTCGCTTGTCCATAGCCTAGCGGCAAGTCGGCTGGGAGAGATGCCTTGTATGCCCAAATCTCGTCGCCAGTTCTGGCGTCCAGGGCCACGACATGTGACGCATCCGGGACAAAAAACATGATGCCGTTCACTACCAGCGGTGTGGCTTCAATGTTCGAATCTTGGATGTCGAATTGTTTGATCCAACGGATCCGCAGATTGGCGACATTCGCCGGCGTGATCTGGTCGAGCGTCGTGTGCCGCGATCCATCATAGGAGCCGGAATACGTCAGCCATTCGTCGGTCTTGGTCCCGGCGGCTCGCAATCGTTCGCCCCTGACATCGATGGACACTCGCGGCGCCTCGGCTGTCCTGGTCGCCGCAGAATGAGCCCGTAAAGTTGTGACATAAGCGATGATTTGCAGTAGCTGACGTGGCGGCAAATCGATCGGCCGCATAGCAGTCCCGGGTCTCCCGTGCCGCAGCACTTGATACATGGCCAGATCGCTGTCGCCGGCAGTGAGGCGGGATCCGATCAGGGATGGCGCAAATGGTCCTCCTGTGCCATTGCTGCCATGGCACCCCGTGCACCGTTCGCGGAAGATTTGCGCCCCTTCCTTGATGTCGTCTTCGGTTGCAGCCGAGCTATATTGCAGGTCGGCCGCCAGGCTGCTCCCTTCGATGCAATGAAACCCACGCCTTAGTCGCGTCATCACCCATAGATCGTTCCAGGATAGCTCGGGGACTGTGCCTTCAGCCTTCTGACGATACAGTGCTGCCCGGCACGAGACGGCGTTCCAGATTTTCTCGGTGGAATAGCTGCCCGAATTTGCATGCGATCCGCCGTGTTCCGGTTGCTCGTAGATCCCCAGCACAGCGACGATCACGACGGTAACAACGATGACGATCCCGGCCTGTCGCCTGATTGCGATTCGCATATAATTCCTTTGCTCAATGCGATCGTGAATTCATGCGGTGGCTTGCGACGGCCAGGACTGCACCGTCCGCACCGCGGGCAGCAGGCATGCTGCCGGTGTATCAAGCCGGGCCCCAATGATCGACGCGGTCTGGTCCGTGAGCAGGCGCGGCAGGCGCTCAACGGTGACGTGTAAGGGAGCCCATGCCAGATTCATTTCACTGCAAAGGGTTTCGCCGGCGGCTTTGGCCATGGCGTACTCGGTCATGCCGCGAGGCCGCTGCGCCACAAACACCGACGATGGATAGAACAGCGACACATTGTTGCGGCGCCCGCGCAGCGCCTGCGCCAGGCGCAGAAATCCGTCCACGTAAGTGTCAAGGAACACGTCCAGCCTTGTGCGCGCGAACATCGTCGACTGTTCGCGGAAGATATTTGGAGTTGCAAAGTAGTATGCGTGCGTCGGCGCTTCCTCGAGCGTCGACAGTTGCGACTCGGCCGATTTGCCAGCATCGTACGCGAGCGTTGTGCATGTCCCTCCTGCAGCGCAGATCTCGCGAGCGACCGCTTCGGCCTCGGCGCTGCCGACGCGGTAGGTAATCACAACCTTGGCTCCGCCCGCTGCAAGCAGCTTCGCAGTCACCTCGCCCAGCCCACGTGAGCCGCCGACGACCAGTGCCGTGCTACCGCTGAACTCGCGCGGCCCGACCAACTCTGCCAGTTCGTGCGACGATGCCTGCGGCACGGGCGGCACGCGCGATAGAGTCTCAAGCGTGCCGGCGAGACCACCACCCACAATGGCCAACCGCACCACGCGGAAACGCGGATCAGCAGGCATTACCCGGAAGTCGAGTCCATCGTTCAAATCGAGCTCGCCGCAGGTTTCCACGGTCAGGCTGCGGTAGATGGAATGCAGCCCCGGGCACACCATGCCAACCAGCAAGGAGCTGGCCGCGAGTGCAGCGACGCGGCACGATCCGAGCCAGCCGGACGCCGCCGGGAACATCGCTGCGACCGCCTCAGGTTCGCTCGCGAAGGGCAGCCTTCCTGATAGCCCTGTCATTTGCTCCACTGTCAAATTGTGAGGTTCTGTGGGAATGGAGACCGCATTGCTCGAAACAGCGGTCTGGACCGTACGGACAGGTGCGCCGAAGTCCACCGTGATCTTTGCTATAGTTAGTCCGGCTGCGACCAGATCCAGCACCAGGTCGAACTGCGAGTTAATCTCGTTCCGCTTGGCCAGCGCCAGGGTCACCGTCTCATCGACGGCGACGAAACGGTTGAAGCGTGCCGTCAGGCGCCGTATCGGCGGCTGTCCAAAGCCGGCCCGCGCCAACTCATCTAACGTCCAGAGCAAAAGATGGATGCCATGCACCACCGGCATGGCGGCCTGAGTACGGCGTGCCAGAACAGCGTCGAGGTGCATCGGATTGCGATCGCCGGAAATGGCAGCAAACCGGAGCTGGTCAGCTATTGTGAAGGTACGGGTGGCTAGCATCTCTGTGAGAGCTCAAAGGGAGAGAGGCAGTGGTGTCCAAGCATTGTGCTTCGGCTGCACGAACCAAGCGCGGACGCCAACATCTCGCAGGAGTCAGGGCCGTGGCGAGATGCCGCTTCCACAAAGTCCAAAGCAGTTGACCCTGGAAGGAAGGAACCGGAGAGCAGGCTACCGACTTGATCAGGTCGAAAGTGCCGACCAATGGATTGCCCCCACCCTTCCTTTCGGCTGCACAGCGGCATCGTAGGTCGACGGCGTAAGTTGCAACGTTAACGACCGTCGCCAAAGGACGAGCCTTAATTCCGAGAGCCTACGGGCCTTTCTGGCGACTTCCAGCATTTCGAACTATGGGACATTCACCCGCCCATCAGTGCCGGCAAATACTTCTGCCAGCCGTCTCAGGCGCTGCCCGCGGGCTGGTTTGCGCGGCGGATCGCTGCCGACGATTCGAAACATTTCCTGCCACCGGTGAGCCCAGTCGTGACGCAGCAGCGCTTGCTGCGTGTTTCGCCTGCTGATTGCGGCTAAGCGTTCCTGATCGGAACCGAGTTCCTGAAGAACGGCCATCGTGTCGGACCCATCGGACCGGATTTGAATCACAGCCTCCGGCCACCCGAGCAACTCCCGGTACGCATCACAGTCAGGCGCATCCCCGATCAGCACTGCACCTGCGGCGGCCCCCTCATAATAGCGATAGCCAACCTCGATCTGGTCCTGTCTGTAGTCGGGTTGATTCATTTTTGCCGCGGCCACGACAAAATGCCGGCTTCGCTTGGCTATGTTTGCAAACAGCTCTCGATGCTGCCGATAGTCCTGTACTTCTGTCATGCCGCCACCGGCGTGGCTGTCATATAGGTAAAATATGTCACCTCGCTCCGACGCTGACAGAAGCTGGTGGTGGATACCCTCGTACCTGCGCCCGATACTGTAGACGTCAACAACGCGTCCTGACCGATCAGAAGAGGGTCTGAATCGAAGTGCGTCAACGCCACCAGGTAGCCAATAGCAAGTGCGATTGGCAGCATGTGACAAAGCAGAGACAGTGCCCTTATAGCCCACAAAGACGTAGTCAAACTGTCTCAGGGCAGGAAGCCAATATTTGTAGTCGGCTATATCGGACACCCACAGCTCGTCAAGCCAGCATACGCTAACTTTGCAATGGTCTTTCCACCGTTCGATAGCGTTGATGTACGGGAGATCCCAAAATGTAGCACAAACCGCAATGAATAAGTCGTAGTTCTTATTGAGCCGCACCTTCTTCAACCCTGGGTTGGCAAAAATCAGTTTGCCAAAGACGTCATGATAGAGCGGTGTCCTCAGCCAGTATTCATTCAGCCATGCTGCCCAGGTGGGTTCAATAGGTATCACGTCGACGTCGTCAATCTCCACCAGCACGTCTTGCGCCTCGTATAGACCACAGCGGTAGGCATTATTTCTGAAATTCCTCCAGGTCGGCATGCATATCCGGGGGGAACCCATTGAGTCCGGACATGCGTCGCTATTTTCAGTTTGACGAATTCTCATCCAGGAGGGTCCCCTTGATAAACGTCCCGCCGGCCGCCCCGGGTCGCACCCTGAACCCAGCTCGATACAATTTGCAAGAGAGAATTGGCAGTTTTGTTCATCCCCGGCACGCTGAACGCGTCGTCCGACACTATTCTGATTGTTCTAGCGCGTCGCATCGTCGGCCAGGGTTAGGGCGCGGTTGCCTGCGGGCAGCCGGGGAGGAGGATGAACCCATCTAAGAGCATTGCTCATCGGGTCGGCCATAGCAGCCCGAGCATCACGGTGGCGGACCGAAGTGCATGATACAACCAGCGTGAAACCTCATCGGTTATTGCCGGACTTTCTGTCACCGTAGCCATAGCCGTAACGATAGGCACGGCCATAACCATACTGGGGTAATTGGTCGAGGTCGACCTTGTTGAGCACGACACCAGCAACACGGCGCGCCTCGGGTCGCAAGATCTTGAAGGCTTCGGAAATGCTGGCACGAGGAGTCTGACTCCACTCAACGATCATCAAGATCTTGTCCGCAATCGCCGAGAGTACAAGCGCATCAACGACCGGCAGCAAAGGCGCTGCATCCATTACGATATAATCGAACTCCTTTCGAAGCGTGGAAACAAGATCCCGCATCCGCTGAGACATCAACAAATCTGCTGCATTCGGCACCATCGACCCGGCGCCAATGACATAGGTCGTAGTTACCGTGTCTTTAGTAAGTACATCGGCGAGTTCGACCGTGCCGCGGAGCAGTTCGGACAAGCCCGGCCGGTGCGCGTTGTTAAGCGTCTCCGACGTCGCCTGTTGATGCAGATCACAGTCAAGCAAGACGGTCTTTTTACCTGAACGCGCACTAGAAGCGGCGAGCAACATCGCGGCAGTTGATTTGCCTTCAGATGGCAGCGCTGAGGTGATTAAGATGACTTTTGCATCAGTGTTCGCAAGCTCGAGGCCGATCCGCATCGCACGCACGGACTCGCCAAGCTGCGATCGAGGCTCATCGACGATTGTGCGCAAGAGCTTGTCATCAGACGTACCGCGAGCCTTGCCATCCCGCACCAAAGGAATCATCCCCACGACCGGTCGGCCGTAGGATTCCTCGATCTCTGCGCCGGTCCTGACGCCAGGCCGGAAGTACTCCAGCAGAAAGGCTAAGAGAAAGCCCCCACCGAGACCCCCCGCCGCTCCCAACGCATAGAACAAGACATGGCGCGGCGAACTGGGCGCCCTCGGGAGCGTAGCCGGTGAAATGATCCGCTCACTTGCGTCCTGCAATGTACGTCGCTCGGAGATGTCGTTGTACTGAGAGAGATAGCTATCGTAAAGCTTGCGGTCTGCGTCGGCTACGCGTTCGAGCTGCTGCAATTTGATGTATGCTTCCGAGTTGACGTGCGCGGTGAGGCTCTGCAAGTTCCTCGCGAGCGATTGCTCCTGCCGCACGGCGATATCGTACGAATTCTGCATATTGCCAAGGATGTGCTGCGTCTCGGCACTTATCTGCTGGCTAATGCTGGCCAACTGGTCTCGGATCGCGATGACCTGGAGGTGACGTGGGCCGAGTCTGTTTTGCAGATCGGTCGCGCGCGCAGTCAGTTCCGCCTGCCCTTCACGCAACTCTGTCAGCGTGGCAGAAGCGGTCAATTCCGGGATACTCTGGATATCGCCATTGGTGTCGATCACGTGGCGCGCTTGCTCAAGGCGCGCGTGTTTCTCTTCGACCTCGGTGCGCGCATTCAAAAGCTGAGTGTTGAGGGCGCCAATCTGCTGCTCTCTTTGGTTGTTGAATTCCGGGTCGCGGATATCGTTTTCAGACTTCAACTTCGCGATGGATGCCTCGGTCTCCAACATACGCGATTGGAGATTGTCAACGCGGCCCTTTAGCCAGCTAGCCACGCGCTGCAATGCCTCTTGCCGCGCTTCCCGCTGGCTGCTCAAGTAGTCCTTGGCGATGGTCGACGCCAGGTGCTGTGCCATGATTGCGCTATGCGATGTGGCGGTTACATATAGGATGTACGCGTCTTGCCAGACATTTATGCTCTTGAGCAAACCATCTGCTGCCTGGTCGAGCCTTTCGGCCTTTTCATCCGCGGCGCTGCCGACGATTGAGCGTTGGCTCGCGAGAGCCCGGGCCAGACCGGGAAGACCAAGCCGTTCCGCCAATCTCTCAGGCAGACTGCGGGGTTGGAATTCGGGGTCTTTGTCGAGATTGAGCTCACTTGCGACGCGTAATGCCACCGATTTCGATTTGAGAATCTCGATTTCGGTGGTCATCGCATCGTTTCCGACGGCATCGACGAAGGGAAAGATCGGCTTCTGGACCTCCGCGTTGATCTGTTGTTGTGGGTCGTAGACAAGTATCTCAACCGTCGAGAGGTAACGCGACGGGATGAGTTTCAATACGCCGAACATCGCAACCATCGCGAACAGCGTTATAGTGGCGATGAGCTTCCAGCGCCGCAGCACGGCTACAAGGATGACAAGGAAGTCTATCGACGGCCCATTCGCGCCGCCCGTATCTTCCATGTACTCGCTTGGAGCTGCGAGAATTTCGTCTTGCAACAGCTTACCGACTCCTTGCCATCGAGCGTTCGGCCACTGGGACCTCTGGACCACATCCGTCACGGATAGTCGCTTCGACGTCCAACTGAGAGGCCTCAGTGACCCGTTGTTACCACAGTCCCTGCGATCACCGGTCCCGTGATCGTACCGACCAGCGTGAAGAACTTCTGCAAATCCGTCATCGCCGCATTGGCAACGTATATCAAATCGTGGTTCTCCATTGGGAATCGCTCGGCCAGAAAATAGCCATCGATCTGTCGCAGATTGAGATGATATAACACCGGTGACTGCCCTCCCGGCCTGTTCGTCAACTCAGGCACGCCAAGCGCCTTGATGACTGCCGGAGGCTCAAATCGCAGTAAAAAAACTCCTGCCGGGTCGGCGCGCTGATCCTGAAGCCCGCCGGCTTTGGCAATGGCCTGCGCCAAATCTATCCGTTCAGCGCCGAATGGCACCTGCGTATTATTGGTGGTCGCACCGAATACGGAGAACTGTTCTGGTGTCTGCATCAGCGTGATGATGTCGCCGGGCCAGACATAAATGTCCTCCTGGGGATCCGACACCAGGGCTGCTACTGGAATTGTCGTTGTCTGACCATAGCGGGTGAGCCGGACTGAGGTGTCATAGAATGGTGCCTTGCTGCCGCCCGCTGCGGCAATCACGTCCAACAAGCGATCGCCCGACGCGGAAAGGGGCACCCGCGCCGCAGTCGCCTCCTCGCCGAGGACAGTGACAGAATTCGATACTGCCTTCGTGACAGTGGCGATCACCTGGGGTTGGATAATCTGTTCTTTTAGGCGCTGCTCGATTGTCTGCTGGATCTCGACTGGCGTGCGACCTGCCGCGGGAACCCGCCCGGCAAACGGGATGCTGATCCCTCCGTCCGCACCAACCACCTGATCCGGGATGTTAACGCTCCCGCCAGCCTGACCGGGCCCCGACTGCCCCGGAAATGCCTGGCCACTGCCTGCCTGCCAGATCGAAACCGCTACCGTATCACCGATTCCGACAGTTGGGCTGGGAGGTTTGCCATAGGCTTCGAGTAGCTCGCGCAGACGTGGCGTCGACTGCGACGCCAAGGCGGAAACAACTCTGCTGTCGATCTCGACCAAGTCAAACTTCTGCCGCTGGCTCGCAGCCTGGTCCATGACTTGGGAGACCGTAGGGCCAGCCGTAGGAACGCTAGTGCAGCCAGCCAGACCGGTCGTGGCGACACAGCATGCGAAGATAGTCGTTCGGATGCGTTGTAAGGGATGCAATGATCGGATCCAATTCTCTAGGTGCGGGCGCAGCCGCATGATCCACATAGACCGGTCCTCGGACTGGTCAGCCGGTACCGCCTGTTGGCATGCCATGCCATCGGTATTACTCGTTCATCGCGATCCGATTCACGATTGGACCTTCCTGGCTCGTGGCTTCGTGTCATGACAGGGGTTGAGAACATTGTCCCCCGCAGAGGGCGATGTCATTTGAAGTATCGTTGTATCGACGTGAGCGGCCGAGAGCCTGATTTTGCTGCCCCGTTTGTGCCGGCCGCCGAGGCGTGGGCGCGCACGAACGTGCCATCGAAGAACTGTGCCCGATGCGCTGTCTGGATTTGTTCGGCCAGCAACTGGAAGAACACCTCGCCCATTCCCGCCAGGCTGAGCCGCGAGAAACGCCTCCACACTCTGTTCCACTTGCCAAATTCCACCGGCAGTGCGCGCCAGGTGATATTATGCACGGCGAAATACTGCATTGCCTCCAGCAACTCGCGATCGTCTCACCCAGGCTCGCCCCACTTGGATCGCGCTGACTCGGACACCGTCAGCGTGCAATCCTCCTCCGTCATCCGCGTCAGCATGACCGGCTCCCCTTACCGGTTACGCAATGGTTCGATGAAATACCGGTTGGGGAATTCCCTCAATTATGCATGGCTGGGATTCCGTCCACACAACCTAGTACGCGTCCGAGTCGAACAGGAAGACGGCAAAGGTTCGGACGATGATCCAGAGGTCCAGAGATAGCGACCAATGGTCAATGTAGTAGCAGTCGAGCGAGACGCGGCGCCGGAGTTTGTCGTGTGAGTTAACCTCTCCACGACAGCCATTCACCTGAGCCCAACCTGTGATCCCAGGCTTGAGGCGGTGCCGGGCCGCGTATCCCTCCAACACCTGAGTCATCGGCAATCCAGCAGACGTCATTCCCAGCGCATGCGGGCGTGGTCCGACAATCGACATTTCACCTCGGACTACGTTGATGAGCTGAGGAAGCTCGTCGAGGCTAAGACGTCTCAGAATGCGCCCCACTCGTGTCACGCGGTGATCGTTCCGCGAGGTCTGCTGCACAGCCCGCTCGTCGCGGGCCTCATGATACATGGTACGGAACTTCCAGACCTTGAATGCTTTGTTGTGATAGCCCTCCCGCAATTGCCTGAACAGTACCGGGCCAGAACTGTCAAGCTTGATGGCGAGCGCGATGATGACAAACAACGGCGCCGTAAGCAGGATGATCAAGCAGCTCAAGAACAGGTCCTCTGCCCGCTTCAATGCCGCTTTTATCGCGGTAAGCGGGCGAGAGGCGAGGTCGATGGCAGCCAACATGCCAATTTGGTCGACACTCAGCACCGGTGTTTGCAAATCCGTAAGATCCGGAATTAATGTCACATCTACCGCAACTCGCATCAGCCTTCTAAGAAGCATCCTTGACTGCTCTATGGCTCCTTCAAAGTTGCCAATGATCACACGATCAATCACGCCCGCGCGAACCGCCTCATCGAGCCGGTCAATTGATATTCCACCTGGGGTACCGGGAATTCCCATCACGGAGACTACCGCTATCTGACCGCGGCTTTCACGTTCTATGTCCTCGCTCAGGTTAGATGCATGCCCTCTGGATCCCACGAGAACCAACGCCCGGTCGACGCATTTTCCCTGGCGTAGCGACCGAGAAAGACAGTAAGCCCACAACGATCGCAGACCGCCGAGCCATATGAAGGCGCTTATAGCCCAGGTGAGCAACCAGACGCGAGAGACACCACCAATGAACTTTAGAGCGAACCCAAGCAGCAGAACAATTCCAAATGTCAGCGCGCATGCAACCAACCCATGCTGGCCGTGCACTCGAGCCCCGGAAAGCAATGTCTTCCTGCCGTAAAGGTTCTGTGTCCACGAAGCCACTATCCAACCGATCAGAAAGCTGGCAAGGCCAGCCCACAGTTGACTTGCATCATAGTTGAGCGGGCTCGCGTATAGGCGGAAAACGATTAAGCCGATCAAGGTTACCCCGATAATATCTGCTGCCACCAGAATTGTCATACGTTTTGACAGCGATATGCTGTCATGGCGGAGAATAGGAAATGACGCCTTGCTCTGCGGGACATCAAGGCGGAGATCAACGGCGGTAGCCACGTTAGACACCGGATGGTCCCCCTTTACGGTGGCAATGACTGCTTGCGCGATTACAGGTCAGCTTGTTACGACTTGATCGTGTTCCGGTACATCTTGCTTGAGGCCCTTTGCGCCGACGGGTCCGTCGTCCACCGCGCTACTCGACCCATGCACCGGCGTCACGCCACGGTCGTCTCATGAGCGTGACGTAACTGATCAACAGATCAAGCTACTACCAAATGTCGCTGCGCAATGGATACAGCGGCGCGCGTAGGTGGTACTCCAAGCACAGGCGTCTCGTACATTGTTCAGAGTACGATCTTCTTCGTGTAAAACGCCTCTGCCATACCTTCAGGCGCATTACACCCGATCCCGCGCAGTCGAGCCATCGCAAGAAACGTTTCGTCACAAAACCAGCTTCGCCCTGCCTGGCTCGGAAAGTGCTGGCCGAGAATGTCGACTTTTCGACGGATTTGACCTCGCGTCAAAGGCATGAACAGTACGGGATTGCCGAGATCACCGTCGTACTTGGGAATTTCGTATTCCAGAATGAGATGGTCTCGGAAGGTGTTATGCGTCAGTTGGGCGATCAGCCGGTGATCCTGGTGAGCGTCAGCGGACTGGTGAGTCAGGATCAGTGTCGGATCAAAATCAGCTTTCATCGCCTCAAAGTAGTCCTTTATTTCGGCGCCTTGGAACGGAAAATAGCCATCGCGAAATCCACATACGTCAACCTTCTTATCCTCGACATCCTGAAGGAATGCCGCTGCGCTGCTTCTGGCTTCCGGTTCTCGGATCTTGGTTGCACTGAAGACTACCCATCGTACTGCGAGTTGGGGGATTTCAGAGATAAGGCGCAAAATCGTGCCGCCGCAGCCGATCTCGATGTCATCGGAATGAGCACCCAGACAAAGCAACCTCGGTGATCCGTACCTTTCGGGTGAGAGAATGAGTGATAGCAACCGGCTCGTCCTTCTCTTTTGGGATTGTAGCAGGATGGTTTCTGGCTGCGGCTCCCAACCGGGAAGAGCCTGCATCATTACCCTTCAATATTTGCTACTTGTCCTGACAAGATGGAAGTTATCAATACCATCCCTCTGCATCAGCACCGCGCGTCAACCCGGCGATGTCGGAAACCATAGTCCCGGCAACCGACTTTCGTGGCCTCAATCTCAGCTGATTTTCCTCAAGCAGGGTCCAGCTCTCCCCCTTCTTCGAGATTATCCCGACCGGGAGTGGCCAGATCAGACCCAGGATTGGATCGTCATGACGCAAGCCACACTCCGGGGCTGGGGCCCTGCCAGATCGGTTCCAATAAAGATCATCCGAATACCTTCGGGGTCACATCCTGGGCCTGAGGCCTGAGGCTTCATAAAGGTCGGGAGAGCTTCGTTCCGTTGCCCTGATCAACGTGACGCCAGTAGAAGTCGGAGTCAATCTGCTGGGTCGAAATGAGATGAGTTAGCTGCCTCAGCCGCGTGAATGCCCGAAAGGAAAACATGTCATCGGTCATTTGCACTTGCTCGAAGCACTCGCGCAGCTGTTGCGCCCCAAGCTTCGCGGACCATTTGCATTGAAATTCCGGCAGATGGCGGCGAATCTTTCCGAAGCTCGTACGATAACTGCGATTGTCACCATTTGACCGACCAAGGCTGACTGTGCAGTTGTCGAAAACTTGCCCAATGATCGTCGCGATTTCGCCGATACGATAATTCTGTTCGTCGTCACCTACGTTGAAGATCTCGTTATGGATGGCTTCTCGTGGCGCACTCAAAGCCAGCGCAATCGCCTGGCATATGTCCTCCACGTGAACCAGGGGTCGCCATGGCGTCCCATCACTCGTCATCCTGATCTGCCTGGTTGTCCACGCAAGGCCCGCCAGGTTGTTCAGTACGATGTCAAATCGCATGCGCGGGCTGCGGCCGAATGCCGTGGCATTGCGGAGGAAGACCGGTGAGAACCGGCTGTCCGCCAGGCTTCCAACTTCCTGCTCGACCAATACCTTACACTTTGCATAGGCCGTCTGCGGATTAGGACGAGACAATTCAGTGCAGTCGAGACCATCTTCCGCCGCTCCATAGACACTGCAGGAGGAAGTGTAAACGAATCTGGAGACACCGGCCTCCTTGCAGGCCTTCGCCAACGACACCGACCCTCCGTGGTTTATGTCGTAGGTAGTTCGCTCATTCAGTTCGCCCAACGGATCATTCGAAAGCTCAGCGAGATGCACGACCGCAGCGAACCCTTCGAGATCCCGCTGTGTAATGCGTCGAATGTCCTTGGTTAAGGTAAGCGGGCGCGGACGCGGATCGTTATATAGCCACCCATCACGATAGAAACCGCAATCGATGCCGGTGACATCGAAGCCCTTCTCCAACAGATATGCTCCCAACACAGAACCGATATATCCATCGATTCCAGTTACCAATACTCGTGTTCCTGCCATGTCCGCCTCCGCAGAAGAAGATCACATTTGCATACCGACCAGAGCGGCCGGTGTTCCGTCCGTCGCCGCTCTCCGTCGTCGCCCAGGTTAGCCACGCCGACGTTGCGAGAATGGGGGTCGTTGCGGGCCGCAGGAGAGTTGCAGTTCCCGCTTGGGGGTACGGGTCGGACGAGCCCGTCGAGCCGCCACCTCACCGCATAATCCTGCCTGGATGGCGATGGGCGGTCCTACCCGAACGAAGCCGTTCCTTGGTCGGCGATCGGCTCGAGTGCTCGAGAGTCCTGTCGGGTTGCGCCGAACAACATCTCGTATTGTTGATCCAAGGCCTGTCGGAATTCTGCCGTTCTCTCCCTCACCGAAGGTCCCAGAAGATGCGCATTTGCCTCTAGGCGAGAGAGTGTGTCGATCAATCGATCGGCTTTTAGTCCACCCATTTCCAGGCAATAATCCGACATCCCCATCATTGCCATCAAAGATTCACACTTGTGGTGGAAAGAAATCGAAATGACCGGTTTCCCGCACAGGAAGCCAAATACGATGTTATGAAATCTGGTCGCCACGACAAAATCAGTTGATGCTATATGCGAGAGGAGATCCGTAACAGAAGTAACCGGCTCATCGATTATTCGGTCACGATCATAGGCTGGCAATCTCTCCTGCAGCACGAGTCTGAAGGCGCGCCTTGCGCCTGCATCTGCAGCATCGCCACTGAGCAATCGGATATTATAGCCTCGGTCTAATAGCCATTTGGACGATTCGACAAGGGTATCCAAATACTCCTGGAACGCTGCGTTAGTCGCGTCGCCAACCTTGTATGTTCCTGAATATTCCATGACGCCAAGCCCGACAACGGGCCTGGCTTCAACTGGCCTGGAGGGGCGCGGTATCATGCACTCAGGAAGGCTAAATGCCAAATCGGGGAAAATAGACCCGCCATCTCCAACAAGGCCAATGCCCGTGAGACAGCGTACGCTTGAGGTATCCCGATACGAACAGAAACTCGCTAACGAAAGTATCAGTCGGATGCACCATTTCCCGATAGTGCCGTGAACGGGGCCCGCTCCGACGCTAACCAATGCTACTTTGCAACCACAAGCCTTCGCGATCAGCGACCATCGTAGTAGACCATAAGGGCCCCAACCTCGAAGACCGTAAGCGTCAGTCAGCAAGCCAGTCCCTGGGACTACCAGCATTTCGGTGCCACGAAGACGATGGATGCACCTGATCCATCGGAAGGGTTCTCTCAGCGACCCGTAGACTTTTCGTGCTACTCTGCTCATCGGATTTCGCGGAGCCGAGGATTTGCTGAACACTCCGCTAAAGGGCAATGCCTCTATTCGATAGGTACTCGCAGTGATTCGTGGGCCCGAGCATATACAGGTCACCTGAACCGGTGGTTCACGCCGGCGGAGATGATACAGGATTGCTTGGAGGGAGGACTCGTTGCCGAAATTCGTCCCATCAAAATGGCCAAAGAAAGCAATCTTCCGACGTCCCCCCGCGCCCCCGTTTTGCTTGTGGCGTCGCGAGGCGATCGGGCCGGCGGTCTCGGACTCCTGGCCATCACGGCGGAGAATTTCCACTCGGTTCCGCCCAGACCACCAAGTCGTCGTAGATGCATTCATGCACTATCTCCGAGCGCTGGCGCCGACTCGCGGCCATCTCCAAGCACAGGACATCACCCCTTTTGCGATGTGGTGCCCTTCATCACAGCATTATTCAGTAAGGCTTCCGCGAGCAAACGTCGTAGCTGTACGTTCTCTTGCTGAAGCTGCTTCAGCCGCTTGGCATTCGATACGCTCAACCCACCATATCGCGCCTTCCATCCATAGAAGGTCGGGGGTGAGATGCCGTGCTTGCTGCATACCTCAGCCGTCTTCATGCCACCCGCATGTTCCTGCAGGATTTGGATGATCTGCTCCTCAGTGAACCGGCTCTTTCCCACGTCGGCTCCCCTATTCAGCCGAGTTCTGTCCAACTCGGAGCAGTTTGCCTGTCCCGAGTGAAGTTATCCGTAGCCTCGACTTGCCTTGGACCACGCCTTGTGTTGCTTCCGTATAGCAGGTGCCTGGTTCTGAGGATCCGAAGGACCTTCGACCCGGTGTCGATCTGAGATGCTGTAACGAAACCGCGCTTCCCACCGTCCGCCACCCATCGCCGCCCGTGGCGGCTGGCCCCTTGGCATGCCCAACGCAGGTGGCCGGTCGGCCGGCCGGTGCGCTCCAGACCCGCCACCCCAAGCGTCCAATGGCACCCGGAGGTACCGGCGGCGACGGAACGCGATCTGGGCAGCATCTCGCCGCGCCATGCAGCGCCAGCCGATTCTCTTGTATAGGGCAGGTTCGATCGCGCTTGCCCCAGGCGCATCTGACGCTGGACACGTCGGGGGGATCCGCTACCCACTCAAAGTTTGGTATTGACGACCTTGCCACCACGAATCAGCCGCATATCCTTTCGCTTCGGGCTGGAGTTTCTCCAGACCTCCCACGGCGGATTGCCGCTTTCGTACATGTTGTCCAGAACCCGCTTGTCCTTGAAGGTATCCATGGCAGCGAAAAATCCGTCGTACTCGTAGGCGGACAATTGCTGCTCCCTGATCAGGCGTTGGAATGGCTCTACCACCAGCTCTTCGCCAGGTCGGACATAGCTGAAAATGTCTCTCTTTAGCAGAAAAAAGCCCGCGTTGATCCGTATACCGCTGCTTGCCAACTCGTCAATGCCGGTTACCAGCCCAGCGCCATCTGTGCGGGTGATGTGGTAGCTTAAGTTAGGCTTCACGCTCACAAAGGTTGCCACCTTGTCCCTCTGACGAGCGTACTCGAGATACCAGTTGAGATCTAAATCTGTGAGCCCGTCGGAGTAGTTCGCCAGGAAGAGTTTGTCATCTCCAAGGTACTTTTCCACAGCAAGCAAGCGCTCACCGATATTGGAATTGAGCCCTGTGTCGGCAAATGTAATGCGCCAATCTTCGATATCGCTGTTGAAGAGACGTAGCGTCTTCCCTCCATTCGAGAAGACAAAATCGTTTGAAGTGCATTCGCTGTAATTCAAAAAATACTGCTTGATGAGGTCGCCTCGATAGCCGAGACACAGAATGAAGTCACGGTGCCCGAAATGGGCGAAATACTTCATCACGTGCCAAAGGATAGGCCGGTAACCAATCGGGGCCATCGGTTTCGGAATTTGATCGGAGTAGTCGCGCAACCGCAATCCTAAACCGCCGCAGAACAGAACTACCTTCATGCTGACCTACTCCGTTCTATGTTCCGATAGTTCTTACTTGTCCGACCGTGGCCATCGGGTGGGATCGAGGGCAGGCTGCATCCCGGCTCGGCCGATCGTGCGCTCTGGCGATCGCAGGCTTTCAACTCGCAATGGATTGAAAGCCGAGTGTCAATGACAGGACGGCGGCAGCCGACCAGGACCTGATCGCGGCTTCGGCCCGACGTGGCGCGACATTTTCGAGCACGCCCACGAACGCGGTGATGGCCACGTCAGCCACAAATGACCGGCAGCCCGACATGCCACCAGGGCGGGCCGCGGCGTTACGCCAGGGCAGCAACCATCGCAGCCGGCATGACAATTCGCCGTTCCGCATTCATGACGGACAGCAGCACAGCAACGCGCTCAGTGCCGCTGCAATATCCATCGAAAATTGCGTCGAAGGTGTGGAATGGCCCGCGAACCACCCGTACCGGAGCACCTACCGAGAGTCTGGGCATCGACAAGTCGACTGGTCCCTCAGCGCATCTGGACGTCAACTCGTCAATCACCCAGTTCGGGACGGTGGCGGCTTGCTCACCGAATTGCACGATGTTGCGGACACCAGGTGTATATCGGATCTGCCTCGCCATATGCCCCAAACTGAAGTAGGCGAAAATGTAGCATGGGAAAATAGGACTGACTCGTTGAAAGGTACGATCCCCCTGCCGAAGCTGCGTCTTAGCCAGAGGCAGAAGAGTGCGCTCCACGATGGGCTTCAACTGCTCATTCGCGATTCGCTCGGCTCCCGTCTTCGTACGGATCAAGTACCAGTTTTGCATTCCCGTTCCTACCGATGTTTGCGTCTTGCACTGCATGCGCACGCGGGCGATGGAGTGCCGACCGTCGCGACTCGCACTGTGGGATTCTCAGTTATCGCCCTGCCTGGGACAGCGTTGCCGTGGTGCAGGTTCAGCCGAAGGCCGGTTTCGCCACGACGGCGAAACTGCGGCGAAGGTCGCGCCAGGCGGCGAGCCTCGGTTTGGTCCCCGCGGACAGATGCAGCAAAAAAGTTGCTAGTTCCGCATGAGACCTCGGGCTAGAATTGGTCGGACAACTCTTGCGTAGTTACTCTCGCTGCAACATGAAAAGGAGACTGGAATATCAACCGCCGCTCGAAGCCGAAACAGGGGTCAATCGGCCAATCCCTTTGCGTCACAGCCACGACGCGGGCCACGCCAGGCGGTAGTGCGGAAGTTTTGTATCTCTCAGACCGTATTATCAACCATCTCAACGCACGCTGCAATGAATTATGAGTGTCGAACTGGCCTTGCTTTGTTAAAAACGAGTCTAGCCAGTAATCATTAAGTGAAACTAGCCTATGCTTCCGCACTTACCCTCCCTGTACGACAGAAAGAGCTCGATAATTCCTGCCGCTGCTCTGATCATCCTCCAACAATGGAGGCGATCAGCCGCCAACCTTTACTTTGACGCCGCCTTCCAGGCCGAACCTATCGCTCGGCAAGCGGCGCGACTTTCACTCATCGCTCACGCCTGTGTTAATCAATTTCATCGACCGATGCAACTGTTTAATAATGGCAGATTGACGCTTTTTGGCGAAACCGGGTTGCTTCAGACGCGTATCTGGACATTTGTCTCGCCATTTTGTCTCATTATCTGGGACTCATGACTAATATATGGACCAACAAGCGGTATATCCATAAATCTGGTCAATCTTTGGCTGAAACGCAACGATACTTATGTGTGCATCATTGTCCGCCGAAACCGCCGGATGGTGCCCCTCGCCACGCTGCTGCACCAACGTACGGCCAGGCGCGTCGTCGCCTGTGCGCGGGCGGCACCATCGCCTCTCCTGCCCCGGCGCAGAATGAAACTGTTGTGAAACAGGATCCGTCCTTCTGGCGCAGCCGCAGGATTTCGTCACCGCACATCGGCTTCAAGGGTAGCCGGCTCGTCCCATGGCTGGAGAGCCTCGGCGCCGAGGTCTTCGGTGTGGCCCCGGACCCACCCGCATCCCAGCCTCGTCGTCCTCGCCTGTGACGTGGGCGGACGTGGCCTTCGCGTCGACCTGCGCGACCGCGATGGGCCGTAGCCGCGCGAGGACACACATCGCACGAGCAACGCATCGGAGGCACAGCCCGGCTCGGCTGGCACCCGCGGCTCGCAATCGGCCAGGCACTCGACTGGAGCGCCGGATGGTACCTCGAACGCCAGGACGGCGCTTGTGCGCACGACCTTGCCGCGGCCAGATCCAATGCCAACAGAAGCAGGACGCCGGCTGGCGCGTGAAGCCGAGCCACCCGCGCACCTGTCGCGCCCCGCTGCCGCCGCCTCCGTGGTGCTCCGAATGGCATCGCTGACGAACGCCTATCCCGCGCCCCTGGCCCAGAGGCCTATGTCCGTGAGCGGTGGTTCGCCGCCAGCGGAATGCGATGCAATCAGCTTCGGACGGCGCCCCAACAACCTCGGTATCATCGGCTGGCCAAACCCATCGCGCGTTTGTGCCCTCCCGCGATGCTCCGGTGAGCCGCATCGCCTGGCGACAACGACCGGCATACTTGCAGCCGAGCTGTGGCTTTAGGCCGCGTTTCGCCTTGCGAGACTTGCTCACCGACGCGGTCTCCTGGTGGGCCGCCACACTTGCGATCGGCGACTGACGCTCGAAGGTCGGTCATCCTCTCCGCGCCCCGGCACGCCGTGGCGGTGCAATTCCCGCCCTGACACCCGAGCCGCGGTCGTGATGAGTGCCGGCGCGATGTCGATGCACGGCGCAGCGCTACGCGCCGTGGCGTTCGGGCAGCGTCTGGTGATGCCCTCCGCGGTGCGTTCACTCTGCCGGGACCACCACCCGCCGCCGCGTGCGCCGCTCGCTTGCCAGCGCCATCGCCACCGTCATCAGCATGAACACCACCGAGGAGAAAAACACCCAACGGGGCAAATGGTGGTCCATGATCCAGCCCCCCAGCATCGGGCCGATCGTGCCGCCGATATTGAACCCCGTGGTGACGATGCCGAAAACCCGGCCGGCGGCGCCGGGCGGCGCGGCGGCGCGGACAAGCATGTCGCGCGACGGGGCGATCATGCCGGAGAGGAACCCCGCCACGCCCAGGCACACCGAGAGCAGTACAGGTCCGGGGTATAGCATGCCCACCAGCGCGACCAGCGTCGCGGCGCCGGCGAAGCCCGCGGCGGCCACGTCGCCATGCCGCCGCGTCGCGTCGGCGATGAAGCCCCCGGCCAGCACGCCGAGCGCGGTCGCGAGCAAGAACACGGTCAGCGCCGCGTTCGCGACCGAGAGCGTGATGCCGTACATCTGCACCAGCGCCACCACGGAGAAATTGGTCAGCGCGCCGGAGGAGAGACTGAGCAGGGCGAAGAATGCGACCAGGCCCAGCACCGCCGGCGTCACCAACCGCCGCATCGGAATTGCGGGTGCCCGGTCCATGGCGGCCTGGGAAGCGGCCGGGCGGTCGAGCCAGCGGGTCCCCAGCAACGGCAGTGCGGCGACCCAGGCGAAGCAGCCGGCCACGACGATCGCCGACTGTATGCCCCACGCGCGGGTCATCGTCAGCATCACCATCGGTGCCAACGCACCGCCGAGATAGCCGGAGAAGGTGTGCCAGGAGAACGCCCGCCCGACGCGGGATGGCTCGATCACCGAGCCTAGGATGGAGTAGTCCGACGGGTGGTAGACGCCGTTTGCCACGCCCAGCAGCACGCCGTTCAGCAGCATGCCCGAATAGGTGGGATGCAGGCCGAACGCGATATAGGAGGCGCCCGCCAGCCCCAGCCCGCAGATCAGCACGCGGCGCGCGCCGAAGCGGTCCGCGGCCCAGCCCATCGGAGTCTGCACAAACGCGGAGACAATATTCCCGACTGTCAGCGCCAGGCCGAGCTGAATGAAGTCCACCCCGAGGCGCTGCTTCAGCAACGGGAACAGGGGCACCAGCACGAGGTAGTGGAAGTGGCTCACCATGTGCGCGCCGCAGACCAGTGCCAGCGCTCGGATCTCGGTGCCGCGTCCCGAACGGGCCGGAGGCATCAGGCGAAGGCCCTTCGGATGCGCGCCCAGTCCTCGATGGCGGCTTCCTCACCGGGGGTGATCGGGATGACGAACTGGCTCCAGCCCGCGTCGCGCAGCGCTTCGAAGCGCTGCTTCAGCTCTTGCTCGGTGGCGGTGAAGGTGGTGCGGCGGATCAGCTCGGCGTCGACGAATTTTCGCTCCTCCGGCTTCACGAATACGAAGTGGCCGCGGTGGTTGGTGAGGTAACGCGCATCGGGTGGCTGGAAGTTCCGCGCCATCTCGATGTAGCCGCGGACGTTGGGCGCCACCGATTCGGGCACCTCGGAAGTGTTCTGCCAGCCCTCCATGTCGAGGTCGGCCGCGCGGTGCAGCAGCACCGCCGCGCGCGGGCCGGCCTGCGCCATGGCGCGGGGACTGTCGACCGCTTCGCCCGGTTCCAGCACGCAGCCGCAGGACCAGGCGGTAGCATAAAGGCCGGAAGCGTCGTGGCCCGCCTCTGTCCAACTCTGCCGCATGGAGTGCAGCGCCGCGATACCACCGGGGACGTCGGAGATGAAGCTCATCCAGGCCGCGTTCAGTTGTGCGGTCAGCGCCTGCGATTTCGGGCCATAGGCGGAGACGTGCAGGCGGATCGGGTCATGGGTGTTGATCAGGTTGGCGTCGGGGTTGAGGAAGCGGATTTTCTTGCGTTTGCCCTCGATGGTGGTTTCCAGCGTCTCGCCGTCCAGCAGGCCGTAGACGACGCGAATATACTCGGCCATGTCGGCGAGCTTCATGGCGCCGAGGCCCATGGCGCGGCGCGCCGAAAAACCGGTGCCGACGCCGAAATCGATGCGGCCGGAGGCGAGGCCGTTCAGAGTGGCGAAGGCATTGGCGGTGACCGCGGCGATCCGGTTGGACGGCACCAGGACGCCGGTGCCGAGCCGGATGCGGCTGGTCTTCATCGCCGCGGCGCCCATGGCGACGAAGCAGTCGGCGGTGATCATCTGGGTGTCGTAGAACCAGGCGTGGGTAAAGCCGAGTTCTTCCGCGCGCTGGGCGAGCTTCCAGGAATCGCTCGACGTGGCGATGCCGATGCCGAAGTCCATGCCGGGGGTCTCCTGGGCGTTTCCGGGGCGGCAGTTTAGGGGGTTTCGGGAGTGGGGGAAATGCGGGACCGCTTGCGTAGCGGTTTGCGCACTGTGTGCGACTTCGCAGGACAGGTCTCCCAAGCCGCGCAGTCCGGTTTTTCTTACCACATGGCCGTCGCTCGCGACGACCTAGTGCAACCCCAGGACCCCGCCACACTGTACCGCAAATTCCGGATCGCCATCGATCGTGAGGCTCCCAGCCCGCAAACCGGCCGCCTGGAAGGGTGACGATCTCGCATCATAGATACGCCAGCACGCGCATCCAGAATGATGGCCGCCTCGGTGCCAGAGGCCTATCGCCACCCAATTCCACGCTCACGACCGCAGACGGCGCGGGGTGCTGACGCACGATCCGGTATCGCACCGCCCGCCATGGCATGCTTGATGCCGCGACGTTGCCGCGGATTTCGGTCACTTCGGCCGAGCAATCGCGGCGGTCACCGAAATATCCGCCCGATACCGCGCGAATATCGTTCAGGAACACGCTCTGAAGGTGGAACCGATCCCGCAGCAGGGCATAGACCTGCCCGAGCGCCTCGTCGCTGTCGCACGCTGCCGCGGCATCGCTGCGCAGGTACAACGCCATCGCACCGGCGACGAGCAAAGCAATCGCGGCAATCATCCAGCCAGGCCGCGACCGCACTGCGACGGGTCCTGCCGTTGGACCGAACCTCACTCCAGCCGATAGGCCCGCCGTGCAGTGCCCGAGAACAACGCCGCCTTCTCATCAGCGGAGACACCGGCGGCGAGGCGCTTGAACGCGTTCCACAACGCGGCCCAGCCGATGCCCATCTTGTCGACCGGGAAGTTGCTCTCGAACATGCAGCGCCGGGGTCCAAATTGCTCTATGCAGGTCTCGATATAGGGGCGCCACAGTGCCGCGAGCTCCTCCGAGGTCGGCGGTCGCGGCTGCGCCATGTAGTCGGTCGCGGCCAGGCGCATCATCATCCCGCCGAGCTTCATGGTGACGTTGGGGCACCGGGCCAGCTCGGTCACCGATGCCCGCCACGCCGGGAACACGTCGTCGCGCCGCCCGGCATAGGGTCCATAGCCGAGTGGTCCGCCGCAATGCCCGACGATGATGTTCGTGGCGGGAAACGCTCGCGCCAACGCCGCCACGTCGCCGAGCTGAGGATGGAACACCCAGGCATCCAGGGACAGCCCGAGCGCCGATAGCTTCGCCAACCCGAGCCGGAAATCCGCGCGCGCATAGAGGCCGGGCGCCATGTCGGGTGCGCTGTTGCCGATGATCGGATCGGCGTCCCACGCCGCCGAATGCCGCACGCCGCGGAAGCGTCCGCCACCGGCGCGGATATGTGCTTCCAGCACCGGCTCGACCCAGTCGCCCTTGGTCAGATCCGCGTAACCGACGATGCCGGCGGCGACCTTGGTGTCGCCGTAGCCGCTGCTGGCGCTCATCGCGGCAATGCCGGAGACGAATTCGGTCTCGCCGACCGGGCGTATCTCGCGCGCACCAGACGCGCGATACATCGAGTGGCATTGCAGGAACACGCTGGCCACAACGTTATGGCCGGTGCCGCAGTCTTCGAGGTACTCGTCCAGCAGGTAGCGCATCGCCGGCACCTGCCAGGAATCGCCGGCCCCGGGCACGCCGGGGCGATGCCAGAGATGGTGGTGGGTGTCGATGATGGGTTGCTCCGGCTCCAGGATCGGTTCCGGCAAAGCCTTGGCGAGCCAGTCCGGGCGCGGCGGGAATATGCGGCCGTAACGGGTGACGGTCTGGCTCATTGTCGTTCCCTCCATTCCATTCGTTCAGACATGCCAGCTTGCATACCGCGTCTCGCGCAGCCCGTCCCGCGTCGGGGCAACGCGGCGGCACCGGGACGTCAGCCGCGGCGGCAGAGCAACAGGGCGCCGCTGGGCATCACTGCCGCGGTCCAATCAGGCGGCACCAGTGTCGTTGCATCGAGCTGCGTGATGATCGCGGGGCCGCCAAGCCGGTCGCCCGCGCCCAGGCTGGCGCGTGCATGGATTGCAGTCGCCACCGGGCTGCCTTCGCCGAACCAGGCCTGCTGCGATCCCGCGACAGCCACCCCCGCGCCGGGGGCGAGAGAGTGCCGGGCGGATGGCGGGGTCAGGCCTTCGGCTTCCACCCGCAGCGTCACCAGCTCGACCGGGCTCTCCAGCACGAAGCCGTTCAGCCGACGATGCTCTTCGGCGAAGGCCTGGCGGGCGGCCGGCAACAAATCGGTACCGAATGCGGCGTTCGCGGCGTGTGCCTCGGGCCACGCCACCGCCAGCTCACCGCCCTGACCGGCGTAGCGCATCAGCGCCACCCGGACGATGCGCCGATCCGGTTGGGGGACATGCTCCTCGTCCAGCCAGGCCGCGGCGTCGCGTTCCAGTGCGCCGAAGGCGGCCTCGATCGCCGCCGAGTCGTCGGCGGTGCCGGCCAGCGTGCGAGAGAATTCCGCCTTCAGGCCGGCGGCCAGCAGCCCTTCGGCACACAGCACCCCAGGGGCAGGCGGCACCAGTACGCGGGTGATGCCGAGCAATTCGGCCAGCGCGGTGCCATGCAGCGGGCCGGCACCGCCGAACGCCACCAGGCAGAAGTCGCGCGGATCATGGCCGCGCTCCACCGAGACGACGCGGATGGCGCCCACCATGTTGGCATCGGCGATGGCAAGGATGCCGCGCGCCGCGGCCTCCAGCGACAGGCCGAGTGGGCGGGCGACGCGCTCCGAGATGGCGCCCTCAGCCAGCGCGCGGTCCAGCGCCATGCCGCCGCCCAGCAGCCCCTCCGGCAGATGGCCGAGGACAAGATGAGCGTCGGTGACGGTGGGCTCGATGCCACCCATGCCATAGCAGGCGGGGCCTGGCACGGCACCGGCACTGGCGGGGCCAACGGTCAACGCGCCGCCGGACAGTTGGCCGATGGAGCCGCCGCCGGCGCCGATGGTCACCATGTCCACCATCGGCAGCGGCAGCGGCCAGGCGCCGACATGCCCCTTCTGCGTCAGCGCGATGCGGCCGGCTTGCAGCAGGCAGATGTCGGCGGAGGTGCCGCCGATATCGACGGTAACGATGTCGCCGATGCCGCAAGCGGCGGCTGCATCACGCGCACCCACCACGCCGGCGGCGGGACCGGAGAGCGCGGTGAGCACCGGGGCGCGGCCGATGGCGGCAGCGCCGGCCACGCCCCCGTTGGATTGCATCAGCAGTAGCGGCGCTGCGATCCCGGCCTCGGCCAGCCGCCCCGACAGCCGTGCGACATACCGGCCGATGGCGGGCATCACTCCGGCGTTCAGCACCGAGGCGAGGCTGCGTTCGTATTCCCGCACCACCGGCAGTACGTCCACCGAGGCGGTGATTGCCACGTCAGGCAGTTCCTGGCGCAGGATGGCGGCGACGCGGCGCTCATGCTCGGGGTGAGCGAAGGAGTGGAGCAAGCAGATCGCCACCGCCTGCACGTCGAGGCGCCGAAGCGCATCGGCGGCGTCGCGCACGCTGGCCTCGTCGAGCGGAACAAGAACAGTACCGTCAGGGCCGACGCGCTCGATCACTTCCATGACGCGCTCCGGCGGCACGGGGCGGCGCGGCTTCACCCACGAGAACAGATTGGCGGCGCGGGGGATGTCCTGGCGGCCGATTTCCATGACGTGGCGGAAACCCGCGGTGGTGACGAGGGCAGTGCGCGCCGTTTTGCCTTCCAGGATCAGGTTGGTAGCGACCGTTGTGCCGTGCAGGACACGGGTGATTGCGCCGGGTGTGGCAGCGGCGGCCGTCAGCGCCGCGTGGACGCCGGCCATGAAGCCTTCCGATGGATCGGCCGGCGTACTGGGCACCTTGGCGCGCCAGAGTTTCCCCCCGGCGTTGGCGAGAGTGATGTCGGTGAAGGTGCCGCCGATATCGACGGCGACGGCGAGCGCGGCGGGGTGAGTCATGACGGCACATTCAGCCCAGCGACGGCACCGGAGACAAGCCCGCTTGGTTGACCTGTCAGGTCGCTATCAAACTCACGATGGCGGCGATGCAGCGTGCCGCATTTCGATCGTGGCATCCGTGGCGGCGGACGGAAGCCGCGTGGCCGGCCGGTCAGCGTCGTCTGCGAGCGATTTGAGATCGTGAGCGTTTGCCAGGAACTGCGGGAGTGCAGGGTCGAGCTGTGGTTCATCCCTCGCGCGACGCGCAAAGACGGTGCGCAGCCCGGTATGTGTCTTGACTGATCGTCCGGCCCGATCGTGAATGAATGCTGCTGCCGCATGGAATGCGGCAGATCGGCTTCGGTAGTCCGCATTGCGCCATTTGCGTGCAGCCTGCTCCGCGTGAACGGGGTTCAAAGCAATGCGGATAATGAGCGACTCGCTTTACCCGATCGCGTCGACGTATTCGCGCCGATGGAACGCCCGCACGTCCGGTCGCGCGCCACGCAGCGCATCCGTAGCGGCAGTGTCCAGCACCCCGTCGCGCATCACGACGCCGTACTCCCGCCGCGCCGCTTCCACCGAAACGAACCCGTCGCGGATGTCGTGCAGCACTTGCTCTGCCGGTCGGTCGAACGGGTGGCCGTGGCCGCCGCCGCCACCGGTCTCGATCAGCAGAATGTCGCCACGGCGCAGCACTGTGCCATCGGATAGCGGCGCCAGCAGGACTTCGTCCGGCGTGCCGGGGTTCACCACGGCGCGGCCGGTGCCGCCAGCCTTGCCGCCGGCGACGCCCCAGGGCGGGTTCACCACGCTGTCGATCCGCATCGACAGCACCGCTTGCTCGGCCAGCACCTCGTATTCCCGCACCACGCCGCAGCCGCCGCGGAATTTTCCGCCGCCGCCGCTGTCGCGGTGAATACCGTAGCGCAGCAGTCGGACCGGATAGCCGAGTTCGAGGAACTCGACGGGATAGTTCTCCTGCGCCACGAAATAGACCGCGTCGATGCCGTCGGCGTTCGGGCGTGCGCCATAGCCGACGCCGAGCCCGTCCGACATCAGGAACGGCGCGCCATCCGCAGTGCCGCGCAGCAGGATGACCACATAGGCTGAATGGGCGGCAGGCGCCTTGCCACCCGCGACGTTCACCAGCCCGTTCAGCACCGCGAGGAAGCGCATCATCGTCATCCCGCGCAGGCCGAGCGGCGCCGGGAAGCGCGGCCATAACAGGGAGCCTTCGCGGATACGCACTTCATCGAGCGCCCGCGGACCGCCGGCATTGCAAACCTGCGCCGCATCGCCGCCGAGGAAGAACAATCCGAGCGCCATGCCGGGCACGTCCGGGTTCATCAGGAAATTGACCGGACCGGGCGCCTGGTCGTCTGTTGCCGTGGTGTCGAGGATGAAGCGGTCGTCCTCCGTGCGGGTCAGCGCGAGACGGATGAAGAACGGGCCGTTGCCATGGCCGTCGGAATCGATCGCGTCGGCGAATTGGTGCGTTCCCACAGGGAAGGTTTCGCGCAGGCGCGTGCGGACCAGGCTGCGCGTGCGATTGAACAAGGCACGGAAGGCGTCAGCCACCGTGTCAGGGCCGAAGCGGGCAAGAATCTCGGCAATGCGGCGGACGCCGAGTTCGACCGAGGCCATCAGCGCGCGCGTGTCGCCGCGACAGGTCTCGGGATAGCGGGAATTGCGGTAGAAGATTTCCAGTGCCGCGTCGTTGATGGTGCCGGCGGAGATCAGGCGCGTCGGCGGGATGATGATGCCTTCCTGGAAGATGTCAGTGGTGTCGGAGCTGATCGAGCCGGGGCGCAGCCCGCCGATATCGGAGAAATGCGCCCAGCCCATGACGAAGGCGGCACGCCTGCCGTCGTGGAACACGGGGGCGAGGAACACCTGGTCGTTGGAATGCGATACCGCTCCGCGCGAGGCATAGCAGTCATTGTACCAGTAGAGGTCGCCTGGCTGCATGGTATCGGGCGGGAAGCGGGCGAAGACCGGCCCGGTGATATCGCCGAAGATCGGCACCATGGAGCCGACGACCATGACCCCGTCGGCATCGAACAGGGCGGTATAGAAGTCCTTCTTCTCGCGGATGAAGGCACTGATGGCGGTGCGTTCCAGCAGCGCGTCCATCTCCGCCTGGGCGGCGCGGATGGCACCGCGGATGATTTCAAGCTTGATGGGGTCGATTGTCGGTTCCATCGCGGGATTGGGCATTGGAATGGGCGGGGAGGCAAGAGGGTGCGCGTGCCACCATCCCCTCACCCAGCGCGGCCGGGCAATGCTTTATTGCTCACAAAATTCAAGGCAAGTCGAAGGAAGTCACACAAAGCCTCATTGTTGCGCCCGTCAGGTCTGCGACGACACAGGACTGCCATACGCGGCGACATTATTTCTTTGTGACGCTTCCTGCCGCTTTCCTTGGACGTTATGAGAAACATCATACCGCCTTCGCGGCGCCGGCTAAATGAGCTGGTGGCATCCGTCACGAATATGCGCTGGCGGCGAAGGTCCGCAAGATCGGCAACAAAGTCCGGAAAACCGGCAATACGGATCGTCAAATTCCTCGCATCACCCCCGCCCACCGATCCAGCACCGGCAACACCGACTCCCGTGCTGCCGATTCCAGACTCACCACGACCCGCGCGATCCCCAGGTCCCGGTACCGACGCAGCGCATCAAGGTCCGCAGGCGGTCCCCATACCGTCACCGGCACATCCGCAATCGAGCGCCCCGCTGCGTGCAGCATCGCGCGGAACTCCGCCATATAGGCACTGACATCGTCGTACTGCGGCCGCGACCGGTGCGGGATCCAGCCATTGCCATAGGCGATCGCCCGCCGCGCGCCATAAGGAAATGCCCCGCCGACGATCACCGGTGGATGCGGCTTCTGGCACGGCTTCGGCCAGGCGTGCATCGGCGGACAGTCCACCAGGTCGCCGTGATACTGCGCTTCCTCCTGTGTCCAGATCGCCTGCATCGCGGCAATGCGCTCGCGCATCAGCTTGAAGCGGGACTTGAAATCCGTCGTCCCGTGATCGGCCATCTCCTCCGCGTTCCACCCCGCGCCAATGCCGAACAGGAACCGGCCGCCGGATACCTGGTCGATCGAGGCCACCAGCTTGGCGGTCTGGATCGGATCGCGCTGCGTCACCAGACAGACGCCAGTGCCGAGCCGCAGTCGCCGCGTCACCGCCGCCGCCGCGGTGAGAGAGACGAACGGGTCCATCGCCTCGGCGTATTTGCGCGGCAGCTCCCCGCCCGGCGGGAACGGCGAGCGGCGGGACAAGGGGATATGCGAATGCTCTGGCGCCCACAGCGATTCGAATCCGCGTTCCTCCACCGCCACGGCAAGCTCCGTCGCGCTGATCGCATAGTCGGTGAAGAACATGGCCACACCAAAATCCATCACGTTTCTCTCCCACGCCGTTCCCAGTCACCATAGATCGGCATACGGCGACATGTGAGGTGGCCGCCGCGCGGTGCCGCAGCCTGATCACTTGTGGGCGCGATCACGCCCCCTCCCGCACCGGGTGCCGGACCGCCTATTATAGGGCCTGATAGCAATGCCGGTTGCCAACCCGGAGGCCCCGCCGTGACCGCGATCCGTTCCCCCGCCGTCGCCGGAACCTTCTATCCCGCCGACCCCGCTACCCTTCGCCGGCAGATCGCCGACTTCCTGGCCGACGCCGACAACGCGCCGCCCACTGGTAGCGCCCCACCGAAGGCGATCATCGGCCCGCATGCTGGCTACATCTTCTCCGGCCCTGTTGCCGCGCGCGCTTATGCCCGCCTCGCCGGCTCCCGAGGCAAAATCCGCCGCGTCGTCTTGCTCGGGCCGTCGCACTATGTCGGCTTCCGGGGCCTTGCCGTGGATACTGCCGAGGCCTGGGCGATGCCCAACGGCGCGGTCCGGCTCGACACCGAGGCGATCGCCGCGATCCGGCGCCTGCCCATGGTGGGCGAGCTGGACGCGGCCTACACGCGCGAGCATGCGCTGGAAGTCCACGTGCCGTTCCTTCAGCACGTGCTGGGCGATTTCCTCCTGGTTCCCATCGTCGCGGGCGACGCGTCGCCCGACGCCGTGGCCGCGGTGCTCGACATGCTCTGGGGCGGCCCGGAGACGCTGATCGTAGTCTCCACCGATCTCTCGCATTATCTCGGCTACGACGCGTGCCAGCGGATGGACAGCGACACCGCCGCCGCCATCGAGCGCTTTGACATCGACGCGATCACCACCACAGGCGCCTGTGGCGCCATCCCCACGCGCGGCCTGCTGCGTGCCGCCAGCCGGCGCGGCCTGACCATCGAGCGCCTCGACCTGCGCAATTCCGGCGACACCGCCGGACCGCGCGACCGCGTCGTGGGCTACGGCGCCTGGGTGCTGCACGCGCCGGAGCCGGCAACCAAGGCGGACGAGGAACGCGACGCGGTGGAGGTGCTGGGTCCCGACCTGATCCAACTCGTGCGCACCGGCATCGCCGTTGGCTTCAACACGGGGCGCCCGGCCGAGATCAAGCACGCGGCCTCGATCCCCGCCCTGCTTGCCGCCCAAGGCGCTTGCTTCGTGACGCTACGCCGCAATGGCCAGTTGCGCGGCTGCATCGGCTCGGCGGTGGCGACGCGGCCGCTGATCGTGGACGTGGTGCAGCACGCATTCAACGCCGCCTTCCGGGACTGGCGCTTCCCGCGCCTCGCATTGGACGAGCTGGCCGGACTGGACCTGTCGGTCTCGGTCCTCACCCCGCCGCTACCGATGGGCTTCGCCGATGAGGCCGACCTGCTGGCGCAACTCCGGCCCGGCATCGACGGCCTGATCATCGACGACTCCGGCCGCGCCGCCTTGTTCCTGCCCAGCGTATGGGAAGAAATCCGCGAGCCGCGCCAATTCCTGATGCACCTGAAGGTGAAGGCCGGAATGGCGGCAACGCATTTCTCGTCTTGCTTCACTGCGCGGCGGTTCCGCTCGATCGAGGTGAAGGGCCGCATGCAAGACCACCCGCCGCTGCCATTACTCGAGAGCACCAGCAGTGCACTCGGCTGGGCTCCCCTGGGTGCCGCGCCGTCGGCGGGACGCCCAACCTAGTACCGCTGCACAGTGATTTCGACTCGTTGCATGCCTCAGAGCCGCCGGCGTGCAGCGACGATCTGGGCCGGCCATCCGGTCTGAGTCACTGTGCAAAGCTTCTGGTGTACTGATGCTGACGTTTCGATCCCGGCGGCCACATGTCATTGCGAGCGAAGCGAGGCAACCTGGGTCGAGTGACGCGCGGCAGATCGACCGCGATTGCTTCGCTTCGCTCGCAATGACACTGACGGACGTGGGCTGCCGCCGCCCGACTGTGACGACATGCGGCGCCACTGATCGTGTTCGTCGCCGCGGAAAGTTGATCCAAATCAAGGCGGGTCCGGATGCCGAAGCGCATTGTCGCGCCGTGTTAGCCGATCCGCGGTGCGGGAACGCCGCGGCATCCCCGCGTCTTGCCTATCCTCCCCGCCGCCGGGTGCCTTCCCGCCGCCGCGAATCCGCGGAAGGGAGACGTCATGACGCTACTGCAAAAATTGCTCTGGACGGCGGTGGCCATACTCGGCGCCGTAGCTATGGGCATTGTCGCGCTGACCCGCGGCGAGCCGGTGAATGCCGCCTGGCTGGTCGTCGCCTCGGTGTGCATCTACTTCATCGCCTACCGCTTCTATGCGTTGTTCATCACCAACAAGGTGTTCGGCGTCGATATCAAGCGGCAGACCCCGGCTTATCGTCACAACGATGGGCTGGATTACGTGCCGACGAACAAATACGTGCTGTACGGCCACCATTTCGCCGCCATCGCCGGCGCCGGCCCGCTGGTTGGGCCCGTGCTCGCGGCACAGATGGGGTACCTGCCTGGCACGCTGTGGTTGCTCGCCGGCGTCGTGTTCGCCGGCGCGGTGCAGGACATGACCGTCTTGTTCCTGTCCACCAGGCGAGACGGCAAGTCGCTCGGCGACATGATCCGCTCGGAGCTTGGTCCCGTGCCAGGCGCCATCGCCGGCATCGGCATCCTGCTGATCTGCATCATCATCCTGGCGGTGCTGGCGCTGGTGGTCGTGAACGCGCTGAAGGGTAGCCCGTGGGGCACGTTCACCGTGTTCTGCACCATTCCGATCGCGCTGATCATGGGCGTCTACAGCCGCTTCATCCGCGTCGGCCGCATCGCCGAGATGTCGATCCTCGGCGCCGTGCTGCTGCTGGCAGCGCTGATCTACGGCAAGACGGTATCGGAAACCCCGGCGCTCGCCGCCTGGTTCAACCTCAGCGGTGCCTCACTGGCGCTGATCATCATCGGCTACGGCTTCGTCGCTTCCGTGTTGCCGGTGTGGCTGCTGTTGGCGCCGCGCGATTACCTGTCCACGTTCCTGAAGGTCGGCACCATCATCCTGCTGGCGATCGGCATCATGATCGTGCGGCCCGACTTCCAGATGAGTGCGGTGACGAAGTTCATCGACGGCACCGGTCCGGCCTGGGCCGGCAGTCTGTTCCCGTTCCTGTTCATCACCATCGCCTGCGGGGCGGTGTCCGGCTGGCACTCGCTGATCAGCTCCGGCACGACGCCGAAGATGATCGAGAACGAGACGCAGATCCGCTTCATCGGCTATGGCGGCATGCTGATGGAATCGATGGTCGGGATCATGGCGATGATCGCCGCCACAGTGATCCATCCCGGCGTCTATTTCGCAATGAACAGTTCGGCCGGATTGATCGGGGCTGATCCGGTGCATGCGGCACAGGTGATCAGCTCGTGGGGCTTCGCGGTGACGCCCGACATGCTGACGCAGATGGCGCATCAGGTTGGCGAAACGACGATCATGTCGCGCACCGGCGGCGCGCCGACGCTGGCGGTGGGCATGGCAACGATCCTGTCCGGCTTCCTCGGCGGGCCTGCGCTGACCGGCATCTGGTATCACTTTGCCATCCTGTTCGAGGCCCTGTTCATCCTGACCACGGTTGATGCAGGAACCCGGGTCTGCCGGTTCATGATTCAGGACCTGGTCGGGTCCGCGATCCCGGCGTTCAAGGCCACCGAATCGTGGGCCAACAACGTGATCGGTTCGGCGCTGGCCTGCCTGTTGTGGGGCTACTTTCTCTATCAAGGTGTGGTCGATCCGCTGGGCGGTATCTGGACGCTGTGGCCGTTGTTCGGCACTGCCAACCAGATGCTGGCTGCCATCGCGCTGGTGCTGTGCACCGTGGTGTTGTTCAAGATGAAGCGTGAGCGCTTCGCCTGGGTCACCATAGTGCCAACGGTGTGGCTGGTGCTGTGCACCGTCACGGCAGGATTGGAGAAGGTGTTCAGCCCAGACACCGCCGTGGGTTTCATCAGCCATGCGCGGAAGTTCGGTGACGCGGTGTCGGCGGGTAAGGTGCTGGCGCCCGCCAAGACCATGCACCAGATGGCGCAGATCGTGTTCAACGACTACGTCGATGGAACACTTGCCTTCGTGTTTGCCGCGCTGGTGGTGACCATGGTGGTCTACGGCATCATCCATTGCCGCAGGGCGCTGGGCACGCCGAAGAGCACCACGCATGAGATCGGCGGCGGCCTGTTGGCAGGAGCCGGCGATGACTGAGGCCTCGACCATGGGGACGACGGGCCGGATGCGGCTGGTCTGCGAACGAGTGGTGCAAACGGCGCGGCTGATGGTCGGTGTGCCCGACTACCAGACCTACGTGACACACCGGCAGACCACACATCCGGGCCAGCCGATCATGAGCTACGAGGAGTTTTTTCGTGAGCGGCAGGATGCGCGGTACTCCATCGGCAAGGGGCGGTTCCGCGGCTGCTGCTAAAGGGCACTTGAAACGGCACCGCGCATTCCACCATCGGCATGGTGGAATGCGCTGCGCTGTAGGCGTTCAATCCTGATCGCGTGACGCCCGGCGGTGGCTTTGCGGACCTGCCGTGATCACGGAACAGACGAGCGACCGGACGGGGCGACGGCAGCCGCGCCGCCCCACTATGCCGCGCTTAAGCCGAACGAGGCATTGCGACTCTCGCCGTAGCGGGAACGGGCTCGACCCCGAGGTCGGGCAGGTGCAGTTCTACGTCCCGTGTCTCTGGTCCCAGCAGCGCTCCGATGACCATCAGCACGCCGGCCAGCCCCAGGAGCAATATCGGTGCGTACAGATACGGGATCACGTGCGAGAGCCACAGCACGTAGATGCCAGAGAAAGAGGGGATGACCACAGCCAGGCTGTATCCGATCCCATAGCCGCTGGCGCGGACGTGGGTCGGGAAGCGCTCGCAGATGTAAACTGTCACGGCGCCCCAAGGCGAGATGGCCAGCACGTGGAAGATCCCGAACAACGTGGTGGTGACCAGCGGAGACCCGCCCGAAAGGGCATTGCTGATGGCGAAGTAGTACAAGGCGGGGCAGCACACCAGCACCACCGCCGCCGAAACCACGATGCTGCGTCGTCTGCCGATCATCTGGCTCAGCAGGCCATAGAAGATGAAGGCAAAGAACAGACCGATACTGGCGACGAGAAAGCCGTTCGACGTCATCGTGCTGGGCACGTGGAGCTGTTGGATCATGATGCTCGGCAGCAGCGTGGAGGGCTGACCCACGAGCCAGAAGCCGCTCATCATGATGAAGATCTGTGCGAGCGTGGTCAGATGCCGGCCGGACAGTACCGCCTTCAGTGGCATCTCGCTCTTCTCTGTCGACTCCCACAATGTCGATTCAGGCACGGTGCGATAATACAGCAGGAATACCATGGCGATGACGAACCCGATGATGAACGGGATGCGCCAGCCCCAGGCAAAGTATTGCTCCTTTGTCGTTATGGTGAGCATGATTGTGGTGACCGCCGTGGTCATGGCGAAGCCGACCGGGAAGGCACCCTGGATCAGACCGCCGACGAAACCGCGGCGTTCCTTCGGCACCATCTCCAAGGCGAGCGTATTGTTGGAGGTGTATTCGCCGCCCATGAAGATGCCGCCAACAAAGCGGATCACGATCAGCAGGTTCAGCGACCATGTGCCGATCGAGGCGCTACCGGGGATGAACGCGATCAATCCGGTGAACGCGCCGAAGCCGACGATGCTGATCATGGTGGTGCGCCGGCGGCCGATCTTGTCAGCCCAGTGACCAAAGATGACCGCGCCGCACGGACGGCCCAGCAGGGTGGCGACGATCGTGAAGTAGTAGATGGTCGTGGTTGCCGTCGAGCTTAGGCCCTTCGGCTCGAAATAGGCCATGACGGGTGCCAGCACCAACGCCGGCAGATAGATATCGAAGAAATCCACAGCAAAACCGACGAACCCGGCGAAAATGGCACGCCGTGCCGCAGGTGGTAGCGGTTCGCTTGCGAACAGACCCGACTTCATTGGACAACCTCCCAAGTTGCCAGGCATTACCCGGTCTCACGTCGGTCAGGGCTTTGCCTGATTCATCTTGCCAGACACGCCGAAAATTCTCGCGCGGTGTCAGGGAAGCGCGATGGTAAGGTGTGGGCCTCGTTCGTGGCAATCCCGGAGACGATATATGCGCGTTCGCCCGCTATGGATCTCGCGCTGCCGGGTGGTGACTGTTGTCAAATCCGGACGGTAAAGGCAATGTTCCGGCTTCCGGCAGGTATGCGCCGCGATCCGACGCACACGGTCATGGCCGGGCTTCGCCATGTGTCGTCTATCGTTGCTCCACCGGCGGATAGCGCCGCAGTAGCCGTAGCATCAACAGCATCGCCGGCAGCGCCGCGAACGAGCATGCGACATAGAACCGCGTCCACCCCAGCCCGGCGGCCAGCACGCCGGAGAAGCCTCCGAGCGTGTGCACCGTGAGCGCCGACAGCGATGACAGCAGCGCATAGTGCGTCGCGGTGAAGGCCATCGAGCAAAGCCCGGACAGGTAGGTGATGAACGCCGCATCGGCCATGCCTTGTGCAAAAGCCTCGGTGGCGACGGTGCCGTACAGCACGCCATGCTGCCCCGCCGATCGCGACAACACGACATACATGACCATCGCCAGCGTCTGCGCCCAACCGGTCCACAGCAACGCGCGGCCGACGCCGATCCGCGCCACCAGCCAGCCGCCCAGTGTGATGCCCGCCAACGTTGCCACCAGCGAGAACGGCCCCGTCGCGGCGATTGCGTCCTGGCTGAAGCCCAGCGCACGGTAGAACGGAGCGGTCATGATCCCGGCCATCGCCTCGCCGAGCTTGAACAAGGCGACGAAGGCGACGACGCCCCAGGCGCCGGGGCGGGCGAAGAATTCCGCCAGCGGCGCCAGCACCGCGCGGCGCATGCGGGAGGCGAATCCGGCCACCATCGGCGCCAGCCTGGTCCGCGGCTCGGGCGCCAGCAGCGTGACGACCATGCCGAGGCTCAGCAGCGCCGCGACCCCGAGCAAGGACACGTGCCAGCCGATGCGAGCCGCGGCGGCGATGACGACCGTGGTGGTGATCAGCAGCGCAATGCGGTAGCCCCATACGTAGGCGGCCATGGCGGCGCCTTGCAGACGGGCCGGAAATGTCTCGATGCGCCAGGCGTCGATGACGATGTCCTGGCTGGCCGAGAGGAACGCGACCAGTGCCCCGGCTGCCAGCGATCCCAGCGGCAGCGACACAGGGTTTGACAGTGCCAACAGCACCGCCGCGGCCGCCAGCGCCGGCTGGATCGCCAGCAGCCACCCCCGCCGTCGTCCGAGGCGGCGCAATGCACCGGGTGGCGCGGACTGATCAAGCAGCGGCGCCCAGAGGAATTTCAGGGAATAAGCGAGACTGATATTAGCCGTCAGCCCGATGGCCGCGAGCGACACGCCGCTGTCCGACAGCCACAGGCGCAGCGTAAAGCCGGACAGGGGCAGCGGCAGCCCGGATACGAAGCCGTATGCCGCCATCAGCCATAGGCGCGGGTCGGAGAAGCGCCGGGATGCACCTTCGCGTCGATCGGACATCCGGCCTGACTGCGCTGACGTGGCGCGATTCGACAAGTGGCCGCTCGGCACCGGGACCTGGCGGCGCGCGCCGCGTGGGCGCCTGCGTCAGCATGCGGCACGCTTTCCGACCAAACTCAGGCCGGCACATCCGCATCGCCACGGCCGAGAGCGCGCTGCATCGACACCACATCGAGCCAGCGCCCGAACTTGATTCCGACCGCGCGCATCGTGCCGATGTTGCGGAACCCCAGGCTGGCATGTACGCCCACCGAGCCGACATTCCCGGTATCGCCGATCACTGCGATCATCTGGCGCATCCCGGCCGCCGTCGCTTCCGCGATCAGCATCGCCACCAGCGCCTTGCCGACGCCTTGCCCGCGCACATCCTCGCGCACATAGACGCTGTCTTCGACGCAGAAGCGGTAAGCCGAACGGTCGCGGAACTGTGTAAAGTAAGCATAGCCCAGCACGCCGGTCGCATCGGTCGCCACCAGCCACGACCAGCCATGCCGGACCACCTTGGCGAAGCGCTCCGTCATTTCCTCGACCGACGGCGGCACCTCTTCGAACGTGCCGGTGCCGTGCAGCACGTGATGGGCATAGATCGACTGGATTTCCGGCAGATCGGCCGGGGTAGCGGGACGCACCTGCATCGCTGGTTCCTTCTCCGGTCCCGCCGGTCGGCCAACGCCTGGCGGCGGATGCCATGATTTTGTCACGCTCCGGCCCGGCAGGCCACCGATTCGGCGCCGTCGAGGACTTCGGCGAGCGGGAGGTCGGCCAGAGCTCTTTCCAGCGACCGGCGTAGCATCCGGCCGCCGCAGCAGCCCCGCGGAGGCTATGCCTCGCGACGCCATTGCGACCGGCAATACGATATCTGTCCACGCGCACTCCGTTCGAATTGCCCCAGGTGCAAACTGCGTGATCGATAAGGACTGTCCTAATTTGGAACGCTGGCTATTGATGCGCAACAATCGCCCCGAGCATTGATCTGCGGCAACGCCGAGCAGCAAAGACTCGGACGACCTCCACCGCATAGCCTCCCTCGGCGGCAAGCAAAAAGACCGACCAACAGAACCGCCCGGTCACACAGGGAGTCACGGCCATGATGGATTCTGCTGCCACGGTATGGGGCGGCGTGCCGCCCAGCCATATCCTCGGACGCAAGCTCGACAGCATCCCGTTCAGTTTCTACCACGTCGTGCTGATCGTCGTGCTTGGCTTCGTCGGCTTCATCGAAGGCTACGACCTGGCACTCAGCGGCTCGCTGCTGGTGCTGGCCAAGGCACCGCTGCATCTCACACCCGACGAGATTCGCGCGCTCGCGGTGTGGCCCACCTTCGTCGTCGTGCTTGGCGGTTTCGCCGCGGCGGCAATGTCCGACCGTGTCAGCCGCCTTGCCGTGATGCAGGCCGGCGTCATCCTCAGCACGCTCTGCACCTTGCTGATCCTGCTCGCGCAGAACTTCGAGCAATTGTTCATCCTGCGCCTGATCACCGGCATCGGTCTCGGCTTCACCATCTCTGCGCCATTCCCGATCGCCGCGGAGCTGATGCCGGCGCGCCACCGCCGCACCTACGCGGCGATCTACGAATGCATGCTGGCCAGCGCCTTCACGCTGCTGCCATTCGTCGGTTTCGTGCTGGCCGATCACCCTAACGGCTTCCGCCTGGTCGGGCTGCCCGGCGGCGTGACATTGTTCATCGCGCCGCTGCTGATCTGGTTGCTGATCCCCGAGAGCCCGCGCTGGCTGCTGCGGCGCGGACGGGTGGATGCGGCGGTCGCCTCGGTGAACCTTGTGATCCGCCGCTGCGGCAACCGCGTGCCGCCGATGACCGTCGCTGAACTCGGCGCCGCGCCGGAATACCTGGCCGAGGCGCTGCCACCGTTCCGGAAATTGTTCGCGCCCGGCCAGTTGCGCTGGACCGTGGTCGGCATCCTGTGCGGCATCTGCGGCGGCACCGGTTATTACCTGATCGCCATCCTGCTGCCCAAGGCGCTGGTGGATCAGGGCGCGGCCGTCGCGGTCAGCTTCGGGCTCAGTACACTGGTTTTTGCCGCCAGCATCCCGGGCAAGTTGTTCAACGGCTACATCATGGAGATCACCGGCCGCCGCTGGACCATAACCGGATCCTTCGCGCTGGCGATTCCCGGGCTGCTGATGATGATGAACGCCCACCGGCTGGGGCCCGCCGGCACGGTTGTGTTCGAACTCGGCACGGTGATCACCGGCTTCACCGTACTGTCATGCTTCCCCGCGGTGCGGATGTACCTGTCCGAGCAATTCCCCACCGCGCTGCGCGGACGAGGCCATTTCTTTGGTGAGTCATTCGCCCGGGTATTCGCCGGCGTGATCGCGCCGTTCGTAATGGCCTCGCATACCGGCTCGCCGGCGATCTTCTTCGGCACCATGGCCGGAGTGGTCGCTGTCGGCGCCTGCATCCCGCTGGCGTTCGGCCGCGAAACCGTGGGGAACCTGGAGACCTTTACCGAGACTGTGCCCGAACTCGCATAACCGCCCGGGTCAATGCCGATGTTCCACCGGTTGAGCCGTCACGGTCGGGCAAGGCTCAACCGGCTGCAGGCCGTGAACGCCGGGCTGCTCAGCGACACGCCGAATTTCTTCTGCGACCGCAACCGGGATGTCGCTTGACCGGAATGATCATTCTGAGGCAGTCACCCAATGACAACAACCAGCGATTGCGTCGCTCCACTGCCCGAGCCCGAGCATCGAAGAGAATTGCGCAAGGCGGTCATCGCAAGCACGGTAGGAACCACGATCGAGTGGTACGACTTCCTGCTGTACAGCATCGTCACGCCGCTGGTATTCGGCAAAATGTTCTTTCCGCATTCGGCGCCGCTGATCGGGGTGCTGGAAGCCTTCTCCGTGTACTTCGTCGGCTTCATCGGGCGCCCCATCGGCGCGTTCATCTTTGGCCATTACGGCGATCGCATAGGTCGCAAGGCAGCACTGATCGTGACGCTCTTGCTGACCGGGCTGTCGACCTTCGCGGTCGGCTTCGTGCCCGGCTACGCCTCGGTCGGCGTCTGGGGGGCGGTGATCCTCACCGTCATTCGCATGATCCAGGGCATCGGCGTTGGCGGCGAGTGGGGCGGGTCGGTATTGTTCGCGATGGAATGGGCGCGCACCGACAAGCACCGCGGCTTCATCACCTCCTGGCCGCAATTCGGCGGTCCGGCGGGACTGTTTCTTGCCAACATCGCGGTGTTGCTCGGCAGTGCGATCGCCGGCGACCAGTTCTTCGCCTGGGGCTGGCGCGTCCCGTTCTGGCTCAGCATCATTATGGTCGCGATCGGCCTCTATATCCGGCTTGGCATTCTCGAAACCCCGGTGTTCCGGCGCATCATCGATGAAAGGCGGGTCGAGCGCGTGCCGGCGATCGAGGTGCTGCGGCGGCAGCCGAAGCAGGTGTTCCTGTCAATGCTCTGCCGCAGTGCCGAGCAAGGGCCGGCCTACATCTACCTGGCGTTCGTGTTCGCTTACACCAACCATGTGCTGCATCAGCCGCGCGACTTCATACTCACGGCGCTGATCTGTGCCGGGTTGCTCTCCTTCATCACGATCCCGGTGGCGGGCGCGTTGTCCGACCGCTTCGGCCGCAAGCGGATTTACATCATCGGCTCGATCCTGACGGGGATTTACGGCTTCATCTACTTTGCGCTGCTGAATTCGCTGGTGCCGGCGTTGATCGTCATCGGCATCATTCTGTCGTTCGTGCCGCACGACCTGATCTACGGGCCCCAGGCAGCGCTGATCTCCGAGGGCTTCACCCCACGGCTGCGCTATAGCGGGTGCTCTATTGGGTATCAGCTCGCTTCGCTGACCGCCGGGGGGCCGGCACCGATCATCGCGACCGCGTTGCTGGCGGCCTACGGATCGGGTTACGCGATCGCGGTCTATATCGCGGTCATGGCGGTGGTCAGCGTCGTCGCGACGGCATTCATGCCGGATTATACCGGCCGCGATATTTCGCAGCAGCATTCGTTTGCCACCGCAACGGATGTCGCCGCCTCCGGCTAGGCACGGATGCCGGACGCTGGAAACACGGGATCTTACCCAGTCGTTACCGTCCGCGCGGATGCCCAGCGGCAACCAACGCGGGCTTCGGCGCCCCACGTCGCCCCGCCCCCATCCTTGACACTCTGTAACCCCCCCTGTAGCAAGCGCCCGCCTTCCGGCAAGCCGCTTGCCAGGAGCGAATATGAGCGATGATCCGGGCGACGACGAAGTCCCCTCTTTCGAGGAGCGGCTGAAAGCAGCCCGGAGCAGGCAGGGGCTCGATGCTCCGCGGAAGTCTCCGGGACCCATGCCCGGCGATTTCAGCATGTCCCCCTGGGGGATTGGCCTGCGGGTGGGCGTGGAGCTGGTCTCGGCCCTGGTCGTGGCAGTCGCCATCGGCTACGGGCTTAGTCTGCTGTTCGGTGCCCGGCCCATCTTCATCGCAATCTTCGTACTGCTCGGCGGCGCGGCGGGCGTGCTGAACGTCTGGCGCGTGTTCGCGCCCGGCAATGACCAATGGATGCAGAAGCGGCCTGACAGGGGAAATAAGGACGGTGGCGGCGCAGGGATCCAGCATTGACGCAATGAGTCAGTTCGAACTCCACCCGGTGTTCGGGCATATGGGCGCCGAGATCGGATTCGCCCAATCCAACCTGTTCATGATCATCGCCGCGCTGCTGACGCTGGGTCTGCTGTGGATCGGCATGAGCCCGCGCGCCATGGTTCCCGGCCGGCTGCAATCCGCCGCCGAGATGGCCTATGAAGCCGTGCTGTCGATGTGCGTCGACACGATCGGTCCCGAAGGCCGCGCCTTCTTCCCGTTCGTCTTCACCCTGTTCTTCTTCATCTTGTTCGGCAACCTGCTGGGTGTCTGGCCGTACGACTTCACCTTCACCAGCCATATCGTGGTGACGCTGGCGCTGACCCTGGTGGTGTTCATCCTCTCGACCGGCGTCGGCCTCTACTATCACAGGCTGCACTTCTTCAGCTATTTCGTCCCCCAGGGCGTGCCCGTGGCGCTGCTGCCGTTGCTGGTGCCGATCGAGGTGCTGTCCTACCTCTCGCGCATCATCTCGCTGTCCGTGCGCTTGTTCGCCAACATGATGGCCGGCCACGTGATGTTGGAGGTGTTCGGCGCCTTCGTGGTGATGCTGGCCGGCGCCGGGATCATCTTCTGGATCCCCTCCGCCCTGTCCGAGGCAGTGCTGATCGCGCTGATCGGCTTCGAGATCCTGGTCGCGACGTTGCAGGCCTACGTGTTCGCCATCCTCACCTGCATCTACCTGCACGACGCGGTGCACCTGCACTGACCCGTTACCCCACCCGCGCCGCCACCGTTCCGGCGCTGACGACGCAACGAAAGGAACTGACTGATGGATCTCGCTTCCGCCAAAGAAATCGGTGCCGGCCTCGCCGTGATCGCGCTCTCGGGCGTGGGCGTCGGCATCGGCTATATCTTCGCCGCGCTGGTGAACTCGGTGGCGCGCAACCCGGCATCACGTGACCGCGTGTTCGGCCTGGCGATCCTGGGCTTCGCGCTGACCGAGGCCGTGGCGCTGTACGCCCTCGTCATCGCGTTCATCATTCTGTTCGTGTGAGAAACAAAATGCGGCTGTTGCTCGCCGCGTTCCTGCTGCTGCCGTCGGTCGCGATGGCGGAGGGCATGCCGCAGCTCGACTTCGGCAACCCGCTGACTACGCGCCAGCTCATCTGGGGCGCGGTGATCTTCATCCTGTTCTACTTCCTGGCGTCACGGTCGGCGTTGCCGAAGGTGGCGTCGGTCTTGGAGGAGCGGGCGAAGAACATCGCTCGCGACCTGCAGAACGCGCAGGAGGCGAAAGACCAGAGCGACAAGGCGGCCGAGGAAGTCGCGGCCGCGACGGCTAAGGCGCGCGCGGAGGCCCAGGCGGCGATCAATGCCGCGCTGAACGAGGCGAAGGCGGAAGCCGCGGCGCGGTCCGCGGCGCTGAACGAGCGGCTGGAGAAGCAATTGCAGGAGTCGGAGGCGACGATCGCCGCCGCCAGGACGGCTGCCATGGGCGCTCTACGCCAGGTGGCCACCGACACAGCCGCGACCGTCATCACCCGCCTGACCGGCGCGCCGCCGGAATCCGCGCGGCTGGACGGCGCGATTGGTGCGGCGCTGGCGGCGCGCGGCGCAGGCTGAGGGAGACTGAACGTCATGGAGTGGCTCACCGAAGGCCGCACCTGGGTCGCCGCCGCATTCATTATCTTCTTCGTACTGTTCGGTCGGAAGCTGTGGGCGGCGCTCGCGGGCATGTTGGACGACCGAGCGGCGAAGGTCCGGGCGGAACTGGACGAAGCCGCTCGCCTGCGCCGCGAGGCGGAGGCGATGCTGAACGACGCCGAGCAACGCCGGGCCGACGCCCTGGCTGAGGCGAAGGCACTGATCGAGGGCGCGCAGGCGGAAGCGGCCCGCGCCGCCGCTGCTGCCACGGCGGAAGCCGAGGCCTCCGCCAGGCGCCGCGAGCAAATGGCGCTGGACCGTATCGCCGCGGCCGAGAAAGCCGCGGTGGACGAGGTGCGCCTCACGGCGGTGGACGTCGCCACGTCGGCAGCGCGGCAGGTGATTGCCGAGGGCTTGTCTTCCGACGCCGATGCGCACCTGATCGACCACGCGATCACGCAACTGCCGAGTGCTTTGGCACCACGGCGGGCGGCGTAGCGCGCTGCAACGCCTGCCGGACCGCCGCCAACCGGCCGGCATGACGGCAGCCAGGCAAAGCATGCAGACTGTTGCCGAGATCACCGGCGCTCGGCCCCCGGGTCGACCGCGCCGTGTCAGTCGTTTCGCGGCCTGGTATAAGGTGCATTCATCCCTTGCCAATCAGCCACCACTGCGGCCATGACTGACGAACGACACACCCACCAGTTCATATCAGGCACCAGCGAGGACAAGACGCCGCTGGTTCTGCTGCACGGCTCTGGAGGCGACGAACGCGAACTCCTGCCTCTGGCCCGGCTACTGGCACCGGGATCACGCATCCTCGCCATCCGTGGGACGGTCGGCATCGACGGCGGATTCGCCTTCTTCCATCGATTCCCTGATCGGTCCATCGACGAGGTGGACGTGTCGGCTCGTGCACCGCTCCTCGCGGACTTCATCGAGACCTGCCGCACTCGCTACGGCCTTGCAGACCCACCGATCGCCGTTGGGTTCTCCAATGGTGCGATCATGGCGGCCGCCTTGCTCTTGACCCGACCAACACTCCTGGCGGGAGCCATCCTGTTGCGGCCGCTCTCACCGTTTACCGGAGATCCGCCGGCACGGCTGAACGGCACGCCTGTGCTGATCATCGACGGCGAGAAGGACAGCCGTAGATCGCCGGGAGACGGCGCACGGCTCGCCGAACGCCTGCGCCGTGCCGGAGCGATGGTCAGCCACGAAGTTCTGCCTGTAGGACACACGATCTCAGACATGGATGTGGCGCTCGCTCGGGCCTGGCTTGCCTCCGTCGCCAGTTGACAGAACCTGCTTTTGCCCGAGAAGCCGACTGATCGCCGGTCGAGCCTGTTGCGAATGGGCCGCGGCGAGCTTAGTACGGCGTTGCCACAGCACGACTTCCGTCGGGCCGCTTGGCCCCACCCGCTTCTCTCGCGGCGAGAGCGGCCGATAGATGCGGAAGCAGGGATGATTTCCCCCGTTCGCCTTCACGGAGGTGGGCTTGCGTATGGTTACGTCGAACGGCACATCCTGGGACTTCTCCTTTCGAGAACCTCGTTGAGAACCGATTCCGGAGGCAAGAGCGATCCGAAAGGCCGCTTCGCGAGCGGTTTTAGACGGATCATGTGGTAACCCTTGTCCGCAATCGCTGGAGTGCTGCCATGATCTGCGACGTCCACGCCCACTACATCCCGCTGGCCTTCTCTCGATTCATGCATGAGCGGTTTCCGCCTCGCGTCGGCGAGCCGGTCAAGACCGGCATCGCCAAACACCCGGTCTCCGATTCTCCTGAAGACATTCGGGGGCGGCTGGAACTGATGGACGCGGCCGGGGTGGAGCGGCAGATCCTCTCACCGCACCGCCAACCGTATCTGCCCGATGAGGCCGAAGGCGTGGCCGCCATTCATTTGCTCAACGACGGCTATGCCGAGCTGGCCACGCGTTATCCGGACCGCATCAGCTCCTACGTCATGCTGCCGCTGCCGCACATCGATGCATCGCTGCGCGAGATGGAACGCGGGCTGGACCAGCTCGGCTGCGTCGGCGTCAACATGAACATCTCCTGCCTCGGGGCTTCCGTTGCCGAGCAACGATTCGATCCGATCTATGCTGAACTCGATCGCCGCAGTGCCATCCTGTTCGTGCATCCATCGGTGACCGGTGTTTGCTCGCCGGTGATCAACGACTGGGGGTTCCGTGCCTCGATCGGCAATTCGGTCGAGGATGCGATGTTTGTTGCGCATATGATCGCGCGGCAGATTCCCCACCGCTATCCCAACATCCGGTTCATCGTGCCGCATCTCGCTGGTCCGATCCCGATGCTGCTGAACAGATTGGATAAGCAGGGCGTAAGGGATCTGGGCGAGCTGGCGGAACTGCCCAGCGTCACCGCGCGGCGGTTTTGGTACGACACCGTGTGCTATGGATCGAAGGCGGCGATCACCTGCGCCTGCGAGGCGTTCGGCGCCGACAGGCTGGTAACCGGGAGTGATTACCCGGTGCTGCAGGAGTACGAAAGCTATCGCGACACCTTCGCGTTCATCGAGCACATCGGTCTGCCGCCGGAAGTTGCCAACCGTATCCTGCATCACAACGCGCAGGCGTTGTTCGGCATGCCGCACTAATAGCCGCGATCAGAGCAGCGCGAGTGACGCATCCCACGTCATTACTGTACAATTATGATTGCGTAAAGCGCAGAGACGGGGCGATCTCGGTCACTGGGCGCAAATGACGTTTGAAAGCACTTCACCCCGGACGAGATCGCTTGGTTGCTGCGCTCCTCGCAGTGACACCGTCGCCGCGCTGCCGGCAATGACAACGGCCTCCAATCATCGATGCTACCTTGGAACAGCCTCTCCCTTCGAGGGGGCGGCTGGTGTATAAGAGACCATGCACCTCGCCACTTCCCCCGCCTTCAAGGAAAACGCCCACCGCGCCCTGGCCGATGCCGGGCTGCAGAAGGCGCTCGCCCGCAGCGGCCCTAGCTTCATTGCGCGCCGCACTGCCGCCGTTGCGGCACTGCCGGAATTCGAGCAACTCCGCGACACCGCGCGCGACATCAAGAACCACGCGCTGGCGCATCTCGATTTCTATCTGGAACAATACGAAGCCAGGCTGACCGCCGCGGGCGGCAAACTCCACTGGTGCGCCACTGCGGACGAAGCACGCGAGGCGGTATTGAACATCTGCCGTGCCGCCCGCGCCCGCACCGTCACCAAGGGCAAGTCGATGATCGGCGAGGAGATCGCCATCAACGAACACCTGGAGCGCAGTGGCATCACGCCGGTGGAGACCGATCTCGGCGAGTACATCATCCAGCTCCGTCACGAGCTGCCCAGCCACATCATCGCTCCCGCCTTTCACCTTAACCTGGAAGATTGGGAGTCCACATTCCGCAAATCGCACACCGACCTGCCCGCCAATCGCACGTTCCACGAACGCCGCGACATCCTGATCGAGGCGCGCACCAAGCTGCGCGAACGCTTCCTCGCCGCCGATGTCGGCATCACGGGCGCCAATTTCCTGATCGCGGAGACCGGCAGCAGTGTCATCGTCACCAACGAGGGCAACGGCGACCTGACCCAGACGTTGCCGCGGGTGCACATTGTGTTGGCCAGCATCGAGAAGGTGGTTCCAACCATCGAGGACTGCACGTCCCTGCTGCGGGTGCTGGCGCGTTCGGCAACCGGGCAGGACTTCTCCGTCTACACCACGCTCTCCACTGGAGCGCGGCGGCCGGGCGATCTGGACGGGCCGGACGAATATCATGTGGTGCTGCTGGACAACGGCCGATCGGCCATGCTCGGCACCGAGTTCCAGGACATGCTGCGCTGCATCCGCTGCGCCGCGTGCATGAACCATTGCCCGGTCTATGGTGTGGTCGGCGGTCACGCTTACGGTTGGGTCTACCCCGGCCCGATGGGGTCTGTTCTGACGCCATCGCTGATTGGCGTCGACCAGGCGGGCCACCTGCCGAACGCCAGCACGTTCTGCGGCAAGTGCGAGAGCGTCTGCCCGGTGCGCATTCCCCTGCCGGGCCTGATGCGTCACTGGCGGGAACGCGAATTCGAACGCCATTTAACCCCGGGCACGATGCGGCAAGGTCTGAGATTCTGGGCATGGTTCGCACGCCGCCCGACGATCTACCGCCTCGCAACCCGCGCCGCCGCGTGGGGCCTCGGCCTGGCGGGGCGCAAGCGCGGACGTTTCGCGAAACTGCCGCTGGCCGGCGGCTGGACCTCCGGGCGCGATATGCCAGCCCCGGAAGGAGAGACGTTCTTCGCACGTTACGTCCGCCAGCAGCGGGCGGGACACATGCGATGAACGCCCACCGCCATCATGCCTACCACCGTCATCGCAAGCGTCATTGCGAGGAACAAAGTGACGAAGCGAGCTCGGGCGGATTGAGTCGAGGCTCATCAGGAACGGGAGTGCTTCGTCGCTTGGCTCCTCGCACTGAGACGAGGTACACGTGCGGGCAGCAGCTTTGCCGAAGTCAGCCGCAATGACTCGCGAAACCATCCTCACGGCGATCCGCCGCGGTCTGCGACGCGGCCCGCTGCCGCCGGACCAGGCGGCCATGCTGCGCGGACGCATGGCCTCGCATCCCCGCCAGCTCATCCCTGCCCGGTCCCGTCTGCCGCATCCGGAGCAAGTCGATTTGTTCCTGCGCAACGTGGAGAAGGAGTTTGGCAGCGCCGTCCGGGTACCGGACGCCGACGCGGTGCCCGCCGCCGTCGCCGACTACCTCGCGGCGCAGAACCTGCCCACGTCGCTGGTGATGGCGCCGCACCCGGAAATGCGTGCGATCCCCTGGTCCACCCGCCGTATGCTTGCCATCCGCGAAGGCCGGGCGGAGGCCACTGACATGGTCAGCGTGCAGCACGCCTTCGCCGGGATCGCCGAGACCGGCACACTGATGTTGCCCTCGGCACCCGACCGTCCCACCACGCTGAACTTGCTCGCGGATACCGAGATCGTGGTGCTGCGCGCCTCGCGCCTCGTCGGCGCCTACGAGGAAGCCTGGGACCTGCTGCGCGCCGAGTTCGACGGCATGCCGCGCAACGTGATGCTCGTGACCGGGCCCTCGCGCTCGGCAGATATCGAGCAAGCGCTGGAATTGGGTGCACACGGGCCACGCCGGCTGCATGTGGTGCTGGTCGAGGATCGCCTGTAGCATCGCCTGCCGTCGTGCCAGGGAGGTACACCATGCGCAACAGCGATATCGAGATCCACCCGTTCAGCGGCGCGGTCGGTGCCGAGATCCGCAATGTCAATCTCGCCTGTCTTGACGACGACATCGCCGATGTCGTCCGCCGCACCTTGTTCGACCGCGGCGTGGTATTCTTCCGCGACCAGCAATTGACTGCCGAGCAACACCTGGCAGCCGCAGAGCGCTTCGGCCCGATCGACATCAACCGCTTCTTCGCTCATGTCGACGGCTATCCGATGATTGCCGAAGTGCGGAAAGAACCAGAGCAAAAGAGCAATATCGGCGGCGGATGGCATACCGACCACAGCTACGACCAGGCCCCGGCGCTCGGCTCCATGCTGTATGCGCGCGAAGTGCCGCCCTCCGGCGGCGATACGTTGTTCGCCAGCATGTACGCGGCCTACGATGCACTGTCGAACGGTTTGAAGCAGACGCTGGAGGGGCTGCGCGCACTGCACTCCAGCCGGCACGTGTTCGGCGTCAACAGCCGGCGGCCGAAGGACGGCGATCTGGCGGGACGGATCGGCAATCCCGAACTGGCAACACAGGATGCCGTGCATCCGGTGGTAATTCGCCATCCCGGCAGCGGACGCAAGGCGCTCTACGTCAATCCAGGCTTCACCCTCCGTTTCGAAGACTGGACCGATGAGGAGTCGCGTCCCTTGCTCGAGTACTTGTATCGCCATGCGCAGCGGCCGGAGTTCTGCTGCCGATTCCAATGGGCGAAGGGTTCCGTGGCGTTCTGGGACAACCGCGCCACCTGGCATTACGCGGTCAATGACTATCACGGCGAGCGGCGGCTGCTGCACCGCATCACGATCGGCGGCCCGACGTTGGAATAAGCCCGGCACAACTGCCATGAAGCGCGCCGTCGTCGTGATTCTGGATGGCCTGCGCCGCGACTTCGTCGATCGCGAGCGTACGCCGCGGCTGGCCGCGTTCGCGGCGCAGGCGCAGCGCTTTCCTGGTTTCCGCACCGCGTTTCCATCCGCCACCCGCGCGGTTTCCGCGAGTTTCGCCACCGGCTGTCATCCGGCGCGACATACGTTGCAAGGCAACGCCGTGGCATTGCTCGAGAACGGCGTGCTGGTACCGCATGATGTCGGCCGGCCCGATTTCCTTGCGCATAAGCGCGCGCTGACCGGCCATGCGCTGGCGGTTCCGACGCTTGCGGAGCACCTCGCACTCCATGGCGGAGCGATCGTGTTCAACAACGTCTCACCCGGCGCGGCCAGCGCGCACGACCCGGACGCGTTCGGGCACCTGTACCACCGCGTGATCTCGCGCGGCCCCGGCGGCGCGCAGGTCGCCGACCCTCTCTGCGTCACGCTGGACGCTGCGGGCGACCGCGCCATGACGGAGCGCTTCATCGCCGAGCCGCTGCCACGCCGTCCGGCGCTTGCGGTGCTCTGGCTGGGCGAGCCGGACCACATCCAGCATGAAACCCCGCTCGGTTCGCCGCAGCATCTTGCGGTGCTGCGCGAAGCCGATCGCAACGCCGGCGCCGTGATTGACGCGGTGGCCCGCCAGCGTGCGGACGGCGACGACGTGCTGCTGCTGATCGGATCCGACCATGGGCATGAGACCGTCAGCGGTTCGGTCGATGTGGAGGAGGAACTGATCGCCGGCGGCCTGAAACAGGCAGCGGACTCGACCGATGTGATCGCGCTGTCCAATGGCACGGCCACGTTGGTGTATCTGCATCCCGATTATCAAAGCCGCCGGGCAAGATTGGAAGATTTCCTTCATTCCCGGAAATGGGCCGGCATTGTCGTGCCCGCGGCGGAACTGGGCACCATCGGGCAGGCCCCGCATCACGGACTGGCTTTCGCGGTATCGCTGCGTGCGGATGATGCGACGAACGAATTCGGGGTTCCCGGCCGCGCGCTGGCCGCTGTGCCGCGATGGGACAAGCCCGTGCGCGTCGGCTGCGGCCAGCACGGCGGCCTGGCGCGCTACGAGCAATCGCCGGTGCTGATGATCGAAGGCCCCGGTTTCGCAGGCGGTACGGAGTCATCCCGAGCGGCGCATATCGTGGATTTGGCACCGACCATCCTGCATCATATTGGAGTGCCGGCCACCGATCTGGACGGGCAGTCGTTGCAAGCGGCGGGGCCATAGGCCGCCAAGACGTGGGCCACGGTGACGCACGGTCTGGACAGCGAGAGGGCCGCCGCGTAACCGTCGCCGCAGCCTGAACTCTTGCCGCGCAGGGAACCCGCCATGCTGTTCGATGTCGTCGGAACGACAAATGAGAATGTGTACAAGCTGCTGGTCGCCACCATCGGACCGCGCCCGATCGCATGGGTGACCACGCAGGACGTCGATGGGACGTTGAACGCCGCGCCGTTCTCCTTCTTTAATGCGATGGCCGGGAACCCGCCGGTGGTCGCGATCGGCATCGGCGGGCGCGGGCCGGGCGACGTGAAGGACACCGGTGGCAATATCCGTCGGACCGGCCAGTTCGTGGTGAACCTGGTCAGCTACAAGCTGGCAGAGCAAATGAATGTCACTGCGATCGATTTTCCGAAATCGGTGAATGAACTGGCGGAGGCCGGGCTGGCGACCGCGCCCTCCACGCGGGTGAAGCCGCCGCGCATCGCCGAAGCGCCGGTGGCGATGGAATGCGAGCGGCTGGTGATCGTCGAGGTTGGCGTGGATCGCGCGGTGATTCTGGGCAAGGTGGTGGCGTTCCACATCCAGGACGATTGCGTGCTGGACAAGGACCGCTGCTACATCGATACGCCGAAGCTCGACCTGATCGGGCGCATGCACGGGTCCGGCTGGTACGCGCGCACGACGGACCGCTTCGAAATGCCCCGCATCAACGTCAACGACTGGCCGTTGCGCAAGGCAGCGGAGTAGCGCTGCCGGCACGTAGCCGAGCAAGCTGAGACGGAAGTCAATCGGCGGTGGCACTGCGACGGCGCTCGCTACCTCGGCAACCAACCCCACATTAATGCCGCACCGATGTGCATCGTCTCGTCGCGGAACATCGACACGTCATGGCGGGTGCCGAGGCGGTTTTCCAGCTCATCCACCAGCGCACGATGCAGGTCTGCCAGCCAGCCGCGCGAGCGCTGGCCGTCCGGCCGGTGATAGCTCCAGAACCCGGCGGGCTTCAGCATGTTGCTCTGCATCAGGTCGCCAAGCGCGGTTGCTCCCGCCGTGAACTGAACGGCACGACGTAGCAAAGCGCAAGCGGTGTGCAACCCATGACGCCGCTCGGCGGTGCGTCGCCAAGCGGCCCGAGAGTGTGGAAATGCGTTCGGACTGGCGTTCCACGAGCCGGGCGCAGACACGGGGTAGACAAAAGACTTGAGCCACCTCCTGACGTTCTCAGCGACGGCGCGTTAGTAGCAGGCGTGACGCCAGGCTGATCAGCAGCACGAAGGCAGTGGTCAGGAAGGCCGCGGCATAGGCCAACGCATTCGCCGCAGCGAACGGTTCATTAATGAACGCCCAGATCACGTAGGTGAGGTAACCGATCGGCGATCGCACGAGCTGCCCGTTCCACAGGTAACCCGACCAACCGGCGGTATAGAGCAGGGGCGCGGTTTCACCGACCGAAATCGCCAGGGCCAGCAGCACGCCCGTCACCACGCCCGGCAATGCAGCGCGCAGGACCAGGCTGAATGTGACCCTTGCGGGACTGGCACCGAGCGCAAAGCCGGCCTCTCGCAGCTCCGGCGCCACTTCGCGTAGCGCCAGCTCGGTGGTGCGGCAGATATACGGCAGGCACAGCACCGCCAGCGTGATGCTGGCCGCGGCGACCGAGAAGTGCCAGCCGAGCCACTCCACCATGGTAATGTAGCCGAAATAGCCGAGCACGATGGACGGCACGCCGACCAGCACGTCCGACAGGAAGCGGATGCAGCGCGCCCAGGCCGTCCAGCGGTATTCGGAGACGTAGATGCCGGCCGCAATTCCGAACGGGACGGCCAGGACGACAGTGCCCGCCGCGATCACCGCCGTACCCTCGATCGCATTCAGCAAGCCGCCGCCGGTGCCCTGCGTGACTTCTGTGAACACGGTGGGCGTGAGGGCGCCGATGCCGCGCACCAGCACCATGCCGAGGATCGACAGCATGGCGCCGCCGAGCAATGTCAGCGAGGCGCCGCACAGCGTCCAGCCGATCGCGGAGAACCACTGGCGCCGACGCAGGCGTTCGGCATCGGCATTGGCCCGGAGGCCGAGGCCATGATGATGCGCCGTGATGACGGGTGCGCTCACAGCCCGCGCCGCTCACGCGCGCCGAAGCCGGCCAGCAGCAGCCGCGCACAGACGTTGACGATGATCGAGATGATGCACAGCACCAGCGCCACTTCCGCCAGCGAACGCACGGCGAGGCCGGTCGGGTCCTGCAAGGCGCTGTCGAGCTGCGAGGCGATGAAGGCGGCCATGGTAGAGACCGGCGCGTAGATCGTCTGCGGCAGCGTGTTCAGTGCATTTCCCGACACCATCAGCACTGCCATGGTCTCACCCAGCGCGCGGCCGGTAGCCAGGACGCAGGCTCCGATCAGCACTGACCGCAGTCCGGGGAGCAGCACGCGCCACACGGTCTCGAACCTTGTGGCGCCGAGGGCCTGCGCGGCCTCACGCACCGCGGCCGGCTGGCTATCGATCGCATCACGCAGCGTGGCGGCGATCAGCGGCACGATCATAAGGGACAGCACGATGCCGGAAGTGAGCAAGCCGAAGCCGCTGCCGATGGGTTCGCCGAAGCCGGGAAGCCAGCCCAACGCATGGGCCATGGCAGGGAAGACATGTTGCGCCATCAGCGGCACGATGGCGGCGTAGCCCCACAGCCCGAACACCACGCTCGGGATCGCCGCCAGCAGTTCGACCAGGAATGACAGCCAGACGCGCGGGCCCGGCGGCACCGCTTCCGCCAGGAAGATCGCGGCGCCCACGCCGACAGGGACAGCGATCAGCAGCGCGATCAGCGTGGTCAGCAGCGTTCCGACGATCAGGAAGAAGATACCGTAGCTGGCTCCGGGCAGGATCTGAACGCCGCTCAGGTCGATCGGATCGGCGTAAAGATTGCCCAGATTCCAATGCATGCCGCCGAGGAAGCCGACGCCATTGTACTCGATCGCCGGCCAGGCGTAGGTGGTGAGGAACACCACCACCGCGATCATGCTGGCGGGAACGATGCCGCCAACCGTAGCCAGGACGGTACGAAAGTTCATGCCGGCGTGATGACCCGCCGTCGGCGGTGCGGTTGCACTGGCGGCCGGCGGGCCAAGGCGGATTCCGGCATCAGCCGTTGATCTTGGCGATCTGCGCGTTGCTGAGCTTGCGCACGCTGGCTGGCAGCGGCACGAAGCTGACCTGCTGCATAAAGCTGGCCGCGTTGCCTCCGGTGCCTCTCAGCGCCCAATCCAGGAACGTCTTCAGATCCTGGGCCGTTTGCACATCCGCCTGTTTCGACTTGATGATGGCATATTCGTAATTGATGATCGGGTAGGAATCGGCACCGGGTGCGAAGATCAGACTGATCCGCTCATCCTTCGGCGTTTTTGCCACCATCGAATTGGCGGCGGCCTGCACGGTCTGGTCGGTCGGCAGCACGAACTTGCCGGCACGATTCTCCAGCATCGCCTCGCCAAGCTGGTCCTGATCGGTCGCCCCTTTGAAGCTGATGCCGATATAGGCGATCGAGTACGGCGTTTGCTTCACCGAATTCACCATGCCCTGGTTGCCTTCGGCGCCCAGGCCGCCCTGCACCGACGGCCAACTGATCGTGGTGCCATAGGCAATGGTCTTTGCCCAATCGGGCGCGGTGTCGGACAGGTACTGGCTGAAGATGAATGTATCGCCGCTGCCATCAGTGCGATGCACCGGGACGATGGTATCGGCAGGCAGATTGACGGCCGGGTTCAGCTTCGCGATGGCAGGATCATTCCATTTGGTGATTTTGCCCTCATAGATGCCGGCCAGCACCGGGCCACTGAGCTTCAGGTGCTGCGCGTTCAGGCCCGGCAGGTTGTAGTTTACCATCTGGCTCGAGATGGCGAGCGGAATGTTCAGCATCTCGGGATGCTGCTTCTCCAGCGCGTTGCTGAGATAGGCGTCAGATGCGCCGATCTGGGCGAGACCCGATACCGACTCGGAGATGCCGGTGCCGCTGCCTGTGCTCTGAGTGCTGATCTGCACGGCGGCGTGACTCTTGGTGTAAACCGGCACCCAGATGTTGAACAACGGGTACAGCAGGCTGGAGCCGGTTTCGAGCAAGCGGCCGGATTCCGCCGCGGCAGCGCCATGCGCCCCGGCCAGTCCCAGCGCCAGCGCGCCGGAGACCGCGAATTTGGACCACCTGGCTGTGCGCCACGAACCCATAGGGCATCCTCCACTTGTGCAATTTCACCCGGCGGGTAGCTACTTGACGCTGTGGCGACCCGCCATCCACGCTGGCAGGCAAATCCGTACATTCACAAATTCTTCAAAATTATATTTCTGACGGATAGCAATTTGAGTCGCGGATAACAGATTGGTAATTACCAAGAGATGACCGATCGTTAATTGCATTTCGTGCCATGACTGCGGTCGGTGGGGCGCTCGCTCCGTGTCATCGTGAGACGCATGGCCACAAAGCAACCCAACGGGGGGGAGAGCATTCCGCGAAGCCCGTGATGGCGCGGTGCTAACGGTCGCCGGGCGCTTGCACGTCACATCGACCGCTTGCCCCGATCCGGCCCCGCGCGCCTCGCGGCAATGCGCGCGCGTGCCACAACCATGGGCAGCCCGCAACCAATTGTTGCGGAAGGCCGCACACCCGCGCAGATTAGGGCGATGCTATGGCTGGCACTCGGCGCCCTGACCTTGTTCCTCTTCCTCGGCGGCCTGCGGGCCTTCGAACAAGCATCGGTTTCGACCATCAAATCCCTGCTGCTCTGGATCGCCGCACTTGGGGGGCTGACCCTGGCGCTGTTGCTGGTGTTGACCGGCCGCGGCAGCATCGCGCTGGGCGCCCTGGCAATGTTCGGTCCACTGCTGTGGAACCGCTTCCGTGCCTGGCAGTTTTCTCGCTCGGGCTTTTCCGGACCGGGCAACGCCGGCGCCTCTGGCACCAGCGGGAACGCAGGCTCGAGGTCCGGGACTCGCGGCGATCGCGGGGCACCACGGCCGCGCAGCGGCGCAATGACGCGGCAGGAGGCGTACCAGGTGCTGGGGCTCGCGCCCGGCGCCAACGAGGACGACATCCGTGCCGCCCACCATCGCCTGATGCGCACCGCCCATCCGGATGCCGGCGGTTCCGACTGGCTCGCTGCCCGAATCAACATGGCGCGTGATGTATTGCTCGACGGCAAGCACGCATGAGCAAATGCGCATGAAAGATGCACCGATTCTACCTCAATCCCCAACAAGCGAAGAGCGAGGCGCGCTACGCCCTCGTGATGGGACTCGCGGCTACGTGTCGCCGCGGCCGGTCGGGTCTTGCCACATTTCAGCCGGTTGCCCATGGTCGGTTCCGCCGGCCCACAGGGGAGGCTCCTCTTGATCAAACCACTGCGCAAAGTCGTCCTGCCGGTCGCCGGGCTGGGGACACGGTTCCTGCCCGCCACCAAGGCGACGGCCAAGGAAATGCTGCCGGTCGTCGACAAGCCGTTGATCCAGTACGCGATCGAAGAAGCGCGCGCCGCCGGCATCGAGCAATTCTGCATGGTCACCGGCCGCGGCAAGACCGCGCTGGTGGAGCATTTCGACGTCGCCTTCGAGCTGGAGGCGACGCTGCGGGAACGCAACAAATCCGACGCGCTGGCCCTGCTACAGGGCACCCAGGTTGAGCCCGGCTCCATGGTGACGGTGCGTCAGCAGGTGCCGCTGGGGTTAGGCCATGCCATCTGGTGTGCGCGCGCATTCATCGGCGACGACCCGTTCGCCATCATCCTGCCGGACGACCTCGTGCTGGCCGAGACGGCGTGCCTGCGCCAGCTCGCTGATGTGTATCGCGACACCGGCGGCAATGTCGTCGCGGTGACCGAGGTGCCGCGCGAGCAAACCAACCGTTACGGCATCTTGAAGACTGGCAAGGATGATGGAAAGCTGGTCGAAGTGCTTGGATTGGTGGAGAAGCCGGAGCCGAAGGAGGCGCCATCCAACCTCTCGATCATCGGCCGCTACGTGCTGATGCCGGAGGTGATCGGGTATCTCGGTCGGATGGAACGGGGCGCCGGCGGAGAAGTGCAGTTGACCGATGGCATGGCGCGGCTCATTGGCATCCAGCCGTTCCATGGCCTGCGTTACGAAGGCCGCCGCTTCGATTGCGGCGACAAGGCGGGATTCCTGGAGGCACAGATTGCCTATGCGCTGAAGCATCCCGACCTCGCGGATGCGGTGCGCAAATTCCTGAAAAAGTATAGCTGAGAGCAGGGGCCACGATGTCGTTCTCGCACAAGTTCGATCCCACCACGCTGCGCGAGTACGACATCCGCGGCATCGTCGGCCGGACACTGACCGAGGACGATGCCTATGCCATCGGCCGCGTGTTCGGCTCGATCGTGTCACGCGCGGGCGGATCGACGGTGGTGGTGGGCTATGACGGGCGCTTGTCCAGCCCGGACCTGGCGGTGCGGCTGATGCAGGGGATTCGCCGCAGCGACGTGGAGGCAGTGTGCATCGGCCGCGGCCCCACGCCGATGCTGTATTATGCCAACACCAAGCTGGGCGCCGATGGCGCGGTGATGGTGACCGGCAGCCACAATCCGCCCGACTACAACGGCTTCAAAATGATGCTGAAGGGCAAGCCGTTCTTCGGCGACGACATCAAGCGGCTCGGCCAGATGGCACGTGACGGCGACGTGGTGGAGGAGAACGCTCGCACCGAGCGCGCCGTCGACATCGCCGACGATTATGTCGCGCGGTTGCTCGCGGATTGGGATGGCGGCGACCGGGCCCTGAAGGTCGTGTGGGACAACGGCAACGGCGCCGCCGGCGAGGTGCTGGCGAGGCTGGTCGCCGCGCTTCCCGGCGAGCATGTGGTGCTGAATGGCGCGATCGACGGCACGTTCCCCGCGCATCACCCGGACCCGACGGTGCCCGCCAACCTGCAGCAGCTCATCGGCGAGGTGAAGGCGCGCGGCGCGGACATCGGCATCGCGTTCGATGGCGACGCCGACCGCATCGGGCTGATCGACGACACCGGCGAAATCCTGTTCGGCGACCAGTTGATGGTGTTGCTGGCGCGCGACGTGCTACGCGTGCACCCGGGCGCCATGATCATCGCCGACGTGAAAGCGAGCCAGGTCTTGTTCGACGAGATCGCGCGCGCCGGCGGCAATCCGCTGATGTGGCGCACCGGCCATTCGCTGATCAAGGCGAAGATGGCGGAGACGAAATCGCCGCTGGCGGGCGAGATGTCGGGGCACATCTTCTTCGCCGACCATTGGTATGGCTTCGACGACGCGCTGTATGCCGCGGTGCGCACACTGGGCATCGTCGCGCGTATGGGCACGAAGCTGTCGGACGTGCGCCACGCGTTGCCCCAGGTGGTGAATACGCCGGAGGTCCGCTTCGACTGCGATGATACCCGGAAATTCAACGTGATCGAGGAAGTGGCGGCGCGCCTGCGTGCCGCGGGCGCGCAGGTGTCGGAGACGGACGGCGTGCGCGTGCTGACCGACGACGGCTGGTGGCTGCTGCGTGCGTCCAACACGCAGGCAGTGCTGGTCGCGAGGGCAGAAGCGAAGACACTGCCCGGGCTGGAACGGCTCAAGGCCGCGCTGGTGGCGCAGTTGGAGCAATCCGGCCTGACGGCGCCGGATTTTTCCGGGAGCCACGCGGGACACTGACGGCCGTGCTGTCATTGTGGCGAGATGCCGTCGCGTCGAGTATCCGCAATCAACGCGCGTCCGAAACGGGCGGCTGTGCGCAACCAGAGAAGCCGAGCCACGGCCCATCTGTCATCGCGAGGACTGCGCGCGAAGCGTTACGGATGAAGCCATCCCGGTCAGATGGCACAGGTAGGGTGCGGGCACAGTTCCGAACGAGATTGCTTCGCCCCGCGAGGCTTCTCTCGCGGTTCTCGCAATGATACGGGGGATCACACGGCTCTGGTTCTAATGATTGCGGTTTTTAGTGAACGGCAGGCCGCTCAACCCACTCGATACTTCGCCACCACCGCCTCATCGAACGACAACCCGAGCCCGGGCTTGGTTGGCAGCACCAATTTTCCCCCCTCCAGCGCCGGTGTTTCCTGGTACAGCTTCAGCATCCACGGCATGTATTCCACCGTCAGCCCGTTCGGCACCGCAGCGACCAGGTGCAGGTGCATCTCCGGCATCACGTGGCTTACCACCGGCAGGTTGAACGCCTCCGCCATGCCGGCGACCTTCATCCACTGCGTCGGCCCGCCGACGCGGCACAGATCGATCATGATGTAATCGACCGAGCGCGCCTCGATCATCTGGCGGAACGGCGCGATGCCCCACAGGTATTCGCCGCCGGCGATCGGCGTGGACAGCGCTTCGTTCACCCGCGCCAGCCCCTGGAAGTCGTCGCAGGTGGTGACGTCCTCCAGCCAGAACAATCCCACCTCCGCGACACGATGACCGATATCGATCGCTTGCTCGACGCGCCAGCGCTGGTTGATGTCGCACATCAGCTTGATGTCTGGCCCGATCGCGTCGCGCACAACGCGAACGCGACGCACTTCCTCGGCAGGTGAGGGATTGCCGGGCAAAGCCATCTGCGTCTTCATCTGGACGAAGCCCTTGTTCACCAGCCGCCGCGCGGCGGTGGCAGCCTGTGCGTCGGTGAGGCCGCGGCGCAGCGAACCGGACGCATAGGTGTTCACCCGTTCGCGCGATCCGCCGAGCAATTGCCACAGCGGCTGGTTCAGCGCCTTGCCCTTGATGTCCCACAGCGCGGTGTCGATCGCCGCCAGCGCCAGGGTGAACACGCCGGCAGGGCCAACAGAATCCCCTGCCGCCAGACGCAGCTTGCGGACGATCGCCTCGACGCGCAGCGGGTCCTCGCCGACGCACAACGCGCCCAGTTCATCGACTGCGACGCGCAGCGAACCGGTCATTGCGCCGCCATAGAAGGTGAGGCCGATGCCCTCGACCCCCTGATCCGTCTGGAGGCGCAGGATCACGACGGGGCGCAGGCGATTCGCGTCCTCCGGCATGTCGGCGAGCGGATCGTCCTCCGGGATACGCAGGATGTCGGTGCGGACGGCGGTGATCTTCATGGCGTTCCTCCCTGCGGTTCCGGACATTCGGCGGATCGCGTGGGAGCATAGCGAGCGCGGTGGGAGCTGAATATCCCGTGCCGCCCTCACTCGCGCAGAGACTAATTCGCGTCGGCGATTCCGCCGAGCAAAAGCCGGTCGATGTCCGCAGTGCGGGGCAATTGGAAACCGGCCGCAGCCAGGATGCGCGCGTTATCGGCCTCGATCATCTTCAGGCTGACATAAACCGAATTGCTCGCGACGGCGTAGGTACCCGTTACGATTTCCGCTGCCCCGGGCGGCGGATACACATTCGCCGCATCCCGGCTCAAGGCCATCTCGGCCTTCCGCGGCTCCAGCGCCACCGTTCTGCGCAGGCGCATGTCGGTGACCGGCAGGCCTTGCTGGACCAGTCGGTTACGGATCAGTTCGGCGATGACGTTGCCGAGGGGGCTGGTACTGTTCATGTCGCGGATGTCGCCGATGGAGCCTACCGCGAGAGGGCTGCGCGTTTGCAGCAGCGCTGGCGTCGTTGCCAGCATCCGATCGACTGCCGAGTCTGTGCGATAAGCCAATTCGCTGGGGCCCAGCCGCGCATCTTCCTCCTGCACCGCCTGGATCGCCGCTTCATTGTAGGGCATGCAGCCGGACAGCAATGCCGCGACCGCGAGGCAGAGGATAATGGGTTTCATCACGCGTAGCGGAATCGCGCGAGTATCGGACCGCTCAGCGGTGGCGATATTCATCGGATTCGCGCCTCGAAGATTTGGCTGCGCGGAGCAACAGGCATCGACGGATTCCTCGGCTGATCGAGGTGCGGCGTTGGAGCGGCATGCAATCTGCCGGTTCGTAC
>DATJNA010000141.1:0-32164 GCA_035508435.1 Acetobacteraceae bacterium | reverse complement strand
AGGGCGGCGGCCTCGTCGTTGTCGGAGGTATCGCCGGAGACACCGACCGCGCCGATGATCGCCTTGTCAGCCCCGCGCACCAGCACGCCGCCCGGCACCGGCACCAGCATGCCGCCCACCGCATGGGTGGCGGCGGCGATGAAATGCGGTCGTTCCTCGGCCCGCTTGCCCAGGGTCCGTGAGCCGACGCCGAACGCCAGCGCGCCATGGGCCTTGCCGCTGGCGATCTCGAAGCGGCGCAGGCTGGTGCCATCCTCGGCGGCGTACGCCTTGGGAACGCCGCGCGCATCGAGCACCACGATCGCCAGCGGCTGGAACTTTTTCTCCCGCGCGGCAGCGAGGCCGGCAGTGACGATGGTCTGGGCCTGGGCGAGCGTGATGGACATGCGGCCAACCTCCCTGCGTTGTCTCGCCCAACGGTGCCGCAGCTTCCGCCGCTTGACCAGGGTCGCGCTGCCCGTCGATTGATTGCCGCGATGGGCAGCTATTGCGAGCACTTGATCGACCTTGCGGCCGCCGCCGCCGCCGGCGGCCGATTCGCGGCGGGCGAGGCGCTGCTGCGGCTTGCGGTTGGCCGTTCAGGACGCGATGCATTCGTGCTGTACGGCATCGGCCACATGGCCTGGCAGCAGGGCGACTACCTGTCGGCACTGGCCTGGCTGGACCGATCGATCGCGATGGATGCCTCCAATCCGAAGGCGCATATCGATCGCGGCTTCACACTTTTCGGCCTGCGCCGCGACCGTGACGCACTCGCGTCGCTGGAGCGCGGGCTCGAGATGGACCCCGACCTGGCGCTGGCGGTTCTGACCGAGGGCATCGATCAGTTGCGTGCCGGAGATTTCCGGCGCGGCTGGTGGAAGTTCGAGGCGCGGCTGATCGCCTCCCCCGGCATCCTGCCGCGTCGGGTATTCGCGCGGCCGCGCTGGTTCGGCGATCCCGCGGAGGTGGCTGGCCGCACGCTGCTGCTGCATTCCGAGCAAGGCCACGGCGATGCGATCCAGTTCGTGCGCTACGTGCCGATGGTGGCGGCGATGGGTGCCCGGGTGCTGGTGGAGGGCCACAAGGGCCTGGTGCCGCTGTATCGCGGCATGCCGGCGGTCGCCGGCGCATTCGCGCTGAACGACGCGTTGCCGCCATACGATCTGCACTGTCCGATCCTGTCGCTGCCGCTGGCGTTCCGCACTGAACTTGCCGGCATTCCCGGGACCGTGCCCTACCTCGCTGCCCCGGCGGACCGTGTCCCGTTCTGGCAGCGATTGCTCGGGCCGCCGCCGCGGGAGCGGCTGCGGATCGGCATCGCCTGGTCGGGCAATCCCGCCTATCCGGCGGACCGCGACCGCTCCATGCCGCTTGCGCTGCAGGAGCCGCTGTTGGCAGGGACCAACCACGCGTTCCACATCGTCCAGACCGAGATCCGCGAGGCGGACCGCCCGGTCCTGATGCGCCAGGGGCATGTGCGTGACCACAGCGAACGGTTGGCGGATTTCGGCGATACCGCCGCGCTGCTGTCATTGCTCGACCTGCTGATTACCGTCGATACGTCGGTGGCGCATCTCGGCGGTGCATTGGGCATGCCGGTCTGGCTGCTGCTGCCGGCGCATGCCGATTGGCGCTGGTTGACCGGCCGCGACGACACGCCTTGGTATCCTACGATGCGACTGTTCCGGCAGAATGCTGCCGGTGCCTGGGGGGAAGTGGTGGACAGGGTGCTCGATGAACTTGCCCGGTGCGACGCAGCGCCGCGATCCGGCTGAGGGCCGGATGGAGCCTAGCGTCGACGCGATGGCTCCCACTGGCGGGATGGCCCCTGCAAGCCTTTTCTCCCGCGCCGGCCTATGCTGGCGCGCACGGCGTCAATCCCCGCCATGACGAAGCAAGAAAGAGCAGGAGGAATATATGATTTACGAACTGCGCACCTACACGTTCCATAGCGGCAAGGTTCCCGCCTACCTCAAGCTCCAGGAAGAGGTCGGCCGGCCTGTGCGCGGCGACGACTACGGCACGTGCCACGGCTACTGGACCGCCGAGTTCGGCCAGCTCAACCAGGTCTGGCACCTGTGGAGCTACGACAGCCTCGACGACCGTGCCCGTCAGCGCGACCGCCTGGCGCAGAACAAGCGCTGGACCACCGAATACACCCCCAACGTCCGCCCGCTGCTGATGCGTCAGGACATCCGCTTCCTCAATCCGGTGAAAGACGTGAACCCGCCGAAGACCCCGGGCGGCGTCTATGAACTCCGCATCTACCGCATGCATCCTGGCATGGCCGGCGCCTGGGCGCAGGCGTTCCGCGACATCATGCCGGTGCGGGAAAAATACTCGACGAATGTCGGCATCTGGACCGGCGAGGCGCCGCAGCCCAACGAAGTGGCACACATGTGGAACTATGCCGATCTCAACACTCGCATGGCCACGCGCGCCAAATTGTTCCAGGACCCCGATTGGCTCGCCTTCGTTGCCAAGGGATCCGGCTCGATCGTCGAAATGCAGTCGACGCTGCTGCTTCCCGCCAGCTTCTCGCCGATGAAATAGCGCCATGAAGCTCGGCCTCTCCATCGGCTACTCCGGCCCGCACCTCAATGTGCCTGTCGATCTTGTGCAGCGCGCCGAGGCGCTCGGCTACGATTCGGTGTGGACCGCGGAGGCGTACGGGTCGGATGCCGTCACGCCGTTGGCGTATGTTGCCGCCGTTACCAAACGGATCAAACTCGGCACCGGCATCATGCAGCTTGCGGCGCGCTCGCCGGCCAACGCGGCGATGTGCGCCGGCACGGTGGACGCGCTCGCCGGCGGCGGGCGCTTCATCGCCGGGCTGGGCGTGTCCGGCCCGCAGATCGTCGAGGGCTGGTACGGCGAGCCCTGGGGCCGCCCCTATTATCGGCTGCGCGATTACGTCGCCATCATGCGCAAGATCTTCAAACGCGAGGAGCCGGTCACTCACGCCGGCCGCGAGATCAGCCTGCCATATACCGGCGACGGCGCACTGGGCGTCGGCAAGCCGCTGAAATCCATCCTGCACATGAACCCCGACATTCCCATCTATCTCGCCACCGGTAACGAAACTACCGTGAAGCTGACAGCGGAAATCGCCGATGGCTGGCTGCCGAACGGCTTCGTCCCCGGATCGATGCCGGAATTCCTGCCCTGGCTCGAAGCAGGCTTCCGCCGCGCCGGCACCGGCAAGACACTGCGCGATTTCGAGATCCACGCGTCGGTCCATGTGCGGGTGCATGACGACGTGAAGGCAGCGCTCGCCGCGCTGAAGCCGGAGGTCGCGCTCTATGTCGGCGGCATGGGCCACCGCGACAAGAACTTCCACAAGGACATGATGATCCGCCGCGGTTTTGGCGACGCGGCGGAGCGTGTGCAGGAGTTGTTCCTGGCGCATCGCAAGGAGGAAGCCGCGGCTGCGGTGCCGGACGAATGGGTGGATTTGAAATCGCTGGTCGGGCCGCCCGCCCGCATCAGGCAACGCTACCGCGCCTGGGAGGAGTCGGGTGCCACCGGCCTGACAGTGCGCGCACGCGATCCCGCGGCGATCGATCTGATGGCGGAGGCGGCACGGTTGAACCGCGAGTGACAGCTTCGCAAGGACCGGTGAACCAAGCGCCCTGCCATGACAAACAGACGGAGGAAACCATGCGGTTCAAAGACAAGACGGCGCTGATCACCGCCTGTGCCAGCGGCATCGGTCGTGCCACCGCGGAGATCATGGCCGGCGAGGGCGCCTTCATTGTCGGCGTGGACAACGACCAGCGCCGGCTCGACATGATGGCGGAGGCCATCACCATGAGCGGCGGCCGCATGCTCGGCCATTGCATCGACGCGCTGAATGAAGCCGACGTGAGTCAGGTCGTCGAAGACACCGCGAAGCATTACGGCATCGACGTCCTGGTGAACGCGGTCGGCGGCAGCACGATCATCGCCAATCCCGCCGCTGCCGTCGATGAGCTTTCCCTCGACGACTGGGAGCGCATCATCGCCTTCAACCTGCGCGGCACTTTCCTGTTCTGCCATGCCGTCGTGCCTGTCATGAAGCGGCAGAACGGTGGAAAGATCGTCAATCTTGCCTCGATTGCGGGGCGCGGGCTGTCGCAGGTCTCCTCCGCCGCCTACAGCGCGGCGAAAGGCGGCATCATCGCCTTCACCCGCAAGCTGTCGTTCGAACTCGGCCCGTTCGGCATCAACGTCAACGCCATCGCCCCCAGCCTGACGCTGACCGAGCGCATCCGCCCGCACTGGAACCAGCGCTCGCCAGAGGCGCAGGCCGCCGAGATTGCCCGCACGCCGCTGCGCCGCGTGGCGGAAGCCGCGGACCAGGCGAAGGTGATCTGCTTCCTCGCATCGTCCGACGCGGACTTCGTCACCGGCCTGACGATCGATGTCACCGGCGGCCTGTCGGGCTGAGCAATGATCAGACGGCGGGCACAGCCACGGCCCGCGCTGCCCGGATCCGGCGCGGGACGATCGTGCGCATCACGGCATATTGCACCAGGATCAGCGCTACCTTCGAGGCGATCGGGAACACGCCGATGAACCACGCCCAGGTCGCGTGGCTGGCGTGCAGCGCGATCTCCAGGTTGGCCGCGGCGGTGGCAAACATCAGCGCCGCCCACACATAGCCAAACAGGATGATGACGTCGGCGGCATGGGCTTGCGCGATCGGGGGAACATAGCGGTTCAACCAACCCCGCCGCAGCATGACGACGCCGACCGCCGCGTAGATCAGCGTCGGCTTCAGCATGATGAACAGCGGATTGTGCGTGATCAGCGCGGCGCCGCCGAACACCGCCACCAGGAACAGGCTGAGCCACTGCATCACGTCGATCGGAATGCGGCGCCAGGTCTGCCAGCCGATGCGGCCGAGCCCGAGGGCGATCGCCAGCCCGACGGAGGCATAAACGCTGTGCGTCACGACAAACATGCCGACGAACACGAACGTCGACAGCAGATCAGAGACGACGTGCTTGCCGGCAAGCAGCAAAGGATGCCTGGTCGGCGGTGCGGGACGATCGGACATGGACAGCCTCCCGATAGGTTGATCCTACGGCGGTACCAGACGGTACCATACTCACTTGCCGCATTGCAAGTGCCATCGCCTACCGGGTTTGCCGGGCGGGCTGCGCGCCGTATACCGCCGCCATGGCCCGTTTCCGTTGCCCGCCATGACCACCTTGCTCACCGGCGCCACCGGCTTCGTCGGCTCGGCCGTTGCGCGCGTGCTGATTGCGCGCGGGCATGAGCTGCGCTTGCTCGCCCGCCCGAGCAGCGACCGGCGCAACCTCGCAGGGCTGGAGGCGGAGATCGTCACCGGTGACCTGACCGACCCCGCCTCTCTGGCGCGTGCCACGGCTGGCTGCCGCTATGTCGTACATGTGGCCGCCGACTATCGTTTCTGGGTGCCCGACCCCGACGCCATGCTGCGCGCCAATGTCGAGGGCACGCGCGCGATGATGCGGGCCGCGCAGGCCGCCGGCGCCGAGCGCATCGTGCATTGCAGCTCGGTCGCCGCACTGGGCTATACCGCGGACGGCAGTCCCGCCAACGAAGCGACTCCCGTCGATCCCGCGGCGCTGGTCAGCACCTACAAGCGTTCGAAATACCAGGCGGAGCAAGCGGTGCTGGCGATGGTGCGCGACCAACACCTGCCGGCGGTGATCGTGAACCCGGCCGCGCCGGTCGGCCCGCGCGACATCAAGCCGACACCGACCGGCAAGATGATCATGGACGCGGCCAACGGACGCATCCCCGCCTATATCGATACCGGGCTGAACGTGGTGCACGTCGATGACGTGGCCGCGGGGCACGCCCTGGCGCTGGAACAGGGCCGCATCGGCGAGTGCTACATCCTCGGCGGCGAGAATATGGCTCTGAAGGATCTGCTGGCGCTGGTGGCGCAGGTCGCCGGGCGTCGCGCGCCCACCATTCGGCTGCGCGAGTCCTGGGTGTGGCCCGCGGCGGCGGCGATGGAAGCGTTCGCGCATATCACCGGCATTCCCCCCGCGGTGACGCGCGATCACCTGAAAATGGCGCGGCACAAGATGTTCTTCAGTTCCGCGAAGGCGGTCGCGGAATTGGGCTACGCGCCCCGCCCCGCCCGTCAGGCGGTCGAGGACGCGGTGGCGTGGTTCCGCGCCAATGGCATGGTGCGGGGCTGAACCTCGGCTGCGACGGCGTTGACGCGAGGCGTCATTGATCGCGGTCAATGCGGCAATCAGCGTGCCGGATAACAACGTGCACGGGCAGCGGCCCACCTCATCCGCCAAGCCGGGGTCATGCACGCAATGGGAGCCAGTCCGGATCTCGCCAACCGCATTTTGCGGGCCTTGGGGCCTCGTACGATGGATCGGATATGGCCCACCCTGGAGCGCGTCGAGCTGAAGCGCGGCCAGTCGATCGGCCATCTGGACCATCCGGTCCGGCGTTTGTATTTCGTCGATCGCGGCCTGATTTCCCTGGTGAAAACCATGGAGGACGGCCGCAGCATCGAGATCGGCGCCATTGGCATCGAGGGTCTCACGGATCCGATTGCCTTGTTCGGGGTCGATCGCGTGTTACTGGAGTCAGTTGTACAGGTTCCGGGTACGGCATTCCGCGCCTCGGTCGAGGACATCAGCGACGCGATGCGGCAGGACGGTGCCATGGCTGACCTGATGCGGCGCTACCTGCGCTTCTCCTTTCATCAGCTCGCGCAGACTGCAGCCTGCAATCGCCTGCACTCGCTGGATGAGCGCTGCTGCCGCTGGCTGCTGATCGCACATGACAGCGCCCGCACCGATACCTTCCCGCTGACACACGAGTTTCTCGCGATGATGCTGGGGGCGCAGCGCGCCGGGGTCACCATCGCTGCGAACTCACTCAGAAGGGCTGGGCTGATACAGTACAGGCATGGCCTGATCACCATCACCAGCCGCACCGGTCTGGAAGCAGTGGCCTGCGAATGTTATCGCGCCATCGAGCACGAGCTGAAGACGGTATTTCGCACTGCCCTGCCTGGGGAGGGCTCGCCGGGCTGTCGCATTGCCATCGGCGGCTGAAAATCTGCCCGGATTTGTACGCCATCGGACAGACAATGGCGTGCGCCGCGCTGAAACCTTGTTGCATCGGGGCAAGCATACAGGACCTGGACGATGCAGCCGAAACGGACGGGCGCGAACCAGCCTGGCGGTACAGCGGCAGCAAACGAATCAAATTCCCATGAGGCCGCGGCTGATCGCCGAACCACGAGTCTGTGGGCGAGCAATCTCGATCAGTGGCTGATTGTCCTCAATATTGAGCGGTTCCGCGAGCAATTGGAATACGCCACCGACCTGGGCCACCGCGTGATTCTGCTGGCCCTGATCGAGGCGCATACCGCCCGGCTTGAGCGTTCGCAGCGGGCCAGTGCCCTGTAACGGGTGGCGGTGCGTGGCGGCAGCGATGAACGCATGGCGATGCGAACACATGGCGGTGCGCATGAGGCGTATCAAAATTCGAGAGGGACCGGACCCATGAACAAGTTCGTAAACGGTAACGCGCCTGCCACGCCATTTAGCACGTCATGGTTGTCAGGGCCTTGACTCGTGCATCACCGATTTCCGGCACTAGCCCGGCCGGCGCTTCCGAGGATCGAGCAGCGGGTTCGGCCTCGGTGGTGCGATCCGCCGAAGCGTGTTGGTGTCGTGGTGGTTGAATGGCGGCGTGGCGCCCCGCACCGCCAGGTCGGTGCGCGTCACATAGGTCCAGCGATCGTCACCTTGGAATGTGATGTCGATGCGATAATAGTCGGTACGGAACGCCGCTTCGAGAAATCCGGTCGAGCAAATTCCGAACCGCGTGTCGCCGCGCCGCGCCTCGACTGAAATTCGCTCGTCATCCGGCCTGGCGGTACCGCCCGCCAGCACCACCTGCCCGCGAGGAATGGCGATGGTCTGCATGATCAGCCCGGTGGCGGGCTCCCACAGCCAGTAACCGACCTGATCGTGAAAGGTGATGGCCTCCTCCGGCGTTTGAATATGGATGTGGTAGCGCAATCCATACAGCAACTGCGGACCGTTCGTCTGGCCATCGATCGGTTCCATCAGAATATGCTCGCGGAATACCCGCCGTTCGGGGCCGTCGGCCTTCGGATTGACATCCACGCCCTGGTCCGACTGCCACTCGCCGGCCAGGCGACGCAGCGGGCCGAGATTGGCCAGCGTATCGGGCGAGACATCGGGTTCCGCGAACACGTCCTCGGGGATATTCGACATCGAAATTGTCCGTACCTGGCCTGCGAGAGTTGCTCGACAGTGCGGGTTTCGTCTCGCGATGACAACCCGCAACATCTGCGCCGTCGCGGCTCGGGTCAGCTCGCTGCCCGTGTGACCGCCATTGTGCATCGCCGGCGATACCGTTCCGGTTCCCGAAGCTATGCGGTCATGGCCACCACCGCTTGCGGGGTTTCCAGCGTGACCGGTGGCGGCGCCGTATCCGCTGGCGCCAAAAGGGCCTGCGGCCATCGCCGCAACGCCGCCTCGCCATCAGCGGCGAGGCGATAGCGGCCACGTTCCACGCGCTCGAACCAACCATACACATTGCGCCGCAAGATTTGGCTCGCCGCGGGGACCACAGCGCGAAGGTCCCGCACCCGGCCTGGCCCGGCTTTCAGCAATGCCGCGCAGGTCAGCGCCTGCTGCCGGTACGCGGTCATGATCGGTTGGCGCGACGACCCACCGGGAGACGGATCGCCGACCCGGCTTGCATGCTCTCGCAATAGCCGCGCGCGGCGGCGCGGGTTCGGCCGTGGCCGATATGGGGCGGGCTCGGCCAGCACCTCAACCCGGTCGCGGGCCGTGTTGACGGCCATCAGCCCCAGCCCCACCAGCCGGCAGAGGCGATGCACACGCGGATCGCGATCACGTCCGCGCCGGGTCGCCGGCACCGCAAGCCAGACCTCATCCGCGAGGCGCATCCGCTCCACGGCCTGAAGCAGCAGATCAAGGTTCAGGCCGAGCTTCATTTCCACGATCGCGAGCCGCAGCGGTTCCCCCTCCTGCACGCCCACGGCATCGCAGCCGTTCACTTCGCCTTTCACGCAGAATCCCGACGCCTCCAGGAAGCGCTTCACGGCTGGATAGAGCGAGGTCTCCGGCATGCCGGCCAGCCTGCAACACGCCGTCGCGTCGCAGCAACATTGCTCCCCCGCGGCCGCGACCGATGTCGGTTGCCGCGCCAGGCGACACCACCGGCGGTGTCGTCATCGGGCCGCACCATGAACTCGCAAAGCACTCTTCCGCCGACGGGAATTCGTTGCTGCCCGCGTCAGGCTGACGCAGCAAACCCGCCGCCAGCATGCAAACGTGCCGCCAGGATGCCAACCCGCCGCGCCGCCATCGCGGCGCCGCGGATATGCCGGTGCTGGTAGCGGTGAGGTCTTACGCGCCCTCGACTTCGAGGGTGAAGTCGATATTGCCGCGCGTGGCGTGGCTGTAGGGACAGACCTTGTCGTGCGTCTCCTGCACCAGGGCGCGCGCTTCCTCGACCGGCAGGGTCGGCACCTTCACCTGCATCGTCACCGCGATGCCGAATCCGCCGCCTTCCCGCGGACCAACCGAGGTCGAGCAAGTCACCACCGTGCCGCTGACATTCTTCTTGTGCTGATGGGCAACGAATTCGATGGCGCCGCCGAAACATGCCGCGTAGCCCGCGGCGAACAAATGCTCCGGCGTTGTCGTGTTCGGCAGTCCCGGTCCGCCCATCTCCTTGCGCACCGACAGGTTCACGCTGACCGAATGGTCCGTGCTTTCCGAATGTCCGTTGCGGCCGCCCGTGTTGACGGCGGTCGCGGTGACAAGCGGTTTGATGGTGTAGGCTGGCATGGGGAACCTCCTTGTTGTCGCGAAACAACGGACCTGCGGGTCGCGCTGGCGGCTGGAACGCCACGCCGCCGTGGCTTCGGCGCTCAGGCAGTGTCCTGCTTACACCCGGTGGCCGTCTGCCGCCACGAAGGCGGCTGCCGCGGGCTGACGCAGCGGGACACGCTTGCCTCGCGGTGGCGGGTCGCAAAGACAGAACAATGCAAACACGAATCGGCTTCGGGGTGCTGTGACGGCACGCTCGGGGTGCTGTGACGGCACGCCCTGCCAGGACGCTGCGGCGATCATAACCGGCACGCCGGCCTCGCGCCTTCGCGCTGATTGCGGCCATTTGTATATTGCGTCTGCATGTTGCGGGTATCCATGTCCGCCGCACCGGTCCGCCCACGGTACCGGCCCCGACACCACAACCTGCCTGATCACTGCAACGGGGGATTGCCTCCGCCCATCGCGCCCCGGCATGTCTCCGGCATGCTCTTTCTCACCACCCTCGCATTCCTGCTCTGGCTCTACCTCCTCCTCGGCCACGGCCGCTTCTGGCAGTCCGCGCCCGAACTCCCGCCGGCCCGCCCCACGGTCACCCCCAGCGTCGCCATCATCGTTCCGGCTCGCGACGAGGCCGCCGTGGTCGCCACCACACTCCGTTCCCTCATCGCCCAGGACTACACCGGTCCATTCCGCATCATCCTGGTGGACGACAACAGCACCGACCATACCGGCGATATTGCGCGCGCTTTCGCGGAGCAATGCCTCACCGTCGTCGCCGGCGCGCCACACCCCGCCGGATGGAGCGGCAAGCTCTGGGCCGTCGCCCAGGGCATCGCCGAGGCCGGCGCCGCGGAACTTGTCTTGCTCACCGATGCGGACATCGAACACCGGCCGGGGCATCTGTCCGCGCTCGTCGCCCAGCTCCAGGCAACCGGCGCCGACCTGGTTTCGGAAATGGTCGCCTTGCGCTGCCAGAGCCTGGCAGAGCAAGCGCTGGTTCCCGCTTTTGTGTTCTTCTTCCAGTTGCTCTATCCATTTTCCTGGGTCAACGACCCGCAAAGCGCGACCGCGGCGGCGGCCGGCGGCACCATGCTGCTGCGCCGCCAGACTCTGGCGCGGATCGGCGGGATCGAGGCGGTGCGAGGCAAACTGATCGACGACGTGGCCCTGGCGGCGGCGGTAAAGAAAGGCGGCCGGATCTGGCTCGGCCACAGCACGCTGGCCGAATCGCTCCGCCCTTATCCGCATTTCGCCGACATCTGGGCGATGGTGGCGCGCACGGCTTATGTGCAACTCCGCTTCTCTCCCCTGCTGTTGCTCGCCGCCGTCCTGGCGATGGCGCTCACCTGGCTGGTCCCGCCCGCCACCGCCTTGTGCGCACATGGCGCTGCCCGCTGGCTCGGCCTCGCCGCCTGGGTCATGCTGTCGGCCAGCTACCTGCCGACACTGCGCCGCTACCGCCGCTCCCCTCTCTGGGCACCGCTGCTGCCGCTGGTCGCCGCGTTCTACCTGGCCGCCACGATCGGCTCGGCCGTCAACCACTACCGAGGCCGCGGTGTCGCCTGGAAGGGCCGCGCCTATCAGGGGGTTGGTGGGTGAACGACGCCATTACGGTCGAGGCCTGGTCGGGCAAGGATCGCCAGGACGAGAACTTCCCGGTCGCCTCGCGGCTCATCCGCCCCGACCTGCGGCCGCACGTGCATGTCTTCTACGCCTTCGCCCGCAACGCCGACGACATCGCCGACTCGCCCCACCTGGCACCGGAGGAGAAACTGGCACGCCTCGATGTCATGGAGGCGGTCTTGCTGGGCCGCGCCGACGAGGGCTCGCCCAGCGCGCTGGCGCTGCGGAGAAGCCTGGCAAGGACGGGCGTCACCCCGGTGCATGCCACCGAGTTGCTCATCGCCTTCCGCCGCGATGCCACGAAGCAGCGCTACGCCACCCTGTCCGAGCTCTACGACTACTGCCGCTTCTCTGCCTTCCCGGTCGGCCGCTACGTGCTGGACCTGCACAAGGAGCATCACAGCACGCACGCCCCTTCCGACGCGCTGTGCGGCGCATTGCAGGTGCTGAACCACTTGCAGGACTGCGCCAAGGACCTGGAGATGCTGGACCGCTGCTACCTGCCGGAAGGGCTGATGGCCGATTTCGGCACCTCGGTCGCCGACCTGCGCCGTCCCGCCATGACCCCTGGCATGAGGAAGGTGTTTGGCTCGGTCCTGCACCGCGTGGAGCGGATGACCCGCTTCGCCTCCGACCTGCCGAAGCGCGTCAAGGATCGGCGGCTGCGGATGGAGACCGCCGCGATCGTCGGCCTGGCCAAGCGGCTGGCTGTCCGGCTGGAACGCGGCGACCCGCTGGCCGCGCCGGTGAAGCTGAGCAAGCTCGACTTCGCTGCCAGCTTTCTGGCGTCGTTGCGGTTTCTGTGAACGCCTCCATGCCGCTCGATGCTGCGCCTGCCGACCGGGAGGCGGTCGAGGCAACGGTGCGCGCCGCCGGCACCTCTTTCTATCGCGGCATGCGGGTGCTGCCGCCCGACCGGCGCTATGCGATGTACGCCATCTACGCGTTCTGCCGCGTGGTCGACGACATCGCCGACGAGCCGGGGGATCTGGACGACAAGTGCCGACGCCTCGCCGCCTGGCGTGACCGCATCGCCGGGCTGTATCGCGGCGAGGCGGACGATCCGATCACCCGCCTGCTGCTGGCCGCGATCCGCCGCTTCGCCCTCCGCGCAGAGGACTTCATCGCGGTGGTGGACGGCATGCAGATGGACGCCGAGACCGTGATCGTCGCGCCGGACCTCGCCACGCTGGACCTCTATTGTGACCGGGTTGCCGCCGCCGTAGGCCGGCTGTCGGTGCGCGCGTTTGGCGATTCCTCACCTGCCGCGGACCGGGTCGCGCATGCGCTCGGGCGGGCGTTGCAACTCACCAACATCCTGCGCGACCTGCGGGAGGATGCCGAGCGCGGCCGCCTCTATCTGCCGCGGGAATATCTCGACGAAGCCGGGCTGCCGCACGACCCGGCCGCCGCGCTTGCTTCGCCGCGCCTCGGCGAGGCGTGCCGGCGCGTTGCCGCCCTGGCGCATGGCTATTTCGATGACGCCCGCGCCGCCATGGCGCAGTGCGACCGCCGTGCGATGAAGCCCGCCGGGCTGATGGCGGCAACCTATGATGCCATCCTGTCGCGCCTGGAGCGGCGCGGCTGGCAGCGCCTGGACGAGCGTCCCGGCCTGCCGCTTTGGCAGAAGCTCCGGCTCGCCCTGCGCTACGCCGTTCCTTGACTTGCCGGTCGCCGGTTATGTCGTTGCCGATGGTCACCATGGCCCCTGCGCTACACTGTTCCTTAACTTCCCAGTCGCTGTGGTGTGAGGAATAACGCCGCATGGCGGGCCGTCTCCCCCTTGCGCGTTCGCGATCTTCCCAATGATCTTGGGCGGCAACGCCGCCACGGAGGTACCTTGATGTTTGCCCGCACCCTGCTCCTCGCTGCCGCATGCTCGCTTGGCTTTGCCGTCGCCGAGGCGCAGACACCCGCCGCCCCCGCGGCGGCCCCGCCCGCAACAACTGCGCCCGCAGCCCCCTTGCCGGCCGCGGCCCCGCCGGCCGCCGCCGCGGCAACCGCCCCCGCCACTCCTCCGGTCCGAATCCGTGGCTCCATCGCCGCCGTGGCGCCGCACATGCTCACCATCAACAGCCGCGACGGCAGCAAGGTCGAGGTCGCGCTGGCCGATCCGCTCACGGTGGCAACGCTGAAGCGGGTGCCGTTGGCCTCCATCAAGGACAACACCTATCTGGGCATCGCCAGCAAGGCCGGCCCGCATGACACGCGCGTGGCGCTGGAAGTGCTGGTGTTTCCTGAAGCGATGCGCGGCGCCGGCGCCGGCAATTACGCGTGGGACCTGCAGCCCGGCAGCATGATGACCAACGCGCCGGTCACCGGTGTGGCGAAGGCCCGCAGCGGCCGCGACCTGACGCTGACCTACCAGGGCGGCAGCGCCGTCATCTATGTGCCGCCTGCGGCGCCGGTGGTTACCTTCGCACCCACGTCGGCCGCCGACCTCAAGCCGGGCCGCAAGGTCTTCATCATCGCCCGCAAGGACGCCGCCGGGAACCTGAGCACGGCGCGGATCACGGTCGGCACGCATGGCGTGAACCCGCCAATGTGACGGCGGGCCTGCTGTGACGATGTGGGACGGGCCCGAAGCGTAGGGCCCGTCAGACGCGATGTTCGCGTGCGACCCTACGGTCGCGTCCGACGACGAAACCCATTCCTCGGCCTGCCCCGCTCGTCCGACACCGCATTTCGACTGCCCCCTTGCCTGACGCCAGCCGAAGCGCAGTATCCGGCCATGCCGAACGCCCCCTCCACCGGCCCGGCGGGTCCCACCCTGGCCGCCAACGTCATGCACTTTGCCCGCCTGCTGCGCCGCGCCGGCCTCCCTGTCGGGCCGGCCGAGACGCTCGCCGCCCAGCAGGCGCTTTCCCTGATCGAGCTCGGTGACAAGCCAGAAGCCCGCACCGCGCTGCGGTCCGTGATGATCCACCGCCACGAGCACCAGGAGGTCTTCGACCAGGCATTTGCCTTGTTCTGGCGCGATCCCACCGCCGCCGAGCAAGCCGCCGCCATGGCACTGCTGGAAGCGCAGAAGGAGAAGAAACTCGAACGGCCGCCCCCGGCCTCCCGCCGCGTTGCCGAAGCGTTCCAGCAGAGGCGCGAGCAACGTCCCGCGGCACAGGACGAACCCCCGGTGCAGGACGCCGTACTGACCGTATCGGATCAGGAACGCCTGCAACGCATGGATTTCGAGGCGATGAGTGCCGAGGAGATCGCCGCGGCCAAGCGCGAGATCCGCCGCCTGAGCCTGCCGCTCGACCTGCACCGCACGCGGCGGCTGCGTCCCGATCCGCACGGCCCGGCAACCGATCTGCGCCGCACCATCCGCCAGAGCCTGCGCCAGGGCGGCGAGATCCTGGAAATCGCCCGCAATCGCCGCCGGCTCCGCGCGCCGCCGCTGGTGGTCCTGTGCGACATCTCCGGCAGCATGTCGCGCTACGCCCAGATCCTGTTGCACTTCCTCCACGCCGTCACCAACGACCGCGACCGTGTCCACGTCTTCTTGTTCGGCACGCGCCTGACCAACATCACGCGACAGTTGCGCCACCGTGATCCGGAGGTGGCGTTTCAGACGGTGGCGCACGTGGTGCCCGACTGGTCCGGCGGCACGCGCATTGGCGAGGCCCTCGCCACCTTCAACCGCCGCTGGGCAAAGCGCGTGCTGGGGCAGGGCGCCGTGGTGCTGCTGATCACCGACGGCCTGGATCGTCCGCGCGACGCAGAGCATGCCGGCGAGCTGGCGGAGAACATGGACCGGGTGCACCGCTCGTGCCGCCGGCTGATCTGGCTCAATCCGCTGTTGCGTTGGTCGGGGTTCGAGCCAAAATCCCAGGGCATTCGCGCGATGCTGCCGCATGTCGATGAGTTCCGCCCGGTGCACAACCTGGCCAGCCTGAAGGCGCTGGTCGATCTGCTGTCGCGTCCCGCGCCGCCGCGCGGTTTGGCGTCGGTGGCTGGATATGAAAGGATAACCGCATGAACGAACTGGAAGACGTGCTGAGCACGGCCGCCGCATGGCGCGCCGCCGGCGAGCAAGTGGCGCTGGCCACGGTGACGGAGACCTGGGGCAGCTCGCCGCGCCCCGCCGGCAGCCAGATGGCGGTGACCAGGTCAGGCAAGATGGCTGGGTCGGTGTCCGGCGGCTGCATCGAGGGCGCGGTCGCCGACGCGGCGATGCGCACCATCGACTCGGGCTCGCCGCAACTGCTGGATTTCGGTGTCACCAACGAGCGCGCCTGGGAAGTCGGCCTGGCCTGCGGCGGCAAGGTGAAGGTGTTCGTGGAGCGGTTGCTGTGATGCGCGTCGTGCGGGGGCAGCGGAGTGCATCGCCATGACCCCCGAAACCATCGCCGCGCTGGAAGCGGCGAAGCACGATGGCCGGCCCGTCGTGCTGGCCACCCGCCTCCCCGACGGCGAGCAATGCTTGCTGCCCCACCCGGAAGCGGCGCCGGAACTGAACCAGGCCGCCGCCGTGGCGCTGCGTGACGACGAGAGTGGCACGGTGAAGGTCGGCGACACGGACTGGTTCCTGCACGTCTATAATCCGCCGTTGCGCCTGATCGTGGTCGGCGCCGTGCACATAGCGCAGGCATTGGTGCCGTTCGCCTCGCAATGCGGCTTCGCGGTCACCGTGGTGGACCCGCGGCGCTCCTTCGCCTCCGACGAGCGGTTTCCCAACGTCACGGTCTCCACGGCCTGGCCGGACGAAGCGATGGACGCGCTGCGCCCTGACTCGCGTACCGCCGTGGTGACGCTGACGCACGATCCCAAACTGGACGATCCCGCGCTGGACCGCGCGCTGAAGTCCCGGGCCTTCTACATCGGCGCGCTCGGCTCTCGCCGGACTCATGCGGCGCGTCTGAAACGTCTGCGCGAACTCGGCCACACCGATGAGGCGATGGTCCGCATCAAGGGGCCGGTCGGGCTCAACATCGAGGCGGTCACCGCGCCGGAAATCGCCCTCTCCGTCATCGCGGAGATCGTCGCCGTGCGCCGCGGCGCGCCGCTGCCACAGAAGGCGCCGCTGGCGGCATGAAATTCGGCGCCGTCCCGCTGGAGGAGGCTCGCGGCGCCATCATGGCCCACAGCCAGCGCGTCGGGGACCGCATGATCCGCAAGGGCGCGGTGCTGGATGAGGCGGCGTTGGCCGCGTTGCGCGAGGCCAGCCGCACCGAGGTGATCTGCGCCCGCCTGGAGCCCGGCGACGTGCCGGAGGACATCGCCGCCGACCGCCTCGCCGCACCGCTGGTCTCGCCGCTGATCGCTCGCACGCGCGCCGCGACCGGGCGGGTCAACCTCGCCGCCGAGGCCCCCGGCCTGCTGCGGGTCGACAGGGGAAAAATCGACCGGCTCAACACGATCGACGAGGCACTGACGGTCGGCACCCTGCCCGACTACACTGTGGTGGCGCGCAAGGATCTCGTCGCCACGATCAAGGTGATCCCGTTCTCGGTCCCCGGCACCGTGCTGGCAGTGGCCGAGGCGCTGGCGCGTCAAGGCAGCTCGCCACTGACGCTGCACCCGTTTCGCGCGCTGAAGGTCGGGCTGGTGGCGACAGAACTGCCGGGGCTGAAGGACAGCACCACCGAAAAGACCATCGCCATTACGGAGCAACGTGTCGGCGGGCTGACCGGCACCCTGCTGCCCCCCGTCCGCTGCGCACATGAGGAGATGGCGATTGGCCGCGCCCTGGAGGGCCTGCTTGCGGATGGGGCGGAGCTGCTGCTGGTGGTCGGTGCGTCGGCGGTGCTGGACCGGCGGGACGTCGGCCCGCAGGGCATCGTCCGTGCCGGTGGCGAAATCCTGCATTTCGGCATGCCGGTGGATCCGGGCAACCTGATCTGCCTCGGCCAGATCGGCGAGCGCCCGGCCCTGGTGCTGCCCGGCTGTGCCCGCAGCCCCAAGCTGAACGGCATCGATTTCGTGCTGCACCGCTTGTTCGCCGGTCTGAAGGTGACGCCGACCGACATCATGAAAATGGGCGTGGGCGGGCTGTTGAAGGAGATCGACGTGCGGCCGATGCCGCGCGAGAAGGCATCCGCCCAGCCGCCGCATGGCGTGGCACCGCGCAGCGCCCCGACCATCGCGGCGGTGGTGCTGGCGGCGGGCCGGTCCCGGCGGATGGCGCCGCACAACAAGCTGCTGATTGCCGACCGTACCGGCAAGCCGATGATCGCCCGCGTGGTGGACAACGCATTGTCGTCGAACGCCCGGCCGGTGCTGGTGGTGACCGGGCACATGGCGGAGCAAGTGGAGCATGCGCTCGGCGGCCGGCCGGTGCGCTACGTGCATGCGGCGGACTACGCAGAAGGGCTGGCGGCCAGTCTGAAGGCCGGCATTGCCGCGGTGCCGCCGGAATGTGCGGCCGCGATCGTGTGTCTCGGCGACATGCCGCTGGTGACGGGGCGGATGATTGACCGGCTGCTGGCCGCCTACGATCCCGACGAGGGCCGTCGGATCGTGCTGCCGGTGTACCGCGGCAAGCAGGGCAATCCGATGCTGTGGGACCGCAGCTTCTTTCCCGAGATCCTGCAGATTTCAGGCGATTCCGGTGCGCGCTTCCTGGTGGGCAAGCACATGGAGCAAGTCGCCGAAGTGGAGATGGCGGACGACGCCGTGCTGCGCGATTTCGACACCACGGAGTCGCTGGCGACGTTGCCGCAGCGGCTGCGGCCGGAGGGGGTGGCGTAGCGGCGCCGCGTCGCTACCGCTTTCGCCTGGCATCGCCAGGCCGGCGTCCTGGCGTCAGCCAGGCCCCGGCGCCCTGGCGTCAGCCAAGCCCCGGCGCCCCGGCGCCACCCAGGCCCCGGCGCCCTGGCGTCAGCCAGGCCCCGGCGCCCTGGCGTCACCCAGGCCCCGGCGCCCCGGCGTCACCCAGGCCCCGGCGCCCTGGTGTCACCCAGGCCGATGGCGCGCAGTGCGAGGCTGGCGCGAGGCCGCCGGTGCCGGTCACGCGTGGCCGGCGCTGGTGGCCTTCGGTATCGGCAGCCCCAAATTCTCCCGCAGCGTCGCACCGGCATAGTCCGTGTGGTACAGCCCTCGGCGCTGCAGCTCCGGCACCACCCACTTCACGAAATCCAAGTACGTCCCCGGCACATGCGTCGCCGCCAGCACAAAGCCGTCGGCGAGCGGGGCAGTGAAGCGCGCCTCCAGCCCGTCCGCCACTTCCTTGGGCCCGCCGACGATCGGCTGGTTCGGCCGCGCGCGGCTGCTGAAACGCACGAAGTCGCGCGGCGTCGGGTTGCGAATGCCGCTGGCGCGCAGCACGCGATCGCGCATCGACTGGGTGCCCGAGATGTTCGCCAGCTCGTCGTCGGTGAACGGCTCATCCAGCTCCTTGCTGGCGAAATCGAAATTCATCGCTTCCGACAGCAGCGACAGCGCGTCTTCGTCGGTCGCGAGTTTCTCGATCAGCGCCATCTTGTCCTCGGCTTCCGCCTTGGTCTGGGCGGCGACGACATAGGCCGAGGGTGTGATCGCCACATGGTCCGGATCGCGGCCCTGCTGCGCGATCGCTTCCTTCAGCTCGCGATAGGTCTGCTTGCCATGCTCCATGCTGGTGGCGGTGGTGACGAAGATCAGTTCGCCCCAGCGCGCGGCGAACTGTTTGCCGCGGCCGCTCTGGCCGGCCTGGATCACCACCGGTTGGCCCTGCGCCGAGCGCGGCACGGTGAACGGCCCGCGCGAGCGGAACCAGTTCCCCGTGTGATCCAACCGCCGCACCTTGTCGGGATGCGCGAACAAGCCGCTCTGCTTGTCGAGCACGATCGCGTCGTCGTGCCATGAACTCCAGTGCCCGAGCACGACGTCCATGAATTCATCGGCGCGGTCGTAGCGCGCGTCATGCTCCATATGCTCCGCGAGGCCCATGTTCAGCGCCTCGCCGTCGTTCATCGAGGTCACCACGTTCCAGGCGGCGCGGCCGTTGGACATCAGGTCGAGCGTCGCGAACACGCGCGCGACGTGGAACGGTTCGAAATAGGTGGTGGAGCAAGTGGCACCGAGGCCGAGGCGCTCGGTGGCCATGCCCATCACCGTCAGCACCGTGACCGGATCCATTTTCACGCAGCGGATGCCATGCTCCACGGTGTGGCGATGGTCGTTACCGTAGCGGTCCGGCATCGCCAGGCGGTCGTCGAAGAAGCCGACATGGAATTTTCCCGCCTCCAGCACGCGGCCGATGGTCTGGTAGTAGTCGGCCGAGGTGGTGTCGTCGCGCGATTCCGGGTGGCGCCAGGAGCTGACCAGGTTGGTGCAGTTCTGCGCCTGCAGGAAGCCCACCATCACCATCTGTCGCATTGGTGTTCCTCCAATCTGGACATCGAAGGGGAGGTGGCATGGGTTTCGGCCGATGTCAAAACCGCCAGCCAGGGACCCGACCCGGCACGTGACCGCGAATCTCGAGCAAATGCTCGGCAGTTTGGACGTTCTGCCATACGAGCCACCCGCGGATGCAGTGTATGGCACGATACCCAGCCGGCTGGAGAGTGCCGGAACATCGATTGGCGCCAATGATTTGCTTATTGCGGCGCCTGCCCTCGCGCTGGAGTGCACGATCGTCGCCGATAACGAACAGGAGTTCGCTCGTATCCCGCAGCTTCGCCGGGTCAATCGGCTACGGCAGCATTGCGATCAATGTTGATGACAATAGATCCATTGCTCGTCACGATTTTCAGGTCAATCAAGGGCTTCAGGTCAATCAAGGGCTTCAGGTCAATCAAGGGCTTCAGGTCAATCAAGGGCTTCAGGTCAATCAGCGGGCCGTGGCGCCTGGCGGATTGCATTTCAGTTTGACGCCGCCAACTTCTCTTTCGCGGCCATGCGCTGCTTCAATTGCTCCGGCGTCAGGCGCACGATGTCCTCGTTCTGATGAGCGTAAAGATCGTATGGCTCGGTATCCAGTTCCTCCAGCTCGATCCTCCCGGCCAGCACGTCCTGTTTCCATGCCGCATGCTCCGGCTCCCGCGCATGGAATTCCGGCATCACCTCGCGCGCGAACAATTCCAGGCTGGCGCAGATGTCCTCGTGCGAGGTCTTGCCGGCCTGGTTCAGCAGGATCACCTGATCGACATGCGCGTCCTGGAACAAGCGCAGGCGTTTGCGGATGGTCTCCGGTGAGCCGATCAGGCCGTTGCGCAGCGCCTGCTGCGCCTTCTCGGTATGCCGCCAGTCCTGGTATTCACGCCACAGATTGCCGGCGCCCGGCGCATCGACGCCCTGCCGCCCGTAATACGACAGCGCGAAAATGAAGAACGTCCAGCCGGAAGCCTTCTGCAGCGCCTCCGCATCGGTCTCGGCACACATGAAACCGTTGACGATGGCGATGTTCGGATTGGCGGCGTAGTCGGCCAACTTCTGCGGATGATGCAGCAGCGTATTGTAGTAGCGATTCACCCAGGCGCGCGCCGCTTCCGGCGAGACGAAGCTGAAGCCCAGCGCGCCCATGCCCCAGCGCCCGGCATCGGCGATGGTGCGGATATTGGAGCATGCCACCCACAGCGGAGGATGCGGCTTCTGAAACGGCTTCGGGATCACGTTGCGCGCCGGAAAATCATAGTACTGGCCGTGGAATTCCCAGGCATCGTTGGTGAACATCGGGACGATGGCGCGCACCGCTTCTTCCCAGCGGTCGCGCTTGTCGCGCACGCGGATGTTGAACGGATGCAGCTCGGCCGGGCCGGCGCCCTCGCCCATGCCGAATTCGACCCGGCCGCCGGAAATCAGATCGAGCGTGGCGATGCGTTCGGCGACGCGATGCGGCTGGTTGGTGGTAAGCTGCACGATGCCATGGCCCAGGCGAATGCGCTTGGTACGCTGCGTGGCGGCGGCAAGGAACACTTCCGGCGCGGAAGAATGCGAGTACTCCTCGAGGAAATGGTGCTCCACTTCCCATACATAATCGTAGCCGAGCTGATCGGCGCGTTCGAGCTGCGCGAGCGACTGCTGGAACAGATCGTATTCGCTGGTCGCGGTCCATGGCCGCGGCAACTGATGCTCATAAAAGATGCCGAATTTCATTGTGATCTCGTTGCATTTCCTGATGCAAAGCGTTGCAGAGGGGGCAGGGGCGGTCAAGCCGCGGGCCGGGGGGAGGACCGCTGCTTCAGGGTCACCGGGACCGCGCCGTCCGGATACCCCTGACTTGAATGACCTCGGGACGACGCCGTGCCAGTTGCTCTGCCAGGCTGGCAATCCGCTCGCGCCATGCTGTATCCGCGCACGCAACGATTCCAGGATCCGGAGTGCCGATCCGTGGTAGCCGCGAGGCGCTTAGGGGGGCGCTTAGGGGAATGCGCGCCAACACCCGGAGGTCGAGATGGAACGGCACCTGGTTCAAAATTCGTGCTGCCGCGCGGTCAAATTCGATGACCCCCAGAGGGAGCGGCTCGCCGGATGGGCGCCACGGCCCCGAGCTTGGGTACGCCAGAATGAGTTCACTGCCAGGATTGCTACGCTGAACGCCCAGACAATGGGCTATATGCGAGGTCGGGCCCGGCTCGTCCGGCCGGTTCGGGGGACCGAACGGAAAATTCGTCCGGACAAAGGCGCCTTCGCGGATTGCGAGCGCCACCGGCGGCTATTCCCCGCCCAGCAAGACCCGTAACGTGTCGGCGCGTCGAGCATAGCGGTCATCAGTCTCGCCCGGCTCGCGCTCTGGCTCACCAGGGGGCGCTCCCTCGAGCCCTGCAGCGGTGAAAACGTGGACTACGCGTGGCGTTTCGTCGCGGGCATGCAGGTCGCGCGCGATCGGCAGCCGGACGTATCCGGCAAGAGTCCAATGCTCCGATGCGGCAATTCGTTGCAGGCGATCCTGCGTCGCGGCATCCAGACGTACGGTAACGCCGGAACGAGGGTGGGGCGGTGCATCGTTCATGTCCGGCTCGCTTGCCTGCATTCGTCCGAGTGGTCGAGCGGCACTCAACCCTGCTCGATCGCCCCCCGCAAACTTCCCCGATGCCGCGCGAGCAATGCCTCCCCATCAGCCGGCGCCATCCCCCGCACCACCAGCACCGCCAGCTTCACCTTGCCGCCCGCCGCTTCCAGCGCGGCATGTGCCGTCGCGTCGTCGCAGCCGGTCAGGCCACGCAGCATCCGCACCGCGCGCGCCCGCAGCTTGGCGTTGCGCGCCTGCATGTCGACCATCTGCCCGCGATACACCCGCCCCAGCCGCACCATTATCGCCGTCGAGAACAGGTTCAGCGCCGCCTTCTGCGCCGTGCCGGCCTTCATGCGGGTGGATCCCGCGATCGCCTCCGCGCCGGTCTCGATCGCCACCGCGATTTCGGCCGCCTCCAGCAGCGGCGAGCCCGGGCTGTTGGCGATCCCGACCGTCAGCGCGCCCGCCGCGCGAGCGGCATGCACCGCCGCCACAGTGAACCGCGTGGATCCGCTGGCGGCGACGCCCACCAGCACGTCCGCAGGCCCCCACCCATGACCTGCCACCGCGGCGGCAGCCTGGTCCGCCTGATCCTCGGCATTTTCCACCGAGCGCATCAGCGCCGCGTCACCACCGGCCATCAGCAGCACCAGCTGGTCCTCCGGCCAGTCGAAGGTGGGGACCAGCTCCACCGCATCCTGCACCGCGATACGGCCCGACGTGCCGGCCCCGGCGTAAGCCAGCCGTCCGCCGGCGGCCAGGCGCGCCGCGGCCGCCTCCACCGCGCGTCCCAGCGCCGGCAGCGCCGGCCCCAGCGCCGCGACCGCGGCCAACTGGCCTTCCCACAGCGACGCCAGGATCGTCGGCACGTCCCAGGCATCGAGCGTGTCGTAGCGCGGGCTGACGGCCTCGGTCGCTGGCAATGCCATCATGTCCTCCGCAGCCGCGGGTCCAGCCGCTCCGCCAGCCCGTCGCCCAGCAGGTTGAAGCCCAGTGAGGCCAGCAGGATTGCCACCCCCGAGAACACCGCCGGCCATGGCGACAGCGCCACGTAGTCCCTGCTCTCGGCCAGCATGCGCCCCAGCGAAGGCGTCGGTGGCTGCGTGCCCAGGCCGAGGAAGGATAGCGACGCCTCCACCAGGATCGCGGTGGAGAGTGACAGGCTGGCCTGCACGAACATCACCGAGGCGAGGTTGGGCAACAGGTGCCGCAGCAGGATCCGCGGCGTGCCGGCGCCGATCGCCCGGGCGGCTTCCACGAACTCGCTGACGAGAAGCTGCAATGCGGGACCGCGCAGGGTGCGGGCGAAGATCGGCACGTAGGCCACCGCGATCGCCGCCGCTGCACTGAACGCGCCGGGGCCGAGCAAGGCGATGATGCCGATCGCCAGCAGGATGATGGGGAAGGCGAACAAAACGTCGGCCAGGCGCATCACCACGCGGTCCACCGCGCCGCCGCACCAGGCCGCGATCAAGCCGAGCGAACCGCCCACCGCCAGCGCCCCCAGCACCGAGGTCGCCGACACCGCGAACAAGGTGCGCAGGCCGAACAGGATGCGGGCCAGCACGTCGCGGCCGAAATTGTCGGTACCCAGCCAGTGCGCGGCGTCCGGCGCGCCCAGCCGCGCCAGGATGTCCTGCGCGTTGGGGGCGAAGGGTGAGAGCCAGGGCGCCAGCGCCGCCGCCAGCGCCAGCAGTGCGACCAATGCCCCGCCGAGCCGCAGCACCAGCGCCGAACCGTTGGTCATGCCGCGCGCACCCTCGGGTCGATCGCGGCGTAAAGCAGGTCCACCACGGTGTTGACGCATACGAACACCAAGGTCGTGAGCAAGATGGCGGCCTGCACCAGGGCGTAGTCGCGGTCGGCAATCGCGCCCACCATCAGGCGGCCAAGGCCTGGCAGGGCGAAGACTTGCTCCACCACCACCGAGCCGCCGAACAGGTAGCCGGCCATGATGCCGGCCTGGGTGATGAACGGGATCAGCGCATTGCGCAGGGCGTGGCGCAGCACCACGACGCGCTCGCGCAGGCCCTTGGAGCGGGCGGTGCGGACATAGTCCTGCTGCAAGGCGTCGCTCATGGCGGCGCGCAGGAAGCGCGCGAGCGAGGCCACCACCGGCAACGCGACCGAGAGTGCGGGCAGCAGCACGCGGCGCAGGTTGCCGGCGGGATCCTCGGACAGCGGACGCCAGCCGACGGTGGCCCAGGAGGGGTCCAGCTCGGAGACGCCATACAGCAACATGATGCCGAGCCAGAAAGATGGGACGGTAATGCCGGTAATGGACAGCAGCCGCATCGCCAGGCTGGCGGCGCGGGACTGGAACGCTGCCATGGCGCAACCGAGCGGGATTGCCAGCAGGAAGGCCGCGATCAGACCCAGGATGGTGAGTTCGGCGGTGACCCCGGCGGCGGCGGCGATCTCCGACAGGACGGGGCGGCCGGTGGTGAGGCTGGTGCCGAAATCGCCGTGCAGCACGCGGCCGATCCAGGCGAGGTATTGCTGGACGAACGGCTGGTCCAGGCCGAGCTGATGGCGCAGTGCGTCGATCTGGCGTTGCGTCACCTCGGCGTTGGCGCCAAGCATGAGCTGCACCGCGTCGCCCGGGATCAGGCGGATCATGAGGAAGGACAGGACCGAGACGCCGAACGAAACAAACAGCAGGTCACCGGCACGGCGCAGCAGGAGGCGAGGCATGCTTCACTGCATGTCATTGCAATCGAAGCGAAGCAATCCCGTTCATTCCTGTCATTGCCAGGCCCAGAGGGGCACTTGCGATTGACTTTGTCCGCTGTCCAGGCCCGTTCATCCCGGTGATTGCGAGGCCCAGAAGCGCCGCAGTCATCTCGGTCGGGTTGGAGCGCCATGCGCCCACGCGATCGAGACTGCTGCGACCCTGCGTGCCTCGCAATGACAGCGGTTCGCCCCGCCTCATTGCTTCGCGCCCTTGCTCAGCACCGCATCCCGCAGTCCGAGCAAGGAGCGTGTGGGGTTCAGCCGGAACCCCTGCACCGTGTCGCGCTCGGCGGCGAACAATGTGCCATAGGCGAGATGTGCCACCGGCCCGTCGCAGGCCAGCATCCGCTGTGCCTCGTCGTACAGTGCCTTGCGCCGGTCCGGTGGGGCGGAGCGCGCGTCGATCAGGATCTGATCCAGCTTCGGATCACTGTACTTGTAGACATTGGTCGCGCCGCCGGTCTGGAACGTCCGCCCGAAATAGTCGTCCGGATCGGGCCCGCCGCTGTTCAGGGACGCGAAAGCGGTGAAATTGCCGCCACGCCAGTCCTGGATGAAGCGGCCGGCCTCCTGCACGTTCAGCGTGATGTCGAACCCCGCCTTGTTGGCCTGCGCCTGCACGACCTGCGCGATGTCCACCACCAACGGCAGGCTACCCAGCACGTTCAGCGTCACCTTTACCGGCAGCGTCAGCCCCGCCTGTTTCAGCAGGGCCTGCGATTTCGCCGGATCGGTGCGATAGCAGGGATAGGCGGAGACCGGCAGCGCCCAGTCCTTCAGCGCCGGCGACAGCGGCCCGGCCGGTGCCGCCTGGCCGAAATACGCCGCCTGCACGATCTGCGTGCGGTTCAGCGCGTAGTTCAGGGCCTCGCGCACCGCAGGGTTGTCGAACGGCGGCTTCGAGGCGTTCATGCCGATCAGGCTATAGGCGAGGTCCTGCGTCGCCAGCACGCGTATTCCGGGCGCGGTCTTCAGCGAGGCGGCGGTGGCGGCATCGACCGTCGGCAGGAACTGGTAGCTGCCGCCCGTGAGGCCGAGGCGCCGCGTGGTCGCCTCCGGCACGATGTCGAACCGCAGGCCGGCGAGCGTCGGCCGGCCGTGCTGCCAATAGTCGGCGTTGCGGTCGAGCGCGATAAAGGTGTTGGGCTGCCACTCCTTGAAGCGGAACGGGCCGGTGCCGTCGGGCTGCCTGGCGATGTTAGTGTCGCCCGCCGGGACGATTGCCAGCGCGGCGAGCTGGGCCAGGAAAGACGCCGACGGCGCGGACAGCAGGAATCGCACGCCATGCGCGCCGTCCGGCTCAACCGTCGTCACCGCGGCGAAGCGCGACGCGTAGGGCGATCCGGTTTTCGGGTCACGTACCCGTGCCACCGACGCGACCACGTCGATCGGCGTCAGCGCCTTGCCGTCGTGGAATTTGGCGTCGGGGCGCAGGCGGAACGTGTAGGTCAGGCCGTCCGGGGAGACGGTCCAGGACTCGGCCAGCGCCGGCACCACGTGCAGGTCGGAGTTGATGGCGGTCAGGCCCTCGTAGATCGTGCTGAGCACCATCGTCGTGGCGAACGCGGTCGCCACATGCGGATCGAGACCGACCGGAGACTGGTCGGTGGCGATTTCCAGCACCTGCGCCCGCGCCGGAACGGCGGCGAGGCCGATGGCCAAGCCGAGTGCTGCAATCGCCGTACGCGCCGACATCCGATTCCCTCCGCATGGCCGCCGCGTGGGGACGCGGAAGCCCCCTGGCGTGCTGCCGTTGTCTGTTGTCAGCGTCTGTTGTCAGCGCCGCGCGAGCCGACTCATGGCGCGCGAGTCGCTGGCCTTGCCGCGATGACGGGCCGGAAGATGGGCCTGGTCAGGGCAGGCTGGCAACCGTCCACACGGACAGCAGGCACGGTGCGGACCGCGGCATGCGCGGTTCAATCCGCCGGCAGACGTGTGCCCGCCAGCCGCCACAGCCAGCCAGGCGGCAGCGGCGGAAAGACGGTGCCCTGGAAGACGGGGACCCGCACCGGCGTCGCCGTCACGCCGACCGGGGTGAGCAATTCATAGGTGCCGGTGACCGGAGCGTGATCTTCCGGTGCATGCGCGGTTCGCGGGTCCATCGGGGTCGTCCCCTTTGCATCGATGCCGCGGATATCGGCACCAAGTCCGGCAGGATCGTGGCCGATCGTTTGCCGAATTGTCGCAATCCGTCTCATCTCTCTTCAAGTTCTCGCGGCGGCGCTCGCCGGTTTCCGCCATGGTCGTTGCGGCTGCCTGAGCGATGGTGCGGGGCGCCCTCGCCATGCGCGCCAGGCATCCCCTAATCTCGCACCAAGCCGCGGAGCCCGATGCATGTTGCGCCTCTCTGTCCTCGACCAGTCCACCGTGGTGACCGGCCGTTCGCCGGACACCTCGATCCGCGAGAGTCTCGCGCTGGCGAAGCACTGCGAGGCGCTGGGCTATCACCGCTACTGGTGCGCAGAGCATCATAACAGCGAAAGCCAGGCGGGCACCGCGCCGGAGATCCTGATCAGCGCCATTGCCGCCACCACGTCACGCATTCGCGTGGGATCGGCGGGGGTGATGCTGCCGCACTATTCGTCGCTGAAGGTGGCGGAGCAATTCCGGGTGCTGGAGGCGATCGCGCCCGGCCGCATCGATCTGGGGCTGGGGCGTGCGCCCGGTTCCGACGGACGCACCGCCTTCGCGCTGAACCCGCTGGCGGAGACCGCCGCCGATCATTTCCCCGCGCAGGTGCGCGATCTGCTGGCGTGGGTGTCAGGCCAGAAGCTGGTGGAGGGTCATCCGTTCCGCGACGTGATGGCGCAGCCCGGCGGGCCGACGGTGCCGGAGCTGTGGATTCTCGGCAGCTCCGACTACGGCGCACAGGTGGCGGCGTATTTCGGCCTGCCGTTCTGCTTCGCGTCGTTCATCACCGATGGCCGTGCCGTGGAACAAGCGCTGGCGATCTATCGCGAGGGGTTTCGGCCAAGTCAACGCTGGCCTGCGCCATATGCGGGGCTTTGTGTCTGGGCGATGGCTGCGGACACCGCGGAGGAAGCGGCACGTTTGTTCCGCTCGCGCGAGATGTGGCGGCTGGGACGCGACCGGGGCGTGTACTCCGCGCTGCCGTCGCCGGAGGAGGCCGAATCGTATCCGTACAGCGCGGCAGAGTTGCAGCGGGTCGAGCGGCTGCGGGCGAGAGCGCTGTACGGCACGCCGGACGTGGTGGGCGCGAAGCTGAGCGAGCTCGCGGCGGTGCATGGGGTGGAGGAGATCGCGATCCTCACCACGCTGCACGATCCGCAGGCGCGGCGGCGCTCCTATACCCTGCTGGCGCAATGGCTTGGGCTGGAAGGGATGGTGCCGCTGGCGGGGTAGGACGCCCGGTTCAGCGACCGGCCGCAGACTCGCGTTCGTATGCGATCGCATGCGTCAGCGTACGGCGGAACGTGCATGGCACCCGCAATGTGACATTCAGCGCGGTACATCGCGGGTTCCCCACTGCGTACTATTATGATGGCGGCGAAGCCGCTTTGTGATCTCGCTCGTCGTGATGAGCGCGCACAATTTTTTGCACGCCACTGGCATCCGCTGGCGAAACATTCGATCCGTTGAGTTCTCGTCAGGCGATAGGTAAAGCACTCGACAGGGAATCGTTCTGCCTTTGTGCGGGCTTGGAAGTTCGACAAACCCTGCTGCGGATGCTTTCGCCGCGGAGTCGATTTGCTACGGCGATTTAACCGACCGGTAATTTCTCGGGACTATGAAGCGACCGCATTCGGCGGTTGCCGATAGACCGATACCCGACGCGGGTGCGGTCCTTCTGTCGAGGAACAGATCCATGGTCCATCAACCCGACCGCACCGCGATCGGTGCCAAGCGGCGGCCAGCCACGTCCGGTCTCGCACGCGCTGCGATCCTGACCGCGCTGTTTCTGGTGCCGATTTCGGCATCGCCGCCTGCCCACGCCAACAACTACGGCGAGAATGGGTCATGGCAATTCCAGTCCTCAACCGATGCGGGGAACCTCGCGGCTGTACAGGACATGATCCAGAAGAAGCGGTCGGGTGACTATAATCCTGTCGCGCCTCCCGTCTATAACAGCTACACCACGATCATCGGGCATCAGACGAATTGCTCGGTAGGGGCGTCCGCGGTCGGCAACAGCGGCACCGCATCGGCCGCCGCCAGTTCGCCGACGACGTCGGGCGCCGCGGCCAGCTCTCTGGCCAACAGCAACGCGAACTCGAGTACGCCTGGCTACGGCAGCGGAACTTCCTCGCTCGGCGCCTCGCAAAGCAATTCCGGCACGTTGGGAGCTGGCGTGAATGGCTCGACCAACGTGACGGCGCAGGGGGGGAACTATCAGGCACTGAACTCGACGCAGAGCAATATGGCGACGCAAACCGCGAGCATCGCCGGCAGCACTGCGTGCGCGTACGGCGCGTTGAACTGAAGGCCCGCGACACCGCGTCCGGGCTGGTTCCTCAAGATAGGGGTTTCGTCAGTTGTCCCGTAGACTTAGCGCCGTTCTGGCGACAATTGCGCTGCTTGGCCTGCCCGGTTGCGCGCGCATCGCCATGCAGAAGGTTTCACCTGGCGAGGCTCCGACGGTGATGGGCCCGCAAGTACGCACCAACCGCACCCCGATGGAAGGTGCCTTCGCCTGCATGGCAGACAAGATAGTCGAGCAACATAGGCCGCGGCTCACCATCGGCGTTGGCGACATCAAAGACTATACCGGCAAATACAACATCAACGAGGGCAACGCCATAACGCAGGGCGGTGCACTGATGGTGTATTCCGCACTCGGCAAGTTAGGTAATACGATCCAGGCCGCCGAACGCTTCGATACCCGCATCGCCGAGATGGAGTTGGGTTATATCGACCGCCGCCAGCTCGGCGACGGCAGCGTTCATGCTCTCGATCCGGCGGGCAAGAACATCGTGCCGTGGCTGCCGTATTTTGGCGGCAGCATCTTGCGGTCCGATTACTACATCGTCGGCGGCATCACGGAGCTGAATTACAATATCCAGTCCGGCGGCTTTCAGGGACAGGTCAATCAGGTCGGGCCGTCGGCACGCGTTTATACCGAGAGCGTCGCGGTCGACCTTCGCATCGTAAATTCCCGTACCCTCACCATCGAGCGCACCATCAGCATCGAGAAGCAGCTTACCGGCTACGAGGTCGATTTCAACATTTTCCGGTTCTTTGGCAACAGCCTGTACGACGTCGATATCGGCAACAAGTCGCAGGAGCCGGCGCAACTCGGCGTCCGCACGGCGCTGGAGGAAGGGGTACTGATGCTGATGGGGGCGGTCGAGAAGATCCCGGCAGAGCCCTGCATCGAAGGCGTACCCTACAGGATCCCGGCCAAGACGGCAGATCAACTGCGCACGGAGCACGCCGGCGCACCGGCCACCACGGCAGTGCCATTGGCGGCTCCGGCGCCGTCGCAGTCCGGCGCGGCGCAGCCGGTACAGGCCATCGGCCCGCTGCAGAACGCGGGTAATGACGGTGCCGGCGAACGTGGCATCACGGTCGCATTCGATTTCGGCGCAGCGGAGCTGCCGGGCACCAGCCTGACCAACATGGACCGCATCGCCGCAATGTCGAAGAAGGCCTTGGTGCGGATCACGCTGTTGGCGCGCGATACGGAAAATTGGGATCCGGGCAAGCGCGACCAGTTGATCGCCGATCGCGTGCGCGCCGTCACCCAGGCGCTGGCGCAGCGCGGCGTGCCGCTCGGCGCGATCGCCCTGGACTGGAAACCGGCTGCATCCGACACGGGAATTTATCGTGACGGCGCCGGCTTCCAGGAAATCGCCAAGCTTCATGTGCAGCAATGATGCAGAGACGCCAAAGAGCAGTACGGAACAGGAGGCGGGTCATGGCAGTGCTAGTCTGACACTCGACCAAGGCGTGTGACGCTGACAACACCAAAGACATCCGACGGTCAAAAACTGACATCTGCGCATCCTGGCCAGGCCGCCAGTAGCGAGTCGCCAAAACACCGCGACGAGGCCGGATGAATGACCTGCTCGAAGCACTTGTTAGTTGAAGACCCAACGGAGACTCCCCCGATGAAACAAGAAATCGCCCGTCCTTCTATCGTCCGCAGCCGCAAGACCTGGTTACTTTGCACCGTCTGTGCGCTGGCGCTGGGTGCCGGCGCGGGCAATCCGGCATACGCGGGCGAGGGTTCCGGTTATCCGGTCACCACCAATGACCCTGAGATTGGCGTGGGCGCATTTGGCTACACGACGCTGGCGGTCAATCCGAGCAATACGTCGACCACGCTGTCGGCGCTGATTGATGAAGGCGGCGCGGGGACGGTGGGCGCGGGCACCAGCGTGGTCACCACGGCCAACAACTTCACGGCCTCGGCCGGCGGCAACCAGGTGACCAACACGATCAGCGGCACGACGCTGCCGCTGCCAAACGCGGATCTGTCCGGCGGCGGCGAGGGCGTGGTCGATGGCGTGGCCGTGCTGGGTAACGCCAGCAACAACGCAACGGTCGCGACGGCCACGGTGCAGGGCAGCGCCATGGTACAGTCGCTGGCCGCCAGCGTCAGCGCGGCGACGGTTTCCAGCAACACGATGGCAGCCAATGTCACGCTGAACCAGTCCACCACGACGGTACAGGGCCAGGTGCCGATCAATTACGTGGCGGACAGCGGGAATTACCCCGAATCAGAATCGGCGTCGGAAACCTTCGGTAATGGCGACTATATCGCGGTGGCAAGCGTGCTCGCCACCACGGTGCAGATGAACACGGCCAGCGGCCAGCTTGCCGGCTCGGCGGCGTTAGTCACCGGCGGCAACATTGGCCAGACGGTAACCGGGGCCGATGGCACCGCCGATGTGCTGAATGGCAGCCCCGCCGTGATCGATAACAGCCTGAGCGCCAATTATGTCGGCAACTCGGCGACGAGCGGGCTGACGATCAGCGCCGGCGGTGCCCCGACATTCTACGGCAGTGCCGCGCTCACCAACCTGCAGCAGAATTCCGCCGACAGCGGCGAGGTCGAAACCGCGGCGGCGCATGTCACGGGCTCGATGATCGCCTTCGAGTTGCAACCCGGCAATCCGATCATTGACGAAGAAACCGAAACAGAAAC
>DATJNA010000140.1:0-82555 GCA_035508435.1 Acetobacteraceae bacterium | reverse complement strand
GCAGCCTGATGCAGGAGAAGCGCATCACTCGTTCGTCCTATGGCGGCGCCCGCCCGCAGCAGGATTTTCCGTTGTTGGCGCGTGCCTATCTGGAAGGCCGGTTGAAACTGGACGCGATGATCTCGGCGCGCATCGAGTTGGCGGCCATCAACCACGGCTTCGCGGCGCTGAAACGCGGCGAGATCGTGCGCAGCGTCGTGATGTTCCCATGATGGCCGGGTCAGGTCCGCCCATGACGCGAGAAGGCCGGGCTAACACCCGGAACCATACATGAAGGTCTACGAGGGTGGCCGCAGCCTCGACGGCGCGGTGGTGACGGTCGATGGTGCGCCGCTGAGTCCGCGGTTCGACGTGAAGCGGTTCAGCCCGATGGGATTTGAATGGACGTATGAAGGCGATGGACCGCGTCAGCTCGCGTTGGCACTGCTGTGCGATCATCTCGACGATCCGCAACGTGCGCTGGCGCTGACCGAGGGGTTCATGCGTGCGGTGGTGGCGGAACTGGATAACGCCTGGCGGCTCACCGGTGATGAAATGGATGAAAGCATCGCCCGGCTCGGTGGGGCTGCACCGCGGAGCGGGTCAACGCAAGGCGCGTAAGCGCCGAAGGCACGGCAATGTTGCATATGCAGGAAGCGGCTGACCGCATCATCGATCATTACGAGCGTCACGCGCGGGCGTGGGATTCCGACCGACGCATGGCCGCATGGAACGACAAACCGTGGCACGACCGATTTGGTGCCTTGCTCCGGCGCGCTGCAAGCGTGCTTGATTTGGGTTGCGGCTCCGGGTCTCCGGTAGCGCAACATTTGGTTGAACGAGGATTCCGTGTCACCGGTGTTGATTCGTCGCCGACGCTCATTTCATTATGTCGCCAACGCCTTCCCGATCAGCAGTGGCTGGTCGAGGATATGCGGTCGCTGCGGCTGGCTCGCCGATTTGACGGTGTGCTTGCGTGGGACAGTTTGTTTCACCTCAGGCCGGATGACCAGCGTCGCATGTTCGACGTGTTCGCCCGGCACGCGGCCGCTTCGGCCGTGCTGATGTTCAATGGCGGGCCAGGCCATCGCGAAGCCGTCGGTGCATATCGGGGTGACCCGCTCTATCACGCCAGCCTGAGCCCTGACGAATACCAAGTATTGCTCTCCGGCATCGGTTTTGCCGTCATCGCTCACGTGGTCGAAGATTGGCAGACTGGCGGCGGTCGCACCGTTTGGCTCGCGCAAGCGGACCAGGCGCGTTTGCCACTCGAGCGGCGCGAAATCCAGAGCCAGAGCCAAAACGTCGTCGGCACCCGGTAAAGCAACACGCCATAGAGCGTGTCGGAAGCAGAGTGGGATTTGCCATCCATGACCAAGAGGATGTGGACGCCGGAAGCGAGGTGGCGCTATGTGATGCCCGAGCGTGTGATCGCAATGATCAGCACCGGCTGTCCGGTTCGTGCGCCGACTGTCGTGTAGTGAAACCGCACACCGTGCAACATCTCGCCCGTGTGGAATTTGACCTCGGGTGCGACCCGGTCGCCCTGCTGCGGCGACGGATAGTCGGCCGCGCTGCCATGGCGCGGCGCCAGCGCCCATGTCGCAATCACCAGCAAGAGCAGAATGCGTCGTATTGTCTATATCGCTTGCCTCGGTTGGCGCGGCACGCCGATGCGCCCACGCGTCGTTCCGCCGATATGACGCACACGGCCGCCGCCCGGCGAGGCCGCATCATCAGCGTCCGTCTTGCCTGCGCCAAAGCCGCGCCATCAGGGTCCATCTTGCCTGCGCCGCGGTCGCGCCATCGGTATCAGTCTTGCCTACGCCGCGGCTGCGCCTGAGTCTGGCCGCCATGACAGCCGACTCGCCACCGCCCGCGATTCTCGACGCTCTTCGCCGCATGGGCTTGCTCGGCGCCGCCGATGCGCCCGGCGAGCGCCTCACCGGCGGCGTCTCCTCCGACATCTGGCGTATCGACCTGCCGACCGGACCGATCTGCGTGAAGCGCGCGCTTGCCAAATTGCGTGTCGCTGCCGACTGGCAGGCGCCGGTCGAGCGCAATCGTTACGAAGCCGCCTGGATGCGTCGCGCCAATACCGCGGTTCTCGGCAGCGCTCCGGCCTTGCTGGGCCAGGACGAAGCCAGCGGCACGCTGGCCATGGCATACCTGGGCCCGTGCGACCATCCCTTGTGGAAGACGCAGCTTCGCGACGGTCACGCCGATGCCGCTTTCGCCGGCCAGGTCGCGGCAGCGTTGGTGCGCATCCACGCCGCCACTGCCGCCGACCCCACCACTGCCGCTGAGTTCCCCACCGATCGCATCTTCTTCGACATCCGCCTGGAACCCTATCTGCTCGCCACCGCCCGCGCGCATCCGGATCTCGCCGCGCCGCTGCAAGCGCTGGTGGAGCAAACACAGACCAACAAACACGCGCTGGTGCATGGCGACGTAAGCCCGAAGAACATTCTCGCCGGCCCGCGCGGCCCGGTCTTGCTGGATGCGGAATGCGCATGGTGGGGCGATCCCGCGTTCGACCTCGCGTTCTGCCTCAATCATCTCCTGCTGAAATGTCTGTGGACGCCGTCCGCCGCCGCTGGCTTTCTCGCCTGTTTCGATGCACTGGCAGCGCGTTATCTTGCAGGTGTCGTGTGGGAGTCTCCGTCCCAACTCGAATTGCGTGCCGCCTGCTTGTTGCCGGGACTGTTCCTGGCACGGGTGGATGGCAAGTCGCCGGTCGAGTACATCACGCAGGAAGCCGACAAGGACCGTGTGCGTCGCGTCGCGTCGGCGCTGTTGCGCAAGCAAGGGCATCGCCTGGCAGAGATCCGCCAGGCCTGGAGCGAGGAACTGGCCGCATGACCGACACCGCGATTGCGTTCGTGCATTGCCGCCGCGTGTGGGACAGCCGCGGTCGGCCGACGGTGGAGACCGACATCTTGCTCGAGGGCGGCGGCGTCGGTCGGGCCATCGCGCCCGCCGGCGCCTCCACCGGCACCGGCGAGGCGCTGGATCTGCGCGACGGCGGCACCGCCTTCGGCGGCTATGACGTGCGCCGCGCGGTGGATCACGTGAACAATGCAATCGCACGCGCCGTCATCGGCATGGATGCGCGCGACCAGGCGGCGCTCGACAAGCGGCTGATCGACCTCGACGGCACGCCGAGCAAGTCGCGCCTCGGTGCGAATGCCGTGTTGTCGGTGTCGATGGCCGCCGCGCATGCCGCGGCAGCGGCGGCCGGAGAGCCGCTGTATCGTTATCTCGGCGGACCGGACGCGCACACGCTGCCGTTGCCGCAGATCCAAATCTTCGGCGGCGGCGCACATGCGGGTCGCCGTGTCGACATCCAGGACTTCATGATCACCTGTCCCGCCGCGGAGAATTTCGCGCAGGCGCTGGACTGGACGGCGGAGGTATATCGCACGGCCGGGAGGCTGATGGCGGAAGCCGGTAGCCTGGCAGGCGTCGCCGACGAAGGCGGCTGGTGGCCGGCGTTCAGCACCAACGAACAAGCTCTGGAAACGCTGGTGCGCGCGATTGAAGGCGCCGGCTATCAACCCGGCAGCCAGGTGGGAATCGCGCTCGACATCGCCGCCTCCGAATTCGGCCGCGGCGGCAAATACAAGCTGGCGTTGGAAGACAAGGAACTCGATAGCGAAGGCATGGTGAAATTGCTCACCGGCTGGATCCGCCGCTACCCGATCCTGTCGATCGAAGATCCCCTCGGCGAAGATGACGATCCTGGTTTTGCCGCCTTCACCGCCGAAGTCGGCAATCGCGTGCAGGTCGTGGGCGACGATTTCCTGGTCACGCAAGCCTCCCGCGTGCGCGAGGCGGCGATGCGCGGCGCAGCCAATGCCGTGCTGCTGAAGCCGAACCAGCGTGGCACGCTGACCGAGACGTGGGACGCCTGGAAGGCGGCGCAGGAATCGGGGTTCGCCGGGATCGTCTCAGCGCGTTCCGGCGAAACCGAGGACACCACGATCGTGCATCTCGCCGTGGGATGGGGCGTGGGGCAGTTGAAGGTCGGCAGTTTCGCCCGCGGCGAGCGCATGGCGAAATGGAACGAGGCGCTGCGCGTGGAGGAAGCGCTGGGGGCGCGCGCGGACTTCGCCGGGGGCGGCGTGCTGGGACGTTCGCGGCGGCGGTGAGGGCATCAATGACAGTTGCTCGCAACAACAGTGATGCGCGATGAAAGTGATGGGCGATGACAGCGATGGGCGATGACAGTGATGGGCGATGAAAGTGATGCGTGACGATATGCTCGCGCCGCCTCATACTTCGTGTCTTCACCCCGTCCTTTGCAAGATCGGCGGTTCCGCGGCCTGCGCTTCTTCCTCCTCGACCATTGCCTTCACAATCCCCACTGTTGCCGCATCGGCCGGGAACAGCATTTCCAGCGCCAGTTCGGACAGCGTGATTTCGGTTGGTGTGCCGAACACCGTCGTCGTGTTCAGAAACGACACCGTGCCGAACCGCGTCTCGATTTGCAGCGGCGTTGCGTAACGCTGCGGCCCCTCGGTGACGGCCGGCGCAATTCCGCCGGGGGAAGCAGGGTAGCTGGCAACTTCCGTCAGCAGGGACTGGATGACGGGATCCGGTCGCGTCGCCACCTGCTGGCGCAGCACTGTCATGACATGCGCACGCCACTCGACGAAATTGACGATGCGCGGCCCCATCGCCAGCGGATGCAACACAAGCCGCACCGCATTGATCGGCTTGCGCAGCAACTCCGGCGCGCAGCCTTCATAAAGTTGAGGCAGTGCACTGTTGGACAGCATGACATTCCACCGCCGGTCCAGCGCGAACGCCGGATAGGGCCTGTGCGCAGCCAGCACTTGCTCGATCGCGACCTTTGCCGCCGCCAGCTCCGCCAGCGACCGCTCTTCGAACATTGGCGCGAAACCCGCTGCCAGCAGCAGCGCGTTCTGGTCGCGCAGCGGCACCTGCAAATGCTCCGCCAGCCGCAGCACCATGTCGCGGCTTGGTTGTGCCCGCCCGGTCTCGAGATACGACAGATGCCGCGTCGAACTGCTCGCCGCCAGCGCGAGGTCCTCCTGCGTCATGCGCCGGCCCTGGCGCCAGCGCCGCAGCAGGATTCCGAACGGTAGTGTCTTCTCGGTCATGCCGCACCCTATCGCAGGACGGCGCCGCCGCGCCATGACCTCGGGGGTAAAAATCCAACCGCCAAGCGGCGCGGTTTTTGACCTGCCACGTCATCGATCGGCACCGGCAGCGCCCTCCATGTTGGCGGCACAGCAATCGCGCTGCGACACCAACCAAGGAGCCTGTCATGTCGAACGCACAAGACCTCGCCAATCGCTATGTGGCCGTCTGGAACGAAGCCGATGCCGACAGCCGCCGCCGGCAGATCGCCGAATTGTGGGCACCCGACGGCCAGCACTACGTCGATGTCCGCGAAGCGCGCGGCTACGACGCACTGGAGCAACGGATCACCGGCTCGTACAACAAGAACGTTCGCGACGCCGGTCATCGCTTCTACGCTGTCCAGGACGCGCGTGAACTGCGCGATCTCGTCACCTTCGGCTGGGAAATGCGTCCGGCAAACGATTTCCACGCCGTGGCGCAGGGCTTCGTGGTCCTGCTGGTGAATCCCGAGGGCTGTATCCGCACCGATTACCTGTTCATGGGAGGGCCCCGCTGATGCCCTCCGCCATTGCGATTGCTGCCGCTGGCCAAAGCCAGCAGCGGTGGTGGGTGCTCTCGATCCTGGTCGCGGCGCAGTTCATGTTCGTGGTCGATGCGTTCGTGCTGAACGTCGCCATTCCCTCGATCCGTGCCGAACTGCACGCCACGATCGGAGAAACCCAAGGTGCGATCGTCATCTATCAGATCGCCTTTGCGACGCTGATCATCACCGGCGGGCGCCTGGGCGACATCTACGGCGCGAGGCCAGTGTTTTTGTACGGTTTGCTCGGGTTCACGCTCGCTTCGCTGTCCTGTGGCCTGGCGCAGTCCGGCAGCGCTCTGGTGGCGTGGCGCGCCGTGCAGGGCGCCGCGGCGGCGCTGATGATCCCACAGGTCCTGGCATCGATCCATCGATTGTTCCCCGACGCCGAGCGCGGCCGCGCATTCGGGGCCTATGGCTTCACCCTCGGCTTCGGCGCGGCGGTGGGGTTGGCGTTCGGCGGCTGGCTGTTGTCGCTCGATATCGACGGCCTTGGCTGGCGCACGATCTTCTTCGTCAACGTGCCGATCGGTGCTGCCCTGCTTTGCGCCGCGTGGCAGCTCGTGCCGGCCACGCCGGGACAACCGGGCAAGCGCATCGACGCGATCGGCGCCGCCGTATTGCTCTCCGCACTCATCTGCTTGCTGGGTCCGCTGTTATTTGGCGCGGATCACGGCTGGCCCGCGTGGTTGTTCGTCGTCATGACCGTTGGCGTGGCGCTGCTTGCGTCGCTGTGGCGGATCGAGCGCTGGGTGGAAGGCCGTCCGGGCGGATTGCCGTTGATTCATCTCGATTTGCTGTGCGATCGAGGCTTCGCGACCGGCCTTGCCGCCGTGTTCTTCTTCACCTTCGCCAATCTCTCCTTCTATCTGGTGATGATGCTGTATTTGCAGCTCGGTCTGCACCTGCCCGCGCTACAGGCAGGGAGCGTCGTGTTGCCGCTGGCGCTCGCATTCGCACTGATGTCGCGCGTTGCCGGTCCGCGTGCACAGCGGCTTGGCATTGCGGCCTTGCTCCAGGGATGCGGCGTGCAGCTTGTGGGTTTGCTCGTGGTCGCCATCGCTCTGGCATTTGGCATATCGGCATCGCAGACATTGGCCACACTGCTGGTTGTCTGGGGCATCGGCCAGGCGATGGTGATGGCGCCGCTTTATGGACTGGTGCTCGCCAAGGTTCCGGCGGCACATGCCGGCTCCGGCGGCGGTGTGATCAGTACAATGCAGCAGATCGGCAATGCATCAGGGGTCGCTTTGATCGGTGCGCTCTACTATGCGGTGCAGGCGGCGGGCTCCGCACGGTTGGCAATTCTGGCATCGTTGCTCGGGCTGGGAACCGCGATCGCCATCACCGCGATGTTGTTGCGCATGCTTCGGCCTCGGCGCGTTGCTTCGCATCAGGAGCTCGGGCAGTAACTGCCCGAGCCAGGCGGGGAACATGCCGCCCCTCTGCGCCATGGCCGGGCTTGACGCGGCCATCTGCGTACGGTGATCGGGCGACTATGCAATGCGACCCGAGCGATCTTGCGTAGATGGCCGGTCCAGCCCGGCCATGACGGGAGGCACAGGCGATGAACGTGTTATTTCATTACGCAGCGGCGCCGGATCTGGCGGCGCGGCTGGCCGGCGTAGCGGGCCCGACCATATCCGTTTGCCCCGAAGGCGACGAGGTGACCTTGCATCGCCTGCTGCCCGAAACCGATGTGCTGTGGCACGTGTTGCAGCGCTGCACGGCGGAGATGATCGCCGCCGCCCCGCGACTGCGGCTGATTCAGAAGATCGGTGTCGGCGTCAACACGATCGACCTGGATGCGGCAAAGGCGCGCGGCATTCCGGTGTGCAACCTGCCCGGCACGAACGCGCGTGCCGTGGCGGAACTGACCCTCGCGCTGATGCTGGCGACGCTGCGCCGGCTGCCGCGCTTCGATGCCGGCATGCGACGGGGAGTGTGGTCGGACCCGCTGTTGCAGGATGGCCTGGGCGAGCTGGGCGGCCGCACGGTGGGGCTGGTCGGCTACGGCGCCATCCCGTCTCTGCTGGCACCGATCCTCGCGGCAATGGGCTGCCGCCTGCTTTACACGACACGCGCACCGAAGCCGGACGCGTTGGGCGAATGCCGCACGTTGCCGGCGCTGTTGGCGGAGGCGGATGTGGTCAGCCTGCACCTGCCGCTGACACCGGACACCGCGAACCTGATCGACGCCGCGGCGTTGACGCGGATGAAGCCGGGGGCCGTGTTGATCAACACCGCGCGCGGCGGCCTGGTGGATCAGGCCGCACTGACCGAGGCATTATGCTCCGGTCGCCTCGCCGCCGCCGGCCTCGACGTGTTCGAAACGGAACCGCCGGACTTTTCCGCATCGTTATTCGCCCTGCCCAATGTCGTGCTGACGCCACATGTCGCCTGGATCACGACCGGCACATTCGACCGCAGCTTCGCGCTCGCGGCGGAGAACTGCCGGCGCCTGGCCGCCGGCGAGACGTTGCTGCACCGCGTGGTGTGAACACCGCCAGAATGTCGATGTCGCGAATGTTACGGTTGCGGCACCTGCCAGAACACTCCCAGCCCGTCGATATCTTGAATCGGCGCGTCGATCGCTCGTGCGGCGCGGAAATCCGAGATCGCGGCGCGGCATGCCGCGACCGCCCCGTAGTCGTCCACGATGACGAACCCGCCGGGCGACACCTTATGGTACAGTGCCGTCAGCGCATCCATGGTCGAGCCGTACATGTCGCCATCCAGCCGCAGCAGTGCCAGCTTCTGGATCGGCGCAGCGGGCAGGGTATCGGCGAACCATCCCTTCAGAAACATGACCTGTGCGTCGAGCAAGTCGAACTTGCGGAAATTCTCCTGCACGGTTTCCAGGCTGACGGCCAGTTCCGGAAAACCATGATGGCGGTCACCGCGATCCTGTGCGTGACGCGGATCGGGCGGCGGCAGCCCGGTAAACGAGTCCGCCACCCACACAAGCCGGTCGCGAATACCGTACGCCTGCAACAGGCCACGCATGAAAATGCACGCGCCACCGCGCCAGACGCCGGTCTCGATCAGGTCTCCACGCACATCGGCCGCGAGGATGGCTTCGAACAATTGCCGGATGTTGTTCAGCCGTGCGTCGCCGATCATGGTCATCGCCTGCGACGGCCAGTCGCGGCCGAGGCTGCGGGTCTGCGCATTGAACCGGCCACCCGACCAGTAGTCCATCGGCGCGTCGCCATAGATCTGATTGGTCAGGCAGTTCGCCAATAGATCGAGATAGCGGTCGCGCATGGTCGCCGCGTAGTCCACGCCGACCCGTATCGCCGTTGGCTGCGGCGCCCGCGGCGCGGTCAGTGTGGCGCGCAGAATGGCGGCCTCATCACGTCGACAGAACGTGTCGAACCCCGCGTGTTCCAATCGCAGCCGGGCGTCGTCGTCGGCAACCAGCGCGCGGCAGGCATCGACGAGTTGGGCATAGCGCACGCCCACCATGCCATCGCGCAGGTCGGCATCGATGTCGTCCGGCGCGTTCGCCTCGCAGACCACCGCCTTGCGGTTGGCCAGCAGATAGGCAATGCGGACGATCTCGAATCCCCAGTCATCGTGGGCATGCAGGTTCAGCACCACCTTGGCGCGCGCGATCAGCGCGTCGCGGTCGGCGCCATACACGCGGAACGCCACGACCAGCTTCAGTCCGGTGGCGGCGAGGGCGCGGAAGATCGCCTCCCGCCGTGGCGTGACGCTGCCGTAGAACAACACGTCGATGTCTTGCTCTGCCGCCGGCGCGATACGCGTCAGTTCCGGGACATAGCCGATCGGCACGTGATGCACGTCGCGATGGCCTGTGGCTTGCGCGATCGCCGCAACGTTCGCGGCGTCGAAGTCCCACACCGTGTGGCGTGACAATAGCTGCAGGTAATCGGCCCGTGTCGCCCACGCGCCTGGCCGCATTTGCTCCAGATTGTAGATGATCGCGCCGACCGGCAGCCGCAACGTATCGTCCGGTCGCAGCATATGGGCGGCGAGCACGACCAGGGGCACGCCGAAGCGTATTTCGTTGGGGCGAAGCAGGGCATCATAGCCGAGCGCGCGAAGGCCGTGTTGCAGGGTTTCGGCCACCTCGGCGAAAACGCCGGCGTCAGGAAACCCGTCCGGTTGGATCGGTACGATATCGACCGGCTCCGGCGAGCCATCCGGCATCGGTCGGAACAGGGGAGCGGTGACGATCATCGGGTTTCCAAAAGCGGGGCCAGGAGCCGGTCAGCGGCCAAGGGCGGACCGTGCCAGCATGGCGGTCGGAAATGGCGGTGACCAGATGGCCGCCGCTGCTCCGCCGCGGCGCCAACTCTGGCGCCCATCATGTCCCTTTGATCTCGGTCAATGGCGGAACCATCCGGATGTGTCACATGCTACGGTATGGGATGTGATGGGGAGACCCGCCATGAATCGTGAAATGTCGGAAATCATCCGCCACCAGGACCCGTTGAAGCTGTCGCCGGACGCGACGGTGCAGGAGGCGTGCAAGCGGATGCATGCCCGCAAGGTGGGCGCCGTGCTGGTCACCAACGAGCGATCGCATCTGCTTGGCATATTCACCGGCCGGGACGCAGTGCGCGTGCTGGCGCAGGGCAAGGAGCCGGCGACCAGGCTCAAGGATGTGATGACCAGGCACCCGTCCACCATGCCGCCGCGCTCCACGGCCATCGAGGCGCTGCGGCTGATGCGGGACGGCGGCTTCCGTCACGTGCCGGTGGTGGATGACGAGCTGGTGGTCGGCATCGTCTCGCGCGGCGACTTCCGCGGCCTGGAGCAGGATCGGCTGGACGAGGAAACCGGCATCTGGGAGCGTATCCGGTAGGCGAAGGCTTCACCCGCGGAGGGTGAGGCAGCAGGCTATTTCGATCGCCGCGCCAGGTTCATCGCCAGCCGAAAGGCGGAGGTGAGAAGGGTCGCGAAGGCGAAGCCGGTGGTCGCGTTCTCCAGCGCGCGGCGACGCACCTCCAGCGCCTCGCGCTCGACCCGTCCTGGCGACGACCGCGCAACGATCAGCAGCAGGAACAGGGCCAGGACCGTGTCGCCGGCGGCCATGATCAAGGCCGTCGCCCAGGGGGCGACGCCGCCGTTCTCGTGCAGCGCGAACCAGATTGCGACATGCGCGAGCGCCATGCCCCAGGCCAGGAAGACGAGGGCAACGAAGCCGCAGACCAGGCGCACGGCGATACGCTGGGCCTGCCTGCGCAAGCGGAGACCCTCCGCTTCGGCTGCGATCCGCGCGAGGCGGAGGGTCCGCATGGTCTAGCGCATCGCCCGGCCGAGAATAAATCCGATGCCGGCGGCGATCAGGATCGCCACCAGCGGCTGATCGCGCACGCGGCCGGAGATCGCCTCGGCCTGGTCGCGCACCGCGCCGGCGGCGCCATAGACCGCGCTTTCGGCGCGTCCGGCGGCTTCCGCCACTGCCGGCGTGATCCGATCCTTCATCAGCATCTCGACTTGCTCTCGCAGGCGGGCGATCTGCGCGTTCGCGTCTTCCATCTTGCCCTTGGCTTCGTCGGCATAGGCCATTGGAGACATCCTTCCGAATACCAGGTCCGCAATGGAGGCTAGGTAGGTGGCGAAAATCGGACAATCCACGCGGATCGGCTGCACGCTTGCGCGAGGATAACGGGCGGCGTCGCGGCGGTCAGCCCCAGCGGGGGTGGTGGGCAAGCCAATGGCGGAGCGAGGTCGGCGATCCGTCCTTTGCAGCCATCGGTCCGTCCTTTGAGGCCGCCGGTCCGTCCTTTGGAACCGCCAATCCGTGATTCAGTGACTCAGTTCGCGCGTCATTTCGTCGATCCCGTTCACAGTCAACGGGTACATCCGGCCGCCCATCAATTCCTCGATCATGTGGATCGACCGGACATGTCCCCAGCTTCGTTGCGGCGTCGGATTGAGCCAGGCCGACCGGCGGTAATGCGAGGTCAGCCGTTCCAGCCAGGCGGCGCCCGACTCCTCGTTCCAATGTTCGACCGAGCCACCTGGCATGGTGATTTCATAGGGGCTCATCGCGGCGTCGCCGACGAAGATCAGCTTGTAGTCGGGGCCATAGGTGCGCAGCACCTGCCAGGTCGGCAGCGCTTCCTCATGGCGGCGGCGGTTACGCTTCCACAGTTTTTCATAGACGCAGTTGTGAAAATAGTAGTGTTCCAGGTGCTTGAACTCTGATCGCGCGGCCGAGAACAGTTCCTCGGACAGCTTCACGTGATCGTCCATCGAGCCGCCGACGTCGAGGATGAGAAGCACCTTCACCGCGTTATGCCGTTCCGGTATCATTTTCAAATCCAGTGACCCGGCGTTGTTGGCGGTGGACTTGATGGTGTCGGGCAGATCGAGCTCGGTCGCTGCCCCTTGGCGGGCGAAGCGCCGCAGCCGGCGCAAGGCGAGCTTCATGCCGCGGGTGCCGAGCTCCACCGTGTCGTCCAGGTCGCGGAACTCCCGCTTGTCCCACACCTTCACCGCGCGCCGATGCCGCGATTCGTGCTGGCCGATGCGCACGCCTTCCGGGTTGTAGCCATAGGCGCCGAACGGCGACGTGCCCGCGGTGCCGATCCATTTGGATCCGCCCTGGTGCCGTTCCTTTTGCTCGGCCAGAAGCTGGCGCAGCCGGTCCATCAGCGCCTCGAACCCGCCCAGCGATTCGATCTTCGCCATTTCTTCCGGCGTCAGCAGTTTCTCCGCCATCCTGCGGAGCCATTCCTCCGGCAGGTCGCGCGACAGCAGGGTTTCGTCCGGCTCGACACCCTTGAAGCAGACGCCGAACACGCGATCGAAGCGATCGAGATAGCGCTCATCCTTCACCAGAGCGGCGCGGCTGAGATAGTAGAAATCCTCGACATTGAACTCGGCCACGTTGGCCTTCATGGCGCCCAGCAAAGTCAGGTACTCGGTGATCGACGTGTTCAGTCCCGCCTGGCGCAGCGCAAGAATAAAGTGAGCGAACATCATCCGCCTCGTCGTGCCAGGAACGCCAGCCGCTCGAACAGATGCACGTCCTGCTCGTTCTTCAGCAGCGCGCCGTGCAGCGGCGGGATGACGAGCTGCTTTTCGTTGCTGCGCAGCGTTTCGGCCGGCATGTCCTCCACCATCAGCAGTTTCAGCCAGTCGAGCAATTCCGCCGTGCTGGGCTTCTTCTTCAGGCCCGGGATGTCGCGCACCTGGAAGAAGATGTTCAACGCCTCGCGCGCCAGGTCCTTGCGGATGTCGGGGTAGTGCGCGTGGACGATCCTTTCCATCGTCTCGCGGTCGGGGAAGCGGATATAGTGGAAGAAGCAGCGGCGCAGGAAGGCGTCCGGCAGCTCCTTCTCGTTGTTGGAGGTGATGATGACGATCGGCCGGCGGTGCGCCTGCACCGTCTGGCGGGTTTCGTAGACGAAGAACTGCATGCGGTCGAGTTCGAGCAATAGGTCGTTGGGAAACTCGATGTCGGCCTTGTCGACTTCGTCGATCAGCACCACGACAGGTTCGGACGATTCGAACGCGTCCCACAGCTTGCCGCGCACGATGTAGTTGGCGATGTCGTGCACGCGCGGGTCGCCGAGCTGGCCGTCGCGCAGGCGGGACACGGCGTCGTATTCATAGAGACCCTGCTGCGCCTTGGTGGTGGACTTGATGTGCCACTCGATCAGTTCCAGGCCGAGCGCGCTTGCCACCTCGTGGGCCAGCACGGTCTTGCCGGTGCCCGGCTCGCCCTTGATCAGCAACGGGCGCTGCAGCGTGACGGAGGCGTTGACCGCCACCTCCAGGTCACGTGAGGCGATGTAACGTTCGGTTCCTTTGAATGCGGGCACGATGCTTGGGTTCCTGTCACTGCGGGTGAGGGGACAATGATCGGGGGATTGCGGCTGGGGTGCAAGGCTGGGGTGGGCTGTTGCCAGCCGGCTGCCAGCTCGATTTCCGCATCCTGTTAACCGGCTCGAAAGATTCTGCTGCGACAAACCAAGCCATCCTCCTAAGGCAGCCCCGCATGACCTCGCTGCTTCGCCGAATTCTGTCGCTTGGCCTGCTCTGGCGGATCCTCGTGCCGGTACTGGTTGCTGCGATCATCGCGATCGGCGGGATTCAAGCGTGGACTCTGCGGCACACGCGAGCGCTGATCGAGGCGCGCCTCACTGACAGCCTCGATGCGAACCTGGCCATGCTGCAATCAGATCTGACGCGGCTGGGCAATGCGTGGCACCTCCACGGCACCCGCCTGCTGATCGGCGAGACGCCGCTGAACGGCCGCAACGACCTGGTCGACCGGGTGGCGGAGATCGCCGGCGGCGTGGCAACGATCTTCGCCGGCGATGTGCGGGTTGCCACGACGGTCCACACGGCCGATGGCAGCCGGGCCGTTGGGACGACACTGGCGCCAGGGCCAGCGCGAAGCAGCGCACTCGATCGCGGTGAGACCTACCGGGGCACCGCGATGATCCTCGGCGAGGAATATGTCGCGATCTATCAGCCGTTGCGCGACAGCGCCGGTAAGCCGGTCGGCATCCTGTTCGTCGGGCTTCCCACCGCGCAGACGCGGGCGGTGCTGGCCAACGCGGGACGCGAAGCCTTGTTTGCCACGCTGACTGTTATCGCCTTGCTGGCCGCGCTTCTCGCGGTGCTGCTGCGCCGATCGCTCGCACCGCTGGTCGTCATGACGCGCGCCATGCACAGCCTGGCGTCCGGCGATCTCAGCGTGGCAATTCCGACAGTGCGGCACGATGACGAGGTCGCCGGCATGGCCAAGGCGTTGGACGTGTTCAAGCAGAACGCGGTGGAGAACGCGCGCATGCAGAGCGAGCGGGAAGCGGAGCGCATCCGGGCAGACGCGGCAAAGCATGCCGGATTGGTGGCCATGGCCGAGCGTGTCGAGGCGGAAACCACCGCCTCGGTCGACAGCGTGTCGCAGCAGACGCAGCAAATGGCGGTGACCGCGCAACAGCTTGCTGCCTCGGCGGAGCATGTGGGGGAGGATGCCAGGATGGCCAGCGACGCGGCCAACCAGGCGTTGGCCAACAGCGAGACGGTCGCCTCGGCGGCCCAGAAGCTTTCCGCTTCGGTCCGTGAGATAGCGTTGCAGGTCGGCCGTTCGACCGAGATGATCGATCGTGCCGTTCGTAGCGGCGCGGCGGCGCAGGCAACCATCGGCGCGCTGACCGATCGCGTGGCGCAAATCGGTTCGGTCGCCGGCATGATCTCTGACATTGCGGCAAAGACCAACCTGCTGGCGCTCAATGCGACGATCGAGGCCGCACGCGCGGGCGAGACCGGCAAGGGTTTCGCCGTGGTTGCCGGTGAAGTGAAGGCGCTCGCCAATCAGACGGCACGTTCGACCGAGGAGATCACCCAGCACATCGGTGCGGTGCGCAGCGCGACGGATGAAGCGGTGCGGGCCGTTGGGGAGATTGGAGCCGGTGTCAGCGCCATCAGTCAGATTGCCACAGCGATCTCTGGCGCCGTCGAGGCACAGCGGGCGGCGACGGAGGAGATTGCCCGCTCGGTGGCGCAGACCAGTGACGCAGCGCGGACGGTCGCCGCACGTGTCGCCAACGTGTCGGCTGAGGCGGGTCAGTCCGGCGCACAGGCGCACGAAGTGCGTGAGAGCCTCGGGAAATTGGCCGACGCGGCGAGCGCCCTGCAGCATGTCGTCGTGCGGATCGTTCGCTCCTCGACCGAGGATGCGGATCGTCGGCGCGATCCGGGGACCATCGTCGATCTCAGCGGGCACATCACCCTGGCCGGCCGCGCGGGGACGCAGATTGTTCGTATTGTCGAGCTGTCGGCGTACGGGGCTGCGTTGGCCGGTGCGGCCACTCTGATCGCAGGCGATCGCGGCGCGCTGACGATCGATGGTGCGGCCGCGCCGGTCACCTTCGCGGTCCGCACCGCTGAAGATGCGGTGAGCGGTGGGCGCACGCATGTCGCGTTCGACACGGATGCAAGCCTGATCGTTCAATCGCTGCTGCCGGCCGGCGGCCGAATGGAGGACGTGCGGGCTGCGTGATGTGCCTCAAGTCCTTGCTGACGCCGCGCTTACGCCGCCAACGGTTCTGCCGGCGATAACGGCGCGCGGCCCCGGATCATGTCTGACGCCTTCTCCGCGATCATCATCGTGGAACAATACGTGTTGGCCGACGGCATGCTTGGCATGACTGACGCATCCACCACGCGCAGCCCCTGCAAGCCGTGTACGCGCAACTGATCGTCCACCACCGCGGTGCGATCCGTCGCCGGACCCATCCGCGCCGTGCCGATAAGGTGATACGCCGTCGACCCGTAATGCCGCGCGTAGTGCAGCAACTCATCATCGCTCTGCACCTGCGCACCGGGCAACGTATCGCCGGCGAAATACGGCGCCAGCTCCGGCGTGTGCAGCAGCCGGCGCGCCAGTTTCATCCCGGCCAGCAGCACCCGCCGGTCCATCGGATCCGCCAGGTAGTTGGGCTGGATCACCGGGTCCTGGAACGGATCGGTGGAACGCGCGTGCACGAACCCGATGCTCTCCGGCCGATGCTGCCACACGCCGGCGGTCATGCCGGGATAGTCGTCGAGCAAGCCGATAAAGCCTTCCTTGTAACTGGCGGGTGTGAACACGCCCTGCATGTCGGGGAAATCCAGTGCGTCGTCGGATTTCCAGAACCAGTGCACCAGCGACGGCGTGACCGCGAGAATGCTTGGCCGGCCGGTGGCCCAGCGCAGCACCTGCCCCGCCAGCCCGAGCCCGCGTGACATCTCGTTGATGGTGCGGATGTTCTTCACCCGCGCCACCATCCGCACCGAATAGTGGTCGCGGAAGTTCTCTCCCACCGGGAGGTCGGCAATCACCGGCATGCCCAACTCGCGCAACAGCGCTGCCGGCCCGACGCCGGAAATCTGCAATAGCTTTGCGGTGTTGGCGGTGCCGCAGGACAGCATCACCTCGCGCCTGGCGCGCACGATGTGCTGCGTTGTCCGATCGCGGTCGTTGATATATTGCACGCCGACCGCGCGCTTGCCGTCGAACAAGACCTGTGCGGCGCGAGCGTCGGTGCGCACGTCCAGCCGGCCGGAGGCTCGCGCGGGATGCAGGAACACGCGCGCCGCCGAATGGCGATAGCCGCGGTAGATCGCGCGCTGGAAGTAGCCGACGCCTGCCTGATGATCGCCGCTGTTGTAGTCGGCGCAGCGCGGCATCCCCATGCCGATGGCGCCGGCGATAAAGGCTTGGCAGATCGGGTGGAACCAGTCGATGTCGGTGACGGGCAGGGCGCCCTCGCGGCCGTGGACGCGGTCGTCGGCCGGACCGATGCGGCGTTCGGTGCGCCGGAAATAGGGCAGCACGTCGTCGTAGCCCCAGCCGCGGTTGCCGCGTTGCGCCCATGAATCGAAATCGGCGCGCTGGCCGCGGTTGTACACCATGCCGTTGATCGAACTGGACCCGCCCAGTGTGCGGCCCTGCGTGGTGGAGATCTGGCGGCCGGCGGTGCCTTGGCTCGGCTCGGTCTTGAACTGCCAGGTGTAGGCGGGATGGAACAATAGCTTCATGAAGCCGCCGGGGATATGGATGAACGGATGGCGGTCGGGCGGGCCGCATTCCAGCACGCAGACGGTGACGCCGGGGTCCTCGGTCAGTCGCGCCGCCAGCACCGATCCGGCGGCGCCGCTGCCCACGATGACGTAATCAAAACTTTCCCCGGCATGACCATCCGGTTGCAGCGCCATGTTTCCCCCGTTCACGTTTGCTCCGCGTCGCCGATCATCCTAGACTGGCGGCAAGGAACGTCCAGGCATCAAGAGGGGGTCCAGCGCATGGAATACGTTTGCGATGCGCCCGGGAACCGCACGTGGTTCCGCATCGTCACCGAGGGCGAAGCGGCGGTGGAATCGGAAGCGATGCGACATGCCGTCGAGAAGCATTTCCGCCGCGAGCGCGAGCGGGCTGCGGAAAGTTTCCGGTCGCTGTCCACAGTCTATATCGAGCAAGACATCGGCAAGGAAGCGCATATCAAGCGCGCGATGCCGTTGTTCCTGACATTGCGTGACGAGGACGGTGTGGCGCTGGTCACGGCGATGCTGCCGCCGGGTGGCAAGCGTGATGCGAATTTCGGCTGCATCATCGTGGGGCCAGGCAACAGTGACCCCTATGCGGAGCATGGCGACGCCATCAAGACGCTGGGCGACCATTTTGCCCTGACCCTGGACCGGGCGCGCTGCTACCCGTATCGTCGGTAATCACGTGACAACAGGGAGACATGGCTGATGACCACTCTTGAGCAATTCGCTGCCAGGTGTCGCGACGCCTTGCAGGCCCATCCCGGCACCGAGGGCCGCCAGATGGTGTGCAAGCTGGTCAGCGAGGTGCTGCGCGAGCCGGATTTCGTTACGACCTATATCCCGGACGGGACGCCGGAGCGGCAGGTGCTGTACGAAGATCCCAACCTGGGCTTCACCATCCTGGCGCACGGCTACACCGGTGCGAAGGGCAGCAAGCCGCACGATCACGGCCCGTCCTGGGCGATCTACGGCCAGGCCGCCGGCGAGACGATCATGACGGACTGGGACTGCATGGAGCGGCCTTCGGACGGCAAGCCGGGCAAGGCGCGGTGGGTGAAGGACTACGCGATGCGGCCGGGCGATGCGTATCTGTACGACATCGGTGTGCTGCACTCGCCGCGGCGCGAAGGCTCGACGCGGTTGCTCCGCATCGAGGGGTTGAATATGGATAAGGTGAAGCGCTTCCCGTACGAGGCGGTCACCCCGGCGCAGGCGGCCGAGTAGGCCGGCCGGCGCGTCATCGGCGCGGCGTGGGTAAGCCAGTCTGCGCGTCATTGGGGCCGGAATTCGCCGGCCGGCGCAGGCGTACATTGAGGCCGAATGGTGACTGGCCGTTCCGCCCGGTCTGCCTGCCTCGCGCTGACCGGGTCGGGGCTACGCCGCCTCGGCCATGGTGGATCGCTCGCAGGCGACCGTGGTGCGGTGCATGTCGCGCACTTCACTGGCATCAAACGGTCGCGCGCGATGCATGGTGGCGCGGTTGTCCCACATCACCAGGTCCCACTGCCGCCATGCATGCGGGTAGACGAACCGGCGTTGCGTGGCATGCTCGGTCAGGTCGCGCAGGAACATGCGCGCCTCCGGCATCGGCCAGCCGACGATGGTGCCGGCATGCGAGGCCAGGAACAGGGACTTTCGCCCGGTCGATGGATGCCGCCGCACCAGACGCTGCCGCACTGGCGCGAACCTGCGGCGTTCATCGTCGGTGAAGTCGGCGAACCCCAGAATGCCGCGTGAATAGATCTGGCTATGCTCGCAGATCAAATTCTTGCATTCCGCCTTGGTCTCATCGTCCAGCGCGTCGTAGGCGGCGCGCATGTCGGCGAATTCCGTATTGCCGCCGGCCGCCGGGATCACCCGCGCCGACAGCAGCGAATATTTTGCCGGCACCGCCTTGAACGACGAATCGGAATGCCAGAGTCTGTTGCCTAACGAGAACAGTCGCTTGCGGTCGTCGCGGGCCATTACCTGATTGTTACGGTCGAGGTTTGAGATGTCATTCACCTCGTCCGGCAAACCGCGGCGATCGGCCTTGCCGAAATTGATGTCGCCCGTTGCTTGCTCCAGCGTGCCGAAGTTGCGGCTGAACGCGAGCTGGGTTTGGTCGGTGAAGTGCTGGTCGTGGAAGACCAGCACGCCGAATTCGTCCATGCCGGCGGAGATCGCCGCGACGTCCTCGCGCGACAGGGGGCGGGTGATGTCGACCCCGGAGACCTCGCCCGCGAAGAACGGGCGAGACACCGGATCGATCGGCCTGATCGACAGAGCCAGCATTATCGTTCCGTTACTGCAATTCAGAAAAACCCATCGCCTGGCCGAAACGACGGGCCGGCTCCAGAGGGTCGCCGTATTTGCGGTGCATCGCCGTGTGGTACGCGGCGGCGAGCAACAGCGTGTCACGCTCTGGCTGACGGTTGATGCCGTAATCCATCAGCATGCACTGGGCGATTTCCTGGTTGTGCGGATCGTTGCCCAGCCGCGTGGCGGCCAGCGCGATGCGCTGCACCAGCGGCGCGCGGTCGGCACCGCTGTCCAGATAAGCCTGCGTCCAGTCCAGGCTCTCCTGGCCGCTCAGCGCGCACACCGCGGCCTCGACGCGATCCAGCAACTGGCCGGCCGACATGCGGTCCGCGCCTGCCGGCGGCTTGGCCGAGAAGGTGTGGACCTCGCCGATGCCCTGCTGGTGATAGGCCATGCGGTTGACGAACGACGCGCCCACGTAAAGCAGCCGCAGCCGCCGCGGATGGTCGAAATTGTCCCAGAACCAGCCGAGTGTGTTCAGGTATTCGTAGCAATGGTGCGGCATGCTGAACGCCTCGCCGGCCCGTGTCTCCAGCACCACCTGTGCGGCGGCAATCTGTAGCACGTCCAGCATGCGGCGCGGATCGCGCCCGGCCTTCAGCAGGCGCGTCACGACGTCCATCGTCGCGGGCTCGCCGTCGCGGATGGCGGCACGGATCAGTTCGGCCGAATCCTCTGGGGTCACCGCGCCGGTCTGGTGCAGCACCTTGCGTTCGGGTTCGCTGACGCCGCCATAGGGCACGGCGTGCAGCGCCTCGCCCTCGATGTGCATCTTCACCAGGTTGCAGGCCATTTCGTAGGTGGAGTACCAACGCGGCCCCACCGCGATGTCCAGCGCGCCCGCGTAAACCACGTGATGCGCATTGTCCCAGCCGATGGCGTTGCCGACCTCCACCGTCGAGCGCGCGCGGTACGCCTTGTGCCCGGTCGTGTAGGAGCGGTTCCACAGCATCCGGTCCTGCACGTCGATCAGCCCGGCGAAGCAGAGTTCCGCCAGCACTTCCTTGCGATTGGCGGTCTCCTCCATCAGGCCCAGGAAGGTGCGATAGGCATCGATCACCTGGCCGCGATGCACCAGAGTCATCCAATTGTTCAGACGCTCGCGCAACGGAGCGACTTCGCGCACCGGCTCCTGGTCGGGCCAGTAAACCGCCGGCGCCGGCGGCGCTTCCTGCTTGCCGAGATTGCCGCGCATGCGCGTGTAATGACCCGGTGCCTTATTGATTTTCTGGTTCCAGATATCGAGCCCGCTCGGAATGTACCAGATCGTCTGCGCCATCGGCAGCATTGCCAGATGGCTCGGCAGCATTTTCGTCAGGTTCACCGTGGCCCGCGCACTGAGCAGGCAGTGGTCGTTGTTAACGAAATTCGGATAGCCGTCATCAATGCGCTCATGGTATGGCACATGCGTGTACGGCGCATGGATGCGGACCGCCTCGGCGATGATCTCGTGCAACGGCCGGCCGGCACGGACCAGATCGTAGTAGACCTCGCTGGCGCCCACCTGGTCGCGCATGATGACGCGCTCTTCCAGCTTTGCGTAGAGGCTGCCAGCCTCGCCTCGGTCTGTTTCGGTCGCGACCTGCATATCCATCATCGTCCCTCCGGCTTCGTGCGGTTGTGGTGATCCTACGCTTGACAGGACGCAGGCGACAACCATCGTGGCGGCGAGGGGGACCAACGCCATGGCAACAGATGCGTGGATCATTTCAACCGCGGTGGGCACGGGCGAGCAAGGTTTCGCGGGTGACGGCGGTCCCGCGCGCGCGGCATTGCTTAACAATCCGTTCGATCTTTGTTTCGATATCGCTGGCAATCTGATCTTTGCCGACACCTACAATCATTGCATCCGGCGTGTCGACGTGCGCACCGGGACCATCGCCACGATCGCCGGTACCGGCGCCGCGGGCTTCGCGGGCGACGGCGGCGAGGCGACGCAGGCCTTGCTCAATCAGCCGTATGGTGTGGTGGTGGATGCGGGTGGCACGATCTATTTCGCCGACCGGCTGAACAAGCGGGTCCGGCGCGTGGAGCCGCCAGGCGTGATCAGTACGCTGGCCGGCGACGGTTCCGGCAAATTCAGTGGCGACGGCGGACCCGCCGCATCCGCGGGGCTCGCCGAACCCAACGGTCTCGCACTCGATGCCTCTCAGCAACAACTGCTCATTGCCGATGTGGCTGATCATCGGGTGCGCGTAGTGGATCTCGCAAGCGGCATCATCAGCACGTTCGCCGGCACCGGCGAGGCGCGGCATGACGGCGACGGCGGACCCGCCACGCGCGCGGGCGTGTTCGGCGCACGCGCGGTGGCGCTGGCGCCGGATGGCGCGATCTACATCCTGGAACGCCAGGGCAGCAGCCTGCGTCGGGTACGCGAGGGCATCATCCACACCGCCGCCGGGACCGGTGCACGCGGCTATGCCGGCGATGGCGGTGATGCGCGCGACGCGGTGTTCGACGCGCCAAAGGAAATGGCAGTGGATGCGGATGGCAGCGTGTTCATCGTCGATACCGAGAACCATGCGATCCGCCGCATCGATGCGCGGACCTGGATCGTGACCACCATCGCCGGCAATGGCGCTTCCGGCCCGGGGGGCGACGGCGGACCTGCCACGGCGGCGCAACTCGCGCGGCCACACGGTGCGGCTGTGGGTCCGGATGGCGCGCTCTACATCGGCGACAGCGAGAACCACCGCATCCGCAAGCTGACGCGCGGACACTGAACGTCACGCAGCAGGTCGATGATGCGCCGTGAATGCGGTTTCCGGGCGGGCGCCATACGTGGTACCAACTATCAGAACCTCGTCTCCGCTATCGGAACCCAGTAACCACTGTCAGAGCGGCGCGAGTCACACCCTGCCGTGTCGTTGCATCGCCACCCGCGCTGTTGGGCGTGGATCGCTTCACCGGCTGATCGCATGAACTATGACATGCCTCACACACTCTGACCTGCCGGAGATGTATGGTTCAGTCCGGCGTCCGGAAGATGGGAGGACGGAAAAGCTGCGGTCGCTTGACGTCATCGCCGGCGATGCCGTGACGTCGATGCGTACTCCGTAGCAGATGATCGCCGTCTTCCAGCTCGAAGGACGTCATCGGAATGCCTGACCTGAAACGTCGTTCCGCGCTGGCGGCGGTTGGATCGCTCGCCTTCGCGGATACAGCCATGCAGAGGTCGATCATGAGCCCGCTCTCATACCACAGACGCGTGCTGGCAAAACATCCCGTCGCTTACTGGAGGGTCGAGGAGAAAATCGGCCCCTCTGCACATGACTCGACCGGACACGGCCACAGCGGCACCTATTACGGCGGCATCACCTTCGGACAAGCCGGCGCGGTCCATAGCGAAGCCGATGTCGCCATCGGGCTGAACGGCGTGGGTGCGTACGTGGAAATTCCCGACAGCACGGCGTTCAGCCAGCCGACGAGCGGGCGAGGGCTAACTGTAGAGGCCTGGCTCCGTCCGGATACGCTGACATTCCAGGGGCAGACCAGCGAGCATTACGTGCACTGGCTTGGCAAAGGCCAGCGTGGGGCCTTTGAGTGGGGCTTCCGCTTCTACAGCAAGGATTCCCCGCGGCCGAACCGTATCTCCGCCTATATCTGGAATCCAACGAGTGCCAATGGTGGTCAGAACGAGGGCGCGGGAGCCTATTTTGAGGACGAGCTGGTATCCGGCGAGTGGATGCATATCGTCGCTTGCTACGATCCCGGGGATGCAAGCAACCCCGCTGCCGGGGTCTCGATCTATAAGAATGGCACCCTCCGCGGCAGTCCCGCCACATCGCCCGGGGCCCTCTATGCATCGTACAACATCTATCCCCAACATGGCGTAGCCCCGGTTCGCCTCGGGACCCGTGATCTGGCAAGCTTCCTCGACGGCGGCCTGGACGAGGTGGCGATCTATCCCCGCGTGCTTACCGCCGAAGAGATCCTGGATAATTACACTGCGGCGTGACACAGCCGGCGTACGCGGCATTGTGTTAACGCGATGTGCGCTGCGTTGCATGCCGCGTTCCGTTGGATGCGAATGACCGACAGCGCCGCGTGAGCGGCCGGGTTCCTGCCTGGAGCGTGGCTCAGCGCCGGCTGGCGGTTTCTCTCGGTTGGTCGTCGACCAATGCCTGAGTGGTCCGCGTGGCTGCATCGATCTGTTGCGGTGTCGCCTCGGCTGCGCCGGCGCCAAGCTTCACCTTGCCGTCTGGCAAGGGGACGGCAATAGGCTTCACCACCACCGGCACCACCCCTTGCTTGATGATATTCAGGTCACGCGCGACTTTTGGGCTGAGATCGACCACGCGGCCGTCGATGAAGGGGCCGCGATCCTCCACCCGTACCGTAGCCGTCCTGCCGTTTTCCAGGTTGGTAACAGCGGCGGTGGTGCCCAGCGGCAGGGTCTTGCTGGCCGCGATGTCGGCGTTGGGGTTCATCCGTCGCCCGTTGGCCATGATGCGGTGGTCGAAGTAACGGGCGTAATAGGAGGCGCGGCCCACCTCCTTGCGGCCGGAATGATCGATGCGGGCGCGGCCACGCGGATGTAGCGGGGGAAGCTGATTCAGCTTCTCGGCTTCCTGGCGGGCGGCGGAGCTGTTCGGCGGCGGGGCGGCGGCGCTGTTCGGCGACGGAGCGGCGGCGATCGTGGCGGCGGCGAGCAGGACGAGTGCGAGAGCCCGGTTGAGCACGGGCCAATCGAATGACCAACGCATCATGTTTTGTCGATTTTCCTAGGTGGGATGGGTCGTCAGGATGACGCCCGGCTGCCGCCTCGGTTCCCTCCGCCAGGCGGCGAGCGGCCCGGAACAAGCGGTGGAAGACCGCACGTTTGCGTGGCTTTTACGCGGGCAGTTCGGTATACCGCCGGTTGTCGGCGGTGTGATTTTCGCGCGCGCGCGACGCATGTTTTTCGAGGGGCGAGGCCCGTGCTCGACCTGTTTGGCGTACTGTTCAGCACCGCGTTCGTGATCTTCGTGGCGTTCCGCGCAATCACGCTGGATCGGACGATGCCATGGTTCCCGGTGCCGTCGGCGCAGGCGGAGCCGGACGCGGCACAGCAGCCTCAGCCGGTGCGTGGCGGACGCATTGTGCCATCCTGGCGCGAGCGCGCGCGACAGCCGCCGCACCAGAGCACTCCGTGGCGCCGCGGGCGGCGGTGATGGCGGCGCCGTTGCCGCAGACCGATGACGACTGCGCTATGCACGCGGAGCCGCGACGTTGATCCGCAGTATTTACCTGCTGCTGGTCTATTTGTCCCTGGTCGGCCTGGGGTGTGTCGCGCCGTTCGTCTTCACCCTCGGCTATATCTGGGTCGACCTGTTCTCGCCACAGTCGGTGGCGTACATCATCCTCAGCCAGATTCCCTGCGCCCTGATCATGGGAGTGGCCGCCTTCGGCAGCTACATCACGATGGACCGGCGCTGGCCACCGCGCCTGACCGCCTCATGCATTCTCATGCTGATGCTGGCGTTCTGGTGCACCGTAACCCTGCTGTGGGCGGAAGTTCCAGACGCCGCATGGGCCAAGTGGAACTGGGCGTTCAAGACGGTCTTGTTCTCTGCCTTCATTCCCTTCGTGATCCGTTCGCGCGTGCAGATCGAGGCCTTCCTGCTGGTTTACGTCTTTTCGTTGGCCGGCAACCTTTTGCCGTTCGGCCTGAAGACGATGATCTCGGGCGGCGGCTACGGTCGCGACCTCGGGCTGGTGGCGGGCAATTCCGGGCTGGGCGAGGGGGGATTGCTCGCCACCGCCGCCGTGTCGATGGTGCCGATCGCGCTGTACGCGATGAATCATTCGATCTTGCTGCCGAAGACCCAGTTGACGAAGCTGATGCTGATCGGATTATCGGTCGTTGCGTTGTTCGCAACGATCGGCACCTACGAACGCACCGGTCTGGTCGGCATCCTCGTGCTCGGCGTGGGGTATTTCATCAAATCGAAGCGCAAGATCCTGACGGCGTGCGTCGGTGCAGTGGCACTCCTGGGGCTGATTTATCACACGTCGAGTGCCTGGGACCAGCGGATGGATACGATCAAGTCGTATGACCAGGAAACCTCCGCGCTCACTCGGTTGCTGGTGTGGCAATGGACCTTCAACTATTCCATGAGCCACCCGCTGGGCGGCGGGTTCGAAAACTACCGCATCGACCGCATCGAGTATCCCGACGGTGCCGTGGTGTTCGGCCGGGCATTCCACAGCCTGTATTTCGAGATGCTGGGCGAGCAAGGCTGGGTCGGCCTGACAATCTACCTGTCGCTCATCGCGGTCAGCGCGTTGCAGTTGCGGCGGGCGAAACGCTACGCAAAAGACATCCCGGAGCTTGCCTGGTGCGCCGATCTTGCCGACAGTTTGCTGCTGATGTTGGCGATCCTGATGATATGCGGTGCATTTATTGCTGTATCGTATCGTGGGATGAACCTTTATACCTTCGCGGTGTGCACCTGCCTCGGTGAATATGTACGTCGGGTGCAGCAGGCTGGGCGTTCGACAGCGCCTGGGCTGCCATGGCGGGGGCAGGCAGCGGGCGGCATCGCGGCGCTTCCCGCCGGCGGGCGGCGCCCCGGCGCTCTGTCACCGTCGGGTCGGGGCTGAGGCAGCCGCGCATTGGCCGCCTCTCGAAGGCGGCCGCCGCCCAGAGGCGCTATCCTGGCGGCGCGGTTCCCAGCGGGCATGCGGGTTCCGACCCGAGGGTCATGCTCTTGGTGGCGATGCGGGCCAGGCACTGGGCGAGCATTCGATTGAACACCGCAACGCCGGTCGGGTTCATGTGGGAGAGCCAGTCGGCGAAATAGCGGTTGGGCCAGTGCGGCAGAGGTTCGGTGGCGACGTGGAAGTTCGGGTACTTCGCCGCATAGCGGCGCAGGTAGTCGGCGAAGTGGCGCTTCTCCGCTGGCGGCACCGCATCGTAGGTATCCGCATCCAACGGCATTGCAATGAAATACACGGGGATGCCCCGCGAGGCGGTGAGTGCCAGGATCCTGTTGAAATAGGCGTCCAGCACCGGCTGCGCCACAAAGTCCCTGAGTTCGCCCTCGGGACCGATCGCGGTCGGGCCGGCGCGGCTGGCAAAATAGTATTGCCCGCGCGACCGCAGCACCTTCGCGTAGAGCGCCTGGTTATCCCGATAGGGCAGGAACGGCACGTTGTGGTAGAGGCTGCCGAAATAGAGTGCCGGGAACCGGGCCTCATACAACAGGATGCGGGGCGTTATCGAAAGCCCGTCCGGTGGTTCCGGCTGCAATACGTCTGTGTTGTGCAGCCGCAGCGATATGTCACGCAACAAAAACAGATCGCGCAGGGAGAGGAAGCCGTAGCGCACCGATTTGCCCCAGAACGTATCGGGCGCGGCCACATGCGACGGGCTGATCGAGATGATGATGGCCGGCGGGGGCTGCGCGCAGCGCAAGGCGCGCGCCACCATGACGTAAGTTTCGATCGGCGTCGTCCCGGCCAGGGCCAGATTGGTAACTCGCATCGGCAGACGAACCGGCGCAATGTCCACCGCGGCTCGCGAGTCCCCCACCACGGCGAAGGCACCGAAATCGCAACGCGCAAGCAGCGTTTCCTTGGCGCGCCAGCGGGGGTACTCGGCATCCATGAAGGTCATTGGGGCAAGTGCCACGTAGAGCCAGCAGAGCGCGAACGACGCCAGACCGAGCAGGACGAACCATTTCAGGTAGCCGCTGCTCGGGCAGCGTGCCGTCGCTGGCGGCCTGCCCCCGGCGCGCCGATCCAGCGGCCGGCGATCGTTCTCCGCATGCGTGGCGGACCGATTGGGATCGAGTGGTGTTTCCAACAAAAGGAAAATTGCCCGTCGACGGTCATGCCGCCCACGCGATGCACATGCCTCTGACGACCTGGTCGCTAGATACAGGACGCTGCTGCCACAATCAATCACAATGCGCGCGGGCGCACCGGGATGGTTGGATCGGCCCGGCGCCGTCGCGCCAGGGCCACGACACCACGTGGCCCCGATGTTCGCGGCACGCGAAGAAACCAAGCCGAGATGGGGCGTCAACCGGTTCCGCTGCGACCATGGGTATCGCAGTGAACAGGATGAGCGGTCAGTCGCCGCGCGGATCGGGAACCCAGCGCTCCACCAGGATCTGCGTGTCTATGGTACTGCTTGCCAGGCGATAGCCAGGAATTTTCACGGCTTCTAATTCGCGCAAGCCCACCACGATGATGTTGCCGGAGGTCTTGGGCAGCGGCCGGTCTGGATCCCACAGCGTAATGGTGACGCCATTGCGGTGCAGCGTGCGATCGGCCTCGCTGAGGCCAAGCACCGCCGTCAGGGCAGGCGGCAACCGCGCCATCATGTGTTGCCAATCGGCATTCAGTATGAAGGCATGGCGCGGCTCACCCCAGTGCGGGCCGGCATAGTACCAAAGGAAGTACCAGTAGGTGTAGTTCGGGCCGCAGACGATCAGGTCACCCGGGCGTTGCAGCGTATGCACCAGCGCAGCGGCGGGCTTGAAGCCATCACCTTTCTCGCGCGTGATCTGATTCGGAATGGCGAGGCCCACCCAGGCCAGCAGCAGCACCGCGAAGACCGCGGCGCCGTACCACGGCGTCCGGGATGCGGTTCGTCCGCGGTCCAGTGGGGCGCGTGCGAGGCCCAGGCAGATGAACGGGACCACCGGCAGGAAGGTGCGATCCAGCCAGACCGGCTTGTACGCATGGCTGACCACGCCAGCCAGGATCAGCGGCGCGAACACCAGCATCCCGGTCTGCAACGCCGCCGCGCTGTCCAGTTCCGCTCCGAGCAATAGCACGGCGAGCAATATCACCGCGCCGGCCACGAACGGTGCCTGCAAGGTCGAATCGCCGGTGGTCAGGAAGGTCCAGGTCTGCAGGAAATTGTCAAACCCGGGTACTGCCGGATGGTTCACACCGCGCATCAGCGCAACGATGATCGTCGGCGAGACCAGCAGCCCGACCACCAGTTCGATGCCGATCCAGCGGCCCAACTGCCGCCAATCCCGACGCAGCAACAGGGTCGTGCCGCCGAGCAATACCACGCCCGATAGCATGACCAATGCCGCGCCGTGGCTGTACGCCATCGCACATTGGGCGACGATCATCCAGAACGCGCCGAAGCGGCCGGACGTGCCGTCCAGCCACCGCGCCTGGGTGTACCAGGCAAGCACGATCAGCGCGAGCAACATCGGGTACATGCGCACATCGTCGCCGTAGTTGAGTGCGGCGGGTGCGACCGCGAGCATGGCGCCGGCCGCGAGGCCGATGCGTGGGCCGTGAATCTCGCTGGCGGCGACGGTCAACAATGCCACCGCCGCGGTTCCCCACAGAATGGAGTTCAGCATCAGCCACTGGTCGCTGTGGCCGAACAGCATCCACAGGCTGAGTTGCAGGTAGTAAAGCGGGGGATGAACATCGAACCGCGCCGTGGTCAGCAATGCCGTCCAGGGTCCATCCTTGGCGAGGCTGGCCGACCAGAGTTCGTCGCCGGTCAGCCATCGGCCGCCGATGCCGATGCAGCGAATCGCAAAGCCCGCGCAGACCACCGCCGCGGCGAGCCAGCCGGCGCGCACGCCTACCTGGACACGATCCGTATGGTCGGCAAGGGATTCCGCAAGTTCGGCCACGCGCATCGCTCCAAGCGTGCCAATCACACCACGCCGGCTGCGATGATCGCGCAGCGGCTGGTGGTGCGAACGATATAACTTGCATGCCGATGCCACAGCAAGCTTGTACTGCACCGCAACCAACCTGAAACCAGACTCCGCGCATCCATGCCATCGGGCGAGTGCCAATCGCGTGCTTGCGATCGACGGGGTGCGGCGGTTACACTCCGCACCTACATGTTTCGTGCGAGGTGCGTTCCGCACCGTGCCGGTGTCCGCGCCATGGCCGGTGAACGGCCGCCTTGCAGGCGCGTGGTTGGGAGCCTTGGTGACGCAGATCAGGGCATGGCGAGGCTTTTGGCGATACCTCCCGTCGGGCGCCGGCGTGGTCGGCCGGCTGCGCCGCGTGCCATTCATGCTGTACGGGATTCTGTGCTTCTGTCTCGGTATCGCAATGTATCTGTGCGGCGTCCTGATGGTCGTGCCCCGGCTCGTGTTCGGGTTGGAAGCCGCACTGCGACCGCTCAACGAGTGGATCGTCTGGTACAGCGGCATGCCAATCGTTCTCGGCATCGCCTTCACCTTGCTCGACCTGCTGGTACTGTTCCCCGCCAAGCGCCAGCGCCAGGCCGCCACGGTGCGGTTCGATCCGCTGCCGCATCGCAAGGTCACCGTCGTCCTGACCGCCTACAACGATGAGGAGAGCATCGGTGACGCCGTGCGCGACTTCGCGGCGCATCCGCTGGTCGACAAGGTGATCGTCGTCAGCAACAACAGCACCGATGCCACGTTCGAGCGTGCACAGGAAGCGGGCGCCATCGCCTTCAACGAGACCGCCCAGGGCTACGGCTACTGCGTCTATCGCTCGCTCTCCGAGGCGGTGCGGCTGGACCAAACCGGCCTGATCGTGCTGTGCGAGGGCGACCGGACTTTCCGCGCCTTCGACCTCGAGAAGTTCCTCGCCTACGCACCGCACGCCGACATCGTCAACGGCACCCGCACGGTCGAGCGTCTGCGCGAATACGCCACGCAGCTCAGCACCTTCATGTATTACGGCAATCTGTTCGTTGGGAAATTGCTCGAAGCCAAACATTTGGGCCGCAGCACCATCACCGATGTCGGCACCACCTACAAATTGTGCCGTCGCAGCGTGGTGCAGCGCCTGTTGCCGGTGCTGGACGCGTCGGTGAATCTGGAGTTCAACGCCTATTTCCTCGATAAGGCGCTGCGCTACGGCTATTTCGTGGTGGAGTGCCCCATTACCTTCTATCAGCGCGTCGGTGCGAGCAAAGGCGGCAACACCGATAATGTGCGGGCCCTGGCCGTGGGCTGCCGCATGATGCTGGGCATCGTGTTCGGCTGGTGGCCCGCCCGCTCGTGAGCGAAGGCTACCATGCGTCCCGGCTGACCGAGGATCCCCGCCGCGACGTGGTGTGGGAGGCGCTGTGGCGCTGGCATTTCAGCAAACTGATCGGCCGCGACGCCTGCGTGGTGGATCTCGGCTGCGGCTATGGCAATTTCATCAACCATGTGGAAGCGCGCCGCCGCATCGCGGTCGATGCGTGGGCCGACTTCCCGCGCCACCTCGTCCCGGGTGTCGAGGCCGTGGTGGGGGACGTGACCGACCTCGGCTTCCTGCCCGATGCCGGCGTGGACTTTGCCTTCGCCAGCAATCTGTTCGAGCATATTACCCAGGCTCAGTTCGCGACCGTGTTGGCCACGTTGCGCACCAGGCTGAGCAAGGACGGGACGCTGAATATCCTGCAGCCGAACTATCGCTACGCATATCGCGAGTATTTCGACGACTACACGCACATCGCCATCTACTCGGATATCAGCCTGGTCGATTTTCTCGCCGCCAACGGCTATGACGCGATCGACGTGCGGCCGCGCTTCCTGCCGCTGACCGTGAAATCCCGACTGCCGGTCTCGCCGTTGCTGATTCGTGCCTATCTTGCCTCGCCGCTCAAGCCGATGGGCAAGCAGATGCTGGTACGCGCGCGGCCGCGGCGCTGACCCGCTATCGCTCTTCTGCCGCCTGCATCGACAGCGGCACGATATTCCAGCTCGGATCCAACACCAGCCGCTGCTTGCCGATCTGCGGCGCATGTGCCACCAGCCAGTCGAAGGCGCGCCGCGCCTCGTCGCTGTGCGTGGCCCCGATCAAGCCGCCCAGCATGGCGCGGTCGGCGAGCAATTGGAGAGCGTAGGTCATCCCCGACCACGCATGGCCATTGTCGGCAAAGTCCCTGGCCAGTCTTTGCTCCGACAGTTCGAAAATTTCCTTCCACGTTTGCAGCGTGTGTCCATCGCCATCATTCATGACCAGCTCGAACGCACCGCCGGCGTATGGCGGAAATCCTTTGTCCTCGGCCAGAAAGCGGCCGGCCAGGAAATTCGTCATCCAGATCAGCAGTTCCTTGGCTCCCGGCACATCTTGACGCGCGGCGAGGATGAGACTGCTTGCCAGGAAATCCTCCTGCCAGGGAGCCAGCTTGAAAAAGACATCGGTGCGCAAAGGTAGCCAGCCAGTCGCCTCTCCCTCGTGCGCGTTCACCATGTCAGTGTGCAGATAGTCGATGTTGTTGGCGAGGAGACGCTGGAAATACCGCCGCAACGGCGAAGCATCAGGCAGCGCGAATGCTGCCTCCACCACCTCGCGCAGGTTCCAGCCGGCCGCGCGCACCTGCGTCATTCGATTGACGACAATGCCTTTCGCGTCCTCGCGTGGTGCTGGCCATACGTTCAGCACCGTGGCCGTTGCCTGCGCCTCGAACTGGTCCAGGCGGTAGTGGCTTCCCGTCATCAGGTACGGCAAATACGTCAGCTCCGGCTGATGCGCATTGTCGTAGAACCAGCCGGTATTGCCGATTTTCTGCGTCAGCCCGGTCGTGTCAGGGCCGCTCCCGCCGCGGTCGTCGATCCAGAGTTTGGGGTATTTTTCCAGCGTCACATAGGTGCCGGCGACCGGGTCGAAGAAATGAATTGGGACGCTGCCCGCCGCGTCGGCCTGTGCCAGCGCGAAGCGCGCGGCGACCGGATTCTGTGTCATCAGCCACACAGCGTTGCCGGCCGTCAGCGGACCGATGTCGTCGCGTCCGCCGACCATCGGCATGTACTTCTGCACCTCGGCATTGCCCAGAATGTCGAAGAATCCCGGCGTCGCCAGCGCCTTCCGTTCGTCGTCGATCGCCTGCGGCGCCACGCCGGTCGTCAAATCGTAGGTCTGGATCGCGCCGGTGCGCTCCATCGCCGCGATATCGTGCACAACGTTGATGTCTGGATCGCCGTCGCTCCAGATTTCACGGTGCCAGGTCTGGTACTGGAATTGCCGTAGTTTCGCATGTTGCAAGACCGGCTTGCCGTTACGGCTGATCGTCACGTCGTAGGCGACGTCACCGCCGACCGGCTGCATCGCGTAGTCGTTGTCGAACGCGATGTCGGTCAGCATCGCACCATCGGCATAGGCACGAACGTCGAACGTAAGGCGGAATGAGCCGCTGACCGGCACGTTCACGCGTGCCTCGGTGACCAGGGGGCCGCGCAGCCAGAAGGACGCCTTGCCGGCTGCGAGCGCGCTCGACAAAAGCGTGGCTGGGTCGAAATGATATGGCGTGTCGCCGGAGGCGCCGTGCATCACCAGGTCGACGGAAACATCGTCATGCGCTGCACGTGCCGCCAGATCGACGTCCGGGACTGCGGATTTTCCCGTACGCACCAACATCACCGCCGCGGGCGCGGCGGCGCGCAGCGTCACGACACCGAAACGCACCGAGCCGTCAGGGTTGGTGGCCTTTACGTCGAGTTGCGCCGCTACCTCGCGGCCATCGATGCGGGCCGCGAGGCCACTGCCGGCGGGAAGCTGGCCGGGGCGGAAAACCTGACCGAAGGTGATTGAGCGTGCGCCGGACTGTGGACCGTCGGGCTGCAGCAGCAGCCCCACCACGTCAGTCGGTTGTCGGGGCTGTGGCACGCTGGGCACGTGCAGCAAGCCGGCCGTGGTGAATGCCGCCGGCATTACGGGTGGTGCCGGCCTCGAGGCCGGCCGCGGTGCTGGTGGCACAAAGGCGGTCGGGATGATCGGCCGCTGCATCCCGGCAGGGACGACCACGCCTGCCGCCCGCGCTTGCTTGACGCCGATGCGCACCGGTGCATCGCAGCCGGCGATCAGCACCGCGAGGACGAGCATTGTAAAGGCCACAATTGTACGAGGGGCAAAATGAATCAAAGCAGCCTCGCAGCACGGTGAGGAGCGTTTGACTACACGCTCTTCAACAGGCCGTCACGTATTGCTGCCTGATTCTGGCTCGGATTTCACGCGACCGCAGCACCCCGGCGGGCGACGACCGAGCGACCCGGCGCGCTGCCGACCTGGCGCGTTATTCCGCGGCCCCGGACTCCGCAGGCGAAGCTTCGGCCGGGCCAGTGCTGCGGGCGCGCTCGGCAATGCGGGCACGTTTGCCGGACCGGCCGCGCAGATAGTACAGCTTGGCGCGACGCACGTCGCCGTGGCGCACCACCGCGATTTCCGCGATCAACGGCGAATACAGCGGAAATACACGCTCCACGCCCTCGCCATAGCTGATCTTTCGGACGGTGAAATTACTGCTCAGACCCTTGTTGGAACGGGCGATGCAGACGCCCTCGAACGCCTGGGTACGAGTGCGCTCGCCTTCCACCACTTTCACCGCGACCCGAACCGTGTCGCCCGGCTGAAATGCCGGCACGGTGCGGTCCTTGGTCAGACGGCCGATCTCGCCGGCTTCGTATTGCTGCACGATGTTCATGGCGGAGGTTCCTTTGCGGAGCGCTGCTTAAGAGGAAGCGGCCGGGCTGACAACCGGCGCGGTCGGGGGCCGGGCGCGATGGGCGGCCCAGAGATCGGGGCGGCGTTCGGCGGTGACATGCTCTGCCTCGGCGCGGCGCCAGGCGGCGACGGCGGCATGGTGGCCCGACAGCAATACATCCGGAACGCGGCGGCCCTGCCACTCGGCCGGCCGGGTGTAATGGGGATATTCCAGCAAATGCTGGGCAAAGCTCTCCTCGGTGGCGCTGTCGGCGGCGCCCATCACGCCAGGGAGCAAGCGGATGACGGCATCCAGCACCACCAGGGCGGGAAGCTCACCGCCGGAGAGTACATAGTCTCCGACCGAGACCTCCTCCATCGCATGCGCGTCGATCACGCGCTGGTCCACGCCCTCGTAGCGGCCGCAGAGCAGGACGAGGCCGGGAGCAGAGGCATAGTGCTGGGCCAGGCCTTGGGTGAAAGGACGCCCGCGAGGGGTGAGGAAGACGCGCGGGCGGTCGTCCGCGACCGAGGCAAGGGCGGCATCGACGATGTCAGGGCGCATCACCATGCCGGGCCCGCCGCCGAAGGGGGTGTCGTCCACCGTGCGGTGGCGGTCGGTGGCGAAGTCGCGAATGTTCACGGGCTGGAGGGACCAGATGCCGTGCGCCAGCGCGCGACCGGCGAGCGAGCCGGCCAGCGGGCCAGGGAACATCTCCGGGAACAGGGTCAGCACGGAGGCGCGGAACGTCATGCGGGCGAGGTCCCGCGATCATGAGGCGCGCTTGCCCCCCCGCTCCAACCCGGGCCCGTCGCCTCCTCCCCCACGTTGGATCGCTGCGCGGCCGCCGCGCGAGCGGAGGGAGTCTCTGACACCCAGTCCGTCTGATCCGGCGGCACGACCGTCACGCGACGGCCTGGCAGGTCGACCCCCGGCACCGCGACGCGCGTGAATGGCACCAACAGCGGGGCGGCGCCCTCCGTCGCAATCTCCAGGCTCGCGCCGGCACCGTAGTCGTGCACGGCGGTGACCTCGCCCAAGACTGTGCCGGTGGTATCGACCGCCGTCATCCCAATCAGGTCCGCGAGGTAGAACTCGTCGGCATCCGGCTCGGGGAGCTGCGCACGGTCTAAATACAGCCGCGTGTTGACCAGCTTTTCGACTGTCGTCCGATCGGTGATCGGGACGGCAACGCCGTCGCGCAGTTCCGTCACCTCGGCCAGCCCCTCGCCCCGCCAGCGCAGGGTGAAGCGCCGGCCGCGGTCGTCGGTCAGCGGACCGTAGGCGGCCAGATTGGCAGGATCGGCGGTGTGGCTGACCACATGCACGAGGCCGCGCACGCCGTGCGGCCGGCCGATCACGCCCAGCAGGATGCGGTTCAATGCCACGGTGCCGTTACGCCGGAGCGGCTTCCTTGGCACGTTCCTGCGCCTTCTTCCCGGGCGCCGACTTGATCGGTTGCTCGCGGACTGCCGGCATCGGGGCGAGGCCCGCCTTGCCGAGGAATTTCGCCACCCGGTCGGTCGGCAGAGCGCCGTGGCTCATCCAGTGCTGGATGCGCTCGTCCTGCAGGCGCACACGATCCGCATGCTCCGCCGGCAGCATGGGGTTATAGCTGCCCAGCTTCTCGATGAAGCGGCCGTCGCGGGGCGAGCGGCTGTCGGCGACCACGATGTGGTAGTAGGGGCGCTTCTTGGCGCCCGCACGGGCGAGGCGGATCTTCAGGCTCATCGGTGGTTTGGCTCCTTGGCTACTATTTGCGTCATGGCCGGCGCGGGGCCGGCCATCGGCTGGTTCACGTCATGGCCGGCCCGCAGTCGCCGGGCTCGACCGGGGGACCGGCCCGCCATCCGCGCACGGGGAATCGGGAGTGAATCGCCGGGTCACGGCCGGCCATGACGGGAGAGACCGCGGCCGCCGCCCTGCTGCTGCATGTGGCGCGGCATCAGGGCGGAGAGGCCGTGGCGCATCAGGCCCTTCTGCCCCAGCTTGGTCATGCGCTTCATCATCGTGGCCATGTCGTCGAACTGCTTCAGCAGCTTGTTCACGTCCTGCACCGACGTGCCGGACCCCGCGGCGATGCGCTTCTTGCGGCTGGCCTTGATGATGTCGGGGTCCTTGCGCTCCTTCCTGGTCATCGAGCCGATGATCGCGGCGTGGCGCTTCAGGATCGTCTGGTCGATGTTCGCCTCGTCGAGCTGCGCCTTCATCTTGCCGATGCCCGGCAGCATGCCGAGGATGCCGGACAGGCTGCCCATCTTGGTGATCTGCTTGAGCTGCGCGGCGTAGTCCTCGAGGTCGAACTTGCCGCGCGCCATCTTCTCGGCGAGGCGTTCGGCTTCCTCCTGGTCAACGGTATCGCTGACCTTCTCCACCAGGCCGACGATGTCGCCCATGCCCAGGATGCGGCCGGCGACGCGTTCCGGATGAAAATCCTCCAGCGCGTCCTGCTTCTCTCCCACGCCGACCAGCTTGATCGGCGCGCCGGTGACCGCGCGCATGGACAGCGCCGCGCCGCCGCGGGCGTCGCCGTCCATGCGGGTGAGCACCACGCCGGTGATCTGCAACGCCTCGTTGAACGCCTTGGCGGTGTTGACCGCGTCCTGGCCGGTCATGGCGTCCACGACGAGCAAGGTTTCCGCCGGGCTGGAGACCTCGCGGACCTGCTTCACCTCGTCCATCAGCTCCTGGTTGATGGAGAGGCGGCCGGCGGTATCCAGGAGCACCACGTCGAAGCCCTCGCGGCGGGCGGTGTCCATCGCGCGCTGGGCGATCTGCACCGGGGTTTCGCCGGCGACGATGGGCAGGCTTGGCACCTGCGCCTGCTGGGCGAGCTGGGCGAGCTGAAGCTGGGCGGCGGGGCGCTGCGTGTCCAGGCTGGCGAGCAAGACCTTGCGGCGCTGGCGGTCGCGCAGGCGGAGCGCAATCTTGCCTGCGGTGGTAGTCTTGCCGGAGCCCTGCAGGCCGACCATCAGAATGGGGACGGGCGGCGCAGCGTTCAGGTTGAGCGGGACGGCACCCTCGCCGCCGAGTTCCTCGATCATCACGTCATTGACGATCTTGACGATCTGCTGGCCGGGGGTGACCGAGGACAGCACCTCGGTCCCCAGGGCGCGGTCGCGGGCCTTGGCGATGAAGTCGCGGACGACGGGCAGCGCCACGTCGGCGTCGAGCAAGGCGACACGGACTTCGCGCAGCGCCTCGCCGATGTCGGTTTCGGACAGCGCACCGCGCTGGCGCAGGCGGTCGAACACGCCGGAGAGTTTTTCGGACAGGGCTTCGAACATGCGGCAGTCCCTTGGCGGCAGTCCCTTGGCGGCGGACCCTTGGGTGGCTGGCCCACAACGGCAAATACGCCGCTGCGCGAGCCTTCGCGGAGCGGCGGAGCCCCCGCATCGGGCGGGGACCGGGGGTGGGGAGTGGCCCGGATGGCAGGGGTTTAGGGGGAGGGGGTGAGAGAGTCAACGACGGGCGGCGCAACCTGGATCGTATCGAGATGCACCGCCAAATCGGCGACACTGAAGGTCAATTTGTAGTCCCAATGCCCAAACTCGCCGGCAGCATTCACGGCTGCACACCACCGGTGCGCGGCCTGGGCCTTTATCTCAGCCAACCCTCCCCAGTCTGCTCCCTTCAGTTCCGCGATCAGGAACTGATCCGGCGCACCGTTCAGGCGGATCACATAGTCCGGCAAATACTCTGACGGCTTGCCATTATGCAGGCAGGGAACGGTGAAATTAAGGCCATCGTTCTTGATGTAAGCGTCCACCACCGCATGCTGGTCGGGCAGATCGGCAGCCCGAGCCTCCCAGATCGAGTCTATGATCACCAGTTTGACATGGCTGCGGATCGCTTCCCTGACCTGCTTCGACGAGAACACGCTGATATCCGCGGTGGCACAAGGGCGGTCGCGGTCAAGGTCCGGCACTTCGGGTGCCTCGCCGGCAGCGGTGTCGGGACGGATCGCCTGCAACAGCCGCTCGATGATCCAGCCATAGTACGGCGCGAGCAATCCATCGAGACGTTGCGCCGGCGCGAGCGGTTTGACTTTGTCCTCGATGCAGCGCTGCGCGATTTGCAGCAGTTGCGGGAACAACATGTGAGGCGGCGCCTCGCAGGTCCCGTGCGTCGCATAGTGCCGCGTCAGGTCGGACGCCATCTGGTAGCAGAGTTGTTGCTCGCGATGGGCACGGTGGAACGCGGCAAGATCGGCCCGGAACAAGCCACCCGGCGACCACGCGGTGGGCTTGCCCTGGTTCCGCATCGCCGCGAGGTCTGACTGGGGCGGTATCTGTGCCGGGTCCAGCACCATGGGGGCAAGGTTTGGCCAATCCGGCACGGTGACCCGGTTGCGGACGCCAATGGAGAAGCCGAGCACGCGCGGCACGGTGATGGCGAACTGCGCTTTTTGCGGCACGGCATAGATGCGCCGTTGCGGCGGGCGCGGCTTCGGTGTGGCGCCGGTGGCCTTGAACGGCACTACTTCGAACGGCACGCCGAACACCTGCTGCCAGGCTGGGATGGAAGAAAGGTTTAACACAGATGAACATAGATGGGCACAGATGAACACGGATGCGGCGGAGCGGCCGCTTGCGATGATCCTCCAGCGTCTTGATGATCGCCACGGTGGACAGCCGCTCGTGCACGAACAACGGCAGGGTGGGCACGTCGAAGCTGTGCCGCTCGACCTTGCCGGCCCGGTCGAGGAACGGCGTCTGCATGCGCTTCAGCGCCGCCACCGCATCCTGCAAGCCGCCGATGCGCAGCAGCGCCGCGCCGTCGGCGCCGGTCGGTTCACGCGGGCCCGAATATTCGTGCGGCGCCGGCAGGGCAGCGGCGTCCTCGATGCAGCGCAGCAGGAAGGAGGCGGTCTCGCGCGCCGGGTTGCTGTCCCAGTCCAGCGCGGGGGTGAGGCTTGAGTCGCAACGATAGCTCACCGGCGGGGCCTTTGGCTTGAAGCGCGGCGCGGCGCCGATTCCGGGCCTCGCGGTGGCATCCTGCCGGTGTTGGTAACGCCGCGTGCCGGCGGCTTCGTTTGGCTCTTGCTTGCTGCGTGCCGCCCTGGCCATCGTTACGAATCCATTGTCTCCCCGACAATCGCCAGTTGCACAGGGCAGGCGTGCGAGGCAAGCATTTACACGCATTCGTCTCCGGGTCGGCTCAGCCGTGCCGGCTGTTTACGCCGAACACGCAATCGGCTTCGGCGGGTGCTGGTCGCCGGCGCAACGCGCGGTCATAACCCGCTCAGCAGAATATCGAGCGCCCGCAGGATGACGTCGTGCCGATGCAAAAGCGACGCGATCGGCTGCTTCAGCTCCCGTCGCGGCACGGTCGCGATGGCTTGCGTCACCAGGACATGCGGCTGCCCTGCGATATCGAAGACCGGATTCAGATCCCGCGCCGCCGCTTGCAGACTCCCCGCTGGCAGCAGCGGCACCACCACTCGGGTTGCCAGCCCCGAGAGCAAATCCGCTTGCACGTCCACGACGTAACCCTGGCCCGAGCGGCCCGGGCTGCGATAGACGTCGAGCCGCGCCATCAGAACTGACGGAACTCGCCCAGCGGCACGCAATTTTGCTCGACATACTCGTTCCACGCGTCGATCGCGGCGCGGTTCTCCGCCAGCCAGGCCTGTGCGCGCGCCTCGGCGACGCTCTCGGTGAGCCCACGCTCGCAGGCCTGCGACAGCGACACGCCCAACGCCTTGGCTTCCCGTAGCAGTGGCTCGGGAAGGGTGACATTGGCCGCCCTCCGCACCGGTCGGGTAGGGCCAGGGTCGCGCGGGACGGCGACGGACTTTGCCATGTGACCTCCGAGAGGCAGTCGCCGCCAATATATGCGCATGAACCATGCGCATACTCAAGGGCAGCCTGAAGCTCCTTGCACGCACATCCCATGCTTGACGCGCGGGACCGCACCCTGCGACGTCACCGATCGGTTCAGCGCCAGCCCGGCGCCGCCGTCATGCCCCCGCCAGAATCGCGTCCGCGCACTTCTCCGCGGTCATCAGCACCGGGAAATTCGTGTTTGCGCACGGCACGCACGGGAAGATCGACGCATCCACCACCCGCAGTCCCGCCACCCCGCGCACCCGCCCGGCCGGATCGGTGACGGCCATCGGATCGTCCTCGGCACCCATGCGGCAAGTACACGACGCGTGCCACACCCCCACCGCGGCCTTGCGCACGAACGCCTCCAGCGCCTCGTCGTCGCGCAGCAATTGCTCGAGCGTGACCCCTTCCATGATCAGCTTGCGGATCAGCATGCTGCGCAGCCCCTCCGGGCCATCCAGCAGGCGCGCGATCGCGTCGGTCAGCAGCTTGTTCTTGCGGTTGATGATGCCGACCTGCCGCACCTTGTCGCTGTAGCTGGCGGGGAACGCATCGGTGGTGACAGCCCGCATCTCCGGCGTCAGATGCATGGCTCCGAACCGGCGCACGCCGTCCATCATGCGCTCCAGGTCGCGTTGGTCGGACAGCAAATTGAACTCCACCACCGGCTCGTCATTCGCATCGCGTGATGCCAGCCGCACCTGCCCCGTCTCCGAATACGTCTTGTACACGGTTATGATGAACGACCCGATTTGCTCTCCCACCGCATGCCACGATGTCTTGTTGGTAACGACGGTGAACATGTCGCCTGCCGGAATGCCGTCCAGCCCCGAGGAATAGCGCAGCGCGGTATAGATGTGCCGCCGCGTGTAGTCGTGAATGATGCGCGCATGCGGCTTGATGAACGCCGCGACGGCGACCGCCGGATGGTCCTGCAACCGCTGCCCGACGCCGGGCAGGTTGGCGCGCACCTCGATCCCCATCTCGCGCAAATGCCCGGCGGGGCCGATGCCTGCCCGCAACAGATGTGCCGGGGAGTGGATGGCGCCGGAGCAAAGAATGATCTCGCGCCCGTGGAATTCCGTTTCGCGTCCGCCGATGCGCGCACGCACGCCGCTGCAGCGCTCGCCATCGAACAACAGCCCCAGCGCCTGGGTGTCGGTGGAGATCGTGAGGTTCTCGCGCATCCGCGTGCCGGGATCGAGATAGCCGATCGCCGCCGACACCCGGCGTTCATAGACGTTCGAGATGGTGATCGGGAAATATCCGTCGCGGAATTCCGCGTTCTGGTCGAGCAGGAATTCGTAGCCCGCCTGCTTGAACGTCTCCGCCGCGGCTTTCGCGTGTTCCGGCCACAGATCAGGGAAGATGCGGCGCACCGGGATGCGGCCCTCGTTGCCGTGCCACGGGCCGTCGAAATCCATGTCGCGCTCGACCTTCTTGAAGAACGGCAGCACATTGTCCCAGTTCCAGCCGGCGGCGCCGCGGGCGTGCCACTCATCGTAGTCGGTGGGCGCACCGCGATTGGCAAGCTGGCCGTTGATCGACGATCCGCCGCCCAGCACACGCGCTTGCTCATAGGTGCGCAGCGGCGGGCGCGGCGCGTCGGGGCGGTTGTGCGGGATGACTTCGGTAGTGACCTTGAGCTTGTTCCAGGTGAAGCCGGGGTTGAGATAGGCAGTGCCGGGATAGGAATCGAGAATCTCCTTCGGCACCTTGCCGTGCGGCGTGTCCTGCCCGGCTTCAAGCAAAAGCACCCTGTTGGCCATCCGCGCGGAGAGGCGATTGGCCAGCACCGATCCGGCCGAACCCCCGCCGACGATGATGTAGTCGTAGCCCGTGGTAGCAATGCTCACGGCCTGGTCTCGGTATGATAGGTCTTGGAGATCACCTTCCAGCCATCCGCCAGCCGTACCAGCGTCAGGTAGTCGGTGAAGTAGCGCGGCGGTATCTGGCAGTGCACCTTGGCGAAGGCGGTATTCGGGCCGGAGCGGTCGATCTGCACCACCCAGTCGCGCCGTTGCAGGTCACGGCTTTGTGCCGAGGGGCGGCTGCGGATCAGTTCGAACCACTGCCCGCGCGACATGTCCGCCAGCTTGCTGTCCTCGGACGAGAACAGATGCGCCTGTTCGTGGAACGCCTGGGCAAGCTTGGCGGTGTCGCCTTCGTATAGGCCGTCGAAATAGGTTTGCAGCACTTGCTCGATCTGTTGCAGGTCGGACGCCATGGTTCCCTCCGTGCGTCGTTTCAGCAGCCCAGTTTCGCCGCCATGTCCTCGATGTCGGCCGCGACCACGTCCCAGTCCTGGTCTGCCGCAAAGTCGCGCTTCTGGTGAGGCCCATATTCCGAGGGCCGCGCGAAGAACCCCGTCATCAGCCCGCATTTCCGCGCGTTGGCCAGGTCGTTGTTGTGCGCCGCCCCCAGCATCACCTGGCCCGGCTCCAGATCGAGCAAGCGCGCGACGCCGAGATAGGTCTCCGGGTCAGGCTTGAAGTGGTGGAACAGGTCGGAGCCGAACACCAGGTCCCATGGGATGCCGGCGAACTTGGCCATATTGGTGAGCAATGAAACATTGCCATTGGACAACGGCCCGATGATGTAGCGGCGCTTCAGGCGGGTCAGCCCCGGCACCGAATCCGGCCACGGCTTCAGCCGGTGCCAGCCCCGGTTGATGTGCTGAAGGTCGGCCTCGGTGAGGCCCGTGATGCCGAACTCCGCCACCAGATGATCCAGCGATGCGCGATGCAGATTGTCGAGCGTGGTCCACGCTTGCTCACCCTTGCGCACGCGATCCATCGAGGGGTGGTACGCGGCTCGCCACGCATCCACCAGGCCGGTCCAGTCGGCGGTGATGCCGCGCTGCTTGCCGAATTCGGTCAGCTCCGCGATCAGGCTGCCGCGCCAATCGACGATGGTGCCGAAGGTGTCGAACACGATCGCCACCGGTTGCTTTGCCGCCATGGTCCGCTCCTCCCGTTTGTCGTCGCAGCGAAGCGCCGGCCCGCCTCGCGGTCAAGCGTTCCGCGCACTCTCGTCGGCCCCGGCGTTCGTCGCGCGTCAGCGGCTGACACCGAGCCGAGCCTGAACGGGTGCTTGGTCGCCCGCGCAATCCCGCCTAACGTCGCGCCCGGCAATCCGCATCGAAGGAAACGTCATGACCCCGCCCGATCGCCTGCGTGCCCTGCTGGCCGAGCCCGGCTTCATCGTGATGCCGGCCGTGTGGGACGGCATCAGCGCCAGGCTCGCCGCCGCCGCGGGATTCGAGACCGCGTTCCTGTCCGGCTCCTGCGTCGCGGCAAGCCGCCTGGGCGGACCCGATCTCGACCTGCTCTCCTTCGCCGAGATGATGGACTCCTTCAACATGGTGCACGGCGCGGCGCCGGAGACGCTGGTGCTGGCCGACGGCGACCACGGTTACGGCAACGCCATGAATGTGCAGCGCACGGTGCGCGCCTATGGCCGTGTCGGCGCCGCCGCGATCCTGATCGAGGACAAGATCACGCCGCGTGCCCTGACCTCCGCCGGCAAGCCCTGCCTGCCGCATGAGGAAGCGCGCATGAAAATCCGCGCCGCGGTGGAAGCCGCCAAGGACTCCGGCATCCTGATCCTGGCGCGCACCGATTGCCGTCCCACGCAGGGCATCGACGAGGCCGTCCGCCGCATCGAAATGTACGTCCGCGAGGGCGCCGATATCTTGTTCCTGGATTCCCCTGCCGACGACAATGAAATCCATCGCGCCATCGAGGCCGCCGCCGGACGCCCGTCCTTCGTCGTGCTGTCGCCGGGTGCGCCGCGCGCCACGCCGTCGCAGCAGGAGGCAGCGGCACTCGGCTTCAAGATCGGCACCTATCCCACCGCCATGCTGTCGCCGTCGATCGCCGGCATGCAGGCCGGGCTGGCGGCGATGCGCGGCGGCGAAGCGGAGGCCGCGAGTGCCATGGCGCCCGCGGCGCTGCGCACAATCCTGGGCTACGGCGATTATGATGCCCAGGCGAAACGCTTCATCGTCGGCGGCTGAACGGGGGCGGGCCATGGAAGACCTGGTGCTGGTGGAGAACCACGGCGCGGTGCGCGTACTGACGATGAACAGACCGGCGAAACTGAACGCGCTGAATGCCGAGCTGGTGCATGCACTAACTAATGAGTTAATCGCGGTCCAGGCGGATCGCTCGGTGTCGGTCGTCATCCTGGCCGGCGCGGGGCGGGCATTCTGTGCGGGGGCGGATACCTCGGTGCCGCGTCCCCTCACCACCGAGAACCGGCCGAACCTGATCAGCCATGGCGATGCCAATATCGCACTGACCAAATTGCTGGCCCGCGTAGACAAGCCGATCATCGCCGCGGTGCATGGCTATGCGTTGGGCGCCGGCTGCGGCCTGGCACTGGGCAGCGACCTGACGGTGGCGGCCGAAAGCGCCCGCTTCGGTTATCCCGAACTGCGCGCCGGCCTGACCGCCTCGACCGTGACCGCGCATGCGGTGCATCTGATGGGGCGCAAGGTCGCGTTCGAGCTGCTGACCCTGTGCGAGAACATGCTGCCGCAGCGCGCCTACGAACTCGGCATGGTGAACCGCGTGGTGCCGGATGACCGGCTGCGTGTCGAGGCGATGGCGATGGCCGAGAAACTCGCTGGCTGGAACCCCGATTTCCTGTGGCAGACGAAGCGGACCTTCCATCGCGCCGCTGCGCTGGCGCCGGAACCAGCGTTGGAGATGGCGCGCGACGTGGCTGTCATGATGGGGCGAATCCCCGGCTGACCGCTGCCACGAATATCACCATGGTCAATGTCGGTGCGTTCCCGATCGTGCGCTTGCCAGGTCGTATAGCGGGTTTCGAAACAGGCTCTCGGAATACCGATTGTAACTGATAATTGGCTGTTTCCAGCCTTCAGGTATTGAACCGAATCTGGCAACGATCAAGCCATCCCCGCTGAACGACTCATGCACATCATGCTCGGCGATGATTGTGGCGCCGCTGCGGGCCAGCAGCGCGAGACAGCGTTGATGGGTCAGTGGGTCGCCACTGATATGGTGCGAATGTGTCGACACTACGAGCCACCCAAGCCGGCCCGCTGTGGCGAGCTCCTGGCAGCTCTGAAGAACACCGAGCTCTGCGCCTTGGGCATCACAATGCAGCACATCGAGGTAGTCAACGTTCTGCGTAACCATCAGCTCCGGTACCGACGCGCACGGCAGCAACATCTCGCCCGATTCGTCGGTCTCGAACAAAGATGGTGGCGTCGATTCGCGGCCTGCAAATGCCTGGACGAATTCCGGCCGGCATCCGTTGAGCCGGGCATTGATGCGACCGACCTCGAGATGTGCCGGGTCAGGCTCAACGACAATCGCACGCCGGTCGCCGCCACCGGTAAGGAACCAGATCGAATAGTAGCTCCAAAAGCCGCCTAACTCGATCATTGTCGCACGGTCATGAAGGTGCTTCATGATCTCAGCGAACAGTACCTCTTCCTGAGGTTCATGAACGCCGCCGCAGCGTGTGATCAGGTCCTGCATCCAGGCGCCATAATAGCCACCTGCCAAAACCTTGATCCCATTATGCATGATCTGCACCTGCGTCAAATCCTGCTCGCGTACGACCGCGCCGGCATTGACGACGCGGGGCAACACATCCGCGTCGCGGCACAGCGTTGCAATTCTTATGCGTTCCTCGAGTGATCTGGTTGCCGGAACTGCCGTTTCCAGATCCCGAGGATCGTAAGCTTTGAGATCCTGAACGCTACACAGATGTTCGTTGGCACCGCGGGCAAAGCAGGCCTTGGATTCCAATTCTCGAAGCCTGCCCGCAAGGACATCGCGCTCAGCAAATGCAGTCCGGGCGACCGGAAGGATGCGAAGCATCCGCTCGATGTAGGGCCTGATAACGTGCTTCATGTGGAACCAATGGTCGGCGCATCGACATTAGGTCGGGCGCAGCGACCCAGCAACACAGTACCAGTTTGGCCGGATGGTTCCGGCTGGCTCGGACGCAAATCTGCAGCCACGTCCCACCGCCCGGGACGAAGCCCTGTAGGCAGCGGTCGAAAATGGACCCCCCACGCGATCGGCTGGCAATTCGGTGCCGTGTGGTGCCACGCGCCGACAGCGAGGGTGGCGCGCCCCGAACATAGTGCCCCGAACATAGTTGAGGCGTAAGATACCTGGGTCTAAGCTGTCCGGCGGGCGGACCGTGAAACGGAGAGGTGCGATGGCGACGGCAGTTCTGGCGGCATTGGCGGAGGCATTGGCCTCGGGTTCTGTGGCGGTGATCGACCTGGCGCAACCGCTGGAACCAGCCACGCCGATCATCAGCCTGCCGCCACAGTTCGGGCAGTCGGCGCCGTTCCGGATGGAGCGCATCTCTGACTACGACGATCGTGGCCCGGCCTGGGCGTGGAGCAATCTCTCGCTCGGCGAGCATACCGGCACGCATTTCGACGCGCCGGTGCATTGGATCACCGGCAAGGACCTGCCGCATAACGCGCTGGATACGATCGAGGCGCGCCGCCTGGTCGCCCCCGCCAACGTCATCGACTGCACCCGCGCCTGCGACGCCGACCCCGATTTCCTGCTCACGCCGCAGGGCATCGAGGCCTGGGAAGCGCAGCACGGCAAGATCGAAGCGGGAAGCTGGGTGTTGCTGCGCAGCGGCTGGTCGCACCGCAACGACGCCGCGGCGTTTCTGAATGCCGACGACAACGGTGCGCATTCGCCCGGACCGTCGCCGGAGGCAGTGACCTTCCTGGTGAAGGAGCGCGACGTGATTGGCTTCGGCACCGAGTGCGTCGGTACCGATGCCGGCCAGGCCTTCCGCTTCGATCCGCCGTTTCCATGCCACGCGGGGATGCACGGCGCCAACAAGTTCGGCCTGGCGAGCTTGACCAATCTCGACAAGCTGCCGCCCAAGGGCGCGATCTTGATCACTGCCCCGCTGAAGATCGCCGGCGGCACCGGCAGTCCCTTGCGCGTGCTCGCGCTGGTGGCGAACTAGACGATGGCAATGCGCATGCGCCACCACAGCGTCATTGCAGAGCGCGTAGCGCCGGACCAATCTCGGTCGAACCTGCGCATCGGTGACCGGGGTTGCCTCGGCCCCGCGGACCTCGCAATGACAAGTGGTTCCCGCCTCGCGATGACGCGCGGACCCCGAGGGCTCCCCTGATGGCGGAACGATCCTTTCGCAAGGAAGTACAACAGCTCCGCCTCGGCGCGGGCGAAGAATTCCGTGGCGAGGGCATCCTCGCGGTCACCAAGGCGCTGCTGCAATCGGGCGTCTCCTACGTCGCCGGTTATCAGGGAGCGCCGATCTCGCACCTGATGGATGTGCTGGCCGACGCCGAGGACATCCTGGACGAGCTCGGCGTGCATTTCGAAGCCTCGGCCAGCGAGGCGGCCGCCGCGGCAACGCTCGCCGCCTCGGTCAACTATCCATTGCGTGGCGCGGCGACATGGAAATCCACCGCCGGCACCAACGTCGCATCCGATGCGCTATCCAACCTCGCATCCGGCGGCGTGACCGGCGGTGCGCTGATCGTGATCGGCGAGGACTACGGCGAGGGCAGCTCCATCATGCAGGAGCGTAGCCACGCCTATGCCATGAAATCGCAGATCTGGTTGCTGGATCCGCGTCCGAACCTGCCGACCATTGTGAATATGGTGGAGAAAGGGTTCGAACTGTCGGAAGCCTCCCACACGCCGGTCATGCTCGAGGTGCGCATCCGCGCCTGCCACGTGCACGGCCGCTTCACGGCCAAGGACAATGTGCGGCCGGCGTTCGGGTTGAAGGACGCGATGGAGAATCCGCGCCGCGACGTCAGCCGCATCGTGCTGCCGCCGGCGAGTTATAGCCAAGAGCAGGAGAAGATTCGCGAACGACTGCCGGCGGCGAGGCAGTTCATTGTCGAGAATATGCTGAATGAGGTGTTCAACGATGGTGCGCAGGATATCGGCATCATCCTGCAAGGCGGCATGTATAACGGCCTGATTCGCGCGTTGCAGTTGCTGGGCCTGTCGGACGCGTTCGGCAACAGCCGCATTCCGCTTTACGTGCTGAACGTCACCTATCCGCTGGTGGACGAGGAAGTCACGCGCTTCTGCGCGGGCAAGCGCGCCGTGCTGATGGTGGAGGAAAGCCAGCCGGAATTCCTCGAACAAGCCATCAATGTGATCCTGCGCAAGGCGGATCTGCAAACCAAGGTGCACGGCAAGGACATGCTGACCATGGCGGGCGAATACACCGCCAGCGTCATGCGCGCCGGGGTCGAGGCATTCGTCGGCTGCTATCTGCCCGGTCTGCGCCCGAACACGCCGCGGTCACCGGCACCGGCGCAACCGCCGGGATTGGAAAAGCTGGTGCATCCGCGCCCGCCCAGCTTCTGCACCGGCTGTCCCGAGCGTCCGATCTTCACCGCGATGAAGCTGGTCGAGCGCGAGCTCGGCCCGCATCACGTCAGTTGTGATATCGGCTGTCACCTGTTCTCGATTCTGCCACCGTTCAATATCGGCGCAACAACGATGGGCTATGGCCTCGGCTGGGCCGGCGCCGCGGCGCTGAACGCGAAGAATGCCAGCCGCCGCACCATCAGCGTGATGGGCGATGGCGGATTCTGGCACAATGGGCTGGCATCATCGGTCGGCAACGCCGTGTTCAACCAGACCGACAACGTGCTCGTCGTGGTGGACAACTACTATTCCGCCGCGACCGGCGGGCAGGATCTGCTGTCCTCGCGCGCGCGGAGCCGCCGCGCCACCAATAATCCGATCGCGCGCGCCGTGCGTGGCGTGGGCGTGAAATGGGTGCGCGAGATCACCCGCACCTACGACGTGGCGCGCATGCGCGATGTGCTGAAGGAGGCGCTGACCACGCGCGAGACAGGCCCCAAGGTCATCGTCGCGTCCTCAGAATGCATGCTGAACCGCCAGCGGCGCGAACGACCGTTGGCGGCGAAGGCCGTCCAGGCCGGCCAGCGCGTGGTGCGCGAACGTTTCGGCGTCGATAGTGACACCTGCACCGGTGATCATTCCTGCATCCGCCTGTCCGGCTGCCCGTCACTGACGGTGAAGCCGAACCCCGATCCGCTGCGTCAGGATCCGGTGGCGGCGGTGCAGGACAGTTGCGTCGGCTGCGGCCTGTGCGGCGAAGTGTCGCACGCCGCTGTTCTTTGCCCGTCATTTTATCGCGCCCAGATCATTTCTAACCCGAACCGCTGGGAACGCTGGCGGGGCAGGCTTGCCGCGCGCGTGATCGGCTGGCTGGCGCCGGCCACCCATGCCTGAGGGCCCGCTCCCGCGCGATGCCGCGATCGGTGCCCGCGCGCTGACGGTGGCGATTCTGGCAATGGGCGGCGAGGGTGGCGGCGTGCTGGCCGACTGGTTGCTCGAAGCCGCGGAAAACAGCGGGTTCATCGGGCAATCGACGTCCGTGCCCGGTGTCGCGCAGCGTACCGGCGCGACGATCTACTATCTGGAGCTGTTCCCGCTCGCTGAAGCGGCGGGGCAACAGCCCGTGCTGGCGCTGATGCCCGCGCCGGGCGACGTCGATCTGGTGATCGCGTCGGAACTGATGGAGGCGGGACGCGCAATCCAGCGCGGGCTGGTCAGTCCAGAGCATGGCACGTTCGTCTTCTCCACCCACCGCGTATTCGCGATGACCGAGAAAATCGCGATGGGCGACGGGCGCGTGGATGCCGATACGCTGCTGGCAACCTGCCGGTCGGCGGCGCGACAGGTCGTCGCAGCCGACATGCAGTCGCTGGCCGATGCGCACGGCGCGCATCTGAGCGCCGTGTTGCTGGGCGCCGTCGCCGGATCGGGCGCGTTGCCGCTGCCGCGCGAGGCGTTCGAAGCGGCCATCCGCCATGCCGGCGTCGGCGTGCAGGCCAGCCTGACCGCATTCGCCGCGGGGTTCGATGCGGCGGTTTCGCCCGTGGCCACGCCGATTGCACCGCTAACAGAAGCGAATCTGCCGGATGCGAAGCGACCAGGCGAGGCCGACGCGATCATCGAGGAGGGCGTCCGCCGCCTGACAGATTACCAGGATGCGGCGTACGCGCAGCTCTATCGCGACCGGCTGGCGCGTCTGCAACTCGATGGTCCGTTGCTGACGGAAACTGCCCGTCATCTCGCCCTGTGGATGAGCTACGAGGACACGATCCGCGTCGCGGATTTGAAGACCCGCGCCAGCCGCCTGACACGTGTGCGCAGCGAAGTGCGAGTGGAGCCGGGGCAGCTGCTGCGCATTACCGAGTTCATGCACCCGCGCGTGCAGGAAGTCGCCGACACGCTGCCGGCGCCGCTTGGCCGCTGGCTGCTGCGATCCCGCGCGCCTCGGCGCTTGGTGGAGCGCCTGACCGCGCAGGGGCGCCACGTCGAAACCACGTCGGTGCGCGGCTTCCTCCTGTTGCGCGGTATCGCGTCGTTGCGGCGCTTCCGCCGCACCACTCTGCGTTATGTGGAAGAGCAAGCGCGGATCGAGGCGTGGCTGCGGCAGATCGAAACGACGAAGCAGAGTGATCCCGACCTCGCGCTGGCGGTGGCGCGCTGTCAGCGGCTGGTGAAGGGCTATGGCGATACCCATGCGCGCGGCTGGGCAAGTTTCCAGCGCGTGATGCAGGCGGCCGACCGGCTTGGTGGCACCGCGGACGCCGGTGCGCGCCTCACCGCGCTATGCGACGCGGCGCTGGCGGATGACAGCAGCCAGGCGCTGACCAAGGCTTTGGCGGACGCATGAATCGTTATCGCGAAGATCCGGCGGCGCTGCGGGCGTTGCTGCGCGATGACGCGGTGCATCGCGACGTTTATACCGACCCCGAGATCTTCCGCCTGGAGATGGAGCGGCTGTGGCCGCGCACCTGGATCTATATCGGCCACACCAGCCAGGTGCCCGCGGTCGGCGACTTCATGACATGCAACGTCGGCACGGTGCCGGTGCTGATGATCCGCCAGCCGGACGGCGACGTGCGCGTCCTGCGCAATCGCTGCGCGCACAAGGGCGCAAAGCTCGTGTCCGACTGGTCCGGCAACGCCGGCCGCTTCATTCGTTGTCCGTATCATAACTGGAGCTATCGGATGGACGGCTCGATCGCCGCCATCCCGTTCCGCCAGGGATACGAGGGCACCGGCCTCGCGAACTGCGAGGCCGCGGGCGGACTGCGCACGGTTTCGTCGGAAACCTACCGCGGCTTCGTGTTCGCCCGCTTGAGCGAGCAAGGGCCGGACTTTCGGGCGTTTTTCGGCGAATCGCTGTCCTCGATCGACTATATGGTGGATCGCTCGCCGGATGGCGAGATGGAAGTCGCCGGCGGCGTGCTGCGCTACATGCACGACAGCAACTGGAAGATGTTCGTCGAGAATTTGAACGACACGATGCACCCTATGGCGGCCCATGAATCCTCGGCCGGGACCGCGAAGCAACTTTGGGCCGACCAGCCGGCGGATGCACCAAAGCCGATGGCGATCGAGCAATTGCTGCCGTTTGCCGCCGGCCATGACTTCTTCGACAAGATGGGCGTGCGAGTGTTCCACAATGGGCACTCGTACTCCGGGGTGCATTTCTCCATCCATTCGGCCTACGCCGCGGTGCCGGATTATGAAGCGGCGATGCAGCGTGCTTATGGCGAGGCGCGCGCAAAAGATATCCTGGGCACGGTGCGTCACAACACCGTCTATTACCCCAGCCTGACCATCAAAGGCGCGATTCAGACCATTCGCGTGGTGCGACCCATCGCCGTGGACAAGACGCTGATCGAAAGCTGGAGCTTCCGCCTGAAGGGCGCGCCCGACATCTTCTTCAAGCGCAATGTCACCTACACGCGTCTGATCAACTCGCCGCTGTCGGTGGTCGGGCATGACGACCAGCAATGCTACCGACTGATCCAGGAGGGCCTTGCCGCCGACAGCAACGAGTGGATCAGCCTGCACCGCGACTACCACTCCGAGGAACGCGACGCGCACGATCTGACCGTGAACGGCACCAGCGAAATCTCCATGCGCAACCAGTTCCGCGCCTGGGCGCAGTTCATGGGTGCCGCATGACCGAGGCCGACGTCGTCCGCTTCCTCTATCGCGAGGCACGTCTGCTGGACGAGAAACGCTGGGACGAATGGTACTCACTGTTTAATGAAGACGCATACTATTGGGTGCCACTGACGCGCAACCAGCCCGACGCCGAGTTTCATACCTCCCTCGCCCATGAGGACAAGCTCCTGCTGCGACTGCGCATCGAGCGTCTGCGCCGCCGCCCGCCGTCGCAGCATCCGGAGAGTTGGAGCCAGCACGTGTTGCAGGCGCCGGAGATCGAAAGCCACGACGGCAACGGCTGGCTCACCCGCACTGCGTTCCACTATGCCGAGGCGCGTGGCGACGCGATGCAGATGTTGACCGGGGTCGCCTGGCATCGCCTGGTGGAGCAAGGCGGAGTGCTGAGAATAAAGTTGAAGCGCGTGGATCTGCTGAATTGCGACGCCGCGCTGCCGTCGATTCAGTTGTTTCTGTAGCCACATGTCATGGCGAGGACCGCGAGCAAGGCGTGGCGGGACGCAGCAACCTCGGTCATGACCTGCGCGCTCATGACCCAGCCTGCTTTGTCGCTCCGCTCCTGGCAATGACATCGGCGAGCATGTACTTGCTGACGCCGCAATGACCCCGCAACTCTATCGCAGCATCGCCCTCTGCTGCCCGGTCACCGAGCCCTATGTCCGCCGTTCGCAGCATGGCGCCGCCTGGTTCCTCGCCCGTGCGCTACGGCGTTTGCTGGATGCGGCCGGGGTCGCGAAATCCGCCATCGACGGCCTCTGCGTCTCCAGCTTCACGCTGCAGCCCGACACCGCGGTGGCCTTCACCCAGCATGTCAACCTCTCGCCGCGGTTCCTGGAATGGCTGCCGATGGGCGGCGCCTGCGGCATCATCGCGCTGCGTCGCGCCGCGCGTGCCGTGCAGGCGGGCGATGCGGACATCGTCGCCTGCATCGCGGGCGATACCGCCAACGACACCAGTTTCCGCGATTTGCTCGCCGCCTTCAGCAGCTTTTCGCGCGACGCGGTCTACCCCTATGGCGCCGGCGGCCCCAACGCCAGTTTCGCGCTGATCGCGGATGCGTATATGCGTGCCACCGGCGCCACGCGTGAGGATTTCGGCAAGCTCGCCGTGGCGCAGCGCACCAATGCGCAGCGCAATCCGCTCGCATTGTTGCGAACCCCCCTTACGCTCGGGCAATATCTCGCCGCGCGCCCGATATCCGAGCCGCTGCACTTGCTCGATTGCGTCATGCCCTGCGCCGGCGCCGATGGTTTCCTGGTGATGGCGGAATCGCGCGCCCGCGCCCTGAACCTGCCGTTCGTGCGCATCCTCGGCGCGATCGAGCGGCATAACGCCTTTCCGGACGATCCGGTGCAGTTGCGCGGCGGCTGGGTCATGGACCGCGACGCGCTGTGGGCACAGGCCGGCATCGGTCCCGGCGACGTGCAGCTTGTGCAGACCTACGACGATTACTGCGTCATTTCGATGCTGCAATTCGAGGGGCTCGGCCTGTGCCCGCAAGGCGAGGCGCCCGCCTTCGTGCGGCGCAACGATTTCACCATCGCAGGCAGCCTGCCGCACAATACCGGTGGCGGCCAGTTGTCGATGGGACAGGCTGGCGCGGCCGGCGGCTATCTCGGCCTGGTGGAGGCGATGCGGCAATTGCTCGGCGCAGCCGAAGGACGCCAGGTCACCGACGCGCGCCATGCCCTGGTCAGCGGCTTCGGCATGATCAACTACGACCGCGGCCTGTGCACCGCTGCCGCCGTGCTGGGGCGCGCATGATCCGGCTGCAACGCTGCACCGACTGCGGCACCGCGCAATATCCGCCGCGCGAGGTTTGCGGCACCTGCCTGTCCGACCGCCTGGCATGCGAAAGCGCGGAATTCCTGTCCGGCCGCGTCATGGCGCGCACATTATTACGTCACAGCAACGATCAGGCGTTCCGTTCGCGCCTGCCGCTGGTACTCGGCCTGGTGCGTCTCGATGCCGGCCCCATCGCACTATGCCTGCTTGCCGCGCAAGCCGCCGCCGGCGATGTCGTGCAGGTGCGGCGCAACGCCGATGCATTGCTGGAGGCGACATGAAACGCGCTCTCGTCACCGGCGGCAGTGCCGGCATTGGTCGCGCCATCTGCCAGGCGTTGCTGGACGCGCAGTACGAGGTCGTGTCGTTGGACCGCCAACCCGGCGTGGCAGAGCATGCGCGGCTGCGCTGTATCACGGTCGACCTGTCCGACGAAGCCGCCACGCGGCAAGCGGCGGCCGAAGCGACGCGCGAGCCAGTCACCACGCTGGTGCACAATGCGGGCGCCATTCGTGCCGCGCCGGTCGACCAGGCCGACCCGGCGGACCTTGCGTCTCTCGCGCGCCTGCATCTGGGCGCGGCGCTGATCCTGGTCCAGGCTGCTTTGCCGGCGATGCGTGCCGAACGCTTCGGGCGGATTGTGCTGATCTCTTCGCGCGCGGCGCTCGGGCTGGCGACACGCACCGCCTATGCCGCGACCAAGGCCGGCCTGATCGGCCTGACGCGCACCTGGGCGCTGGAACTCGGGCCCGACGGTATCACCGTCAATGCCATCGCGCCCGGCCCGATCGCCGGTACCGCCATGTTCCATGACGTGCTGCCGTCGGGCGATCCTCGCATCGAGGCGCTGGCGCACAGCATCCCGGTGCGGCGCCTCGGCCAGCCCGACGACGTTGCACGCGCGGTATCGTTCCTGGCCGACCCCGCCAGCGGCTTCATCACCGGCCAGACCCTGTTCGTGTGCGGCGGCACCAGCGTCGGCAGCCTGGCGCTATAGACCCCACCTTTTTGGATCACACCGCGCGCATCACCTTCTCCCAGGCGTCGATCGCCGGCAGGATCTTATCCGCCTTCTCCGATTCCAGATTGAACACCACGCGTTTCACACCGAGATCGGCGTAGCGCTTCATCAGGTCCGCATCGGATTTTGGAAACCACACGGTGATCTCGATCGAGCCAGGATCGCGCCCGGCGGCCGTCGCCATCTTGCGGAACTCGGGAATCATGTCGGCGATCTCGGCGTAGCTGCCGCGCGCTGCATGCGGGATCCAGCCTTCGCCGTAGCGGATCGCGCGGCGCGCGGAATAGGGAAAGGCGCCGCCGACGATCACCGGCGGATGCGGCTTCTGCACCGGCTTCGGATTGCTCGCCATCGGCTCGAAATTGACGAACTCGCCGTGATATTCGGCCGCGTCCCGGGTCCAGATCGCCTTCATCGCCTCCACCCGTTCGCGCGCCAGCTTGTGGCGGTTGGCGAAGGCGGTGCCATGGTTTTCCATTTCGTCCTGGTTCCAGCCGTTGCCGATGCCAAACAGAAACCGCCCGCCGGAGACCTGGTCGATCGAGGCCACCAGCTTGGCGGTCTGGATCGGATCGCGCTGCGCCACCAGGCAGACGCCGGTGCCGACCTTCAGCGTGCGGGTCGCCATCGCCGCGGCGGTCAGCGTCACGAACGGGTCCATGGTGTCGTAGTATTTCCTGGCCAACTCGCCCCCGCCCGCGGGCGCCGTTTTGCGGCTGAGGGGAATATGCGAATGCTCCGGCGCCCACACCGACTCGAACCCACGCTGTTCCAGCGCCTTGGCCAGTTCGTCCGGCCGCATGGAGTATTCGGTGAAGAACATCGAGGCGCCAAATGCCAACATGGTTTCCTCCGTTACGATCGTTGTGGCGGCGGGTGCGCGGCGGCAAGCCCTGGAGCCGGGCCGAGTACTACCGAACCGTAAGATAGCAAACAAGGCTTGACCCTGGGGCACAGGTCTGTTGCTGTAACCTTACAGGGGCTTTGTTTCATCGGCGTCCGCCTTGAACGAGGCGCCACACAACCGATGCGGGAGACCACGATGGGCACGCGGGACCTTCAGGGTATGATTGATAGAGTGCGGCAGGGGCGCCTGTCGCGCCGCGGGTTCATCCAGCGGATGGCCGTCCTGGGCCTGACCGCGCCCATGGCGACCCAGTTGCTCGCCATCGGCGGGGTTGCCATGGCGCAGCCGCAATCGGCCTACAAGCCCACCAAGCGAGGCGGCGGCGGCACCCTGAAGCTGCTGTGGTGGCAGTCTCCCACCCTGATCAACCCGCATTTCGCCACCGGCACAAAGGACCAGGACGGATCGTATTTGTTCTATGAGCCGCTCGCGGTATGGGATGCCGACGCCAACCTGATCCCCAAGCTCGCCCAGGAAATCCCGAGCAAGGACAACGGCGGGCTTTCGGCCGATGGCAAGACCGTCACCTGGAAGCTCAAGCCGGATGTCAAATGGCATGACGGCCAGCCGTTCACCGCCGACGACGTGGTGTTCAACTGGAAATATGCCTCCGAGCCGACGACCGCCGCGGTCACCGCCGGCGTCTATGCGGGCATGACGGTGGAGAAGGTCGACGATCACACCGTGCGCATCACGTTCGACAAGCCGACGCCGTTCTGGGCCACGCCCTTCGTCGGCAACACCGGCATGATCATCCCGCAGCACGTGTTCGAGCCCTATATCGGCGCCAAGTCGCGCCAGGCCCCGGCCAATCTCGCTCCGGTCGGTACCGGTTGCTACAAATTCAAGGAATTCCATCCCGGCGACATCCTCACCGGCACGATCAATGAGGACTACCACGAGCCAAACCGACCGTTCTTCGATGCGGTGGAGATGAAGGGCGGCGGCGAGGCCGCATCCGCCGCGCGCGCCGTGCTGCAGACCGGCGAGTACGACTACGCCTGGAACCTGCAAGTGGCCGACAACGTGCTGAAACAGCTCGAGGGCGGCGGCAAGGGCCATATCCAGCTCACCAAGGGCGCCAGCATCGAGCATATCCAGCTCAACACCACCGACCCCAACAAGGAAGTCGACGGCGAGCGGTCCAGCATCAAGACGGTGCATCCTACGTTCAGCGACCCGAATGTCCGCGCGGCGATGAAGCTGCTGATCGACCGCAGTTCGGTGCAGAAATACATCTACGGCCGCACCGGCGAGGCGACCGGCAATTATGTCAACGGCCCGGCGCAGTTCGTTTCGAAGAATACATCCTGGGAATTCGCCGTCGCCAAGGCGAAGGACTTGCTCGACAAGGCGGGCTATCAACCCGGCCCCGACGGCATCCGCGCCAAGGACGGCAAGAAGCTGGACTACGTGTTCCAGACCTCGATCAACGGGCCTCGCCAGCAGAACCAGGAGATCGTGAAGGCCGCCTGCAAGCAGGCCGGCATCAACATCAACATCAAGGCCGTGCTCGGATCGGTGTTCTTCTCCTCCGATGCCGGCAATCCGGACACCTATCCCAAGTTCTACGCCGATATGCAGATGTACACCACGCAGCCGGGCCAGCCCGATCCGGCGATTTGGCTGCGCTCCTTCCTGTCCAGCGAAATCGCCGACAAGGCCAACAAGTGGTCGGGTCGCAACGTGACCCGCTATCGCAATCCGGAATTCGACAAGACCTGGGCCGCGGCACAGGAGGAACTGGATCCCATCAAGCGTGCCGTACTGCTGATCAAATGCAACGACACGATTGTGGGTGACGTCGTCGTTATTCCGGAGATCTTCCGCTTCGGCGTGTCGGGCGTGGTGAAGAACCTGCACGCGTCGCTGACCGGATGGGACAACGACACGTCCAATATCTGCGATTGGTACAAGGACGCGACGGCTTAACGGGCGGCGCGCCGTGCGCCAGCCTTACGCGTCATGGCCGGGCGTGACCCGGCCATCTGCGCGGTGCCGCACCGGTCGCGGAATGCCCAAGGCGCGCGATGAGTGGGACAACATGGCCGGGGCAAGCCGGGCCACGACAGGGGGTGTCCACGCCGTCCCGTTCATCGGTCGAGCCCGCTGAATGTCCCGCTCCTACCTGATCCGCCGCATCTCGCTGGCGATTCCCAGCCTGCTGGCGATCAGCGTCATCCTCTACACCATCCTCGCGCTCGCACCGGGCGACCCGCTGGGCGACCTCGCCACCAATCCGAACGTTCCGCCGGCAGTGCAGCTCGCGCTGCGCGCCAAGCTCGGTCTCGATGACCCGATCTGGCAGCGCTACCTGCACTGGTTGCTCGCCATGCTGCAAGGCGACTGGGGCTTCTCGTTCATCAGCCATGAGAACGTCTCCACGCTGATCATGCAGCGCCTGCCGGTCAGCCTCGCCTTGTTCGGCTCGTCCGAAGTGCTGGCGGTGCTGGTGGCCGTGCCGGTCGGCGTTCTCGCCGCCGCGCGCCCATATTCCTTGTTCGACAAGATCGCCAACACCATCGCGTTCTTCGGCTTCTCCCTGCCGACCTTCTTCACCGGCCTCGTGCTGATCCTGGTATTCAGCATCAAGCTCGGCTGGTTCCCGTTCGTGTTCGAGTCCAACGTGAGCGCGCACGGCCTCGCCTGGTGGTGGCTCGAATTCAAGCAGAGCATCATGCCGATCGCGGTGATCGGCTTGTTCCAGGGCGCCTCGCTGGTGCGCTACGTCCGCTCCTCCATGCTCGACGTGATCCGGCTGGACTACGTCACCACGGCGCGCGCCAAGGGCATTGGCGGCCGCCGCGTGCTGATCCGCCACGTGGTGCGCAATGGGCTGATCCCGGTGGTGACGCTGGTCGCGGTGCAGCTTCCCCAGATCTTCGGCGCCACCATCATCACCGAGCAAATCTTCCGCGTGCCGGGGATTGGCTCGCTGCTGATCGCATCGATTCTTGCCGCCGACACGCCGGTGGTGATGGCGGTAACCTTCACCTACGCCTGCCTCGTGGTATTGCTCAACCTGATTGCCGATCTTTTGTATGTCTGGCTCGATCCCCGCATCGCCCTCCGTTGAGGCCCTCGGCCCGGCGGCCGCCGCGGCGTCCCGCGCCACGGCACCGCTGTCGCCGACCGCCGAGGCCTGGCGCCGCTTCCGCAAGCACCGGCTCGCGGTCATCAGCCTTGGCGTCCTCGCGCTGATCGTGCTCGGCGTCGTCGCGGGACCGCTGCTCTGGCCGACGCCGATCGACGCGCTCGACTTCTCTGCCATGCTGCAAGGCCCCTCGGCGACGCATCCCTGCGGCACCGACGCCCTCGGCCAGGACCTGCTCGCGCGGCTGATGTATGGCGGCAAGGTCTCGCTCGCGGTCGGCGTCGCCGCCATGTTCGTCGCTGTGTTCGTCGGCATGGTGGTCGGCGCCATCTCCGGCATGGCGACCGGGCGGCTCGACGCGGCGCTGATGTGGATCACCGACATGTTCCTGTCGCTGCCGCAACTGCCGCTGCTGCTGCTGCTGATCTATTTGTTCCGACCGGCGCTGCAAAGCGTGCTGGGCGTGCAGGGCGGCATCTTCGTGCTGATCGTGGTGGTGATCGGCGGCCTGCGCTGGATGCCGCTGGCGCGGCTGGTGCGCGCGCAGTTCCTGTCGCTGCGGGAAAAAGAGTTCGTCGAGGCAGCGCGTGCCCTGGGCGCGTCCAGGCTGCGGCTGGTGGTCCGGCACATCATGCCCAACGCGATGGGCCCGGCGATTGTCGCCGGCACCATCGAAGTCGCCAACGCCATTATCGCCGAATCGACGCTATCGTTCCTGGGCGTCGGATTCCCGCCTGACGTGCCGAGCTGGGGACGCATGTTGTACGACTCCCAGGATTATCTGCAGCTCGCGCCGCACTGGGCCCTGTTCCCCGGATCGGCGATCTTCCTCGCGGTGCTGTCTATCAACTTCATCGGCGACGGGCTGCGCGACGCGCTCGATCCGCGGCGAGTGATTTAGGGGTGCGGCAGATGTCATTAGACGCGCTCTGGTACGCTGCAATGACACCAGGCACCAGATGAGCGGGAGCGTGACCGCCGCGGCACCCTTGCCCGCGGCACGGCGCGAGGCCTCTGCCGCCGCGGGCGGGGCAACGCCCGAGGTATTGCTCGACATCCGGAATTTGAAAACCTGGTTCCGCACCGATGACGGCATGGTGCGGGCAGTGGACGGGGTCGATCTGTCGGTGCGGCGCGGCGAAACGCTGGCGGTGGTCGGGGAATCCGGGTCCGGCAAGACCGTCACCGCGCGCAGCGTGCTGAAACTGATCGACATGCCGCCCGGGCATTTCGAATCCGGCGAGATCATCTGGCAGGGGCGCGACCTGATCCCGCTGCCGGCCGATGCAATGGACGACGTCCGCGCCCGCGAGATCGCCATGGTGTTCCAGGAACCCATGACCTCGCTGAACCCCGTCTACACGATCGGCGACCAGATCGGCGAATCGCTGCGCATCCACCAGAAGATGTCCCGCAAGGCGGCCTTGGAAACCGCGATCGATATGCTGCGCCTGGTGCAGATCCCCAATCCGCAGCAGCGCGTGCACGACTATCCGCACCATTTCTCCGGCGGCATGCGCCAGCGCGCGATGATCGCCATGGCGCTGGCCTGCAAGCCGCAGCTTCTGATCGCCGACGAACCGACCACCGCGCTCGACGTCACCATCCAGGCGCAGATCCTGGAACTGCTGCTGGACATGAAATCGCGCTTCGGCATGTCGGTGATGCTGATCACCCACGCCATGGGCGTAGTGGCGGAAAACGCCCAGCGCGTTGCGGTGATGTATGCGGGGAAGGTGGTCGAGCAAGCGCCGGTCGAGGAACTCTTCGCTCATCCGCACCATCCCTATACGCAAGGGCTGATCCGTTCGATCCCGCGTGTCGACCGCGCTGCCGGAGGACATGCGCGGCTGGTGCAGATTCCCGGCACCGTACCCAGCTTGCTGAACCCGCCACAGGGCTGCCGCTTCGCCGACCGTTGCTCCTTCGTGCGCGACATCTGCCGCGCCGAACCACCACCGTTGCGCGAGATCGCTCCCGGCCATCGTTCTGCGTGCGTATTATGAGCGGTACCGACGTACGTATCATGAGCGATACCGAGCCACTGTTATCGGTGACCGCGCTGCGCAAGGAGTTTCCGCTGAAGGGCGGCTTGTTCGCCAAGGACGTGCCGGTCGTGCACGCGGTCGATGGCGTCAACTTCGAGATCGGCGCCGGCGAAACCCTCGGCCTCGTTGGCGAATCCGGCTGCGGCAAGTCCACCACCGGTCGCTGCATCCTGCGCCTGATCGAGCCGACCTCGGGCCGGATTCTGTTTCGTGGCCGTGACGTGACCGAGCTGCAAGGCGAGGATCTGCGCAACCTGCGCCGCGACATGCAGATCATCTTCCAGGACCCGTTCGCGTCGCTGAATCCACGCCACACCGTGCGCGGTATCGTTGGCGAGGCATTGGTGATCCACCGCCTCGCCGCCGGCCGCGGGCAACTCGAAGATCGCGTGGTGGAACTGCTGGAACTGGTTGGCCTGCAATCCGGCCACCTGCACCGTTTCCCGCACGAATTTTCCGGCGGCCAGCGCCAGCGCATCGGCATCGCCCGCGCGCTCGCGGTGGAACCCAAGATGATCGTGTGCGATGAGCCGGTCTCCGCGCTGGACGTCTCGATTCAGGCGCAGGTCATCAACTTGCTCGAGGACCTGCAGGACAAGCTCGGCCTGACCTATCTGTTCATTGCCCACGATCTTTCGGTGGTGGAACATATCAGCGACCGCGTCGCCGTGATGTATCTCGGCCGCGTCGTCGAGATCGCCCCCTCCGACGCACTCTACGAAAATCCGCGCCATCCATACACCGAGGCGCTGCTGTCGGCGGTGCCGATCCCCGATCCGCAGGTGAAGCGAAGGCGCATCGTGCTGCAAGGCGAAGTGCCGAATCCGATCAATCCACCGACCGGCTGCCACTTCCACCCCCGCTGCCCGCTCGCCGAGCCGCGCTGTGCCAACGAAGTGCCACCGCTGCGCCAGAGCACTGCAGGGCATTGGACCGCGTGTCACGTGCGAGGATGATGTTAAAACATTAACATTGTTACGCGTCGGCGATCACCTGCCCCGGTGAATCGGCACACCGGATGCGCTGCCGGTCCGGTGGCGCACGCGCGATAGTTGCGGCCTGCCCGGGTGCCTCGCGGCGATGAAATCGCCTGCTGCCATCAGTCCCCGTGCAACTAACATCAAAAGTTCGTTGCTGACAGCGTAAACGGCCATTACTATCCCATCCCAATCGGACCCGGGAGGCGCCGCGTGCGCGCCGTTCAGGTGGCGGCGTCGCAACCAAACCGCTCCGAAAATGATGTTCGGCAAATGCGGAGCGAGTCCTGAATGGATGCGATGGCGAACCCGATCTCCACCGAACCCGACGGGACTGCTGTCGAGACCGGCGCGGCGCCGGCGGCCGCATCCTCCAATGCCGCTGCCGCGGCCACCGCGGAGCCCGCGAAAGGCCCGTACCCACCTCCTGCAGCGCAACCAACGCAAGCCGGCCCTCAGGGCGTCCGCTTCGACTTCAACCACGGCGCGCGCGTCGTCCTGCCGCCGCGAACCGAGGGCAAATGGCGCGTCCGTCTGCGTGATCTCGACACCGGCAACATTCTGTTCCAGAGCGAGAACAAAGGCGCCTTCGTTTCCTCCGCCAAGCGCTACTACGTCCGTATCGGCATCGATGTGTGGGACGTGGATGACGCCGGTACCGCCACCTCGGTGCTGACCCACGAGTACGATGCAAGCGGCCGCGAGGTGCTGATCCAGCTTCCGGTCGGCACTATCGGCGACACCATCGGCTGGTTCCACTACGTCGCCCGCTTCGCCGCCGTGCACCACGCCCGCGTCATCTGCGCCATGTCCGGGCTGATCATTCCGCTGCTGCGCGACGCCTATCCGGAGCTTCGCCTGATCACGCATGAGGAACTGGAAGCGGAAAAGATCGGCGAACGCGTCTACGCCACCTACTCGATCGGATTGTTCTTCACCGACAAGGACAACATCCATCAGCCCACCGACTTCCGCCATGTCGGGCTGCACCGCACCGCCGGCTACATCCTCGGCGTCGATCCGAAGGAAGCGCCACCGCGCCTTGCCATCCCTGACGAGACGCGGCCGATCGCCGACCCCTTTGTCTGCATCGCGGTGCAGAGCTCCACCCAGTGCAAATACTGGAACAATCCGCGCGGCTGGCGCGAGGTGGTGCGCTTCCTGAAGGACAGCGGCTTCCGCGTCATCTGCATCGACCAGAAACCGGTGCACGGCAGCGGTATCGTTTGGACCCACATTCCGCACGGGGCGGAGGACGAGACCGGCGACCGTCCGCTGGTGGAGCGCGCGCGCTGGCTCAGGCACGCGGCGTTCTTCGTGGGACTGAGCAGTGGCCTGTCGTGGCTGGCGTGGGCGGCGGGCACGCCGGTGGTGATGATCAGCGGCTTCACCCACACCAACAATGAATTCGATACGCCGTATCGGGTGATCAACTGGCACGCCTGCAACAGTTGCTGGAATGACGTCCGCCACCTGTTCGATCACAAGGACTTTCTGTGGTGTCCGCGCCATGCCGGCACGCCGCGGCAATTCGAATGCACGCGGCTGATCACCCCGGAGCATGTCATCGCGACGATCCGGCGCGTGCCGGCATTCGCCGCACTCAGCGTGGGTGACGCCGGCACTTCGAAAGCGGTTTGAGAAGGAGACAGAGACGATGGTCGATTATACCGTCTCCGGCACAAATGCCAGCGGCAGTGGCATTCCCCTTCACAACGGCGACAACCTGTACGTGTTCTCGGGCGGCGTCGTAACCAGCACGACGGTGTTCGACGGCGGCAACGAATGGGTCGGCTCGGGCGGCACCGCGAGCTACACCGTGGTCAGCAGCGGCGGCTACGAGCAGGTGTCCGGCGGCCATGCCAGCTTCACCACGGTCAGCTTTGGCGGCGTGGAAAACGTTTCGTCCGGCGGCGTCGCCGTCAGCACGACGGTGAGCAATGGCGGCTATCAGTCCGTCTCGGCGGGCGGGATCGCCAACAACACGACGGTGGCGACCGGCGGCTACGAGTACGTCAGCGGCGGCGGCAAGACGACCGGCACCATCATCCAAACCAACGGATACCAGATCGTCTCCGCCGGCGGTTCCGCGGTCAGCACCACGGTGGAGGTCGGCGGTACCCAGTTCGTCGCCTCGAACGGCACCGCCATCGACACCACCATAAGCAGCGGCGGCTACCAAACCGTCTCCGCCGGTGCCACGACGATCAGCACGACGGTGAGCAATAGCGGCACCGAGAACCTGGGTCCTGGCGGCGTTGCCAGCTTCACCACGATCAGCAGTGGCGGCAACGTAAACGTCTGGTTCGAAGGCATCGCCAGCTCTACCACCGTCAGTTCTGGCGGCACCTTGTGGGTCAATGGTGGCGGCACGACCACCGGCACGACGGTACTGAATGGCGGCGGGGAATCGGTCGACACTGGCGGCTTCGCGTCGAACACCACCGTCAGTTCCGGCGGCACGCAATGGATCAATGACGGCGGCAGCGCGTTTGGCGCCGCGATCACCAGCGCCGGCTATCAAAACGTCGAAGGCGGCGGCGCGGCGGACCTGACCTATGTCGACGGCAGCGCCATCGAGAACGTCTATGGCGGCGCCACGACCAGTTCGCTGATCAGCAGCGGCGGCGTTGAGAACGTCTTTTCCGGCGGCACCACCTCCTACACCGTCGTCAGCAAGGGCGGCGAGGAGATTGTCTCCAGTGGGGTTGCCAGCAACACGAGTGTCACCAGCGGCGGCCTGCTGGTGGTTGTGGACCATGGCGATGCCAGCGGCACGAACGTCGACGCCGGGGGATTGCTGCTGGTTCTGCCCGGCGGCGCGGCAACCGGCACGAACGGTGAGGTCGTCTCCACCGGCATCGTGATCGACGCGCCGACCGGCATCACCAGTGATGCGTCGCCGCCGCCGTTTGGCGGCACGGTGGGCAGCGGAGCGACCGAATTCGTCCTGCCCGGCGCCACGACGAGTGATGCAACGGTCGACAGCGGCGGCACCCAGAACGTCTATTCGGGCGCCGCCGCGAGCGCCACCACGGTGAGCGGCGTACAATTCGTTTATTCCGGCGGCACGACGACCGCCACCATGCTGGTCGCCGGCGGCAGCGAGCAAGTCAACAGCAGCGGCACCGCCATCGGCACGGTGGTCAATTACGCGTTCAGCTATGAGCAATTGAATTCCGGCGGGGTTGCCAGCCTGACGATCGTCAGCAGCGGCGCCGACTATATCTGGCAAGGCGGCGTTGGCATCAGCACGACGGTGCACAGCGGGGCAACCGAGTGGGTGGGGGGAGGCACCGCGAGCTACACCACCCTGAGCGGCGGCACCCAGACCATCTGGTTCGGCGGCGCAGCCGACGCCACGACGATCGACGCCGGCGGATTCCAGATCGTTTCTGGCCCGTCATCCAGTTCCGGCGTGGCGCTCGATACCACCGTCAACAGTGGCGGCACGCAGGCCATTTCGTCCGGCGGGGTCGCCAGCAACACCGTGGTGAACAGCGGCGGCACCGAAATCGTCTGGTCGGGCGGCAGCGCCGTCAGCACGACGGTCGATAACGGCGGCCTGCTTGTCGTGCTGTCCGGCGCGACGGTGACTGATCTCAATGGCACCGCGGCCTCGGGTGGCGTCGTCGTCTCACGGCCGATGACGGGGATCCAGGATTATGGCCTGGTCGCCAACAACGCCAGCGTCGGCAGCGGTGCGACCGAGTATGTGCTGAGCGGCGGCACCGCCAACAACACCAAGATCACGTCCGGCGGCAGCGCCCTGGTCACCGACGACGGTGTTGCCAGCTTCACCACGATCAGCGGCGGCTCCGAAACAGTGATCAGCGGTGCCGTGGTGAGCAATACCGTCACCGGCTCCGGGGGGACGCTGAACGTTTCGTCCGGCGCATCGGCGAGCGGCACGGCGGTTGACGCCAACGGCGTGCAGAACATCATCGGCGGGACCGCGACCGCCACCATCATCAGCGGCATCGTGTCGTCCGCCCTCGTCGGCGGCAGCATGAGCTATTACGTCAGCACCGCCGATGAGTCCGTTTGGGACGGCGGCACGACGACGGGCACCACCGTTCTCTCGGCGGGCTACGAGACCGAATACGACGGCGGCACAGCTTATTTCGTCACGCTCAGCAGTGGCGGCCAGGACAATGTCTACTCGGGTGGCACCACCAGCGACGCAACCGTGTCCAGTGGCGGCAGCGAGTGGGTGAACAGTGGCGCCTCGGCCGTCAGCACCACGGTTGAGGGCAATGGTTTTCTCGGCGTCTCCGGCGCCACCGCGCTGGCCATTGATACCGTCCTGAGTGGCGGCGCACTGAACGGCGGCAGCGAAAACGTCTACGACTCAGGCATGACCGTCAGCACGACGGTACAAAGCAACGCGTTTCTGACCATAACGGGCACCGGAGCGACGGCCAGCAACACTGTCCTCGCCAATGGCGGCAATGAGTGGGTCTACGACGCGGGCCTGACCGTCAGCACGATGGTTCAGAGCAATGCGTTTTTGAATATCTCCGGCCCGGATGCGGCAGCCAGCTACACATCCATCAGCGCCGGCAGTTTGTGGATCATGGACGGTGGCAGCGCCGTCAGCACGACGGTTTCCAACGGCGGCTACGTGACCGTCGTCAGCGGCGTCGCCAGCATCACCAACCTGGGCAGCGGCAATGAATGGGTAAGCGCGGGTGGTGTCGCCATCAGCACCACGGTTGGCAGCGACAGTTGGATTGGCGTCTCCGGTGGGATCACCAGCTTTACCAGCGTCGACAGCGGCGGGACAGAGCAAGTCGCTTACCAGAGCGCTGCCGTCGCCGGTGTTGTCGCCGACCTGGCGGACGCCGCGATCGGCGGGGGACCGATCGGCGGTAGCGCCGTCAGCACCACCGTGTACTCCAACGGCAATGAATATGTCTATTCCGGCGGCACGACCAGCTATACTGTGCTGAGTGGCGGCTACCAGAACGTCTCCGCCGGTGGCGGAGCCAGCGACACGATCGTCAGCAGCGGCGGCATCGAGCAACTTGGCTCTGGCGGGTCTGCCGTCAGCACCACGGTGAAGTTCGATGGCGCCGTGTTTGTCGGCTCCAACGCGGTCGCCGGCTTCGCCACGGTGAGCAGCGGCGGCGTGCTGAATGTCAGCGGCGGCAGTACCGACAGCGCGGTGATGGCGTTTTCCGGATTCGAATTCATCTCCTCCGGCGGCACCGCGACCGGCACCACGGTTAATCTCGCCGGACTCGAAGATGTCGGCAACGGCGGCTTCGCGGTGAGCACGACGGTGACAGCCGGCGGCTACGAGAACGTCTACGCCGGCGGCTCCAGCCTGGACGACATCGCCAGTTCCGGCGGTGTCGACACCATCTGGACCAGCGCCAGCGCCAGGTCGATCACGGTGAGCACTGGCGGCATCGGGCAGGCGTTTGGCGGCAGCGCCAGCTTCACGACGGTGGAAGCCGGCGGCCAGATGGTGGTCAGCGGCGTGATATCCGGCGCATCGCTGGTCAGCGGCTTGCTCGTTTCCACCTTGGTCAACAGCGGCGGCACCGAGATCATCGGTTCCGGCGGCACCGCGACCGATACCGATCTGATGCAGGGCGGGACGCTCCAGCTTGCCTCCTATGCGTTTGCCGATGGCGGAACCGCGAGCATTGACGGCAGCGATCTGCTGACGGTCAGCGTTGGCGGGCTGGTCTATACGCAGCAATTGAGCGGCGACTACAGCACTTTGCGGCCGGAGCTTTCCGGTGTCATTGGCGGTCCCACCGATGTGACGCTCGGCCCGCTCTGCTTCTGCCACGACACGCTGATTGCGACGCCCTCGGGGCAGCGCAAGGTGCAGGACCTCGCGGTTGGCGACCTTGTGCTGACGCAGCGCGGCGAGGCACGCCCGATCACGTGGCTCGGCGTCGGTGCCGTGCTGGCGACGCGCGGGCGGCGCAATGCCGCGACGCCGGTCATCATCCGCAAGAATGCGCTGGCGGCCAACGTGCCGTACTACGATCTGAAGCTGACCAAGGGCCACTCCTTGCTGGTCGATGGCGTGCTGATCCCGGTGGAGTTCCTGGTCAACCACCGCTCCATCGTGTGGGACGACCGCGCGCGCGAGGTTCGGCTGTATCACGTCGAGTTGGCGACGCATGACGTGCTGATCGCCAATGGTGCGCCGGCGGAGAGCTACCGCGATGACGGCAATCGCTGGTTGTTCCGAAACGGCAACAGAAATTGGGGCAGGCCGCCGCAACCGCCCTGCGCCCCGGTGCTGACCGGCGGGCAGGTGGTGGATGCCGCGTGGCGGCGCCTGCTGGAACGCGCCGGGCCGCGTCCGGGCCTGCCGCTGATCGATGAACCGGACCTGCATCTGTTGGTTGCCGGCGAACGCGTCGAGGCCGCGCGGCATGCGGACCGGTACATATTTCGCCTCAAGAGCAGTACCGGCTCGGTGCGTATCGTTTCACGCGCCGCGGCACCGCAGGAGTTGGGTCTGGCGCGCGACCCGCGCGCGCTGGGCGTGGCGTTGCGGCAGATCAGCTTGTTCCACGGCAGAAAAGTGCGAACGGTGGAACCGGCTGATCCGCGGCTGGCGCAGGGGTTCCATGACTATGAGCCAGACTGCGGGTTCCGCTGGACGAACGGGGATGCGTTGTTGCCGCCGGCGTTGTTCGAAGGCTTCGAGCCGCCGATCGACGTCGTGCTGAGTGTGGCCGCCAGCGCCTGCTATGCATTGCTCCGAGAGCGGGAGGCGACTGCGTTCGTGCCGGGTGCGGCGGCTGCGTAGGTCAGGGTGTCCCCGGTCATTGCGAAGACAGCGAGCGAAGCGTGGCGGGCCGAGGCAATCTTGCTCGTGGAATGCGCGGACGCAGCGTCCGGTTGAGCGAGGTTGCGTCGTTCCGCCGCACCTCGCTCGCGGTCGTCGCGATGACGCGGGGGAAGGGTGCGCCGCTTATCGCCAGGCCTTCAGCCGTTCCGCCGCGTCGCGCATATCCGCTTCCGGTCCGCAGTACGAGAATCGCAAGAAATGGCTGCCCCGCGCGTGGTCGAAATCGACGCCCGGTGTCGCGGCGATCCCCACCTCCGCCAGCATGCGCCGGCAGAACGCGACGCTGTCGTTGCTGCGGTCGGCAATGTCGGCGAACAAGTAGAAGGCGCCCTGGGCGGGGGACAGGCGGGTGAAGCCCGCCTCGGGCAGCGCGCGCAGCAGGTGGTCGCGGGAGCGGCGGTAGCGCGCGGCGTTGGCGCGCAATTCGGCATGGCAGTCGAACGCCGCCTCCGCCGCGATCTGCGAGATATGCGGGGCGCTGATGAACAGGTTCTGCGCCAGCCGTTCCACCGGGCGGATCAGGTCGTCGGGCAGGATCATCCAGCCGACACGCCAGCCGGTCATGGAGAAATATTTCGAGAAGCTGCCGATCACCACCGCGCTGTCGCTGCGCGCGGCGGCGGTTGCGATCCCCGCGCCCGCCGACCCGGTCGCGTCCACCGCGGATCCGGCCTCGGGGTAATGCAGGCCGTGATAGATCTCGTCGCTGATCAGCCGCACGCCGTGCGCGTCGCACCAGCCGGCGATCGCCGCCAACTCCGCCGGGTGCAGCATGGTGCCGGCCGGGTTGCAGGGGCTGGCGATGATCAGCCCGTCCGGCGGCGGGTCCAGCGCCTCCAGCAGCACCAGGCTGGGCTGGAAGCGCGTCTCCGGCCCCGCCTCCAGCACCAGCGGCTGGATGCCGAGAGCGGTCAGGATGTTCACGTAGGGCGGGTAGAATGGCGCCGCGAGCGCGACGCGGTCGCCGGGGTCGAACGCGGCCAGGAAGGCGAGCGGGAACGCGCCCGAGGCGCCGACGGTCACCGCCACTCGCTCCGGCGGCAGCGCCAAGCCGTACCAGTCGCGGTAATGCGCGGCGATCCGCTCGCGCAGGGAGCGGCGGCCGAACGCCTCGGTGTAGCCGAGCGAGTCGCCGGAGCGCAGCGCCGCTGCCGCGGCCGCGAGCGCGCCCGCCGGGGCGCCGGTGCCGGGCTGGCCCACTTCCATGCGGATCACGTGCGGGGCACCGGGCGGCAGCGACGCGGCACGGGCGTTGGCCGCGGCGATCACGTCCATCACCATGAAGGGCGGCGCCGCGGCGCCGCGGCCGATCTTCAGCGGCATGGCGGGAAACCCATCGCGCGGCTCAACTGCCGCCGATCGCCAGGCCGGCGCCGCGCGGATCCGTCGCCCAGCGGCAACTGCGGTCCTCGCCGGGCAGGTAACCGGCGCAGCCGATCACGTTGGCCCTGCCAGGGTCCGGCACCGGCTGGGGCATCGCGGCGCCTGTCGTCAACGTATTCGCCATGCCGTCGGCGGTCGCGAGCGCTGCCCCGGCCTGGCCGGCGCCGCCGACCTCGGCGCGGAACGAGTGCAGGTTGGCATTCCAGGCCAGTGCCGCGGCATACAGCGGCGGCGGCACGCTGGCGGGGGAGGCGGCGAGCATGAAGCCCATGCCCGGCACGACCCGGCCGGTGCCGAACAAATTGCCGAGGCTCACGGAGCAAACGACGGCGTTGCCGTTGCGGTCGAGCGTCGCCCAGGTGGTGGAGGCGGGCAGCGACGGCATGCCGACCTGCGGCAGGTCCGCCGCCTTCAGCAGAGCGTCGGCGGTGGCGCCACCCTGCCGCCAGCGCGCCGCGACGGCGAGGGCGCGGGCGGCCGCCTGGCCGAGATCGTTGGGGTTCTGGCGCAGGGTCTCGAAGGCTGCGGCGGCGGCCAGTCCGCCATCCGCCGGTGGCGGCAGGAACGCCACCTTGTCGCTGTGCCATTGCTCGATCAGTGCCGCGGCCAGCGTGGGCAGGGCGCCGCGCAGGTCGTCGAAGGTCATCGGACCGCCGACCAGCGGCGATTCCTGCGCCAGGCGCCGCGCCAGCGAGCCCTGGTAGAGGTCGCCGACGCCGGCGACGCGCAACTGGGTCAGCGTCGCCGCGAGGTCGAGTTGCACCAGCGGGTCGCCTTCCTTCAGGACCGCGCCGTTGCGGCTGAAAATGGCCTGGGCGCCGGGGTCGGCCATCAGCGGGCCGGCCACCACCGACAGGTCGTTGGCCAGCGCGCGCGAGACGGGGATGCCGAAGCGCGCCATCCGCTCGGCGGGCACGACCAGGCTTTCGAACGGGCGGCGGCCATAGCGGGCGTGCAGCAGATAGAGCCCGCGGGCCAGCATCGGCAGCGCGGCGGGACGGTCGGCATTGGCGCCTTCCTGCGACGGCGGCCGCGGCAGGAACATGATCGCTTCCGGCACGCCGCCGTTCGCCGACTTGGTATCGGGCGAGTACGCCAGGCACGCGCCGCCGGCGCCCAGGCTGGCACGGGACGGCAATGCCACCGCCAGGCTGAGCCCGATCGCGACGGCGGCATCCGCCGCATTGCCGCCGAGCGACAGCGCATCCCGGCCGATCAGGGCCGCATGCGGCTCGTCTGCCACCACGCCGCCGAGGAAGCCCTGGACGTGGCCGAGCTGGCCCTCCGGCGGGGCCGAGCTGCCGAACACGTTGACGCCTGGCAGCGAGCCGCATGAGGCGTTGAGCAAGGTCAATCCGGACAGGACGGCGGCACGCCAAGCCGCTAGGATGGCGTGGATGTTCCGCGCCGATGCCACGCCAGTGCTCCGCAAGTCGCCGATCCTTGTTCCGCGCGGCCGGCCGTGCCCGGGCTGGTCCGCATCGTCCTGGTGAGGAAGCGTGCCATAAACAGGTTCTTAATCACCGGCAACTGCCGCAAGCTCGCTGCCAAAGGATTGTCCATGCCCCGCCTGGTCCGTGCCTGCCTCATATTGCTCTCTGTGGTCTGTCTTCCGGCGCTGCCTGGCGCGGCGGCGGCGCAATTCACCCCGGAGCAACGCGCCGAGATCGTCGCCATCGTGCGGCAGGCGCTGAAGCAGGATCCGTCGATTTTGCGCGACGCGGTCGCGGCCATGCAGGCCGACGACGACGCCCGTGCCGCCGCCAATGCGCGCGCGGCGGTGGCGGCGCATCGCGACCTGCTGGTGACGCCGGAAGATCCGGTGGCGGGCAATCCGAATGGCGCCGTCACCATTGTGGAGTTCTTCGACACGCGCTGCCCCTATTGCCGCCGCATGGAACCGGCCATGACGCAGCTTCTGACCCAGGATCACGACGTGAAGCTGGTCTACAAGGACCTGCCGATTCTAGGGCCGGCGAGCGTGCTGGGGTCGAAGGCCTTGCTGGCGGCGCAGCAGCAAGGGGGCTACGACAAACTGCGCGAGGCTGTCATGCAGATGCCGCCCGATACGACACTGCCGATGATCCAGGACGCGGCGGAGAAGCTGGGACTCGATTGGCCCCGGCTGGAACGCGAGATGGATGCGCCGGCAGTGCAGCGGCGGATCGACGCCAACCTGGCGCTGGCCAAGGCGCTGGATATCGAGGGTACGCCCGCGCTGGTGGTGGGCGGGCAGATCGTGCCCGGGGCGCTGGACATTGCGGAGCTGCAAAAGGACGTGGCGGCGGCGCGGGAGATGGCGAAGCGGTAGGGGCGGGGGCGTTGGGGGCGGCGCCGGTCGGCGGTGCGGTTTCCGGTGCGCGGGCATGTGGCAAAGCCGGTTCCGCGTCGCTGCAGACATGCGGCGCCTGGGGTACACTGCCGCGCGGGCAATCGCGGCCATGCTTGACCGCATGTCGCCGGACCAGACACAGCGATCCTGACGAATTGCGAATATAATAGCTAAAGTGGCACGCGATCGTCGGTCTCGATGCCCGTCACGGATTGGGAGTTTTGCGGCGGGCCATGGCTCGAGTCGAGCAACGACAAGGTTGTCACTGCATTCTTCAGTGCTGTTGACCTAGGTCAATGCATACGGATGCGTGTGGTGAGCGTCCTCTCGCACGCGCCAGACCGGGAAGGCGGCGCAGGCAGCAACCAAGCGACGGAGAGGACCATGCCACTACTGCTGAAATTCAACCGCAAATCGCTCAACAATGTCGATGACGCTGCGGGCCGCTGGCAGTTCGAAGGCGGCGGCGTAACCGAAGACAACCGGCACGTCGCCAATTACGCCAGCTTCAAGCGGGTCACCGTCCAGGGCACCGATCAGGACGGCCAGAATACCGCGTCTATCTCGACCACGATTTTCTTTGTCGGCAGCCATCCGCCCGAGTCCATCACCCTGGTAGGGGCGCACGACTTCAATTCCGGCAATGAAACCGGCAGTGTCAGTGCCGCGTCAAACGCTCAATCCTCCCATATCGGCAAACAGTACACCCGGACCGGGGCGACGGATCTCGTGCATATCGGCTGAATCGCTCGCTTGCTGTTCGCAGAGTGCGCGGACGTGGCGATCTCTTGAGTTGGGGTCACCACACGGTGTGGACAAATCGTGTGGTGACCCATGGCTGCGCTGCCTCAACGCGCCCGACACTTTGTCCGTGCGCGATGCAAAGCGGTGGCCAACGGGCACTTCAAGCAGTGGATGAATCAGTCTGCATTCCTGGTGCGGGGATTGACGATGTTGCCCCGGCTGAGTGGCGGTCTGCACCTGGGCCGGGTCGTGGCTGCGATCACGGTCAGACGCCAGTACCTCCACACGATGATTTTGACTCGTTGAGCGCCTCAGGGCCGCCGGCGGACAACGACGATCCGGCCCGGCCATCCGGTCAAAATCACTGTGCAGAGGTACTAGGCGGTTGCCTTCCACGCGTGGTGAGCTTGATCAAGCTTGACCTGGATCAATGCGCCAGGGACGCAACGTCGCTTGCATGATGGGGCTGATGGTGGTCCCAGGTTGCGATCCGCCACGGCCGCCATAGTCGATGCGTATGGACTCGATGCCGGTCGATCAGGAGTGGAGGTTGGTCATGGCGCCCGAAGAAGATATCAAGCTTGACTCCGCGAAACTGCACGTCGGCGAGAAGCGTGGCGAGCAAATTCAGTCGGGTGAAAAGGACTTCATTGCCTCTCGAGCACTGACTTTCGACATTGATGAAGTGTTGCCGGTTGGCGACGCCGGCATCAAGCCACAGCGAGCCGTTGATCGAGCCCTCTCCGCATACAATCGGCAGTTGTTGGACCCCAATACGAACCAGCGAACCAAGAAGCTCGGCATCGATTTGCGTGACCTGCTGCGAAACCGGGGTGAATACGAGCCGATCTCAGTCGCCGGCAACCCAAGCGCGTTAATAACACGGCGCTTCAGTGAAGTCGTCGAGCTAAAACGCATTTTTGATCAGGCAGTTGCTTCGGTCAACAACAAGGGACGCTACCGGCCGACTGAGTTGAAGAAGCGGATCAATCGCGAAGTCAGAAGAATTATCGCCGAAGGTAAGGGCAATGACGCCGTTGCCGTCCGCGAAGCGCTGGCACAGATCGGATTCAAATATATCGCCGGGCAGGGTTACGTGATGATCAATACACCCTAGCAGCGAGAGAGTTGCGTGGCTTCCTGTGGACTCGGGACTGTGGACTCGGGATCAGCCGGTCTGCCGCCGGGAAATCCTCGACTTCAGCCCGCGCGACTTGCCACAAATCTTGATCGTTGTGCCGGTCAACCTTGGGAACGCCCTGCCCATCCAGAATAGGAAGGCCAGCGTCCCACCCAAATCGGCAGTGCCCAGTGTCGGCTTCCGGAGCGCCCTATCCCGTGACCAGCCCCTGCACCGCATCCCGCTCGCGTGCCGCCGGATCGCGTTGCTCCGGCGGTCCCCAGCCCCCGCCGCCGCCCGACAGCACGTGGATCACGCTGCCTGGCGGCACCACCACGCCGACTTCCTTGCTGCGCAGCTTGCGCGGCGCGGCGCCGGGCGCATGCAGCGTGTAGTCGTGCGGCGCACCGTCATGCCCGCCCAGCACGCCGCGTGCGCCGTGCACGATGCCCTCGCCCGCCGTGTTGGCAAGCGCCGGACCGGCGGCTTCCACCCGCAGCCGCATGTCGCCACCATAGCCGCCCCGGTGCCTGCCGTCGCCGGCGGAGCCCGGCCGGTATTCGTGGGCCTCAAAGAACAGGGGGAAACGTTCTTCGGCGACTTCGATGGAACCGAATTTGATTCCGCCGGCGGAATGCCACTCGCCGATGGTGGAGAACCCGTCGCCGGCCGCCGAGCCGCCGCCGCCGGGACGCGCCTGGAACATGTGCCAGATGAACCGGCGGCCGGTGCGCGGATCGACGCCGTTCAGCGCGATGCGCAGCCGCCGGCCCCAGCCGCCCATCGCCCGCTCCGGGCACGCCGGCGCCAGCGCCACGATGATCGCCTCGATGATCTCGTTCGAACAATGACTGGTGCACATCGTCACCGGCGCACCCTCGCGCGCCCAGACGATGGTGCCCTCCTTCAGCACCACCTTCAGCGGTCGGAACGCGCCTTCGTTCTTGGCGATGTCGGGGTCGAGCAAGAAGGCGAACGCCATTGCGACGGCGGATTGCGTGTTGGCGAAGGAGGAATTGACGAACCCCGTCACCTGCGGATCGGACCGCGATAAATCCACAGTGACGTCGCTGCCCTGCTTGGTGACGCGGGCGCGAATGACGATGTTGGTGCGGTCGAAGCCGTCGTCATCGAGCGTGGCCTCGCCTTGGTATTCCCCATCGGCCCAGGCGGCGACGATGGCGCGGGCGTGGCGCTCCGCCGCATCCAGCATCGCCTCGACCGCTTCGGCCACCGTGGCGGCGCCGAACTCCGCGATGACGGCATTGAGGCGATGCTCACCGAGCTTCGCGGCGCCGATCTGTGCCGCGAGGTCGCCGCGGAAATCGCGCGGATGGCGCACGTTCAGCGCCAGCATTTCCAGCAGGTCCTCGCGTAGCGCGCCGTTCTCGGTCAGGCGCATCGGCGGGATGCGCAGGCCCTCGTGCCAGATCTCGGCGGCAGCGGGGTTGTACGCGCCATGCGTGGCGCCGCCGATGTCGGAGTGATGCGCGCGCACCACCGACCAGAACTTCAAGCTGCCATCGGTGAACACTGGCACGAAGGCGGTGAGGTCCGGCAGGTGGGAGCCGCCGCGATACGGATCGTTCAGCAGGTAGACGTCGCCGGGCGACGGGCTGGGGAAACGCTCGGCGAGCGCGCGGGCCGCCCAGGGCATGGCGCCGACATGCACCGGGATATGGTCCGCCTGCGCCACCAGCCGGCAGCGCGCGTCGATCAGCGCCACCGAGAAGTCGCGCGAGGAATTCAAAATCTGCGAATAGCTGGTGCGCAGCATCGCCTCGCCCATTTCCTCGGCGATGGCGTTGAGGCGGTTCTGCAGGACCGCGACGGTGACGGGGTCGATCATGCGGCGAGCGTGGCAAATCGCCGCGCGAATGGGAAGCCGTGATGGCAGTCAGTGACGCGAGCGCAGCGCGAGCGCAATGATCCCGCGGCCACCCGACATCAGCCCGAGACGCAGCGCGCGGCCGAAGCTGAAGCCGACGGCAGCGCTCGCGGTCAGCAGGAACGGCCACGCAATTCCGACGGTGTGCCAGACCGCGGCCAGCGCAGCCATGATCGTGGCGGGCGGCACCTGCCACAGCCCGTCGATCCGCGCGAGCGTCTGCCGCCAGTCCACCAGCGCGTCGCCACTGCTCGTGGCGCCGAACGCGCCCATACCCAGCAGCACCACACGCAAGATCACCGCGAGCAACGCGGCATAATTGTACGGCAGGGAGGATTGCAGCGTCTGCAATTCCGCGCCAACAGCCGACTGCAACCGTGTCACCAGCGCCGCGTCCTGGGCGTGCGCCCCGAAGTCACGCGGCACGCTCAGCATCACGTCGCCGTCGAGTTGCAGCAGAACGCGCGCGGAACGTTGTGCCACGCCTGGCGTCGGTTCGAGCGGACAGACCTGCACCACGCCGCCGTCGGCATAGACCTGCCGCAAGCGGGCGTATGAGGCCGGATCAGGCAGGCGCACCCGGAACGCATCGACCAGCGTGGCTCGCTCCGCCATGAGGCGGTGGCGCAGCCACCGGCCGAGCGCGCGCATCATCGCAGCAGGTCTCGCACCATCGCGCCGGCGAAGCGGCTCAGCGTGTCCACCAGGAACTGCCAATAACGGAACGACACTTCAACCGACTGGCGGTGTGCGGCATGCAAGGCGGTATCGGCCGTGGTCTGGTGCCCGGGCTGGATGCGCGTCACCACGTCGCCGTCGATCTGCACCACGGTTTGCATGACCACGGTCTCGGTGCCGATCTCCCAGATCTTGCGCAGCAGGATGGCTTGCTCCGCCGGCAATCGCAGGGTCTTGGCACGGCTCACGGGAGCAATGACGAAATCCTTCATCTGGTCGCAGTTACGCTGGATCCGGCTGAGGATCGGCTTGATGTCCTCGCGTGTACTGCTCTGCTGCCGCAGGTTCAGCGCGATGGTGCGCAGCCGGGTCAATCCGTCCGGCGTGAGTGCGTCCGGCGGCGTTGCCACGAATGGCAGGTCCGGCGCATCGGCCGGCAGATACTGGCACAGAAAGCGGCAGTATTCCTCCATGACGTCGATCACCGCATCTTCCAGGTCCGGCATCTTCTGCGACGACATGCCGTCCTTCAGCACGGTGTTGATCTCGAGCGTCAGCAGATTGCGCGCGATGACGAAGAAGTCGGCCATGGCGCGGTCCCGTGCGGACTAGATGAAGTCCTTCACGGATTTGGCCAGCGAGATCAGCGCGTCGATGTTGTTGTGCACGATGTCCTTGGCCTGCGTTACCTGGCTCTTGTGGAAATCGGTCAACGATGCGTAGGCACCGGTTGCGAACTGCTGGGTCAGCGTGTCGCGGATCTGGCCGTTGAGAAGATTGATCTCGGTGCACCAGGCGTCGGCGGTACCGGCGGGCGGCGGCGCCAGCTTCCAGTCCACCGCCTTGGTGGGGTCTTCGGTCGGATGGCCGGTGTCGTCGAGTGCAATTACGGTCAATGGGCAGACCACGGTCGCCACTCTCAGGGTCACCAGGTTCTTTATTGCAGTGGCGACGTTATCGAGAAGATCGTTGACCTCCTTGGTACGATCGACCATGGCCCGTTCCTCCCTGTCATTGCATGACTGAGACGGTAGCGGCTGCGAAAGGCGGTGTCCACAATGCAGTCGATGGCCGGCACCGATCCTTCGGGCGGCCGATCCCGCCGGGCAGGCGATGGCTGATGGCGCCGCCGCAGGCGTGCTAGACGTGGTGCCGCCGCGATCACCATCCCGCTTGGAGACGTGCCATGAAGAGCAGCCAGCAGCAGATCATGACCACGCAGGCCGGCAGCCTGCCGCGTCCCGACGACCTGATCGAACTGAACCGCGCGCACCAGGAAGGCGAATCGCAGGATGCGGCCGGCCACGAGAAGCGGCTCGCCGCGGCGGTGCAGGAGGTCGTGCAGCGCCAGCAGGAGTGCGGCATCACCGTCCCGGGCGACGGCGAATACGGCAAGGAGATGGGGCAGAAGATCAACTACGGCGCCTGGTGGAGCTATTCGTTCCAGCGGCTGGGCGGGTTGCGCATCGGCGAGTTCATGTACCGCATGCCACCCAACCGCCGCACCGGCGACGAGGTCGTGCTCACCGCGTTTCCCGATCGCCGCGACCGCCAGCTGTTTCCCGCCGCCTATGCGGATCCGGAGTCCGGGGTGTCGTCCAACCGCGGCGGGCCCGGCATGCGGCTGCCGGTGTGCGTCGATAAGCTGACCTATATCGGGCAGGCGCAGATCGCCGCCGACATCGCGCATTTCAAGGCGGCGCTCGCCGCCGCGGGCAGCGATGAAGGGTTCATGACGTCGATCGCCCCCGGCAGTTGCGCGCGCATCGGCAACGAGTACTACAAGACCGACGAAGAATTCCTCTACGCCTGCGCCGATGCCATGCGCGAGGAATACAAGGCGATCATCGATGCCGGCCTGGTATTGCAGCTCGACGATCCGGGGATCGCCGAGGCCTGGGACCAAATCAACCCCGAGCCGTCGGTGGCGGCGTATCGCAGGTTCGCCATGCTGCGCGTGGAGGCGCTGAACCACGCCATCAAGGGCCTGCCGCAGGATCGCATCCGCTTTCATCTGTGCTGGGGAAGCTGGCATGGCCCGCACGTCACCGACATCCCGATGCGCGACATCGTCGACGTCATGCTGGCGATCAACGCGCAGGCCTATTCGTTTGAGGCCGGCAACGTGCGCCATGAGCATGAATGGCGGGTGTGGGAGCATGCCAGGCTGCCGGCGGGCAAGCTGATCATTCCGGGCGTGGTGAGCCACGCCACCAACGTGGTGGAGCATCCGGAGCTGGTGGCCGACCGCATCGTGCGGTTTGCCAAACTGGTGGGGCGGGAGAACGTGCTGGCCGGCACGGATTGCGGGTTGGGCGGGCGCGTGCATCCGGAGATCGCATGGGCGAAGCTGCGCAGCCTCGCGGAAGGCGCCGCGCTGGCGACGAAGCAATTATTTTAGCGGGCCGCCGGTCTGGCTGAAGCGTACGGGGAGACACGCGTCGGTGGGCACACCCTATTCCCCCGACAACTCCCGCCGCCTGCGGTCCAGCTCCTCGCTGTAGCGCCGCAGCGCGTATTGCTCGGTCAGCAGGCCGATCACGTGCCGCGTCTCAGGGCCGTCCACCACGGCGAGCACGTCGCTTTCCGCGTTCTCGAACATCGCCACCGCCTCCTTGATCGTCATCTGGGGCAGCAGCATCGTATCGCCGTGGTGCAGGATGGCACTGACCTTATGCTCGTCCTCCGCATCCGCGTGCGCCTCCGGCGGGAACACTATCCCGGCGTAGCGGTCGTCATCATCCAGCACCACCACGCGCTGCGTCGATCCCAGCGCGAAGTCACGCTTGAATGCCGGCAACGGCGTGCCGGCGCGCACCGTGCGCACCTCGCGGCGCATCATGCGCCCCACCGTCAGGTTGCGCATCCAGCCGATATCGACCGCGCTGCGGATCACCTCGCCGCGCAGATGGAAGCGCCAGGTCGCGAATGAGTAGCCAAAGGTCCGCCGCACCGTCAGCGACGACACGATGCAGGCTGCGAGCACGGCGACGGTCAGCGGCAGGCTGCCGGTGCTCTCCAGGGTCAGGAATCCCATGGTCAGCGGGCCGCCGATCACCGCCACCGCAAGCCCGCTCATGCCGACCAGGGCGCACACCACCGGCGAGACGGCATGCGCGGTGCTGACGATCGCCAGGGCGCCGCCGAAGCCGCGTCCCAGCGCGGCGCCCAGGAACAAGGAGGCGAAGAACAATCCGCCGCGGAAGCCGGAACCGATGGAAATCGCCGAGGCGCATGATTTCAGCACCACCAGCATCAGGAAGTAGCTGAGCGGAAACGGCATCTCGATGACGTTGCCGAGGTCGCCATGGCCGGAGGACAGCACCGCCGGTGTGACCAGCCCCAGTGTTCCGACCGCGAGGCCGCCCACCGCCGGACGCAGCCAGATCGGGGCGCCGCTGCGGCGGAACAACTCCTCGGTGAGGGTGACGCCGCGCATGATCGCGACGCCGACCAGGGCGCAGACCATGCCGAGGGCCAGGATGGGGATGTAGTCGAGCGGGTCCACCGTGCCCGGCGGCGGCACCGACAGCTCGAAAATGCCGCCGCCCAGCGCGTGCACCACGGAAACCGCGACGATGGCCGAGACGGCGACCGGGGCGAAGGTGGCGAGCGTGTAGGTGCCGATGATCAGCTCGAAGCCATAGAATGCGCCGGTCAGCGGGGCGTTGAAGGCGCCCGCGATGGCGCCGGCCGCACCGCACCCCACCAGCAAACGCAGGTCGTTGCGGCGCACCCGGAACATGCGTCCCAGGCGTGACGCGATCGCCGAGCCGATCTGGGTATAGCCGGCCTCCAGGCCGATCGACGCGCCGACACCGTTCGACAAGATGGTCTGCACCATCACCACCACGCTATCGGTCAGCGACATGCGGCCGCCATACAGCGCGTTGGCCTCGATCGGGTCCACCGCGCGGCGCTGGCGATACCTGGCGACGGCCAGGCCGAACAACCCGAGCAGCAATCCGCCGAGGACGGGCACCAGTACGGTGCGGTAGGGGTCCAGCGACGGCATGGCGCTGAGCCGCATCTCGGCGGGGATGCCGAACAACGCCTCGTGGCAGAGTTGGGCGGCCTCGGTCATGAAGACGTCGAACAAACCCGCGCCGCAGCCGACGCACGCGGACAGCGCCACTAGCCAGATTTCGTCGGCGCGCACCAGGGCGCGCAGCGTCTGCGGGGCATGCAGCACGGCTTCGCCAAACGGGCGACGATGGCGATGCGGCGCGGTATAGGTGCCGGCGCGCGCGGTGGGCGCGACTCTCTCCTGGTGCGGGCCTGTGGATGTGCCCGCGACGGTTGAGTCACCTGGGAGAGTCGACATCAGCGACGTCCGGGGAAGCAGGGAGAAAGCGTCGCCCCCTTTTGGAACGACGCACTGCAGCGTTCAACCGCAACGTGGCCGTTTTGCCTGGGCTTGTGATAAAAAAGTCAAACGTCACACGGACGAGCCTGGAACACTCACGGCCGAAGCCGGCGAGGGGAGGGGAGATTTACGCCGTTTCGCTCCCGCCCGTGCCCCTTCGCGCCTGCCCCGGCCCCGGGTGTCAGGGCGGCAGCCCCCGCTCGGCCTTCGTTGCCGCCAGATCATCCTCGATGAAGGCGCGCACCACGTCCGCGATCGGCTCGTGCGCGGTGAACCCCAGCCTGCGGGCGCGCAGCGGCTCGAACGCCGGGGGCCACGTGCCAACGATGGCGGCAATCGCCGGATCCTCGACCCGTCGCACCAGCGCCGAGGCGCCGGGCCGCACTTGCTCCAGCGCCTGCAGCAGATGCGCGATGGTGGTGCTGATGCCGGGCGGATTGACGCTACGGTCCAGGCCCATCGGCGTCGTGTCCAGCGTGGCGGCGTGCAACAGCCACTCGACCGCGCGTCGCGGACTGGCGACCCAGGCAGCGAAATCGTCCGGTACCGGCAGCTCGGTTGCCAACCCGAGCAATGGTTCGCGCACGACGGCGGAGAAGAACGACGACGCAGCCCGGTTTGGCCGTCCCGGGCGGACGATGACCGTGGGCAATCGCAGCGACACCGCATCCAGGAAGCTGCGGCGGGACGCATCGGCGAGAATCAGCTCCGCCGCCGCCTTCTGCGCGCCGTAGCTGTTGGCCGGCACCTGGCGGGCGTCGTCGGACAGCACGGAATCCTGCGTGCCGCTGAAGCTGGCGACGGAACTGGTGAACGCGACGCGCGGCGGCTTGCCGCCGTTCGCGGTCAGGCGGCGGCAGGCGTCCACCACGGCGTCCGTGCCACGCAGGTTGACGCGACGGCCAAGCTCGTAGTCGGCCTCGGCCTGGGCACTGACCACGGCGGCGAGGTGGAAGACCACGTCGGTGCCAGGTGGGATCGCTTGCTCCGGCAGATCGACGATGTCGCCGGCAATCGCGACGACCGGGAAGCCCGCGTTGGCAGGCCTGGGCGGCACGGCGAGGTCGAACAAAGTGAGAGCGGTGACCGGCTCCGCCCCGAGCGCGCCGTCGCCGGCAATGCGTGCGGCGAGCTTGCGGCCGAGAAAGCCGCCGCCGCCAAGGATGCTGATCTTCATGGAACTGCCCTCCGCAAGCCGCAAGGAAAGATGGCGCCACTGTCGCGGGCAACCAAGGGCAGGGAGAAGCCGCCGGACAGGCCAGGCAAGGGGTGCAAGAAAGCCGCAATTCAGCGGAGCAATCAGTCCCGCAGGTTTGGATGGACTTGTTCCGCCGGGCGGGAGCTTGGCCTCTGGTTTTCAGCGGTGCGCCTATCCGGTTAGCGCAGGTTCATGGTCCGGCCGGCGCTGCCCGGCCGATCGCAGCGCGGCTGCCTGCGCAAGCCGGATAGGCGCCATCAGCGGACTTGCCGTTCGTCGGTCAGTTGCGGGTGAGGCTGACGCCATATGTTTTATTGATTGACAGTAATTCGATATCTATGCTAACTACCCGCCGCAGCCATCAACCCAGCGGCCATCGCCAGCCATCCGGCCGCCAGCAGCAGCACCATCATCGCATGTTCGCAGTCGCCGCCGACGCCCTCGCCGCCATCCCGCCCCAGCCCGCACCGC
>DATJNA010000139.1:0-41864 GCA_035508435.1 Acetobacteraceae bacterium | reverse complement strand
TGGAACTTCATCGCGCGCGACATGCTCGATGGCGGCAAGACTCATGCGGGTTTCGGCGATGCCTATGTCCAGTTGAAATATCGATGGATCGTGCTGCCGGAGCATGAGTTCATCAGCTCGGTGCAGGTCAGCCAGGCCTTCGGCCGCGCGGGCACCGCCGGCTTCGATTCCGGCTACAACACCACCACCCTTTCGGGCTACTTCGGAAAGGGTCTGGGGGACATTCCCTGGGCGCCCATTCGTCCCTTCGCCATCACCGGCGAACTCGATTACAACATCCCAGATACAGGCCCCATGGGCGGCGGTTTCACCACCTCCTGGTCCGGTGGCCTGACCCTGCAGTACTCGATCCCCTACCTGCAATCGCAGGTGAAGAATGTCGGCATCATCGGCTTTGCGGCGAACCTGACACCGCTGGTGGAACTGGCGTGGAGTTCGGCTGCCGGCAGCAGTGCGCTGCCGGGCTTCAACACCCCTACCAGCTTCCTGCTGGGGACCGGCGCCGTCTGGACCGGTCGCTATTACGCGGTCTCCGCCGAGATGCTGTGGCCACTCAACGGTGCGGCTGGGCATGGCCTGGGGGTAATCGGCCAGTTCCATCTCTACTTCGACGACCTGATGCCGAACACGCTCGGCAAGCCCCTGACGGAGTGGTGAAGCCATGCGTCTCACGCACCTGATCCTGCCCGCGATGCTGTGCGCGGCGTCACCGGCGTTCGCTCATGCCTTCCTGAAGAACGCCAGCCCGCCGGTCGGCAGCGACGTTCCGGTCTCGCCGCCGACGGTGACGATCATCTTCACCGAGGGCGTCGAACCCGCCTTCAGCGTCATCGAAGTGCAGAACGCACAAGGCCAGCGAGTCGACAAGGCCGACCCGCATCTCGTCAATGGCGAGCAAACCAAACTGGCGGTCGATCTGCCGAAGCTGCCGCAGGGCACTTATAAGGTGAGCTGGCACGTCACCTCCGTCGACACGCACAAGACCGAGGGCAGCTTCCAGTTCACCGTCTCGCCCTGACCGATGGGACCGGAAGCCATCGCCCTGGCCGTGCTGCGCGGCTGCCACCTGATCGCGCTGGCCTCGGTATTCGGCACGCTGGTCTCGCTGGCGCTGGTCGCGCCGGCGGGACTGCGGGAGGCCGGCAAAGCAGAGGCCGGGCGCGCAAGGCAGGCCATGGTGGCACTCGCCCGATGGTCGGCCGTGCTGGCGTTATTGCTCGGCGTCGGCTGGATGCTGCTGGAGGCGAGGTCGATCGCGGGCACCGCCTCCCTTGGCGCGGTCGGCCTCGTGCTCCGTGCCACGAACTTTGGCCATCTCATCCTGCTTCGCCTGGTGCTGCTGGTGTTGGCCATCCCGTTTTTCGCTGGCCGCCTTTGGCGCCTGGCAGCGGCGATTGTACTGAGCGGCGCGGCACTCGGGATGCAGGGATTGATGGGGCATGCCGGCGCCACCGGCGGCAGTGTTGGTGCCATGCTGGTGGTGTCCGAAGCCGTCCACTTGCTCGCCGCCGGCGCCTGGCTCGGCGGACTGTTGCCCCTGTTCTTGCTCACCCGGACCCTTCCCCCCGCGGCCGCCGCCACCGTGTGCGAGCAATTTACGCCGGTCGGCCTGAGCGCGGTCGCGGCCATCGCCTGCACCGCGGTGATCCAGGCCTCGCAGTTGGTCGGCAGCCTGGCCGGATTGTTTGGCACCGCGTACGGCCGGATCGCGCTGCTGAAACTGGCGATCTTCCTCGCGCTGCTGGCGCTGGCCTGCGTCAACCGCCTGGTGCTGACGCATCGGCTGCGCGACCCGGCAAGGCGGGTCACACGCACGCCGCTGACAATCTCGCTCGGCGCCGAGACGCTGCTGGGCGCGACCGTGATGATGGTGGCCGCGTTCCTCGCCTCCAGCACGCCGGCAACGCATGAATCGCCGGTCTGGCCGTTCTCCCGACGCCCGGCGCTGGACCTGCTGGCCGATCCGACCGTCCGCTGGTACCTGCTGCGCATTTTGCTCCCGGCCCTGGTCGCGACCGTGGTGCTGGCGTCGAGCTGGTTCTGGCGTCGCCTGTTCTGGCCCGCTCTGGCCGCATTGGCCGTCTGCCTCGTGCTCGCCTGGCCCGACGTCGAGCCATTGCTCACGGTCGAGGCCTATCCGACAACCTTCGAAACCTCGCCCACCGAATTCGCCGTCGGCTCCATCATGCGCGGCGCGAGCTTGTTCGCGACGAGCTGTGCCGCGTGTCACGGCGCTGAGGCGCGAGGGGACGGCCCCTTGGCGACGTCGCTGCCGATCCGGCCGGCGGATCTGACCGCGGCGCATTTCTGGGCCCATACCGAAGGCGACCTCTATTGGTACATCTCTCATGGCATCGAGGCCGCACCCGCCAGGCCGGCAATGCCGGCATTCGGCGACAAGCTGTCCAGCGGCAATATCTGGGCACTGATCGACTTCCTGAAGGCCTACAACGCCGGTGCCGGCATGCGCGTCAGCGGCAGGTGGGCTAACCCAACCCCGTTGCCTCAGTTCGACGCGGTGTGCGCCGACGGTTCCGCCATCGACCTGGACGATCTGCGCGGCCGCGTCGTGCACATCATCGCCGCCGCCGCGACCGTGACCCCGCCGCCGGCGCCCACGGGCATCGACCTCGCCACGATAGTCCTCGCGCAGGATCGCACGGTGAAGCCGGAGGGCGGCGCATGCGTGACCGTCGCGCCAGGCGCCTGGTCCGCATTCGCGCTATTGCTCGGCGAGACCCCGGATTCTCTCACCGGCACCCAGGCACTCGCGGATCGCAATGGCTGGCTGCGATTGCGATGGCGGCCCGGCGATCCCGGCAACTGGAACAACCCGGCAGTGCTGAATGTGGCGATCCGCGATATCGCCGCCCATCCCCTCGCGGTCAGCGCAGGCGCGGGGCACGGACATCATCACTGAGCCAGGCCCCCCGTCTGTCAACGCGGAGCGACTCCGAGGCAAATACCTGAACCCCTCGCAGGGCGGACGACCACGCTCTATGGGTCGACCGCCAGCCGGACCTCTGGACCTCTCCGGACCCCGTCTCACACCATCCCCAGCCAACGCCAATACGTCGCCCCGAACACCAGCGTCAGCGCATAGGCCAGCACCGTCAGCACCAGTCCGGTGCGGATGAAGTCGCGCGCCGAGAACGTCTCGGTGCCATAGGCGACCATCCCCTGCGGCGAGTTCACCGGCAGGATGAAGCCGTAGCTGACCACGAACTGCAGCAGCATGGTCATGCCGATGATGCTGAGGCCCGGGGTCTGCACCTTTTGCAGCACGGCGATCACGATCGGGATCATCGACGCTGCCAGTGCGGTGGCGCTGGCGAAGCCGAGATGGATCACCACCAGGAACGCACCGAGCACTGCCAGGATCGCCAGCGCGCCGAGCTGGTTCAGACCGAATGCCGTCACCACCAGGTTCGCCAGCCAGGTCGCCGCCTTGGTCTGTAGCAGCGCGGTGCCCAGGCTGATGCCGACGCCGAACAACACCACCGTGCCCCAGGGGATGCGCGGCTGCGCCTCCTTCCAGGTCATCACGCCGATACCCGGCAAGAACAACAGGCCGACCGCGGCCGTCGTGGTGGTGGAGCTGTCGAACCGATGCAGGATGCCCTCGGTCGCCCAGAAGCACAGCAGGATCAGCGACACCGTCAGCAGCCGCTTCTCCTTGCCACTCATTGGCCCCAGCGCGGCGCGCGCCTTGGCGACCGCCGCCGCGCCCCCCGGCACCGTGTCGGTCTCCGGCGGCATCATCCACATCATGACGAAATACAGCCCGATCGACAGCACGATCGAGAACGGTGCCGCCGCCACCAGCCACTGGAGCCACGTGATGTCCTGGTGGAGCATTTTCTGCAGGAATCCGATCGCCACCATGTTCTGCGCCGCGGCGGTCTTCACGCCGACGTTCCAGACGCTCACCGCCTGGACCGTGGTCATGATCACCAATGCCGCCAGCCGGCTGCGCTTCTCGGCGCCGAACGCCATGACGATGCCGAGCATGATCGGAATGACTGCGGCGGCCCGCGCGGTGGCGCTGGGTACCAGGAAACTCAGCACGATCGTCACCAGGATGCCGCCGATCACCACGCGGCTGGTGCGCACGCCGACCAGCGACAGAATGCCAAGCGCGATACGGCGATCCAGCCCGGTAATGGTCATCGCGGCGGCCAGGAACAAAGCCGCGGCCACCAGGGTCAGGGCGGTGTTGCCGAAGCCGCTGACCGCGATGGTGAGCGCCTGCGCCGTGCCGATCAGCGCGGTCGGCTTGGCGGGGTCCGGCGCCATGCCGACCAGGAAGGCGAGCAAGGCGGCAATTACGACGGCGCTGACCGCATAGTCCAGCGCCTCGGTCACCCAGACGACCACGGCGAAGCCGAACACTGCCAGCACCCGCTGGCCGGCGATAGGCAGTCCCTCGGGCGTCGGCAACGCCAAAATCACCATCAGGACGGCGATCGCCAGCGGCAGCGCCCCGTATTGCCAGACCGAGGACCGCACCGGCGGCTTGACGAGTGTGGAGGTGGACATGGCCCGGAGCCTTTGAGCAAGGGTTCCGGCCAGCCGCTATCACGGCCGCGCGATCCGCGCCTTGACGTGGGTCAAGCCGGCGGCGTGACGCGTTGTCCGCCGAGCCGTCGTGCCTCCAGCATCTGCCACAGCAACAGGATCGGCACTCCGATGGTCACGTCGCGGGCGCGGCGGATCAGCGACACGCCGAGCGACAGCTCGGGCGGCACGCCGAAGATGCTGCCCAGCGCCGCGTAGCCGGCCTCCTGCACCCCGGCGTTCACCGGCACCAGGAAGCCGACGGCGGCGGCGCCGGCGAGGAGGGCCTCGATCGCGAGCGCGTCGTCGAAATCGATCGGCACGCCGATCACGCGATAGGCAATCCACCCCGCGATGCCGGTGCCGATCCAGCCGAGCAAATGGATGCTGAAGCCCAGTGCCAGTCGCAGCGTATGCCCGTAGATCAGGCCGAATTCCGCCTGCACCACGTCCATCCGGTCCTTGGCGTTGCGGAACCAGCGGCCGGCGATGCGGCGGCCCATGCGCGCGAACAATGGCGCCGCACCCCGCTGGATCCAGATGAAGGCGAAGGTGGCGCAGACGGCGAGGCCCAGCCCCACCTCGACCGGCACCGCGAGATCGGAACTCGGCGCGCGCGCCAGCAGGATGCCGAGGCCGATCGCCACGAACGCCAGTTCGGCCAAAAACTCGGCGGTGACGTCCACCACCGTGGAGGCGGTCGCGACCGGCCATTCGATGCCATGCAGCGTCACGGCGCGGGCGCCGAAGATGAAGCCCCCAACCTGGGAGAACGGCAGGATGTTGGCGGCGCAATCGCGTACCATGCGGCCCCAGACCGGCACCCACATGCGGCGGCGCAGGCCCTCGGACGGCAGGATCACGTCCCAGGCCAGGCCCAGCACACCGAACAAGGCCATCTGCCACGCCACGATGATGGCGAAGCCGCGCCAGCCGGCGGATGCCACCGCGGCAACAACGCCGTTGAAGCCATACCAGGCGACCAGACCGATGGAGACGAACAAACCAATGACGGCGAGGAGCAGGGAGAGCTTGCGCACAGGGTGATCCGCATGAGTGGCGGGCTTCTGCCCGCGCGGCGAGAGCGGGGCAAGGGGTGACGGGCCGGCGTCACCGCCCATGCGGTTGCGGCACCGGCGCGACAAGCCGTCCTCCCTTCCCCTCGGAGGGGAAGCCGCCGGTCTGCGCGCCATCGGTCATGCCGTGGACCGCCGGTTCGCTGCGGCACGAATGTTGTCTGCGGCGATGCTGCGCCCCGACGCCGGTTCACGGGTCGTGCCGACGGTGCCGCCAGGCAGCGCCGGGAGGCGAATCTCCATGACCCGCTGGCCGAGTCACCGGCCGCACACCCAGGCATCCCGATAGAGCAATCGCCGGCACAGCAATCGCCGGCACAGCAATCGCCGGCAGACGCGCCGGAAGCTGCGCGGTTTCCTGGCGACGCCCCGCCGGGGTGGACGCCCGCAGCCCCCGCCCACGCACGGCAGACGGTCTCCAGGCGGAGGTTTTAGCAGGCCGGCGGATTGCCGGTTTGATGACTCTGGCTTCGGCGAACCGCGCGCAACGCCAGCAGCCCGAAGCCGAGCAATGCCAGCGAGACCGGCTCGGGGACCGGCATCGTCCCGAACCCGGGGTTTGCCTCGAACCCGAGCAATTCGCCGCTGCTGGCATCGAGATAGGAGCCGACGACCTGACCCAGGTCGTTGACGCCGAACGCCTGAGTGAACCCGCTGATGCCGAGGGGGTCATCCAATGTCGAGAAGGTTCCGCCGATGTCCGCAAAGCCAAAGCTGCCGCCGGCATCCTGGTAGTAGCCCACCACTTCGCCGAGGTTGTTGATGCCTGTGGCGTAGGTGCTGCCCGTCACCCCCGCGGCAGGATCGTCGAGCGGCAGGAAGCTGCCGCCGCTGTATATGAAGCCGTGGGTCAGGTTGTCGGTCCCGGTGTAGTAGCCGACCACCTGGCCGGCATCGTTGATTCCGGTGACGATTGTCGTCCCGGGGATCGCTCCCGTCGCGTCGATCGGGGTCGGCGAGAAACTGCTGCTCACCGCTGACGCGAAGCCATGCGTGCCGGTGGCATCGTTGTACCAACCCGCGACCGTGCCCGCCGCGTTGATGCCGCCGCCGAACGTGGCGGTGCTGCCGGATACGGCAAACAGCGGGCCATAGACGCCGCCGGAATCAACGAAACCCGCGGTCGCGCTGCCACTGACGTTGTAGTAGCCAACGATCGTCCCCGCCGCGTTGATGCCACTCGCCTGAGCGCTGGCCGCGCCAGCCGGCCCGATCGTACTATACGTCCCGCCGGACAGCAGGAAGCCGTGCTGCGCGTTGCTGGAATCGCGGTACAGGCCGACAATCTGCCCCGAGTCGTTGATGCCTTGCGCCACCATGTAGCCGTTGGCGGCAGGATCGCTCAGCGTGACAAAACTGTACGAGGCATGGGCGGTGCCCGCGCCGGTCAACAGCACCGCGCCCGCGCCAATCAGCCAGCCTGCTCTCATGCACCGCCTCCCACCTTTGCGGTTGTTCCGCCGCTTCCGGTCAATTCAGCACGATGCGACACAGTCTGCGCGTCCACTTACCGACGCCAGATAGTCACCCCATTAACAGGCGCCCAGCACAACCGTTTACGTTATCGGCTGCAACCGCATTGCGGCACGTCTCGTGAGTTCCGCTGGTCATTCAATATTACCGGCCTTGCAGCATTGCTTGCAACAGGCACGCCAGATTTATTTGCTGGGTTTGAACGAATTGACGGAAGGGTTAGCAGAGGAGTTAATAACAGGCTGCAACCTGCGGCGCGTTGCCGCGCCCAGGTGGTTGGCGCGCGACGGCAATCTGTTGTCCGGCGGCGATACCTCGGCCGGCGTCGGTTGTGCGCCGACCGTGGCGGCGGAGCTGGCTCCGCGCGACCACGGTCGATCCGGTTGCAGACGCGATATGGCGCCACGCCGGCGTTTGGCGCCGACACTCAGGAAGTCGCGCCGCCCGAAGCAATGCGTGCCAATCAGCCGGGCCTGCCAACGATACGCAGCAAACGCCAGGCCATCGGGCGATACGCAGCAACCGCCAAGCCATCGCGGCGCGCGCGGCGGTACGCCTGCCGCATTCACCGGCCGCGCCGCGCGTGCATCGCCGACTTGTTGACCGGCCTCGAGCCATGCAATCTCGGACGCCGGCTGCCAGCGCGCGATGTGTTCGCCGGGGCCGGCGCGACATGACAGAGGAAACGTCACAATGCGCCTTGCTTCCTGGGCGGCCGCCACCGGCTTCGCCCTGCTGGCCGCCATCCCGGCGGCCAATGCCGCCCAGCCCATCACCATCGGCTTCGACATCTCCGAGACCGGCAATATCGCGGTCAATGGCAAGTCGGTTTTGCTCGCCTGGCAGATCTGGCAGCAACACATCAACGCACACGGCGGATTGCTCGGCCGCCCGGTCAAACTGCTGTACTATGATGACCAGTCCAATCCTGCGCTGGTTCCCGGCATCGTCACCAAGCTGCTGGACATCGATCATGTCGACCTCGTGCTCGGCGAAGCCGGCACCATCATGATCGCCCCCGCCATGCCGATCTTCATGCAGCGCCACCTGACCATGCTGAGCTTCTTCGGTCTCGACGTGAATAAGGACTTTCACTACGCGAACTATTTTTCCATGATTCCGTCCGGCGGCATGCACCCGGCGGCGGGGTTGGCCGAAGGCTTCTTCAAACTTGCAGCCGCCATGGACCCGAAGCCGAACACCATCGCGATCGCCGGCGCCGATCAGGATTTTGCCATCCACGGCATGGATGGGGCGCGCGAGCAAGCGAAGGCGGTGGGGCTGAGCATTGTCTATGATCACACCTATCCGCCCACCACGGTCGATTACTCGCCGATCGTGCGCGCGATCCAGGCGAGCCATCCGGATCTGGTGTTCGTCGCCTCCTATCCGGCCGACACCGTCGGCATCATCCGCGCCGTCGGCGAGGTCGGGCTAAGGGCGCGGATGTTCGGCGGTGCCATGGTCGGGCTGCAATCCACCGCGATCAAACAGCAGTTGGGACCGTTGATGAACGGCATCGAGGACTACGATTTCTGGCTGCCGGTGAAAGGCTTCGCCACGCCGGACGCCATGGAGTTCCTGCAGGAATACCAGCCCAAGGCAGCGGCGGAGCATATCGACCCGCTCGGCTACTATCAGCCGCCATTCGCCTATGCCGACCTGCAGGTGCTGCAACAGGCGATCGAAGGCACCCAAAGCCTGGATCAGCAGAAGATTGCCGACTATCTGCGGTCGCACACGTTTCATACCATCGTTGGCGACGTGAAGTTCGGACCGAACGGCGAATGGGCCGAGCCGCGCACCCTCGCGGTGCAGTTCCGCGGCGTCGCCGGTCACGATCTGGAGCAATTCCGCGACCCGAAGGTCGAGGTGGTGCTGTGGCCGTCGGACTACCAGACCGGTACGTTGCAAACACCATACGATTCGAAGCAGTGAAGCCTGGTCCGCACCGGCGCCGTCTTGTTGCGGGCGCCGGGGGCGGGCACTCTCCGGCGCCCGCCGCGACCGCGGCCGCGATGGCGCAGGCGCGGCCGTGTGCCGCGCACGGACGGCGGGCCGCGAACGACCGAAGGAAACATCACGATGCGTCTTGCTTCATGGGCGGCGGGCCTCGGATTGGCCCTGCTGGCCGCAATACCGGCAGCCAACGCCGCCCAGCCGATCACCATCGGCTTCGACATCGAGGAAACCGGCAGTCTCGCCGTGAACGGCAAGGCTTCATTGCTCGCCTATAAAATCTGGCAACAACACGTCAACGAGCATGGCGGATTGCTCGGCCGGCCGGTGAAGCTGGTGTACTATGACGACCAGTCCAACCCGGCGCTGGTGCCCGGCATCGTCACCAAACTTCTCGACGTGGACCACGTCGACTTCTTGCTCGGCGAGAACGGCACCAACCTGATCGCTCCCGCGATGCCGATCTTCATCCAGCACAACCTGACCATGCTCAGCTTGTTCGGCCTCGATGTGAACAAGGACTTTCATTACCAGAACTACTTTTCCATGATCCCGTCGGGCGGGCTGCATCCGGCGCAGGCGATGGGCGGCGGATTCTTCAAAATGGCCGCCACGATGCAGCCCAGGCCGGCCACCATCGCCCTGGCGGGGGCCGACAACGATTTCTCGATTCATGGGATGGACGGCGCACGCGAGCTGGCCAAGGGCATGGGCCTGAAGATCGTCTATGACCATACCTATCCGCCGACCACGGTCGATTACTCGCCGATCGTGCGGGCGATCCAGGCAACCCATCCCGATCTGGTGTTCTTCGCCTCCTATCCGGCCGACACGGTCGGCATCGTCCGCGCCGTCGGCGAGGTGGGACTGAAAGCGCGGCTGTTTGGCGGTGCCATGGTCGGGCTGCAATCGACCGCCATCAAGCAGCAGTTGGGACCGCTGCTGAACGGCATCGAGGATTACGACTTCTGGCTGCCGGTGAAAAACTTCGCCACCCCCGAGGCGCTCGAGTTCCTCAAAGAATACCAGCCCAAGGCCGCGGCAGAGCATATCGACCCGCTCGGCTATTATCTGCCGCCGTTCGCGTATTCCGATCTGCAGGTGCTGCAACAGGCGATCGAAGGCACCAAGAGCCTGGACCAGGCGAAGATCGCCGACTACCTCCGCACGCACACGTTCCACACCATCGTCGGGGATGTGAAGTTCGGGCCGAACGGTGAATGGGCCGATCCGCGCGTCCTGGCGGTGCAGTTCCAGGGCGTGGCGGGACATGCCGTGGATCAGTTCGTCAACGGCAAGGTCGAGACCGTGCTGTGGCCTCCGCAGTACCAGACCGGCACGTTGCAGACGCCATACGCTTCGAAGCCGTGAGGCCACGGACGGCGCACCGACGTTCCGGCTACGCATTCGAATCGGATGGCTTGCTCCCCGTCACGCTTTGCGCGTGATCCTCGCTATGACCATCGCCCAGCCGATTCCGGTGCCGCTGCGGATCCGCTAGGATTGCTCCGCATGACGGACACAGCCACTGACCGGGCCCTGGTACTGTTCTCGGGCGGACAGGATTCCACCACCTGTCTCGCCTGGGCGCTCGCACGCTATCCGCATGTCGAGACGGTCGGCTTCGCCTATGGGCAGCGCCATGCCATCGAACTCGATTGCCGTGCACCGATCCGCGCGAAGCTGGCGAGCGAGGCGCTCGGTCCCGACCATATGGTGGACCTCACAGCAACGATCGGCTCGCTCGGCCAGACCGCGCTGACCTCGGCAACCGAGATCGCGATGAGCGCGGACGGCCTGCCCAACACCTTCGTCCCCGGCCGCAACCTGCTGTTCCTCACCTGCGCCGCCGCGATCGCCTACCGCCGCAACCTCCGCCGCATCGTCGCCGGCATGTGCGAGACCGATTACTCCGGCTATCCCGATTGCCGCGACGACACGATCAAGGCCATGCAGGTCGCGCTGAACCTCGGCATGCAGCGCCGTTTCGTGCTGGCAACGCCGCTGATGTGGCGCGACAAGGCGGCGACCTGGGAGCTCGCGCACCGCCTCGGCGGCGATGCCTTGGTGGAGCTGATCCGGGTCGAGACGCATAGCTGCTACAAGGGCGACCGCAGCCGGCTGCACGACTGGGGCTATGGCTGCGCTGCCTGTCCCGCCTGCGACCTGCGCGCCGCCGGCTGGCAGCGCTGGCGCGATGCCGCGCGCTCAGGTTCAATTCCGGGCCCTTCAGGAGAATTCGCATGAAACCGCTTGTCCTGCCCCTGGCCGTCGCCTGCCTCGCGTTGCCGCTGGCGGCGCACGCGCAGCGCGCGGTCGAGTTGCATGTGCGCAGCGCCGGCGAACTGGCCGATCTCTGCGCCGCCAACCCGCGCGAGCCAGGCGCCGACGCGCGGATCAACTACTGCCACGGCTTCGCGCAGGGCGTGGTCGATGTCGAATTGATGCACGGCAAGCCGTTCTGCTTCCCCAGCCCGGCGCCGACGCGCACTGCGACCCTGCACCAGTTCGTCGAATGGGTGCGCGCCGCGCCGGACCGTGGCAGCCAGAACCCGGTGAACGGGCTGATGCAGTTTCTGACCCAAAAGTACCCCTGCCACTGAGCCTCGCCCGGCAAACACCCGTCGCACGACGCACATCGGCAGGCATCGCCGCCGCACATCATGCTCTTCGCACGACGAGATTCCGGTGCCACCATGGCGGGCATCGTTGGGAGACCGTCCGATGAACGACGCACCTGCCGTCGCGTCAGCCACCGCGCTGGACGCCAGGGCCATCGCCGAGCTGGCCGAGCAATTGTCGCAATTGCTGCGGCTGCGGACCCTGCCGATCGGCATGCGGGGCTTTGCCGACCTGGAGGCGATGGCCAATGTGCCCGGCCTGCGGCGCCCGCCGCGCGGCAAGACCTTCTCCACCTGCCAACTCGTCACCCAGTCACGCATGGCCGGGTTCACGCTCGGCATCACCACCGAGAACATCCCATCGTTCTCGAGTTGCAGCAGCGTGATCGGCCTCGACGCACCCGGCGAGATCTACACCTCCGGTCGCAAGATGGAGGGCGTGTGGTTCGAAAACCGCGCGGCCGCCGCCGCGCATCAGGCCGGCATGTCCCGCGTCGCGCCGGGCTCTTACCAGGGTCTCGTCGTCTCGCCGCTGCGCTCGGCACGGCTCGATCCCCCCGACATCTGTCTCTTCTACGGCAATCCCGCGCAGATGATCCTGTTCATTAACGGTCTGCAATGGAAACGCTACCAGCGCTACGATTTCAGCATCACCGGCGAAAGCGCCTGCGCCGATTCCTGGGGCCATGCACTGAAGACACGCGAGGTCAGCCTGTCGATCCCGTGTTATGCCGAGCGCCGCTACGGTGGCGTCACCGATGAGGAGATGCTGATGGCGTGTCCGCCGGAGGATCTGCAACGCGCGGTGACGGGCTTGCACGGGCTGTCGAAGGCCGGGCTCCGCTATCCGATCATGCCGTTCGGTCCGCAGGCGGAACCGGCCGAGGGCATGGCGAAGAGCTACGCCGGCAAGGCCTGATCCCGGGCCGCGCCGCCGGTTGCTCCGCGCCCGTGCTCCGCAAGCTGCGCAACCATTTGCGGCTGCTGCGCGACGACCCGGGCAGGTTCGCCGCCAACCTGCAGCAGTTCACCAACCCCGCGGCGTTTCGCGACCGCTTGCTCGACGTGTTGACCGCGCCGCCGCTGCACGTGCGCGTCGATGACACCATGCCGCCGGCGGTGAACGTGCTGCGCCCCCCGTTGCGCGCCGAGGCCATGACGGGCGGACCGAACACCGTGGTGAACCTCGCATTCTGGCTCGCCATGCAGGACGTTCCCGTGCGGCTGATCGCGGCGCCGCCGGGACCGGGGACGCAACTCGATTGGTTCTGGCGGCATCTCGCGTCGGTTACCGGCGAAACAACACGCCCGGCGGGCCTGACGGTCGCCACCGCGCACGATCCCGCGAACCCGTTGCCGATCGGACGGCGCGACGTGTTCCTCGCCACCCACTGGACGACAGCGCAGCGGGTGAAAGAGCTGCTGCCGCAGATGGCCGTGCGGCGCTGCTTCTATCTGATCCAGGATTTCGAGCCAGGCTTCTATCCGTGGTCGAGCAATCACGCCCTCGCGTTGGAAACTTACGCGCTGGACCATATCGGCATCTTCAATGAGCAATTGCTGTTTGATTACGTGCGAGAGCAACAGCCGGGGCGGTACGCGGATGCGGCGTTTGCCGCCGACAGCCTGGTGTTCGAGCCTGCGATCGACCGCACCATGTTTCACCCGCCAGCCGCAAAACAGCGCCCCGGACCGCGGCGTCTGTTGTTCTACGCGCGCCCGACCAACGAACGGAACATGCTGGGGCTGGGTCTGGCGGCATTGCAGGCTGCGATCGGCGACGCGGCGTTCAGCGGCGCGCCCTGGGAGTTCCTGGCGATCGGCGGCCGTGGCGGTCTGCCGGTGATGCCGCTGCGCTCCGGCGCGATGCTGCGGCCCGCGCCGTGGGCCGACTATGCGAGTTACGCGCGGCTGCTACAGGAGTCGGACATTCTGCTGTGCCCGATGCTGTCTCCCCATACCAGCTACGCCGCGTTGGAGATGGCGGCGTGCGGCGGCCTGGTCGTTACCAATAGCTTTGCCACCAAGACCGCGGCGCGATTGGCGGCGATCTCACCCAACATCATCGCGGTAGCGCCGACCGAGACCGGATTCACCCAGGGGCTGATCGCCGCCGCGGCACGCGTTGGCGGCGGGCGCGACAGCGGTGCGCCTTTGACCATGCCGGCGGACTGGCGAACAGCGCTATCCCCCACCGCCGCCGCTCTCGCCCAGGCGTTTCGGCAGATGACCGAAACGGTGCGAAGCGCCTCGCCGCATCCGAACACGGGTCAGGCAACCAGCTCCTCGACCGCCGGCACACGCGTTACCTGATGCGCCTGCACGATCGGCAGCACATCGCGCGCGAACCGCCGGATTTGCTCCAGGAACATTTCCTGTGGCATCGCGCCGCGGTTGAAGCCGATCTGCACGGTGTTGGCGCCGGTATGGTTGCCCAGCGCGATGATACGCTCCGCCACTTCCTGCGGCGTACCCCACGGCAGCCGCTCGGCCAGTTTCGCCACTCCTTCCATCGTCATGCCGCGGAAATCCTCGCGCGCATGCTCGCCGGCATGCCGGTTCTCCGGCCGCACATAGTCCAGCGATGCGTCGGTCGAATAGCCGAACTGCCGCTGCAGGCTCGTCTCGGTGAAATTGCCGTGGGAAAACAGGGTCCGGTTGAAATACAGCAGATAGGGCCCGCACTCCTTCACCGCCTGCGCCTTGCTGTCGGCGACGTAAACCGACAGCCCCAGCGAAAGATGGTCCGATGTGATCGCATGCCCGTTCGCCGCCAGGCATCGCGCGTAGTAGCGGATGATGTCGTCCTGCAACCCGCCCGGCGCCAACCCAGGCGTGATGCGGATGTTGTGGCGCGCGGCAAACTCGATGGATTCCTTGCTGCCGACGATTGGCATCCAGATCTCCGGATGCGGTGTCTGCACCGGGCGCGGCCACAGCGCCACGTCGCGATATGACCAGAACTTCCCCTGGTAGGAGAACACGTCCTCGGTCCAGGCGCGGGTGACGATATCGTAGGCTTCCTCGAAGCGCGCCCGCGATTCCGACAGCGAGACGTTGTGCACCTGGTATTCGCGCGGAATGCCGCGGGCGAAACCGGAGATCAGCCGGCCATTGCTCAGGCAGTCCAGCATCGCCAGTTCTTCCGCCAGCCGCAGCGGTTCGTGCAGCGGCAGCAGGTTGCCGTAGATCAGCAGCTTCACTCGCCTGGTTCGCTGCGCCGCCGACGCCGCCATCAGGTTGGGCGAGTTCATCAGCCCGTAGGGGGAGCAATGATGCTCGTTGAACCCCACCCCATCATAGCCGAGCCGGTCGATCTCCTCCCAGGCATCGAGGTGTTCCGCATAGCTGCGCGCCGCGACATCGGGCTTGAAATGCCGCGACGACAGCGGGTACGGCAGCTCATTGCCGACCTTCAGGTGGTCCAGATGCTCGCCATACGCGAGCAAGTCGAAGACGAAGACTTTCATGGCATTCCCGGCACTTTTCCCGGGGGCAGTGTCCGCGCGAGGTGGCGGACGGTCAATCCGGCGGCCGCGACATCCGGCGGCCGCGGCCGCAGGCGACGGATCTGGCCGGCTGGCGTCAGAACCCGGCCCCCGGGCGGGCGAGGTATGCCAACTCCGCCGCCGTGCTGTCACGTCCCAGCACGGCGTTGCGATGCGGGAAGCGGCCGAATCTGTGAATGACGTCGCGGTGGAGATAGGCGTACTCCGCCGACAGATCGCCCAACGCCAGCCGCATCGTCTCGAACAATCGAACCGATTCGTGCTGGTCGGCGAGGAGTTCGGAATGTTGCAACGGCAGATAGACAAACATCCGTTCGATCGGGTGAAGCTGCCGGTCCAAGCCACGCGCCACGGCATCACGCGCCAGGCTGCGGGCCTGGGCGTCGGCCGCGAATGCCTGCGGCGAGCCGCGATGCAGGTTGCGAGGCAACTGATCCAGCAACAGCATCAGCGCCAGCATGCCGCGCGGGCTGGCCGCCCAATGATCCAACGCACCCTCGCGCGCGGCTCGCACAGCGCCCGCGAATGGCGCGCAGGCGGCATCGAATGTCGGATCGCTCTCGAACCACACCGGGCGCTCGCGCGTGGCATCGCCGTCGAACCAGAATTTCAGCACGTCCTCCGGCGCGATCGGCGCGTGGTGCGGCGCGATCATGGCATCGTGCTTCATGCCGGCGCGCGGATGGGTGCCATCGCGCGTTCCAGAACGCGCACCGAATGAACCGCCTCGCGGCCTGACAGATCGCGTATCTGGTGGCGGCACGACGTGCCATCCGCGACGATCAGGTCGTTCGGCAATGCCTTGCGCACCGCCGGCAACAGCGAAGCCTCGGCCATGGCGCGGGACGCGTCCTGCGTTTCCGCCTGGTAGCCGAAGCTGCCGGCCATGCCGCAGCATGACGAGACGATCGGCTTTACCGCCAGCTCCGGCACCGCCTGCAAAGCGCGCAGCGCGGCGGGAAACGCGCCGAACGACTTCTGGTGGCAATGACCATGCACGTGTGCCGTCGCAGCGATCGGTCGCAGCGGCAGTGCCGGCTTTTCCCGCGCGAGGAATTCGGACAGGAGCATGGCGCGCTCGGCCAGGTCATCGGTTGCCCGGCCGGGCAGCAGCGAACGGAACTCGTCGCGCAGAGTGAACAAGCAGGACGGCTCGAGGCCGATCACCGGCAGCTCGCCGCCCAGCCGTCCGAGCGTGCGGCGTGCCTCCTCGCGAGCCTGGTCCAGCATGCCGGCCGCGAGGAAGGTGCGACCGCAGCACAATGGCCGGCCGCGATGCGGTGGCATCAGCGCCCGGTAGCCGGCCGCGGCCAATACGCGCAACGCGGCGCGCAGGTTCGCCGGCTCGAAATAGCGGTTGAATGTGTCGGCCAGCAGCAGCACCTCGCCGCGCGGGTTGGCGGGGGCCAGCGCATCGGCTTCCATGTCGCGGAACGCGTCCTGGCGCCACGCCGGCAGGCGGCGGGACGCGGCAATGCCCATCGTATGCTGCGTCAAGCGGCGCAGCGGCATGGCGTGATTGCGCAGGTTCGCCAGCGGCGCGATGCGCGACAGGATCGGCGCATAGCGCGGCAGCTCCGCGATCACCGATTCGCGGCGCGGCACGCCGTTGCGCTCGACGCGGGCGGCGAGCACTTCGAGTTTCATCTTTGCCATGTCGACGCCGGTGGGGCATTCGCGGCGGCAGGCCTTGCAGGAGACGCACAGCTTCATCGCATCGGCCAGTGCGTCGGAGGCCATGGCGTCGGCGCCGAGCTGGCCGGTGAGCGCCAGGCGCAGTGTGTTGGCGCGGCCGCGCGTCAGGTGGGTTTCGTCGCGGGTGACGCGGAACGACGGGCACATCACGCCGGCATCGAAGGCGCGGCAGGTGCCGTTGTTGTTGCACATCTCCACCGCACCCAGCATGCCGCCGAGCGGGCCGGGATAGTCCGACCAGTCCAGCTTCGGGGTAAACCCGGCGATCGGTGCATAGCCGGGCGCGTAACGGAACAAGGTGCGGTCATCCATGCGGGGCGGGCGCACGACGCGTCCCGGATTCAGCATGCCGGCGGGATCGAACGTGTCTTTCACCGTCTCGAAGGCACGGGCGATGCGGCTGCCGAACATGGTCTCGTTGAATTCGCTGCGCACGATGCCGTCGCCATGTTCGCCGCTGTGGGAGCCTTTGTACTCCCGCACCAGCGCGAAGCACTCCTCGGCGACCGTGCGCATGGTGCGCACGTCGTTCGCGTCCTTCATGCTGAGCACAGGCCGGACATGCAGGCAACCGACCGAGGCGTGGGCGTACCATGTGCCCTTGGTGCCGTGACGGGCGAACACGTCGTTCAGGCGTTCGGTGTAGTCGGCGAGGTCCTCCAGGTTCACGGCGCAGTCTTCGATGAACGAGACGGGTTTGCCGTCGCCCTTCATCGACATCATGATGTTGAGTCCGGCCTCGCGCACCGCGGCGATATCGGCCTGGAAGCCGGGGTCCGTCGCGCGCACTATCTGGTTAGTTAATCCCAGGTCCGCCATCAGGGTTTCGAGTTCCGCCAGCCTGGCGAGCAAGGGGGCGTCGTCGAAGCCGTGAAACTCGACGATCAACAGGGAATCGGGTTCACCCAGCAGCATGGCGTCGATCGTGGCACGATAGATCGGGATGCCGCGGCCGAGATCGATCATGGTGCGATCGACGAGCTCTACCGCTTCGGGATCCAGTTTGACGATGTGCCGCGCCGCTTCCATGGCGCGGCGGAAGCTTGGGAACTGGCAGATTCCCAGAACCTTGCGAGGCTTCAAGGGATGCAGCGTCAGTTCCAGTGCGGCGGAGAACGCGAGCGTGCCTTCGGATCCCACCAGGAGACGCGCCAGATTTTCCCGGCCGGCGGCGCGCGACGCGGGGGTCAGCACGTCGATGTTATAACCGCCGACGCGGCGAAGCTGTCTGGGGAAGCGAGCGGCGATTTCCTCGGCCTCCGCGGCGCCCAATGAGCGAAGGCGCTGGATCAGTTCGGCGATGTTGGCCGGCATGTCGGCGCCCAGATTGTCCGGCACCGCGCCGAAACGATGGCGCGTGCCATCGGCCAGGATGGCGTCGATCGCGCGCACATTATCGGCCATCAGGCCATAGCGGATCGATTTCGAGCCGCAGGAGTTGTTGCCCGCCATCCCGCCGATGGTGCATCGGGCGTGGGTGGACGGATCCACCGAAAAGAACAGTTTGGCGGCGCGAAGTTCGGTGTTGAGCTGGCCGAGAACGACGCCGGGTTCGACCAGTGCGGTGCGTGCCTCGGCATCGATCTGCAGGATGCGCCGCAGGTGCTTGGAGCAATCGATGACCAGTGCGCGGTTGACGGTCTGGCCACACTGGCTGGTGCCGGCGCCGCGCGGCAGCACGGGGATGCCTGCCTCGCGCGCGATCGCCATGGTGGCGGCGACGTCGTCGACGGTGCGGGGCACGATCACGCCAAGCGGCTCGACCTGGTAGATCGAGGCATCGGTGGCATAACGGCCGAGATCGGCGCGGGAAAACAGTACTTCGCCGGAAGTATGGCGAAGCAACCGGTCGGCCAGGTTCATCTTTGCCCGCGGCTCGCGAGAGGTTTTCGCTCGTGCCTCACAATCCCTCGAACAACGCGGTGGTGATGTAGCGTTCCCCGAAGGAAGGAATGATGGTCACGATGCGCTTGCCCTTCATTTCCACCCGCTTCGCCACCACCAGCGTCGCTGCCAGTGCGGCGCCCGACGAGATGCCGCAGGGGATTCCCTCCGTCCGCGCCAGCCGGCGCGCGTTGGTGAAGGCTTGCTCGTTCGACACCTTGATGATCTCGTCGATCGCGCTGGTTTCCAGCACCTCGGGAACGAAGCCGGCGCCGATGCCCTGGATAGGATGCGGGCCAGGGCTGCCGCCGGACAGCACCGGACTTGCCTCCGGCTCCACGGCAATCATGCGCAGTCCCGGACGGCGCGGCTTCAGTGCCTGCGCTACGCCGGTCAGCGTGCCGCCGGTGCCGATGCCGGAAACGACCGCATCCAGTTCGCCGGCGGTATCGTACCAGATCTCCTCGGCGGTGGTCTTCACATGGATCGCCGGATTGGCGGGGTTGCCGAACTGGTCGGGAATCACCGACCCGGGGATCGACGCCTGTAGCTCCTTGGCGCGGGCGATCGCGCCGTTCATGCCTTTTTCACGCGGCGTCAACTCCAGTTGCGCGCCGAGATAGGCAAGCATCTTGCGCCGCTCGATCGACATCGATTCCGGCATGGTCAGGATCAACTTGTAGCCGCGCGCCGCACACGTGAAGGCCAGCGCGATGCCGGTGTTGCCGGAGGTTGGCTCGATCACCGTGCCGCCGGGCTGCAGCCGCCCCTCCGCCTCCAATGCGAGGATCATGCTGACGCCGATGCGGTCCTTCACGCTGGCGATGGGATTGAAGAACTCCAGCTTCAGGCAGATGTCGGCCGCAATGCCTTCCTCGGCGGTGATGCGTGGGATGCGCACCAGCGGCGTGTTGCCAATGGTCTCGGCAATGCTGTCGTAGATGCGCCCGCGCAGCGGACGATCGAATTCCAGCCTGCTATGTTCGTGGGTTGGCATGTGTCCTCTCCCATCGCTCTTCTGTCGGGTGGTAACACGCCATCCTGTCCAGGTCACGCCACCCGTCCGGGTCTCGGGCCAGCCACCGCCGGCCCACGCAATGCCGATGCGCAACGTTATATTACCGTTAACTGCCCGTCAGTGTCGGCGATGTCTCGCCCCCGGAACCGAAACCGCCATTTTACGGTGATCGTGCTGTTGGTGGCGGGTCACATTGCACACGCCCGGCACGGGCCGCAGTCATCGCCAGTCGATGTTTTGTGCATTGCTGGAAGGGAGTGGCCTTATGCGTGCGTGGCTCGATGGCTGCCTGTGGTTGCGCGCGGACCGGCGCGGTGTCACCGCGCTGGAGTACGGCCTGATTGGCGCCGCGGTCGTGGCCGTCATCGCGGTCACTCTGATCGGCATAGGCCAGTCGGCGGCAGTAACGTTTCAGAACGTGGCGTCGAACCTCTGAGCCGGGCTGATCGGCCGTCTGGGGAAAACGCACATTCGGGTCGGAGCGGCCATTTACGGTGCCAGAGGCGGCAAGCTCGGGTTGAAACTTGTAATCGGACCGCTACGGCCATTGCCCGGCTCGGGCCATGCTTGCGGTGGTCGCTTGAATTATGCAGCGGGCTCTCTCGGGTTCAGGAATGCGCTGAACGCCACAACTCCCGGGCATTTTGACAAATGCGAAGCCATGAGGCGGTCGGTGGCGCAGCAGACAACTCGCCGGTCGGTGACATCTTGAAGCGGTCGATGTAGCCGATCAAAAGCCCAGGCTTCGCCAGCTCCACCATGCCATTCGGATGCTCGGCATCCGCGTAGCGGACATAAAGCAAGGAGTTATCGCCGTAGGCGCGCATTGCGACGTGCAGGCGGCCGAGTTCCGGTTCGGTCAGATTGCGGTCCGTCAGGCGAAAGACGAAAATCTTGGAGCCTTGTTCGAGATCATTGATAAGCTTGCGGGCGAGGAATTGCAGGCGGCGGCACGATGCGGCGTACATCTTATCGAACGGCACCTCGTCCTGGTAGACGAAGGCGCGCATGAACATCATGTCACGCCGGTCGCGCGTGCAGTATTCGCCGCGCCCGCCACTGATCGCGGTGGTGAACAATTCGGTTTGCTCCGGCGTGCCGACGCCGTCGAAGCGGGATTGCAGGGCGGATACGAGTCCCTCGTAGGGCATGTCTGCCCAGCGGAGCAAGCCGAGCGGCTCGGCACCGCAGTCGCGCTGGAAGATGCCGAACTCGCAGCCCAGGCCGCGGCCACCCAGGTTCTCGAACTGCATCACCAGGTCGTGGACGCGGCGGTCCACTGTGGCGGCGTCGGGCTTCGGCGCGGGGGCGATCTGGGCTTGCATGGAGGCTGCCACGCCCCGATCCGCGGCAGGATCGGCTTCCGTCATGCGCAAGCGGGCTTCGTAGCGGCGGTGGGAGTAGGGTTTGGATAGGCGATGCGGCGCACTGCGCGCTGGTGCGGTTCCGCCGGATCGAGGTCACCTTCCAGCGCAAAGGCATGGTAGAGCACGTCGTACCTGGCCAGCCTGAGCATGCACTCGTGATGCTCAAACTGTACGTGCAGGTGCCGGGGTTCGGCGTTGCCCTCGAAGCGGTGTTCCAGCGCGCGGATCAGGTGGCGGACCGGAACGCCGGCAAAGCGCAGCAGGCCCAGGGGCTCGGCACCCGCGTTGCGCGGCACCAATCCGAACTCGCAGTTGTCGCCGATGCTCTGGCAATGCAGCGACAGCCCGCGATCAGGAAGCATGGCGGATATTGATCCGGTATTGTAAGAAAACGCCTGCGCGCGCAGCATACTGGCAGCACCCATGGAAGCAAAGGGTGACGCGGCTCTGGTGACGCGGCGCTATGGCGGCCGGCGCAAGAGCAGCGGGGCGGCTCCGATACTGGCATGTGGAGCCTCGCCGTCGCGGCCACGGCCGAGCCGCGGCGTCGCACGCAAGACGCGACGATTCGCGTACTGTCGGACACAGGCGCGCGGCTGGCATGGATCGCGGTGCGGCAGAACCAGCATCTCGGCTGGGACTCGCCACGGTGTCCGGTGTCGCCTGGCGCGACGTTCCGCATCGACGCACCCGTGGGGTCGGCCAACGGCGAGCGCGTCGCGGGTGCACCTTGCGGTTGCGGGCAAGATCCATTTGCCCGCCACGTTGTCGCCGCCAGTCGCGTCACCCGGGGGCAGAGCAAGAACAAATCGGGGGTACTGTCGGGCTGCTGCAAAAATCCGTCTGCCCGACGCGATGCGGGCGTGACTCGGTGCATTCACAGATTGAGCCAGCCGAGGACGGCAGCGATCGCAACGACGGTGACGACAAGCCACCGGCGGCCGGACGTAATGGCGAACGTGACTGCCATGAAGCGCAGCGCCGCAACGCAACGCAGGCGTCGACCACCGACCCGGATGCCATGCCCGCCAGGATGGGACCGGCGAAGCAGGCGAAGCTGCCTGCCATGGTCGTCCCCTGATGGACAATCGCGACGCGCTGGCGGTGGCGGCCCGACCGATCAGGGTCACGGGTACGGCGGCGCCGGAGGCTGCCCCTGAACTGCTACGCGCGGCGGCAGGGACGCGACAGGCTGATCGCAGTTGGTGCGGACAAGGCGATACCCCGATGGCGTCCCAGGGCAGGCCTACGCCGCAAGTCGGGAAACAGCCTCGCCCAACCTGCAGCGCGAGCCACCCAGGCGGCCAGCCATCAGAGCGACGACGAGATGGTCTGGAAGGTGGTGTTGATATTCTGGCCCATGGTCACCACGGTCGCGGCGATCACGGCCGCAATCGCTCCGGCAATCAGGCCGTATTCCAGAGCCGTCACGGCGCGGTGGTCGGCGCGCAGTTCCAGCCAGGTACGCAGAACTTGAATCATGGCACTCCCCTCGGGCTATTGTTGCGGCAGTTCGCACGATGGCTGGACAGCGTCTGCCATGCGCGCAACCCAGCCATGACACACGCTGCATTAAACCGCGGTTGCAGTCTCGATAGAGAATTGGACCGTTCCCGCGCAGTGATTAACGCCATATTGCGGTGCCTGACCGCTCATGCCGGCGCCCGCCGCTGGCTGCCACCGAGCGGGATCCGGGTTGACCTGGGTCAATGCCGCCATACCGGGGTGGGGCGAAGCTAGGCCCACAACCGGGGAGACTCTTCATGTTGGACGCGTCCAGCATCATGACTCGTAAGGTGGTCACCGCCCGCCCTACGGATACCGTGGCCCGCGTCGCCCGCCTCCTGGCGGACAACGCCATCAGCGCCGTGCCGATCTGCGATGAGACTGGCACCTTGCTCGGGATGGCCAGCGAAGGCGACCTGATGCGCCCATTCGTCGATTCCAGCGTCAAGCGCCGCTCCTGGTGGCTGACCTTGCTCGCCGACGGCACCGACCTGGCGCCGGAATTCCTCGAATACGTGCGCCTCGACCGTCATCGGGTCGGTGACCTGATGACGACGCCGGTGATCACCGCGCCGGAGACGGCCAGCGTGACAGAACTGGCAGAGGAGATGGTGCGGCACCGCATCAAGCGTGTGCCGATTGTGCGCGACGGCAAGCTGGTCGGCATCGTCAGCCGTGCCGACGTGATCCGCGCCATCGCACAGACCCCCGAGGCAGTGGTCGAAACCGCCTGAAGCATGTCTGCCGCGATTTCCTCCGGCCGGGTCCGCGCCATCCGGGGCGCCGTGCTCGACGTGGCGTTTGATGGTGCGACCTTGCCTGCGATCGACGAGGCACTGCGCGTCGGCGACGCGGGCCTGGTCGCGGAGGTACAGAGCCACCTGGATGCGACGACGGTGCGCGCCATTGCCATGCAGGCCACCTCCGGACTGCACCGCGGCATGCCGACGAAGGCAACGGGCGGGCCACTGACCGCGCCGGTCGGCGACGCTGTGCTGGGCCGCTTACTCGATGTCGGCGGTGCGGTGCACGACCACGGCCCAGCCTTGCCCGCCGATACGCCCTGGCTGCCGATCCATCGCGCCCCGCCGCCACTGACCGCTCAGACCGCCGCAGCCACGGTGTTCGAGACCGGCATCAAAGTCATCGACCTGTTGGTGCCGCTCGCGTTCGGCGGCAAGGCCGCCATGTTCGGTGGCGCAGGCGTCGGCAAGACCGTGCTCCTGATGGAGCTCATCCACGCCATGGTGGCCCGCTACCAGGGCATCTCCGTGTTTGCCGGCATCGGCGAGCGCTCCCGCGAGGGCCACGAGTTATGGTCGGACATGCAGGACTCCGGCGTGCTCGGCCGTACCGCCCTGGTGTTCGGCCAGATGAACGAACCCCCCGGCGCCCGCTGGCGTGTCGGCCTCACCGCGCTGACCATCGCCGAATACTTCCGTGACACCAAGCGCCGGAACGTCCTGCTGTTGATGGACAACGTGTTCCGCTTCGTCCAGGCCGGCGCGGAAGTGTCCGGGCTGCTGGGCCGGCTGCCGTCGCGTGTCGGCTACCAGCCGACGCTCGCGACCGAGGTGGCCGCGTTGCAGGAACGCATCGCTTCCGTGGCCGGCGCGGCGGTCACCGCGATCGAGGCGGTCTATGTCCCCGCCGATGACTTCACCGATCCGGCGGTGACGGCGATTTCCAGCCATCTCGACAGCAACATTGTGCTGTCGCGTTCGATGGCCGCCGAAGGCATGTATCCGGCGATCGACCCTCTGGCCTCCAGTTCCATCCTGCTCGATCCGGTGGTGGTCGGCCCGGAGCATTTCGCGCTCGCCGGCCGCGTCCGTGAGGCCATCGCGCATTACCGCGAACTGGCGGACGTGATCGCATTGCTCGGCGTCGAGGAACTGGGCGCCGCCGACCGCCTGATCGTGGCGCGCGCCCGGCGATTGCAGCGCTTCCTGACCCAGCCCTTTACCGTGACCGAGGCGTTCACCGGCACCGCCGGCCGATCGGTCTCGCTGGCCGACACCCTCGCCGGCTGCCGCGCCATCCTCGACGGCGAAGCAGACGATTGGCCGGAGAGCGCCACCTACATGCTGGGCACGTTCGACGAGGCGCGGCAGCGCGCCAAGGCGGCCGCGTGATGCGACTGATCATTGCCGAGCCGACCAGAGTGGTGGTGGACGACGCCAACGTGCTGTCGCTGCGTGCCGAGGATGCCAGCGGGAGCTTTGGCATTCTCCCTGGCCACGCCGATCTCGTCACCGCACTGACACCTTCGGTCGTGATGTGGCGATGCGCCGACGGCAATCAGCATTATTGCGCGGTCCAGCGCGGCGTGCTGGCGGTTCACGATGGCCGGGACATCGCGATCGCCACGCGTCAGGCACAAGCCAGCGACAACATGGAGACGCTGGCGCAGGCGGTGGTGGCTCGCTCGCGCGAAATGCAGGATGCCGAGCGGCGCGCCCGGGTCGCCGCCACCAGGCTGCACACCGACGCAATCCGGGAAATCATCCGTGCCCTGAGGCCCTCTGCCACGGGCTGGGACCAGGCCGCGGCACAGATCCATGTGGGGCGAGGCTGAACAATGTCCCCCGCAGCCCCTTCGCCAGAGCCATCGCCTGGCGCACCCGACGCAAGCGACAGCTTCGCCGCCTCCCTCCGCATCCGCGCGGCCCGCCATCACAAGGCGCAACGCGAGGGCCCGCCATCCTTCGGCCGCTATCTGGCACAGGTCGGCGTGCTGGGCTGGACCATCGTGATCCCCGGATTGTTGGGCATGTTCCTCGGCCGCTGGCTCGATCGCCGGTTTGGTACGGGGATTTTCTGGACGGCACCGCTGCTGCTGGTGGGGCTCGCGATCGGCTGCTGGAGCGCCTGGCGGTGGATGCACCGTCCATGAGCATGGCTCTCGCCACGACGTTGCTGCTGTGGCTGGCGTTCGGCCTTGCCGTGGGGGCCAGCCATTTCGCGCTGCTGCGCTGGAATGCCGCGCTCTATCTGTCCGGCGCCAGCCTGGCGCGCGCACTGGCGGTTCAGCTCCTGCGCCTGACGGCGACCACTGCCTTGCTGGCCTTCGCCGCCTGGCACGGCGCGTTGGCACTGTTTGCCGCAGCCGTCGGCGTGTTTCTGGCGCGCATGCTGGTGATGCGTGCGGTGACGGTGGTGCCATGACCGAATCGCCGCTCGCGATGCCGATCTGGTTCCACATCGGTCCGGTGCCGATCGCTGCGCCGGTCGTTGTCACCTGGTGCATCATGGCATTGCTCGCCGGCGGCTCCTGGTCGCTGACGCGCCGGTTGCGGCTGTATCGGCCCACCTCCGCGCAAACTGTGCTGGAGCTGCTGGTCGATACCGTCTCCGTTCAGATCCGCGACACGATGCACGCCGACCCGAGGCCTTACCTGCCGCTGATCGGCACCTTGTTCCTTGTCATCCTCACCGCGAACTGGTCGTCGCTGATTCCCGGCGTCGAGCCGCCCACCGCGCATCTGGAAACCGACGCCGCGCTGGCCGGCATCGTGTTCATGTCGATCATCTGGTTCGGCATCCGCGCCCGCGGTGTCGGCGGCTGGCTCGCCAGCTTCGCCGAGCCGACGCTGTTGTTGCTGCCGCTCAACCTGGTGGAAAGCGTCACCCGCACCTTCTCCCTGCTGGTGCGCTTGTTCGGCAACGTCATGGGCGGCGCGTTCGTCATCGCCATCGTGCTGTCTCTCGCCGGTCTACTGGTGCCGGTGCCGCTGATGGCGTTGGAACTGCTGACCGGTGCGATCCAGGCCTACATCTTCAGCGTGCTGGCCATGGTGTTCATCGGCGGCGCCGTGGGCGAAGCGCCGCAAACAACAACAACAACAACAAGAGAAGAGGCAGCGACATGAACTGGATCGAAGTGGCCAGCGCACTCGGGGCAGCGCTGGCAGTCGGATTGGGTGCCATCGGCCCGGGCCTGGGCGAAGGCCGCGCCGTGGCCGCAGCGCTGGATGCAATCGCCCGCCAGCCGGAGGCCGCCGGCACGCTGTCACGCACGTTGTTCGTCGGCCTGGCGATGATCGAGACCATGGCGATCTACTGCCTGGTCATCGCCCTGCTGCTGTTGTTCGCCAATCCGTTTGTGAAGTGAGCAGGTGATGAGGGCCCCGGCAATTGGTCAAACTGATGGCTCCCTCTCCCCTTGCGGGAGGGGGTGGGGCAGTTCGACAATCAGTGGCGGGATTTGCGTTGATGGCTCCCCCTCCCCTTGCGGGAGGGGGTTGGGGGGAGAGGTGCATGCCACCGTGGCACTCGGGGGCACGCACCTCTCCCCCCAACCCCCTCCCACAGGGGGAGGGGGAGCCTGACCCAGGCCCTCCCATGCGCATCGACCTCTGGACCCTGGCCTTGCAGGCGGTGAACGTCCTGGTTCTCGTCTGGCTGCTGGCGCGCTTCCTGTTCCGCCCGGTCGCCGCGGTGATCGCCGCACGGCGGGACGCTGCCGACAAATTGCTGGCCGATGCCGCAGCCCAGCGCCAGCGGGCCGCGGATGCCCTGGCGAGGGTGGCCACCGAACGCGAGGGCCTGAACGCCGAGGGTCAGCGCATCGTCGCCGACGCACGCGCCACCGCGGAAGCAGAACGTGCCACGCTGTTGCAGCATGCCGCGGACGCGGCCTCGCGGCTCCAGGCTGAGGCGCAACAGGGCATTGCGCGCGACCGTCAGACCATGCGCGAGGCACTGGAGCGCGAGGCCACCGACCTCGGCGTCATCATCGCCACGCGCCTGTTGCAGCGTGTGCCGCCACGCGATCTGAACCGTGCGTTCATTGAAACCGTGGCGGAGGCGGTGGTCACCCATCCGTCGCGCACATCGCTTGCAACCGCGGATCTGGAACTATGTTCCGCGGTGCCGTTGGACGCGGCGGCACAGGCGGACGCACGCGCGATCCTCGCTCGCACCCTCGGCGCGACACCGCGGATCAGCTTCCGCACCGATCCGACCTTGCTCGCCGGTGTCGAACTGGCGGCGCCCGCGGTGCTGATCCGCAACTCCTGGCGCACCGACCTCGAGCGTATCACCCAGTCCCTGCACGAAACCGCTGCCGATGCTGTCGCCCAACACCTGGCTTGAAGACGCGCGCCGCCGCGTCGCCGCAACGCCGCTGGCACCGGAGATCGCCGAGATCGGCCACGTCGCCAGTGTCGGCGACGGCATCGCCATGGTTAGCGGCCTGCCCAATGCGCGCCTGGACGAGGTGCTGCAATTCGAGACCGGCCAGCTTGGCTTCGCGCAGACATTGGACTCGGACGCGATCGGCTGCGTATTGCTCGACGATATCGGCACACTGGAAGCCGGTGCGATAGTGCGCGGCACCGGCGAAGTCGTGCGCACCGCCGTCGGCACCGCATTGCTCGGCCGCGTGGTCGATCCGCTCGGCCGCCCGCTGGACGGTGGCGCGTCGATCACTGCCGATCGCCACGACCCGGTGGAACGCCCCGCACCCGCGATCCTCGACCGCGCTCTGGTCACCCAGCCGGTGCAGACCGGCATCATGACCATCGACTCATTGTTCCCGCTCGGCCGCGGCCAGCGTGAGCTGATCATCGGCGACCGCGCCATCGGCAAGACCGCAATCGCCGTCGATACCGTGATCAACCAGAAATCCAGCGACATGATCTGCGTCTATGTTGCGGTCGGGCAGAAATCCTCGACTGTGGCGCGGGTGATCGACGCGGTGCGCCGGCTGGGCGCGCCGGAGCGCTGCATTTTCGTGGTGGCCGGCGCCGCTTCCGCGCCCGGGCTGCAATGGATTGCGCCGTTCGCCGGCATGACCATGGCGGAGCATTTCCGCGACCGCGGCCAGCACGCGCTGGTCGTGCTCGACGACCTGACCAAGCATGCGGCGACGCATCGCGAGATTGCGCTGCTGACCCGCCACCCGCCCGGGCGCGAGGCCTATCCGGGCGATGTCTTCTATCTGCATGCTCGGCTGCTGGAACGCGCCGCGAAGCTTGCACCTGAACTGGGCGGCGGATCGCTCACCGCGCTGCCGATCGCGGAGACCGATGCCGGCAATCTCAGCGCCTATATCCCCACCAACCTGATTTCCATCACCGACGGGCAACTCGTGCTGGATGCGCGGTTGTTCCATGCGGGGCAGAAGCCGGCGATCGACATCGGCACCAGCGTCAGCCGCGTGGGCGGCAAGACGCAGGCGCCGGCGCTGCGCGAGACCACCGCGATGTTCCGGCTCGACTACGCGCAGTTCCTCGAGCTCGAATTGTTCACGCGTTTCGGTGGCGCGCCGGATCCGCGCGTGCAGAGGCAGCTTGCACGAGGCGAGCGACTGCGCGCGCTACTGGTGCAACCACAATTCGCACCGTTGCGGCTGGTGGACGAAGTGGCCCTGGCGTTGGCGTTGCGCGAGGGCCTGCTGGACACCGTGCCGCCGGCAACGATTGGCGCGCTGCGAGCGGCGCTGCCGGATTGGCTGGACGCGCAGGCCGCCGCGACGGTGGCGACGATCGGACGCGACGGACGCATGGGTGCCGCGGATGCCGCCGCGTTGCGCACGGCAGTGGCAGCGCTGCTGGCACAGCAGAACGGCCATGGCTGAGGAACTCGCCACGGTCCGTGCGCGCATTCGCGGCGTGCGGCAACTGGATGCGGTGATCGGCGCGATGCGCGGCATCGCCGCCGCGCACGCCCAACAGAGCAGGGGCTTGCTGCCGGGTGTACGCGCCTATGCGCAGGTGGTGGCGCAGGCCATCGCCGATGCGTTGCGATCGCAGGACATGGATGCAACGCGGGGCGTCGGGCGGGATGGCGTTGCGCGCATCGTGTTCTGCGCGGAGCAAGGCTTCGTCGGCGGCTTTGCCGAGCATATACTGGCCGCGGCCGCGGCGCGTGGTGCGGCGCATATGTTCTTGCTCGGCAGCCGCGGCTTGTTGCTGGCGGCGGCCCACGGCATCGCACCGGTGTGGCAGAGCGCGATGGCCACCGAGCCAGGCGGCATTCCTGGCACGTGCTTGCGGCTGGCGGAAGCGTTGTACGAGCAAATGACGCCCCGTCGCCTGAGTACGGTGGAGGTCGTGTTTCCGGTCTGGTCGGGGAGCGCCGGCGTTACGGTTACCTGCCAGTCGCTGTTGCCGCTGGACCCGGCGCGCTTTGCGGTGGCCCGGACCGGCATGCCGCCATTGACTACATTGCCGCCGGACGAACTGCTGGCGAGCCTGGCGGAGGAATACGTGTATGCCTCGCTCTGCGAGGCGGCGATGCACGCCTTTGTCGCCGAGAACGAGGCGCGGGCGGCGGCGATGGTGCGGGCGCGCGGCAAGGTGCAGGACATGCTGGAGGAACTGGGGCTGACCGAGCATCGCGTGCGGCAGGAGGCAATCACCGCCGAATTGGTGGAGCTGGCGGCGGGCGGATGAGTGATTGCCAAGCCACCACGTCGCGCCTGATCGCGTTTATTGGTGTGATGGCTGCGATCTCGCCGACCATTGTCGCGGCGGGCGGCGGCGGACCACCTGCTCGATGGCAAGGTTGCCATCATTTCCGGCGGCGCAGAGATGTTCAGCGGCGGCTATGAAGCGATGGCGCCCGCCGAAGCGGCGCAACGCAGCTACGCCGCGACGACGCAATGGTTCGCCGCGTTCGACCGCTCTGTCATTCCCCCGGTCATTGCGAGGCGCGAAGCGACGCGGCAAGCGCGGTCAAGTGGAGACACGAACGATCCGGAAACTTTGCCGAACGATTTTGCTTTGTCGCTGCGCTGCTCGCGATGACATGACAAGCGCGAGTGACGCTTCCGCAATGCCAGGTATGCGTCTGATCTTTGCGGCGCCGGCGCGCGCTTCTCATCCGGGGACGATCGGCTTCACTTCGCGCAGCCGCGGCGCCACTTCGCGCGAGAACAGTTTGATGCCTTTGACCGATTCTGCGTGGCTCATGAATCCGGAACGACCGATCATGGCCAGGTGACCGAAGCCGCCGACCTTGTCATAGAATTCCATGATCTGCCGGTAGACATTGTCGGGCGTGCCGCAGAACAGGATGCCCTGTGCCATGGCCTCGTCGACGCCGAGCGACATCAGGCGGCGGGCATTCTGGCTGGCGGGGACCACGCCTTTCTCCGCGTTGGTCATATCAGGTGCAGCGCCGGGCGGCGGTCCCGAGCGAAAGGCTTGCGGCGCCAATTCGGGCGGAATCGTGCCGGGCAGGAATGTCGAATGCTGCGGCGCGGATTTCAGACTGGTGTTCAGGAACCACAGCAGCTTCTCGCCGCCGGCGCGACCTTCTGCGTCCGTCTCTCCGGCATAAACGAAGGCGGCATAGGCGAAGTTGTCGGTGGTGACCTTCGGCAGCCCAGCCTCGGCACGCGCGCGGCGATGCGCTTCGTAGGCGCGTTTCGTGCCGTCGGGGCCGCGCAGCACCAGCACATGCACCATGCCGCGGCGGCCGACTTCCGCGGCGGTGTAGGGATCGCCGGTCGCCGACCAGAGTCGCGGATGCGGCTGCTGCCAGGGACGCGGCCAGATGTTGACGTGGCGATGGGTGAAGTACTTTCCCTCCCAGGAAAACGGCCCGTCATGCGTGGCGAGCGCCTTGCGGATCAAATCGATCGCCTCCCAATAGCGTTCCAGGTTGCCCACCGGATTGGTGTGGTTGGACGCCATCTCGGTGCCGCCGGACTTTACGAAGCCGATCTCCAGCCGGCCGCGGGACATGACGTCGGCGGTGGCATATTCCTCGGCAATGCGCACCGGATCGGGGCGCAGCGAGACCAGCGTTCCGAGTGTAAGGATGCGCACCTTGCGCGTCTGCCGCGCCAGGATGCCGACGAACATCGGATTGGCGCCCATCAGCGAGTTGATGCCCGCATGATGCTCTATCGCCAGCACGTTCAGGCCTTCGTCGTCGCAGAGCAAGAACTCATCGAGGACTTCTTCATACAAATCGGCGGCGATTCTCGGATCGCACCAACTGTTCGGCAGGCTGGCGCGCACCGAATCCGCGGCATCCAGCACATCCTTCGGCACGAATGGATAGGGGATTTCGCACTGCCACCAGGTTTCCATGGTCATTCCCCTCCGCCGATAAAGGCCGTCACGTGGTCGATGAAGGTCTCCGGTTGTTCCATCTCCGGGTGATGGCCGGCGGCGTCGATGACGGCGAAGCGAGCGCCTGGGATCAGGCCGGCATAACAGCGGCCATATTCGGGCGTGACGATGCGGTCGGATGCACCCCACAGCACCAGTGTCGGCACGGCGATGCGCGATAGCCAGCGTTTGAGCTGCGGATTGTACATATACGGTTGGAAGCCATAGAGGCACAGCGCGTCGCGGCCGCGCGCGTAGCGGACCAGCGCGGTGTCTGTCATGGCATTGAAGTCCGGGGCGAAGCGGTCCGGGTCGTGCCATCCGTGCGCGCGTACCGTGTCGGGATGGGTGTTGAACACATCCAGAATATCAGGTGTCTCGCGGTCGCTGAGCTTGATACCGAACGGATCGACCAGGATCAGCTTGTCGATCCGGTGACAGCAGGCGGCCGCCATCTCTGCCGCGAGCCAGCCGCCGAAGGAAAAGCCCAGCAACGTGACCTTGTTATGCGGCAACGAGTCCAGCAGCTCGAGATACAGATGTGCGAGGTCGTACACCGTGTCGAAATCGGCGGGTCGCGGGGAATCGCCGAAGCCGGGATGGGACGGGGCGATGATCTCGGTGCAACGGCCAAGCAGGCTGAGGAATCGGCCGGCTGGGTCGATCGGTTGCATCCCGTGCAGGGCCAGGATCGGCTGGCCGACGCCGCAGCGCAGGATCTCCAGTGAGATGTCGCCAACAACGTGTCGGTCGGTCGAAACTGTTGCGTCTGCCATGGGCACCTCCATCCGCCGAGCAAATCACAGATCTTCGTCTCCCGCCAAGGTGTTGCCGCGGCCTGGCGTGCGCGTGCGCACCTGGGAGGCGACTGGCTGGTGGTCATCGCGTCGGGTGACCGGAACGATTCGCTTTCTGGCAAATTGATTGTTGGCGCGGCCGCGCGATGCTATCGTTGCGGCGCCGGCGGCAGCGGGACTGGCCCGCGGCCATGGCCTGGGGCGGGGTAGACGATGGGTCGGGCGATCAATGAACAAGACTTTGCCGATCCGATCAGCCGCCGGCTTGCCCGCGGCGAGTCACTCTCGGATGACGCACAGCTTTGGCTTGACCAATACGGCAGCACCAGGATCCCGATCCTCAACGGCGGCATCATCGACCCCGAGCGCCATGATATCAAGGAAGGGACGCGACTGTACCGCTTCGCCAGCGTCAGTGACGGAGTGGAGGGGGCATTGCGCGGCGGCTGGTGGCTGCAACGTCGCGAACTCGACCATTTGATTCGCTACGCGCAGGTCAATGACAGGACATTGGCCTATGCGGTGCGCCTGCTGTGCTGTGTGCCGCCGGAATGGGGCAGCGCGTTGAACTTTCTGGTCGCCGTCACGGCTCGGGCCGAGATCGCCGCGTGGCGAGGGCTCGCGAACAGCGCATTCGCCCGATTTGAACCGGGAGCGGGCATGTCGAAGGTTGCCGCGGGCGTCACCCGGATCACTGCCCGCAATGAGGATTCCGACCTGCGGGTGCCGCAGTTGTTCATCCCAGGCACACGGCGATCGGGCGGGCCGGGGGCGATGTTTTCCTATCAGGGCCAGTGGCAGATCGAGGGCGCGATCGACTGGGTGTTTGGCTCGGGGGAGTGATCATCGGGCTCGCGTTGATTTCGGCCCCGTTGCTCTGCGTTTCCGCCGCCGCCGCCGCGATGCAATGGCTGCCCGCCCGCACGAGCTGATTTGCCACCGTGTCTCCTGCCTCGCAATATCTTGGCGATGAGGGATGGAGAGAGGCCATGGACTTCATGCTCACCGAGGAGCAGCGGCAGATTCGTGAAAGCATCGCACGCGTCTGTGCCGAGTTCGGCGAGGACTATTGGTACCGCAAGGACCTGAACCACGAATTTCCGCACGAATTCGCCAGCGCTTTTGCCGCCGCCGGCTGGTTCGGTGCGATTTTCCCGGAGGAGATCGGCGGCGCCGGATTGGGCATGACCGAGGCCGCTATCATCATGTCGGAAGTCGGCCGCAACGGCTTCAACGCTTGCTCTACGCTGCACATGAACATGTTCGGCTGCCAGCCGATCGTGAAGTTCGGCGACAAACAGCAGTGGCGCCGCTTCCTGCCGCCGATCATCGCCGGCACCGACCGCGCCTGCTTCGGCGTCACCGAGCCTGACGCCGGCATCGACACCACGCATATCCGCACCTTCGCCGAGCGCCGCGGTGACCGCTATGTGGTGCAGGGCCGCAAGGTGTGGACCTCCACGGCGCAGGTGGCGAACAAGATCCTCCTCCTCACCCGCACGCAGCGCTTCGAGGATAGCCCGAAGCGCAGCGGCGGCATGACATTGTTCTATGCCGACCTGGACCGCAGCAAGGTCGAGGTACGCCAGATCGAGAAATGCGGCCGCAACGCCGTCGATTCCAACGCGTTATTCATCGATGGCCTGGAAATCCCCATCGAGGACCGCATCGGCGAGGAAGGCCGCGGCTTTCAGTACCTGTTGCACGGGTTGAATTCGGAACGGATCATCGTTGCGGCCGGGATTCTTGGCGCGTCGCGCTATGTGCTCGACAAGGCGGTGCAATATGCCAAGGACCGCGTGGTGTTCGGCCGACCGATCGGGCAGAACCAGTCGATCCAGCATCCGCTCGCCGAATTATGGATCAAGCAGCAGGCAGCCGAGCTGATGTTGTTCAAGGGCGCATCGCTGTATGACAGCGGCGCGGAGTGTGGCGCCGAGGTGAACGGCGCGAAATACCTGTGCGCGGAGGTGTTCTTCGAATCGGCCTCGCGGGCGGTGCGTACGCATGGCGGCATGGGCTACGCCAAGGAGTTCCACGTCGAGCGGTATTTCCGCGAATCGATTTTGCCGCTCGTCGCGCCGGTCAGCCAGGAGCTGGTGTTGTGCTATGTGGCGGAACGCGCGTTGGGGCTGCCGAAATCGTATTGACTCAACGCTGGTATCCCGGTTTGGTACCGGTGCCTGAGGCGTAGCGATCGGTGTCGTCTACGTTACGCCGCCTAACGCGCAGGACACGACAAGGATCGACCGCGGCGGTCGATGTTTCGGGGGACCGTCGTGCGGCTGCCTGACATTCCCGCGGCGCTTGCAGTCTCCGTTGCGGTAGCCGCCCGCATCCGTGAAGCATTCTCGGCGGCCGACCGACAGTTCGCAACTGACGTGCGGATCGACCTGGATGGTCTGCCGCCCCTGCCCGCGAGGCTGGTGCGGTGGCTGGTGTTGCAGGCGATCCCCGCTTTGAATGGCACCGTGGTGCGCCTGACGCTGTCGCGTGCCCGCGTCTCAGGCCAGCTCAACCTCGCCCACGCCAAACTCTCCGTCACACCGTGCTTCGCCGCCTGCACCTTTCTGCCTGGCGATGATGCGTCCGATCTTGGCATCGACCTGACGGACGCCACCCTGGCCGGCATCGAAGTGATCGGTGGCAATGTCGGCCTCGTCCGCGCCGATCGGCTGAACGCCGCAGGCACCGTCCTGCTACGCGGCGCGAGGCCGGATCCCACCTATCGCCACGAACTGCCGCCGGATGCCGAGGCGAGTGTTGCAATTCCGCACGGCATTCTGCTGTCCGGCGCCAGGATCCGCGGCAATCTGGACTTGCGCGGCGCGCATGTCGGTCCCCTGCGAGATGGGCCACAAGGTGCTGTCGTGGCATTGCTGGCCGATGGCCTGTCGCTGGAGGGCAATCTACTGTTCAGCGACGGCGCGCATGCCAACGGCGAGCTACGTCTGAATGGCAGCCGCATTCAGCGCAATCTCGATTGCACCGCGGCCAGCCTGATCAATCCACACGGATACAGTCTTTCCGCCGCGGGCGCCGAGGTCGCCGGTACGGTCTACCTGTGCGGTGACCATGACGGAGCGGCAACGCATTCGGTGGGGACGTTGCGTCTGGAAGGCATGCATATTCGCGGCGATTTGGATGCCAAGGGCGGGTTCTTCACCGCCACTGCCTTCTATGTCGACGGCTGGCAATGTGTGCGACAACCAGCGACGGCGGCGAATGTGGATGACGTGGTGGCGTTCAGCGCCGTCGGATTGACGGTGGATGCCAGCATCCGCCTGTGCGGCGGTTGCAGCATATGCGGGTCGCTGGACCTGACGCTGGCAAAGATAGGCGGTGACTTGCAATGTTCCGATGCATGTTTTCACTTGCCGGGCGAGGAGGTCATCTTTGGCGACGGCATCGAGGTGTCGGGCTGTAGCTATTTCATCGGCAGCCGCACGACCGGGTTGATCCGTTTCGTGCTTGCCCAGCTTAAGCAGGGCTGTGTGTTCGACGATTTCGTGTTCGATCTGGGCTATCAGTCGCGCGGTTGGACCATTGCCGGTTCGCCGGTGCAGCGCGAGCTGCGCGGCGGCGATCTTTGCGGCGTGTATGCCGCGGGCGCCGTCGTGGGCGGCAGCTTCGTCTGGACCAAGGTCAGCCGCTGCGCTCCGCATGCGGCAGGCGGCGGCGCCACGGATCGCGTGATGTGGCTGTCCGTCCCGGGGGCTGTCCTGACCGAGGTCAGCGATGATGAGCAAAGTTGGCAAGCGGTGGATCGTACCGATCTGCGCAACTGTGCCTACCAGAAGATCGACGGCCTGACCACGGACATAACCTGGCGGCTCACGCGTCTTGATCGCGAGTACGCCCAATGGAACACGCATGAGCAATGGGGCAGAGCGCGATTGGCACGGGAGATCCTGCGCCGGACATGGCGGCAAGAGCACTACGGCAATGCGGGGTTGGGAGAGCAGATCCGGCGCTTTGTGCCCGGGCCTTATCTGCAACTTGCACGATTGCTGCGGGAGGCCGGCTTCGAGAGCGCGGCGCAAACGGTATTGCTGCGACTGGAGCGCAATCGCGCCCGCTACAGCGGACTGCCGATTCGCACAATCCTGTGGCGCTGGCTGATCGATGCGACATTGCTCTATGGGCTTTCGCCCTTCCGCCCGGTACTGTTCGTGCTGGGCTGGGGAGTGATCAGCGGCATTTTGTTCAAATGGGTGCATGACACCAGGCTGCCCGATGGGCAGAGAGCCATGCACGCGATCGGCGTGGCCGACCATGTTACGTTCAACTGGTTCTTCTATGCGCTCGACACGCTGGTGCCGTTCGTCGACTTCGACCAGAAGAAGCACTTCGTCATCGACCCGATGTGGAGCCTCGGGGGCGCGCTGTTTTTGCTCAACACGATCCTTGGTTATGCCGCTGCCAGCTTTCTGGCGGCCGGGCTGAGCGGTCTGGTGCGGACGGGCAAGGATGGTGGCTAGGGTCGCGGGGTCATAACCAGGAGGATCGCCATGTACGCCGTCTGGTACGACCGGCAAGGTGGGGCGCGCGACGTCCTGACCTATGGCGAACTGCCGACGCCGGAACCGGGAAACTATGAGGTGCGTGTCAGACTGGAAGGCGCGGGCGTGAACCCCTCCGACACCTATCGGCGCCGCGGACCGGCGCCGCGGATGGAATATCCGCGTGTCATTACCTGCAGCGACGGCGCAGGCGTGGTGGATGCGGTGGGGCCGATGGTATCGGCTGCGTGGGTCGGCAAGCGGGTGTGGCTGTACAACGGCCAGCGCAACGGCCGCTGGATGGGCACCGCCGCGGAATTCATAGCGCTGAATGTCGATCTGGTGACGGAATTGCCGGATTCGGTCTCGTTCGCCGAGGGTGCGACGCTGGGCGTTCCCTGCATGACCGCGCATTACTGCGTCTTCGTCGCAGGGCCGGTGCGGGGGCGCACCGTGCTGGTCACCGGCGCGGCCGGGGCCGTGGGGCACTACGCCGTGCAGCTTGCCCACTGGGCCGGAGCGACGGTGATCGCCACCGTCAGTTCCGCGGCGAAGGCGGAACGAGCACGTCAGGGCGGTGCGGCGCACGTGATCAACTATCGGCAGGAGGACGTAGCGGCGCGGGTGCGGACGCTGACCGGCGGAGTGGGCGTCGACCACGTGGTGGACGTGGATTTCGGTGGCAACCTTGCGGCAACGCTTGGCAGCGTGCGGGCGAATGGCAGCGTCGCAATCTATGCTTCGAACGGCAATCGCACCCCTGCTCTTCCGGTGGGCGAGGTGATGCAGCGGAACATCGCGCTCTATCCGATGTCGCTGCCGGGCACGCCGCTTGCCGCGCGGCAGCGCGCGCAGAGCGATATCGCGCACTGGATTGCGACCGGACAGCGTGTGCTGTCGGTCGCGGCGCGCTTCCCGCTGCGCGAAACAGCGGCGGCGCATGAGGCGGTGGAGGCAGGCGGCAAGGTCGGTACCGTGGTGGTGGAGTGCGCGCGGTGAGAACCGGCCGAGCGTAGCGGGATCGCGGGGCGGCGATCAGGGAGTTCAGCGGTTGACGCTCCCCGGCGACCGGGCTATGCCCCGCGCCTCTCGGTTCGGATGGCGGCGTAGCTCAGCGGTAGAGCAGGGGAATCATAATCCCTTGGTCGGTGGTTCAAATCCGCCCGCCGCTACCAATTTTCCAGTGGGTTTGGGGAAGCTCGCGGAGATCGACCGAATTTATCTCGGCACGCGGCGAATTAACATCTTGTCCCTGAGCGCGCCAGCAGGTCCGCCGGGCGCCTCGCGAGCGCCCGGGTGGCGCGTCCGCGCCTCGCCCCGGCTGCCATCCGATTTGCCTCGGCGCGCTCCCGCCGTCGCCCGCTTTTCACGCCACTGCGCCAACACCGCGGAGTCCAGATCACATGATCCGGTTGATGAACCGGCGCTTCCACGGCTCAAGCAGCAGCGGCACGACGGGCGGCTTCCTTGAGCCGACTGCCCGATCGGGCCGGGGTGTGGTAGATTTTGCCGATATCTTGTCAATTCCTGCGGTCGTCAGGCCCACGCCGCCGGCCAGCCGTTAAACCTTGGTATCGGGTGAGTGCCCACTCATGATTGCCGCCGCGTACTCTCGGGCAATAGAACCGGTTGACGCACAGCGACTATGGTGAAGGTGCTTTCGGTGCCGGCGCACAGTACGGCACCCGAGAAAGCGGTGATGCAATCAACGGTAACGCCGGCCTCGAATGTTCGGACCGGACCGTGTGCCGCCCAGGGGAAGGTATTTGACCATGTCCGCTGCTGCATATGCCCTGCCGCCTGACGCCGGTTTGTCGCGCTATCTCCATGCAGCTCATGCGATGCCGATGCTGACGGCCGAGGAAGAACTCCGCCTTGCCCATCTGTGGCGCGACAAACGTGATTCTGCCGCAGCCAACAGGCTGGTCACGTCGCACTTGCGCCTGGTGGCACGTATCGCGGCCGGCTACCGCGGCTACGGCCTGCCCTACAGCGATCTGATCAGTGAAGGCAATGTCGGCATGATGCAGGCCATTCAGCGCTTCGACCCGGATCGGGGATTCCGGCTGGCGACTTATGCCATGTGGTGGATTCGCGCGGCGATCCAGGAATACGTGCTGCATTCCGCATCGCTGGTGAAAATGGGCACCACGGCCGCGCAGAAGAAGCTGTTCTTCAATTTGCGCCGGATCAAGGGTCAAATGCACGCAATCGACGGCAGCGACCTGTCAGCCGAGCAAGCGAGCAAGATCGCCGAGGTATTGGATGTGCCGGTGAACGACGTGGTGAGCATGAATCTTCGCATGGCGGTGCCGGATCAAAGCCTGAATACACCGGTGCATGATGACGGCGCCGACCAGTGGCAGGACCATATGCCGGACGAATCGGAGAGCCACGAAATGATACTGGCGGATCGCGAGGTATTCGACATGCGGAAGGCGTGCCTCGCCAAGGCGCTTCCCGTGTTGAACCCGCGCGAGCGGCGCATCCTGAATGAGCGCTGGTTAAAGGAAGAGCCGACCACGCTTGAGGACCTGGCCAGCGAGTATGGCGTCTCGCGCGAGCGGATTCGCCAGATCGAATCGCGGGCCTTTGTCAAGCTGCGCAAGGCGATGAAGACATCGACGGCGACACGGCTGCCACCGCAATGCGCGGGTGCGGGATTATCCGTTCGTACTGGACAACTGCTGCGGGGACTGCCGGCACAGGTCTGATCCTGCACCGTCGAATTCCGAGGCGTGGTCAGGCGATGACGAGAGGCTTATATCCTCGACCATGCAAGTCAGCAGCAAGATACGCGTTCGGGCCAGCGCAATCCTTGCCGCCATCTCCTGGACTGCGGCGGTCACCACGATGGTGCTGGCCTCGCCCGCCTTTGCTCGGCTCCCGGCCGCCATAGCCGCACCAGGCCAGGCAATCGTGGCCGTTGCCCGCGGGGAAGGCGCGCAGATTTATGAGTGCAAGGCCGACGCCGAGGGCAGGCTCGCGTGGCAGTTCCGCGAGCCGATCGCAACCCTGATCCGCAATGACGAGACGGTCGGTCGCCATTATGCCGGACCGAGTTGGGCATTCGACGACGGCAGTGTGATCATCGGCAAGGTTGCCGCGAGCGCGCCCGGTGCGACACCACGCGACATTGCGTGGCTGCGTCTCGACGTGATCGCTCACCACGGCAACGGCGAGCTCAGCGCCGTCACCACCGTCCAGCGCATCAACACCGAAGGTGGTGCGATGACTGGGGCGTGCAAGCGGGCCGGCGCGTTCCTGAGCGTCCCCTACGCGGCCGATTATGTGTTTCTGCGCCAGCCCTGACCCGCTCTGACATATGGACCATTCGGTGCTGCGGCCCAGCGAGGGCGATGCGACTGGATTTTGGTCCATAGCGCCCGCTGTAGAACCGGGCGATGGATAGTCGGCCAGGCCATACCGCACACCGGCTGATGACAGTGCCAGACGCTGAGATCCGGGCCATCCGGCCTGGCCGCCTTCAACGCAAGTCCGGATCGGTAACCGCTGAGTGTGACACCCACCGTCCCATCGGACGGACCGAATATACCATCGCACAATGTATCTCGCCCTGCTTGCCGAATAGAATGACTTGCGTTTCCTCCCATGCCGGCATGTGGCCGGCCGACTTTTGAGGCCGCCAGCCGTTGGCGGCCTCATTCTTTTTAAGCAATGTTCTGGCAATGTGAATGCCGATCGACTGCTGGTGCTATGGTGGTCCACGACCGGCGTCGGCCGCCAGGTCCGGACCGGGCTACTGCGATCGCATAGACTACTGATACTAAGGTATAGGACGTCCGCCCGCCGGCGCCATGTATCTTGCGGCCGATGTCAGCAGGGTGCATCGTGGCAGGCGAGGTGAGCGGCGGCAAATCAGACCTCCCTCAAGTACGAAGGATGAGTGAGGAGAAGCCCACTGTCGTAGTCGTCGATGACGATCCCGCGATCCGAGAATCGCTGGGAAGTTTGCTGCGGTCAGTTGGGCTCGATGTCAGGCTGATGGCATCGGTCGCCGAATTCATGGCATCGGGACACCCAAACGGGCCAAGTTGTCTCATTCTCGACGTCCGACTGCCCGGCAAGAGTGGCCTCGACTTTCAGCGGGAACTCACCGCCGCGAACATCCACCTTCCGATCATATTCATCACCGGGCATGGTGACATCCGCATGTCCGTCCAGGCAATGAAAGACGGCGCCATCGAGTTCCTGACCAAGCCGTTCCGCGAGCAGGATTTGCTCGACGCCGTTCAGGTCGGCCTTGCGCGGGACCGCGCGCGGCGCGAGGAGGAACGCTCCCTGATCGCGCTGCGCGAACGGTTCGACACCCTGACCCCGCGTGAGCGGGAGGTCATGGTCCAGGTTGCGCGCGGTCGCCTCAACAAGCAGATAGCGTTCGACATCGGCATCAGCGAGATCACGGTGAAGGTGCATCGCGGGCAGGTGATGCGGAAGATGCAGGCATCATCCCTGCCCGATTTGGCGCGAATGGCGGACAAGCTGAAGTCTTCGGCGGAAAAACCGGAAGCTCCTTATCCCGGCGGTCATTGAGGACGGCGTCGTCCATGGCGAAGCACGGCTCATTGGCTGGCTGCCATTGCCCAGCCTGCACGCATATCTTGCTTGCTGCTTGTCACGACGCGTTCCAAAGGTACCAACCCTACTATACGTAAGTATAATCGCCACCCTGATACCCGCGGTCAAATATCGGGCCGCAGGTGCGAGCTGGGATCCGACCTTGCCGAAGGAAATTATAGTTGCGATTGTGGATGATGACGAGTCGGTTCGGGAGGCCTTGGCGGGTCTCATGAAATCGCTGGGTTTTCGCG
>DATJNA010000138.1:0-7155 GCA_035508435.1 Acetobacteraceae bacterium | reverse complement strand
GCGCACAGCGCCGGGCTCAGCGTCAGCGAGACAAAGCAGGAGATCACGGTCGAGGCCGCGATGGTGACGGCGAACTGGCGGAAGAACTGCCCGGAGATGCCGGAGAGAAAGGCGGACGGGACGAACACGGCACACAGCGTCAAGGCGATGGAGACAAGCGCACTGCCCACTTCGTCCATGGTTCGGTGCGCGGCCTGCTTCGGCGTCATGCCGGTCGCGATGTTGCGCTCGACGTTCTCAACCACCACGATCGCGTCATCGACGACGATGCCGACAGCTAGCACCAGTCCGAACAGCGAGAGATTGTTCAGCGAGATACCGAGCGCGTAGAGGATCGTGAAAGTACCAACCAGAGAGACCGGAATGGCGATGACCGGAATGAGCGACGCGCGCCAGGTCTGCAGGAACAGGAAAACGACGCCGACGACCAGCAGGATCGCGACGAATATCGTCGTCACCACCTCATGCACGGACTTTGCCACGAAGATCGTCGGGTCGTAGATGACGATGTCGCTGACGCCCGGCGGGAAGTCCTTCTTGAGGTGCTGCATGGTCGATAGCACCTCGTGCTCGACCGCCAGCGAGTTTGCGCCGGGCTGCGCGAAGATCAGCAGCGGCAGGCCCTCGTAGCGGTCCATGTAGGCGGTGGAACCGTAATCCGCCGCACCGATCTCCACGCGCCCGACATCGCGCAAGCGGGTCACGTGCCCATGCCCGTCATTCTTCAGAACGATGTCAGCGAACTGATCCGGCGTGGTGAGCCGGCCAAGCGTCTGCACATTGAGCTGATAGGCCGGCGCTCCCGCGACCGGCGGCTGGTTGAGAATCCCCGCGGACACCTGCACGTTCTGCGCGCGCAACGCCGCCAGCACCTCATCGGCATTCAGCTTGTAGGCGGCCACCTTGTCGGGATCGAGCCAGATGCGCATCGCGTAGTCGCGTGCGCCGAACAACTGCACGTCGCCGACGCCCGGAAGCCGCGCCAGCGCATCCTTCACGTGCAACGTCGCATAATTCGACAGATAGAGATTGCCGCGCGAGCCATCGGGCGAATAGAGGTGTACCGCGAGCAGGATGTTCGGCGTCGCCTTGCGCACCTGCACGCCGAGGCGCTGGACATCCTCGGGCAGCCGCGGCAGCGCGTCCTCCACGCGGTTCTGCGTGAGCATCTGCGCGACATTCAGGTCGGTGCCGATTCTGAACGTCACGGTGATCGTGAGCTTGCCATCACCGGTGGATTGGCTGCTCATGTAGATCATGTTCTCGACGCCGTTGATCGATTGCTCCAGCGGCGTGGCCACGGTCCGGCTGACCACCTGGGCGGACGCGCCGGGATAGGTCGTCGTCACCTGCACCGTCGGCGGCACGATGTCCGGATATTGCGCGACCGGCAGGATCGCCAGCGCGCCGAGCCCGATCAGCGTGAGGAAGACGCTGATGACCGTCGCCAGGATCGGGCGATCGATGAAGTGGTGCGTGAAGCGCATGGTGATCTCGCTAGCTTGAGCCTGCGTCGCCGGAAGGGCTGGGCGTGTTGTTCGGGGCGATCCTGCCGGGGACCGGCGTGACCTTCGCCCCCGGCCGCGCCCGCACCAGGCCGTCGATGACGACCCGGTCGCTCGCCACGAGGCCGCTGCGAATGACGCGCAGCCCCTGGTAGAGCTCGCCGATCCTGACAATTTTCGGAACGATCGTGCCGCCGGCCGCGACCGTCATCACCAAGTGCTGCGACTGGTCAGGGACCACCGCCGCGTCGGGTACCATCAGGGCCTGCACCGGCTTGCCAAGAGCAATGCGGAGCCGCGCGAACTGCCCCGGCGTGAGCGTCAGGTCCGGGTTCGGCACGGTGGCGCGGGCATGGATGGTCCCGCTGCTGCGGTCCACGGCATTGTCGATAAAATCGAGCGTACCGTGCAGATCGTAATGCCCATCCCCGTCCAGGCTGATCGCGACCGCGGCGTGCGGTGTGGCGCCGTGATCGGCGTGCTGCCAGGCGAGATAGTCGGACTCGCTCATGTCGAAGTCGAGATGGATCGGGTTGAGCGAGACGATCGTCGCCAGCAGCGTTGTCGGGCTGGTGCCGCCCCGGCTGCCGCTGACCAGGCTGCCGACCGACACAAGATGCTCGCCGATGCGTCCGGTGAATGGGGCGGTGACGTGCGAGAACTCGAGGTCGAGCGCGGCGTCCCTGACGGTCGCCCCGGCGGCGTCAACGGCTGCCTGAGCGCTGCGCAACGCGGCGGTGCGCTCGTCAACCGTCTCGACCGTGCCGAACTCGGTTTGTTTGAGTTGCTGAGCCCGCCACAGCTCCACCTTGCTCAGGGCTTCCTTCGCCTGGGCGGTGTGCAACTGGGCCATCGCTTCATCGAGCCTGATCTGGAACGGCCGCGGATCGATGATGAAAAGCGGATCGCCCTTGTGCACGATCTGCCCGTCACGGAAGTCGATGGCTGTGAGCGTGCCGCCGACCTGGGCACGCAGTTGCACGCTGTCGACGGCCGAGAACTGACCGAGGAAACGGGCGGTGGGCTGCACCGTCCGTTGCAAGGGCGGACTGACGGTCACCTGCGGCGGCGGTGGCGCGGGCGCGGGAGCCGGCACGTTCAGGTTCTTCCAGGCCATCCCGCCGCCGACCGCGGCGAGGGCGACCGCTCCGGCCGCCACGAGCCAGGCGATACGCAGCCCGGCGCGGGATCCTGCCCGGCCGTCGAGCGTACGAGCGATCTCGCCGCCTTCCGGCGTGATTTCGGTGATTTCGTTCATGACAGCGCCTTCGGACCAGCCAGCTCGCCCGCGGGCGCGCTCCCGGACTCCCCTTTATCACAAAATCTGGAGCGATCGCTCCAATAACACGGACCTAAGTTCGGGCGGCCTCGATGTCAAGGAATACTGGAGCGAAGTGTACAATTATCGATTGCATACCCCGGCCGGCTCGGCCGCGTGCCGCGTCACGCCCGCGGACGGCGCCGCGCCGGCTGGGTCCTGGTGCCCTTGCCCGTGGCGTGCGGCAGTGTCTCCGCCCGGCGCGATCGGCTCTCCGCCGGCGCGAGCGGCCAGGCCCGCATGCCGATCTCGACGATCTCCAGCAGCCGCTCCCGCGACGCGCCGTCGCGAGCCAGGAGGGCCATGCCCCCGGACAAGGCGCTGTAGAACGCCGCCAGCGCTTCGACCTTGGCGTCCTTCGGCACATCGCCCCGCTCGATGCCCTGTTGGATTCGCTCGGCCATCGCGATCCGTGCCCCGCTGCGATATCCCGCCATCATGTCACGCAGGCCGGCAAGCTCCGGACGAGCTTGCGTGCAACCCAGCGCGATCATGCAACCCGACGGCAGGTCGTCCCGCGTGAACTCGCGCGCGGCCGAATTGAGCAATTGGTTGAACGCGGTCCTGGTATCCGTGATGGCCGCGAGCTCGCCGCTGAACCATTCGGCGGCATGCGCCGCGTAGGTCTCGGTGGCTTCCTGATACAGGCGTTCCTTGCTGTCGAAGGTGTTATAGAAGCTCGAGGGGCTGATCTGCATGGCGCCGATCAGATCGTCGAACGACGTGCCCTCGTAGCCCCGCTCCCAGAACAGCTTCATTGCCTGTTGCAGTGCGACCGCGCGGTCGAACGTCTTGGGCCGGCCACGGGCGCGTTTGGGTTGGCCGTTTGCTGGTGCTGCCATCGCTCCACAGTCCCCGGACGCAGGGTTTCCCCTCCTCGCCGCGAATATAGGAGCGGACGCTCTAGATTAAAATACCCCGAGCCGGCAATGGCAGCAGGCCGGACCAAGCGCCGCTGTCGGTCGGAAGCTGACCGAGGGCGCCAGCTTCATATTCCGTGCCCACAGGAGCCGCCGTCATGTCCGTGATTGACAGTATTCCGCAGGCGGCGCTTGCGCTCAACCGCTGCCGAGCAGGAGGTGACGCGCGGCATGCCCGGATCTTCGCACCTGGGCATGGACGCGCCGCCGCGACAGTACGAGGCGGTTCCGATAGGCCCGGCCCCTCCTCCTGCACAGCAGATGTTGGTAAGAACCATCCCCTACAATCCGGACCTCGACGCGCGTGTGGAATTCCGCCTGGACCCTTCTCATCCTGGCCAATCTGTTCTGGGCAGGAAACATCGTCCTCGGCCGCGGCGTCGCCGGCCTGGTGCCGCCGGTGGCGCTCGCCTATTGGCGCTGGACCGGCGCCTTCGTCGTCGCCATCGGCTTCGCCTGGCCCTATCTCAAGAAGGACATGCCGGTCCTGCTGCGCCATTGGCGCATGATGCTGCTGCTGTCGGCCACCGGCATCGCCACCTACAACACGCTCTCCTATCTCGGCCTCACCACCACCACCGCGTTGAATGTGCTGCTGCTGCAATCCGCCGGCCCGCTCATCATCATCGTCTGGGCGTTCGCCTTGTTCCGTGAGCGCCCGACCTCCTGGCAGGCCGCCGGCGTGGCCGTCTCGCTCCTCGGCGTCGCCACCATCGCCGCGCATGGTTCGCTCGAGACCTTGCTCGCGCTCCGCCTCAACCCCGGCGACATCTGGATCCTGGTCGCCATGGTCATCTATGGCGTCTACGCCGCCATGTTCCGCCGCCGGCCGCAGACCCACCCGATGAGCTTCCTGGTCGCCACCATGGGCATCGGCTCGGTGATGATCCTGCCGTTCTACCTGTGGGAATATGCCGACGGCGCCCGCATCCATGGCGGCACCGCGGTCTTCCTGGCGATGGCCTACATGGCCGTGTTCCCGTCGTTCATCGCCTACCTGTTCTTCAACCGCGGCATCGAGCTGGTCGGCGCCGGCCGCGCCGGCCAGTCCTGGCACCTGATGCCGCTGTTCGGCAGCATCCTCGCCGTACTGTTCCTGGGCGAGACCTTCCACCCCTACCATGCCGCCGGCATCGCAATGATCGGCGCCGGAATCATGCTCGCATCGGTCAAGCCGGCACCAGTGCCCACGCCAGTGCTCGACCCCAACAGAACTTGAACGCCGTCACCGCCCGGCTGGCTGGTTCGTAACTGGCCCCGGCGTGAGGCGGCCGTTAAGGAGGCCGCTTGCATGCAGGTCGTCCGTGTCTGCCTCGCCGTCGTCTGTCTGCTGCTCTGCGGCTTTCCCGCGGTCGGTGCTGAGACCAAACCGCCGCCGGGACGCGTCGTGCGCCTGCCGCCCGAGCAAGCCATACCGGTCCTGGGGGTTGCCGTGACCGGTCCCGACGGCAAGACGATCGGCCGGCTGGTCGATATTCTGGTGGACGCCGCCGGCGCGCCGCAGGCCGGCGTGATCGACGTGGGCGGCTTCATGGGCGTGGGCGCGCGCAAGATCGCGGTACATTGGAGCACGCTGCACTTCGCGCCGGACAACCCGAAGCAGCCGATCACGCTCGCGCTGACGCTGGACCAGATCAAGGCTGCCCCCGAGTTCGGCAGCCCGGGCAAGCCGGCGCCCGTGGTGGTGCCCGCCCGTCCCAGGTCGGCGCCCGCCGGGGTCACGCAGGCCAGCGCGACGCCCGGCGCCCCGGAGAAGGCTGGCGCGGGGAGCAATGCCCCATCCGCAACGGCCACCCCGGCAGGTCCCGCAACCGGCGGTGCGCAGTCGGGCACTGCCGCACCTGCCGGCACTCCCCCTTCCGGCAACAACTCCGTCGCCGCTGTCCCTTCCGGCAACGGCCCCGCCGGCACAGTGCCCTCCGGCAGCGGCCCCGCAGGCACAGTGCCTTCCGGCAACGTCCCCGCAGGCACAGTGCCTTCCGGCAACGTCCCAGCCAGCGCTGTCCCTTCCGGTCACGGCCCCGCCGGCGCTGTCCCTTCCGGCAGCGGCCCCACCGGCACGAGCAATGGCAGCACGTCTGCGGCGGGCAGTGGTGCCGCGCCTGCGGTGCCGCCGGCCTCCGGTTCCGCTCCCGGGGCCGCCCCGCCTTCGCCATCCGGCGGCCCGCTCTCGGGGCAGGCCTCCGCCACCGGCGGCAAGCCGCCCGACAGCAAGTAGTGCATGCCGCGCGACGGAACCTTTATCGGGCGCAGCAGGCGCGGCCTCGACTTGCTCAACTTCTTCCTCGCCGACGTGCAAACCGGCTTCGGGCCTTTCATTGCTGTCTATCTCACAGCGCACAAATGGACGCAGGGCCGGATCGGGCTCGCACTGAGCCTCGGCACCGTCGTCGCATTGCTCGCGCAGGTGCCGGCCGGCGTTCTGGTGGACGCCGCGCACAACAAGCGCTGGATCGTCGGCATCGGCCTGATCGGCGTCATGACGGCGGCGTTGTTGCTTGCCTTGTGGCCCGCAGAATTGCCGGTGCTGGTCGCCCAGACTCTGCACGCTCTGGCGAGTTGCGTGATCACCCCCGCCATTGCGGCGATCAGCCTGCACCTCGTCGGCCATGCCGACCTGGGGGAACGCCTCGGCCGCAACGCCCGGTTCGGTTCGATCGGCAACGGGATGGCGGCGGCGGTGATGGGCGCCAGCGGTCTGTACTTCTCCAGCCGCGCCGTGTTCTGGCTCACCGCCGGGCTCTGCGTGCCAGCTCTGGTGGCGCTGGCGATGATCGGCCGCGGCACATACGCGCGGCGCCAGACCACCGCGCCGCCGTTTGATTTCGCCGGCCTGATGAAATTGTTCCGAGATCGGCGACTGCTGATCTTCGCCGCCTGCGTGATGTTGTTTCACCTGTCCAACGCCGCCATGCTGCCGCTGGCGGGCGCAGCGGTGACGATGCGGGCGGGCAGTCTCGCCAACCTCATCATCGGCGCCTGCATCGTGGTGCCGCAGGCGGTGGTGGCGCTGGCCTCGCCCTGGGTCGGGCGTCATGCGGCCGACTATGGCCGCAGGCCGATGCTGCTGCTGGGCTGGTTCGCGTTGCCGGTGCGCGGGATATTGCTGGCGGTGTTGCCCGGGCCGTATCTGCTGGTCGCCGGCCAGGCGTTTTCCGGCATCAGCGCTGCGGTCTTCGGCGTCATGCTGCCGCTGATCGCGGCCGACCTGACGCGCGGCACCTCGCATTTCAATCTGTGCCTCGGGGTGCTGGGACTGGCGGTCGCCAGTGGTGCGGCGCTCAGCACCGGCTATGCCGGCTGGGTGGCGGACCTTGCCGGCATGCCGGCGGCGTTCGTCAGCCTGGCCATCGCCGGGTTGGCCGGGACGCTGCTGGTCTGGGCCGCCATGCCGGACACCACGCCGGGCCCG
>DATJNA010000137.1:0-18967 GCA_035508435.1 Acetobacteraceae bacterium | reverse complement strand
ATGCAGCGCACGCGCGATTACTATGCGGCGATCGGCTACGCCACGCCGTATCGGTGGGCGCACTTCGTCGATGCGCCGTTTACGCCGCTGCCCAAGCCATTGCGAGAGGCGCGCGTTGCCATCGTCACCACCGCTGCGCCGTATCAGCCAGGCAAGGGCGACCAGGGTCCCGGTGCGCCGTACAATGGCGGCGCCAAATTCTATCAGGTCTATTCCGGCGACACCGCGCGCGACCATGACCTGCGCATTTCCCATATTGGCTACGACCGCGTCCACACCAGCGCCGAGGACAGCGGCACGTGGTTCCCCCTGCCAGCCTTGCGCCGCGCCGCCGCGAGCCGGCGCATCGGCAGCCTCGCCGCACGTTTCCACGGCGCTCCCACCAACCGCAGCCACCGCGTCACCATGGAAACCGATGCGCCGGAAATCCTGCGCCGCGTGAAGGAAGACGCTGCCGACGCGGCCATCCTGGTGCCGAACTGTCCCGTCTGCCATCAGACCTCTAGCCTGGTCGCGCGCCACCTGGAAGCCAACGGCATTGCCACCGTGGTGATGGGCTGTGCCAAGGATATCGCGGAGCATGCGGCAGTACCGCGACTCCTGTTCTCGGACTTCCCGCTCGGGAACAGCGCTGGAAAGCCGCACGATGCGGGCTCGCAGGATCAGACGCTGGAGTTCGCGCTGCGTGTGCTGGAGGCCGCACCCGGGCCGCGCACCACAATGCAGTCGCCGCTGCGCTGGGCCGCGGACGCAGGCTGGAAGCTGGACTATTTGAACCTTGAGCGCATCGGGCCCGAGGAACTCGCCCGCCGCCGCGCGGAGTTCGACAAGCAGAAGGAGATCGCGCGCGAGATCCGCGTGGGGAAGGCGGCGTGACCCGTCCCTTCACCGGCACCCGCATCCTCGACTTCACTCAGGTCCTGGCCGGTCCATTCGGGTCCTGCCAACTGGCATTGCTCGGCGCCGACGTGATCAAGGTGGAGCGCCGCGTGGGCGAGGACATGCGCCGCACCCCGCTGTCCCGCGAGTGGGCCGATCGCGGCATGGCGCCGTCCTGGCTGGCGATCAACGGCAACAAGCGCAGCCTGACCCTCGATCTGCAACAGAGCGCGGCAATCGAGATCATCAAACGACTCACCGCCCGCGCCGACGTGGTGATGGAGAATTTCCGCCCCGGCGTGATGGACCGTCTCGGCATCGGCTACGCCGCGCTGTCGGCGATCAACCCGCGCCTGATCTATTGTGCCATCTCCGGCTTTGGCCAGACCGGCCCTTATCGCAACGAGGCCGGCTACGACGGCAAGATCCAGGCGCTGTCGGGCATCATGTCGCTGACCGGCCATGCCGACAAAGGCCCCACCCGCGCCGGCTTCGCGGTATGCGACGTGCTGTCCGGCATGACCGCCGCGTTCGCAGTCTCGTCAGCGCTGTATCAGCGCACGCATACCGGGCAGGGGCAGTTCATCGACGTGTCGATGCTGGAGGCGAGTCTCGCGTTCCTCTCGACCCAGATTGCCGACTTTACCGTCGCGGGCCACCGTCAGGAACAATTCGGCAACCAGGCGATCAGCCGCAAGGTCACCGCCAATCTGTTTCGTGCAAATAACAGTTATCTGTTGCTCGCGGTGAACAACGACAGGCAGTACGAGGCGCTGCTGCGCGCCATCGGCCGCGCCGACGTGCTGGACGATCCGCGCTTCTCCGACTGGTTCCGGCGCAAGGAACATGAAGCGGCGCTGCGCGCCATCATCGAAGACGCGCTGGCCGCCGAGGACGCGAAGACGTGGGAGCAACGGCTGAACGATGCCGGCGCACCTTGCGCCAGCATCTGGCGAATCGAGGAGATCATCGACCACCCTCAGATCGCCGCGCGCGAAGCGATGCAGGTAGCGGAAACGCCGTATGGACCGGTGCGTCTGATGGGCTCCGGATTCCAGATGGCGCACGGCGGAGGCCGGCTGGATTCGGCGCCGCCGGAACTCGGCGTTGATACCGACGCGGTGCTGCGGGAGGTCGGCTATAGCGATGCGGAAATAGCGTCGCTGCGGCGCGAGGCGGTGATCTGACGGATATCCCGCGGCGGCGGTGCCGCTGTTAGTGCTACCACCTGTCAGCAGAGATGCGTCAGTCGCAGCGTCGACGCGTCATTGCGAGGGCCGCGTGCGAAGCCTCGTGTCATTGCAAGGACCGAGAGCCAAGCGTGCGGGACGCAGCAACCTCGGTCGCGCGGGCGCACGGACGTCAGGGTGTCGTTCTGACCGAGATTGCTTCGGCCGCTTCGGGATCTCGCAATGACATTGTTCCGCGGCCCCTTCAGGACCTCGCAACGACACTGTTCAGCAGGCATCCGCTCCAATGATCGCGGGTGCTATGCCCCGCGCACCTGACGCGGATAGCCGATCAGAACCCGCTCCGCCGGCATGCCGATCGTCACGACGGTTCCCACATCCAGCACGCTCTCGATATCGAATCGCGCGCCATGCAACTCGGTCAGGGTCTTGGCCAGCGGCAGGCCCAGCCCGGTTCCTTCATAGTCGCGGCCGAAGCCGCGATCGATCTGTTGGAATGGCGTCAGCGCCGTACTGATGTCTGCCTGGCTCATGCCGACGCCGGTGTCGGCCACCGACAGATCGACCCCGCCATCGGGCCGGCAGGCGGCGGCCACGCGCACCGTACCGCCTGACGGCGTGAACCTGATGGCATTTGACAGCAGGTTCAGCAGCACCTGCTTCAGCCGCAATTCGTCGGCCAGCAAGCAGGGGATGTCGAGCGGAACATCCTGTGCCAGCGTCAGGCGATCCTCTCGCGCGCGCTCGTGCAACAGGCGGCAGCAGTTCCGTACCACCTCGCCGATATCGACCGTGCTCTCGCGCAGCTCCATGCGACCCACCTCGATCTTCGACAGGTCGAGGATGTCGTTGATCAGGTTCAGGAGATGCTGGCCCGCGGTATTGATGTCGTCGGCATAGCCGCGATACCGCGCATCGACCGGGCCCGCGGCCGCGTCGAGGATCAACCGGGAGAACCCGAGGATCGCATTCAGCGGCGTGCGCAACTCGTGGCTCATGTTCGCGAGGAACTGCGATTTGGTACGATAGGCCAAAGCCGTCGCGCGATGCTTCTCCTCCTCCTCCATCAACTCGGTTATGTCGGTGCCGATATAGACGCGAACGCCGTCGGCCAGGCGCCGGAACTGCGAGCGCACGACCAGCCCGGTCGCCAGATAGGTGATGCAGTCGTCGCCACCCTCGAAGCGCCGCATGCGGTCCTCGATGAAGGCAGCCGGGTCGTCGGCGAACTCCTTGTGCAGCTTGTAGCGCACGCGCAGTTCCATCAGCTCGCGATAGGTTCTGCCTTCCAGCCTGATCTCCGGCGGCAGCACGCGGTCGCCGTTGCGATAGCCGTCGCGGTAGAACTTGTTGTACATCGCCAGCCGGCCCTGTGCGTCGAAGATCACGACCGAGTGGCGCACCTTGTCGATCGCCTCGCGGAACCATGCCAGCTTCTGGCGCAGCTCCGCGACTTCGGCCTGCAATGTCTCGGCGGCGGCCGGCGCATCTGCAGGTATCGGCGTCAGGCGCAACAGGCGATGGCCTGACTGCACCGGGCCAAATCGGCAGAGCAAGGCGCCGCCCGGCGGAGGGCCACGCAGCAGGCGCGCAACCGCCTGGGCACCGCCAACCGCCGTTTGCGCCGCCGCCAGCGCCGCAGCGTCCTCGGCATGGACCAGGCTGGCCAACGCGACGGCGGCAGGGGCGCAATCCGCCGGCAAATAGGCGGCAAAGGCCCGGTTCGCGGCGACAACGCTGCCAACGCCTTGTGCGATCAGGGCGGCCGGCTCGTCCAGCAGGTCAAGCCATTGGTCGAACGCGAGCGGCAGCATGCAGGTCGGTCCCCGTGACGACGGGAGTCATAGTCCCAACGCTTTGCGAAAACGTTACCTGGTTTTGATACTAAACAGAAGGCCGGTCGTCACGCGGGCGCGACGGATCAGGCGGCGCCGCTGGCCGCCGGCGGGGCGGCCGCGACGGGTAGCGCCGATGGCGGCGGCGCGCCGGCGCCGGCCCGTCAGGCAGCGCGCGGGAGCGCGCCAGTCAGGCTGCGCTGCGGTGCTCCACCAGCAGCGCTGCGTCGTCCGCATCGTCACGACCGAGTTGCTCAACCACCAGCGGCTCATCGTCCGGCATCTCGTGCGACAGCAGCACGTCCTCGCCAATCGGGTCGGGGATCGCCTCGTCCGGCAGCCCCAGCGGTTCGGGCGAATGCTCGCGCACCATATAGCCGCGACCCCAGACCGTGCCGATCAGGTTGCCGGCCCCCGCCTGCATCAGCTTCTTGCGCAGCTTGCAGATGAACACGTCGATGATCTTCATCTCCGGTTCGTCCATCCCGCCATAGAGGTGGTTCAGGAAGGCCTCCTTGGTCAGCACCATGCCCTTGCGCAGGACCAGCAGTTCCAGGATCGCGTATTCCTTGCCGGTCAGGTGGACCGGCTTGCCCTCCACCGAGACCTCCCGGCTGTCCAGGTTGAGTTGCAGCGGGCCCACACACAGCGCCGGCTGGCTGAACCCCTTGCAGCGCCGCACGATCGCCTGCATGCGCGCGAGCAATTCCGCGCGGTCGAACGGTTTGGTGATGTAGTCGTCCGCCCCCATGCCGAGGCCCTTCACCTTGGCCTGCGGCCGGGCGAGGCCGGACAGGATCAGCACCGGGGTATCGTTGCGCGCCAGCCGCATCCTGCGTACGACCTCATAGCCCTCGATGTCGGGCAGCATGATGTCGAGCAAGACGATGTCGTATTCGTAGTGGCGCGTCAGCTCCAGCGCCTCCTCTCCCGTGTCGGTGTGATCGACCACGGCACCGCTCGCCTTCAGCATCAATGAGATGCCACGGGCCGCCGTCAGGTCGTCTTCCACCAGGAGAACACGCATTTGCCCACCCTCCGCCGTTTTCATATTATTACCACCATTGCGTGTGTTTTGCTACGATTTTTTCATCCTTTGCGAGTATCTATTCGCCGCTAGCCCCGCTGTTGGTGCTAAACAGCCTGCTCTCATCGGCATATTTGCTAAATAACAGACAAATGCGTATCAATGAGACGAACATTTCTCAACTTTCGATCAGCATCCTGCTGCGCCGCATTCCGTCGTATTCCGGCCCTCCGCGTTGCCGGACGCGTTGCCGGATTATCCGGACTTGTGGTTGATATCGAAGGTCTGGCCGGCCAGGCCTCGGTTGGCGACCGGCTCCTGCTGGAAGGGCGCAACGGCCGCGCCGTGTGCGCCGAGATCGTCGGCTTCCGTGCTGACCTCGCCCGGGCCATGCCGTTCGATATGCTCGACGGCCTCGGCCCTGGCAGCCCCGCCATTTGCTCGGCTCCCGGTGACGGCAGCTTCGCCGTATCGGATGACTGGCTCGGACGCGTGCTGGACCCGCTGGGCCGCCCGCTGGACGGGCGCGGCGCCTTGCCGCACGGCGCCACCGCCCGCGCCTTGCGCGCCGCTGCGCCGGAAGCGACCACGCGGGCGCGCCTGGGACCGCGGCTGGATCTCGGCGTCGCCGCCCTCAACTGCTTCGCGACCTGCCGCCAGGGCCAACGCCTTGGATTGTTCTCGGGCTCCGGCATCGGCAAATCCACCTTGCTTGCCATGCTGGCGCGCTACACCCAATGCGACGTGACGGTACTCGCCCTGGTCGGCGAGCGTGGCCGCGAGGTGCGGGAGTTTCTCGAGGACGACCTCGGCCCCGAAGGCCTTGCCCATTCGGTCGTCGTGGTGGCGACATCTGACGCCTCGCCGCTGCTGCGCCGCCAGGCCGCTTACGCAGCCATGACCATTGCCGAGCATTTTCGCGATCAGGGGCGCTCGGTCCTGCTGCTGATGGACAGCGTCACGCGCTTCTGCCTCGCGTTGCGGGAGATCGGGCTTTCCGCCGGTGAACCGCCCGCCACGCGCGGCTATCCGCCCAGTGTCTTCGCCGAGCTGCCGCGCCTGCTGGAACGCGCCGGCCCCGGGCGCGAGCCAGCCGACGGCACCGCCGGCCAGATCACCGCCTTGTTCTCCGTCCTGGTGGAAGGCGATGACCACAATGAACCGGTGGCCGACGCCGTGCGCGGCATCCTGGACGGGCATGTGATCCTGGACCGCCGCATCGCCGAGCGTGGCCGGTATCCCGCGGTGGACGTGCTGCGTTCGTTGTCGCGTGGCGCGGCGAGCTGCCTGGACGCCGAGGAGACTGCGACGCTGCGCCGCGCCCGCAGCATCCTGGCACTGCATGAGGACATGGCGGACATGCTGCGCCTCGGGGCCTACCGTGCGGGCACGGATCCAGCGGTGGATGAGGCTGTGGTCGTGGCGCCGCGGATCGAGGCCATGTTGCAGCAGCCGCATACGGAGCAGAGCACAATGGTGGAATCTTTCGCCCGGCTGCGCGCGGCGCTGGCGGGGGCCTGAGCCATGCCCCGCGACCCGCTACGCGTGCTGTTGCGGCTGCGTGGCATCACGCTCGACGCGGCCCGGCGTGCGCTGGCCGAGCGGCTGCGTGACGAAGCCGTCGCGGCAGCCCGAGCGGCGGGACTCGCTGCGGCGATGGACGCCGAAGCCGCCGCGCGTCGTGGCCTGCCGGACGCCGCCGCCACGGACATCTATGCCGCGTGGCTCTCCCGCATGCAGGGGGCGCGGCACGCGGCGCAGGACGCGGTGCAGCGCAGCGCGGCAGCCGCATCGGAGGCGCGGACGGTGGTGGGCTCGGAACGCGCCGCGGCACGGGCGCTGGAGTCCGCCCTGGCACATGCGCGCCAGGCGCACGAGCTGACCGAGGCGCGCGCAGAGCAATCGGTGCTGGATGAAGCGGCGCTGTTATGCCACCGGGACAGAGCCTGGAGCGGGTGACGGGAATCGAACCCGCATAACCAGCTTGGAAGGCTGGGGCTCTACCATTGAGCTACACCCGCGCAGGCTGTGGTGTAGCTTGGCCGGAGGTGGTTGCGCAATGCAGCGGCGGCGGCGCTCGGCCGGAGGTGGTTGCGCAATGCAGCGGCGGCGGCGCTCGGCCGGAGGTGGTTGCGCAATGCAGCGGCGGCGGCGCTCGGCCGGAGGTGGTTGCGCGATGCTGCGACGGTTTCGAATGACGGACGGGCTTCGCTCCGGGCGAGGGCGCCATGCAACCGGCGCAGGACGCCGCAACGGTGCGCCGCGGCGGTCAGGCGCGTGCGGGAATCAACGCCTCGAGCGCGTCGGCGACAGACGGATAATGCTGCGCCCGCCCCATCATCGGCTGCACCACGATCTCACCGACGCCGCGCCACATCATCCACCGCCGGAAGGCGCTGGCCTGCGGATAGAGCGCCAGAACTTCTTCGTATTCCTCGCCTTCGGCGGTATAGTCGAGCTCCACGACCATGCGCAGGTCGTGGTACTCCGACCATCCTTGCACCATCACAAGGTCGGCGAGATCGAACGCGATGCCCGTTGGCAGGGCAGCCAGCAGCGGTTTGGTCATCCGGAGTTCCTCGTCGGGCAAAAGCGTCAGTCCGGCATCGGGCATCTGTCTTCACAGACGCGCGATTAATGACCTCACGACCGCGTGAGCACAAGTATTATTTTGTCACGCACCCCAGAATCTTCCGTATTTTGAGAATTCGTTGCAACCATGGGAATGGAACAAATTTGAAATCGCAATTATTCTGCCTGTCCCGGCAGAGAAGACCCTGGCGGGCCATGATTTTGTTTCGCTATCTGTTATGAAAACGGTCGCGTAAGGTCCGGCAAACATGGACATTCCCTGACCCAGGTTTGATTGGACTTTACCCCGCCTCGCGCATCCGTTATTTGCCGTGGCGTCCAAGAGGGCCCCGTCATGAGCCAACCCGCCGCGATCGCCCACCCCGCCGAAGCCGCCATGACCCAGCAGGATTGCCTCTGTCACGGCGGTCATCCGCTGCGCACCGCGACCGGTTTTGTGTTGGGCAGCGTTCTGTCGGGGGCGATGTGGACCTTGGCCGGGGCTCTGGCCTGGTGTTTGACCTGACGGGTGTTTGACCTGACGGGTGTTTGACCTGACTCTGGCACCGCCATGCCGTCTGCTGGCAGCACGTGAGAACGTGGCATCACGTCAGCACGGCACCACCGTGCCGAACCCTCGTCTCGCGCCGCCGCACGATAGGTAGCGCCGGTCCACCGGCAGGGTAGCGCGCCGTCTTGCCGGGCCGCGTGCCTAGCTCTCGACGATCGCGATGTCTGGTGCCGCGGGATTCTTCATACCGACGATGTGGTAGCCGCAATCGACATGGTGCACCTCGCCGGTGACGCCCGCTGACAGATCCGACAGCAGATAGACGCCGGCGCCGCCCACTTCCTCGATGCTGACGTTGCGCTGCATCGGGGCATTGAGCTGGTTCCAGCGCAGGATGTAGTTGAAGTCGCCGATGCCGAATGCCGCCAGCGTCTTGATCGGCCCGGCGCTGATCGCGTTCACCCTGATGTTCTGCCCGCCCAGATCGGCGGCGAGATAGCGCACCGACGCCTCCAGCGCCGCCTTGGCAACGCCCATGACATTATAGTGCGGTGTCCATTTTTCGGCGCCGATATAGCTGAGGGTCAGCAGCGAGGCGCCCGGCGGCATCATCGGCACGGCACGCCGCGCAACGGCGGTGAAGGAGAAGCAGGAAATGTCCAGCGCCTGCTGGAACGCGGCACGCGGCGTATCGAGGTAGCGGCCGCGCAGGTAGGCCTTGTCGGCAAAGGCGATGGCATGCACCAGGAAATCCAACCGGTCCCAGTGCTGCTTCAGGGCGGCGAAAGCCGCATCGATGCTGGCGTCGTCGGCCACGTCACACGGGAACAGGAGGTCGGAGCCGGCGGCAGCGGCCAGCGGGTGGACACGGCGTTGCAGCGCCTCGCCCTGGTAGGTGAACGCCAGTTCGGCGCCCTGGGCGGCACAGGCCGCGGCGATGCCCCAGCCAAGCGAACGCTCGTTGGCCACACCCATGATCAGGCCGCGCTTGCCTTGCAGCAGGGTGCCCTTGATCGGGAGCCGGGCCGTGGGGCTGTCGGGCATGTGCGTCCTCTGGGTGTTCGCGGTCTCCGTGGTGGCACGGCGGCGCGGCGGGGAGCAAGAGCGGAGGGCGGCAATGCCCTCCAACCCTTGCTCGGCGTCGCAGGTAACCCCGGAACTGCGTTCCGGCAAAGTGGTGGTCCGGCCAGGACAGTGGTGGTGCCGGGCCGCGCGCGGCAATGCGCGCGCGCCGAGGCTATGCTCGGGCGGTGACTATGCCGCGGCGTAGGAGCCGCGGCCGAACAATTTGTCCATGTGGTTCGCCTCCGCCTTGTCGAACGCCGTGGTGCGGGCGCGCACGTCATCCACCGAGGCGAGCGCCTGCTTCACCGCCGGGCGCTCGTTGATCGTGGCGACCCAGCGCATGGCGCTCTTGTACTTCTCCGCCGCCGGCGCACCGAGAAGTGCCGGCACATTGCGGATCCATGGATAGGTGGCGACATCGGCAATGCCGTACTCGGCGCCGCTCAGCCAGGGGTGGGCGGCGAGGCGCTGGTCGATCGCCTCGGTCGCGCGGTGCGCCTGGGTGAGGTAGCGGCTCCTGGAATAGTCGTTGCCGGGCGGAGCAAAGCGAACGAAATGCACGAGTTGGCCGAACATCGGGCCGACCGTCGTCATCTGCACCATCATCCACTCGATGCATTCGTACTTGGCGGCAGGATCCTGGGGCAGCAGCTTGCCGGTCTTCTCCGCGAGATACAGCAGGATGGCGCCGGACTCGAAGATGGTAATCGGCTTGCCGCCGGGGCCGTCGCTGTCGACGATCACCGGCACCTTCGCCATCGGGTTCAGCTTCAGGAAATCGGCGTCGAACTGCTTGCCCGCGAACACATCAATGGGGTGCACGTTGTAGGGCAGGCCGAGCTCCTCCAGCGCGATATAGATCTTTACCACGTTGGGGCTGCCCATGCCGTAGAGCTCAATCATCTGCCATCTCCCGTTTTCCCGGTCCATCCGGATGGCGCAGTCTTGCCGTGGGCAAGCGCAATGCTCAAGGCCCCCGGCATTCTGTCATGCTGCCGTCTTCGAGCTGTCATTACGCAGCGTTGTCATTGCGGGGATCACAAGCGAGCCGTGGCGGGACGCAGCGACCTCGTGCCGGGACGAAGCGAGCCGTGGCGGGACGAAGCGACCTGGTGCCGGGACGTGCCCGGACAATTCGTGCGCCACTCGACCGCGGTTGCCTCGTCCCGCCATGCTTCGCTCGCGGTCCTCGCAATGGGACGCTACACCGATAGCGGCAACCAGTGTCGTGATCCTGACGCTCGTATCCCACGCGAACCTTGGTAACGACTGCAGATTGTCGGTGCCCAATGGGATCGAAGCGTCAGGGTCAGAACACTAGGCCGCCAGCCTCTCTCCGATATCGGGCAGATGCTCGCGCCCCCAGAAGAGTTCGCCATCCAAAACGAAGCTCGGCACGCCGAACACGCCTTGTGCTTCCGCCGCGCGGCTGATGCGTGCCGCTTCCGCGCGGCCCTCCGGCGCATAGTCAGCGAAGCCCGCGCCATCGGCACCGGCAGCGTCCAGCACGGCAGCGATCGCCGCCACGTCCTCGATGTCCAGCACACGCTGCCAGAAACGTTCGAACACTGCGTCATGATAGCGGCGGAACACCGCGTCGCCGGCTTGTTGGGCATACAGCATGCCTGCCGCGGCCAGCGCCGAATCGAAGATCTTCAACGGCCCGCGCACCGTCAGGCCACGTTTGCGCGCGGCACGGCGGCAATCCATGTAGCTGTAGCGGACCCGGCGCCACTGATGGGCGTTGCGCTGTTGCTCCAGCACGTTGCCCTCCGTGTCCACCCGCGCGGAGCCGAGGAACGCCGGAATGTCCAGCACATACGGCAACCATCGCACGCGCACGGCGTAACTTTGCTCCAGCGCATAGGTCAGGTCCTTCGCCAGAAAGGCGTAGGGACTCTTATAGTCGGTGTAGGCGACGATCTCGCGCGGCTGGGTCATGCGCGCAGCATGCCGCAAAGCCGGCGGCAGGACCAGCGGATGGCGTCAGCGTCTACAGCTTCAGGAAGCCCACGATCCGCTCCGCCTGCTGCACGATCGGCTCGGCGATGGCGGAGGCACGCGCGCTACCGTCGCGCAGCACGGCGTCGATCTGCGCCGGATCGTTCAGCAGTCGGGTGGTTTCCGCCGCGATCGGCCGCAGCTTCTCCACCAGCAGTTCGGACAGCGCCTGCTTGAACGCACCGAAACCCTTGCCGCCATGCTCGCGCAGCACGGCGGTGACATCGATTTCCGCCATCGCCGCATAGATGCCAACGAGATTGCGCGCTTCCGGCCGGTCCTTCAGTCCTTCGGGTTCGCCAGGCAGCGGCGCCGGATCGGTCTTCGCGCGGCGGATCTTCAGCGCGATGGTATCCGGATCGTCGTTCAAATTGATCCGGCTCTGGTCCGACGGATCGGATTTCGACATCTTCTTCGTGCCGTCGCGCAGGCTCATCACGCGCGCGGCCGGCCCCATGATCAGTGGCTCGATGCGCGGAAAGAACTCCACTCCATAGTCGTGGTTGAACTTCTGCGCGATGTCGTTGGCGAGTTCCAGGTGCTGACGCTGGTCCTCGCCCACCGGCACGGCGGTTGCCTTGTACGCCAGGATGTCGGCCGCCATCAGATTCGGATAGACGTACAGTCCGGCGGACGCGTTCTCGCGGTCCTTGCCTGCCTTGTCCTTGAACTGCGTCATGCGGTTCAGCCAGCCGATACGCGCGACGCAGTTCATGATCCAACTCAACCGCACATGTGCCGGCACCGCAGATTGCAGCAGTATGATATGCTGTTTCGGATCGATGCCGATGGCGAGCAGGACGGCGGCCATCTCACGGGTCTGGCGGAGCAATGCGGCCGGTTCCTGCCACTCGGTGATCGCGTGCAGGTCAACCACGCAATACAGGCACTCATGCTCGTGCTGCAGCGATACCCAGTTTCGCAGGGCGCCCAGGTAGTTGCCGAGGGTGGCGACATTGGACGGTTGGATGCCGGAAAAGATGCGATACATGGTCGGGTTCGGACTCAGTGGCGGTCCGCCAGATGGCCGATTCCCGGCCGGCGCGCAAGCGTCGGCGCGGCCGCGGCGTTGCGGTTTCGTGCCGCTGCCGGGACCAATGGAATGTTCCGCAGTCGGCAGGAGTCGCGCATCGTTCCTGTCCTGCCGGGTGGCGGGCGGCATGCGCGCTGTCACGGCCGCCCGCCGACTGCGCCGGAAAATTCCGGGTGAAAATTATATACGTCAGACGCACGCGCTGGACTTCCCCGGCACCTGACGGTCTGCCAATATGATAAACGTCCAGGCGTTGGACATCGCCACCGAAGACGTCGAGACGTTGTTACCCGGCAATGACGATTCGCTTCGCTGGTGCGTGCCGTTCTGACTCCGAAGGGGAAGACGGGGATGGAGATCACCGGATCGCGCGGCGGCCACACCGATTTGCTCCGGGTCAGCGGCCGCTCCGGCGGCTGCCGAGGCTACGCTTGCTCTGCCATAACGATTGGCACACCGGATCCGACCTGACGCGCCATGCAGTGACGTCACAACGAATCACGTTTGGATTGGGGAGACGCTCGAATGGGCGACACGCAGGCTTTGGCTGCAGGCGGCCTTTCCCAGACCGACCGGCTGCTTGCCATCGACACCAAGCTCGGGCCGGACGAGGCCCTGCTGATCAACCTGGAAGGCGAAGACGTTCTGTCGCACTGCTTTGTCTATAACGTCACGATCGAGACATCGCAGCAGGATGACGCCGTACAGGCATTGCTCGGCACGCCGGTCACGCTGTGGCTGCGCAATGACGATCCCGACCTGCGCAGGCCGATCAACGGCTATGTTCGGCAACTGATCGGACAGGGCGAGACCCTGCACGGCATGCGCCGCTACCGGTTTGAGATCGTGCCGCGCCTGTGGTTCCTCACCTGCACATCGGATTGCCGCATCTTCCAGCACCAAAGCATTCCGGACGTCATCCAGACGGTGCTGCAGGACCATGGCGTGACGGATTTCGAATTCCGCGTCGCCAAGGCCGACTACCCGCCGGTCGAATACTGCGTGCAATACCGCGAGACGGCGTTTGCCTTCGTCTCCCGCCTGATGGAGCACCTGGGGTTGTTCTACTGGCATGAGCATCACGCCGACCGGCATGTGCTGGTGATCGCCGACCGCAATACGGCGACGGGCCGGTGCCAACCGGCGGAGGTGAGCATTTCGCCGGTTTCCGGCCTGGGCGAGCTGCAGACCCTCGACGTCAGGTGCACGTTCCGGCCGGGCCGGTGGACCCTGAATGACTTCGACTTCCAGGGGCCCAGCAAACGGCTGACGGTGGATGCGCCGACCACGCTGAGCGTCGCTTTGATGGCCAACCATGAGATGTACGACTATCCGGGCAAGTTCCTGGACCGTGATGACGGTAAGCGGCTGACCACGCTGCGCATCGAACTTGAGGAAGCGCATCACCGCCAGGTGTTCGGCGTCGGCCGCTGCGTTGGCTTCGATCCGGGCCGCCGGTTCAGCGTCGCCGTCGGACGCCAGGGTCGCGCGACAACCTACCTGCTGACCGCGGTGTATCATCATGCTTCCGCGCCGGGGTCCGACAACGACGGCGCCGTTGCCAGCTACAGCAATGACTACGTTGCGATCCCGGCCGACGTGCCGTTCCGCCCGGAACGGGTGACGCCATGGCCTCGGGTCATCGGCATCCAGACCGCGACCGTGGTCGGGCCGGCCGGCGAGACCATCCATTGCGACGAGTACGGCCGGGTGCGCGTGCAATTCCACTGGGACCGCCGTGGCCAGCGCGACGAGCATAGTTCCTGCTGGATCCGCGTCTCGCAGCACAGCGCCGGATATTACTGGGGCGCGGTCTCGGTGCCGCATGTCGGCCACGAAGTGGTGGTGTCGTTCCTCGAGGGCGATCCCGACCGGCCGCTGATCAGCGGACGCACCCACAACAGCGAGACGATGCCGCCCATCAACTTGCCCGACGACAAGCACAAGACGGTCGTCCGCGACCATGGCGACAACAAGATGGTGTTCCACGGCAAGCCGGGCGAGGAATACGTCAGCATGTACACCCCGCGGCAATTCAACACCATCGTAGGCTTCAGCGGCGCCAAATCGCTGTCGGCGGCGGCCGCGGACTCGGGATCGCTGGCGCCGGGCATGAATTCGTCGACCGGCACGTCGGTGCCCTTGAAGGGCCAGGTGAGCGAGACCCTCAGCGGCACCAGCGCCTCCGGCAGCGTGCAGTCGGCGACGGCGACGTTCGATCCGTTCATGGATCCAACCGGTTTCGACGAGGTCATCAACGCTGCATCGACGATTGCCAACGGCGGGACCATCACGGACACATTTGATGCGAACACCGCGGTAGCCGGCAGAATGAACAGCTTGTGCGTTGGCAACGATAACACCTGGTGTGGCGGGAATTATAATGAATGGGTGAATCAGAACTATAATTTCGCGGTGCGCCAGGTGGCCATGACGAGCATCGGCATGACCAATACCACGCAGGTGGGCGTCAACAACGACCTTTTTGTCGGCGGCGTGAACTCGACATTCGTACTGGGGTTGAACTCGGCAATCGCGGTAGGCGGTAACTTCTCCCTGGTACTCGGCGCCGCGAACATCGGCATTGTGATATCGCCGAACGTCGCCGTCTCGCTCGCCGGCAAGGCCAGTTTGACCTTCCCTGACGATATGACGGCGGCGACGACCAGGATCAGCGCGCTCGAGAGCGACGTCACGGCGGCGCAGGACGACATCACCGCGGTGCAGAACAAGATCAAAGTCGCGGAAAACGACATCGAGGCCATAGACAACGATCTCGACATGGCGTTCACCCGCATCAAGACCGTGAACACCGATATCAGCACGATCGTGACGGAGCTGAAGGACCACGAGATCGACATCACGCTATGAATTGCGCTCGATGCTTCCTGCGGCATGGCCGCGGTGGCGCGTCGGTTGCCGCGACTGGCCATCGTCGGCCGCCGCCTCGGAGCCGCCCTGCCGTTGCGCCACGGCGCCCGCCTGCAATTGCGCCGCGGGACAGCAGGTCGCCACCCGTCGGCGTTTGCCACGCCGTTGCCGCGTAAACCAATCATGAAGATCATCAAACCTCTGACCCTTTCCGTCCTCACCCGCCCGTTCGAGTTCCGGCGTGAATATTGGCTCGGCTGTGCGGTTCTCGCCTTCCTGCCGATTGGCGAGGACGCGCTGCTGCTGCCGGAAACCGAACTGTGGCCGTTTGCGGCAGAAGAGCTGCCGCCGGATCAGCCGCTGGATGCCGCGATTCCCAAGGCCGCGCCGGAATTCCTGGCCGTAGCCTACGGCTTTGCCCCAGGTGGGGTCGCCGCGTCACACCTCCGCACCAGCATTCAACTCGGGCCGGTCACCAAATCTCTCGACATCTTCGGCGACCGTGTGGTGGACCGCAGCGGCGAACGGCGCAGCGAGAGCGTCCCCTTCGCCACCATGCCAATCGACTGGGCACACGCCTATGGCGGCGCCGGCTTTGCCGACAATCCCGACGGCAAGGGCCTGACCCCGCTGGATGGATCGGAAGGTCGATTGTTTCAGGCACATAACATCGTCAATCCGACGCTCGGCGCGGCCGGCGTGCGCACGCCGGCCGGCTACGGCGTGGTGGACCAGATGCGGCCGGCACGCGCGAAACGCGCGGGAACCTACGACGATGCCTGGCTCAAGCAGGACTTTCCAGGATTCGCCCGCGACATCGACTGGCGGTTCTTCAACCTGGCCCAGCCGGACCAGTGGTTGCACCAGCCGCTCGCCGGCAACGAGACCTTCGCCTGCCACAACCTGCACCCCGAAAAACCCCTCCTGGCCGGCCGCCTCCCCGGCATGGCGCCGCGTCTGTTCTTGGTCCGAAATGACATCCCGGATGGCGACAACTTCGAAGAAGTTCGTCTGTCGCTGACCACCGTCTGGTTGTTCCCGCATCGCGAGCGGCTGGTGCTGGTGCACCACGGACAGGCACGGCTGGCGGCGGAAGACGCGTCGGACATCGCGCGCGTCGTGGTTGGGGCGGACCGCCTGGGCGCCCCGCGCGCGGCGGCCGAGTTCCACGCAGTGATGGTGAAGCGGACCGAGGGCAAGGACCGGGCGCCCGAGGCGCTCAAGGATGGCGACCTGGTCCCGCCGGAATGGCTGCCCGACAAACCGCCGCTGGCGCCGCCGCCGGAAGTCAGCGCGGCGGCCAGGCTGGCCGCGGCGATCCACCGCAAGATGGCGCCCGCATTGGCCGAGGCCGAGGCGAAGCAGGCAGAGGCAGGCGCCGCACTGAAGGCGCGCGGGCTGGACCCGGACAAGCTCCTGCCCCCGCTACCCTCGCTGGCCTGGGGGACAGCCCGGCCGCCGCCGTCGCTCGAAGACCTGCCGGCGATGCTGGACAAAGTGCGCGCGGATGTCGCGGCGGCGAAGCAGGAGATCCTCGGCAGGATCGAGGCGCAGAAGATCGCCGTGGCGGCACAGTTTGCAGCCTCCGGCAAGCCCATGCCGGACGCACTGAAGCAGTTCATCCAGTCTCCCGTCCCGGGCCTCGGAGACGCCAAGGCAAAAGGTCCGCCGAAGGTGAACGCCGCCGCAATGCGGCAGCAGTTGACGGCCGCGGCGGAGAAGATCGAGGCCGAGGTCGCCGCGGCGGCTGCAAGCGGCAAGGCCACCGGCGATCTGGCGGCGAAGTCGGAGGCAGCCCGCTCCCAGCTCGCATCTCCCGCCGTCCAGTCGCGGCTCGAGATTGCGCAGGCCGCGGCGCGCAACGGCTATCGCCTGCTGGCACACAAGCAGGATCCCGCCGATCCGGTGTCCGCAGAGCAAACCGCCGAACTGCGCCAACTGATCGCGGCCGACACGGCCGCGGCGCGTGCCTTGTACGACCTGCATGGCGCCGATCTCTCCCGGATGGATCTCGCCGGTTTCGATCTCTCCGGCGTCTGCCTTGACGGGGCCGACCTGCGCGGCACGTCGTTCGCAGGCGCAAAACTGACCGATGCCGTGCTCGCCCATGCCCAGATGCAGAATTGCGTCCTCGATGGCGCCGAACTCAGCGGCGCCAATCTGGGCAACGCGCAGCTCGCCGGCGCCTCGCTGAAGCAGGCGATCCTGCATAAGGCGGTGCTGGCCGGCGCGGACCTCAGCAACGCTTCGCTTGCCGGCGCCAGCCTCGAGGGCGCCGACCTCGCCAACGTCAAGATCGATCATACCGATTTCAGCAACGTCCACGCGCCCGGCATCCTGGCGATGAAAGTGGCGCTGGCCGGGATGCATGCGCCGGGGATCGTACTGACGAAGGCCAAGTTCCTGGAATGCAATCTGCAAGGGGCCGACCTCTCCGGGGCGATGCTGGAGCGGGCGGTATTCCTGAAATGCAACCTGGTCGGCATCCGCCTGCAAGGCGCCCGCCTGCGCAAGGCCGTGTTCGTGAGCCAATGTTCCTTGCTGGGTGCCCGCCTGGTCGGCGCCGACCTGACCGAGGCCAATCTGCGCGACGCCAACGTGCGCGGCGCCAATCTCAACCGCGCCATCCTGGCACGAGCCGATCTGTCCGGCGCCGATCTGTCGAGCGCCTTGCTGAACCTGGTGTGCGCCAATGACAGCCGGCTGATCGCGGCGGATCTGCGGCGCGCCGATCTTCGCCTCGCCGACTTCGCCAACGCCGACCTGTCCCGCGCCGACCTGCGGGGCGCCAATCTGACCGGCATGTCGGTCTATCAGGCCAATCTGGCGCGGACCCGGCTGGACCAGGAAACCAGACGTGGCGGCATGTTCCGAACCCGCATGCGGTACCTGCCCGTCTATCAGCCGCCGGAGGATGCCCGGACATGACCGCCGACGAGCTCGCCAGGCTGGTGGACGATCGCGAGCTGGTCCGAGAGGTGTCGCTCGCGGGTGCGGACCTTGCCGGCAAGACGTTCCGCGACGGCATTTTCGAGAACGTCGATTTCACCGGTGCGGATCTGCACGCCGCCGGCTTTGCCCGAGCGAATTTCATCACCTGCACGCTGTCGGCGGCCAACCTGGCGCAAGCCGACCTGGGCGATGCCAGCTTCGTGCAGTGCAATCTGGCTGGCGCGACGTTGTCCGGAACCCGGCTGACGAAAACACGCTTCGTCAAGTGCAACCTGGCGCGCGCATGGTTCCAGAACGCGATGCTGTCGCACACGGTCCTGCTGGAATGCGACCTTGGCCATGCGGTGCTCTCTGGTATCCGCATCGAACGTTGCTCCATGGTCAAGTGCGCCACATCGGGCATCGATATCGGCCATACCGATTGGCATCGTGCCGCGCTGCTGGACGCCGACCTGCGCGAGGCGAAGATCGATGGCGCCAAATTCTTCCGCAGCACGCTGCTGGGCGCGAATTTCGCCGGCCGGGCGCTACCCAATTTTGCCATGGCCGCCTGCGCGTTGGGCGGCAGCGATTTCACCGGCTGCGACCTCACTCGTGCCGATCTCGGCCAATGCGTGCTGACCGGCGCCAGGCTTGTGGGTGCGATTCTGGCGGGTGCCAAATTGGGACGCGCGATACTCAGGAATGCCGACCTCACGCGCGCGGACCTGTCGGGTGCTGATCTGACACAGGCTATTCTGGTCGACGCCAAGGCGCCCGAGGCGAACTTCGCCAACGCCAATCTGTTCCAATCCACCGCGACGGGCCTGATTGCTCCGGGTGCGAATTTTCACGCTGCCGACCTCCGGAACGCTGACTTCAGCCATGCCGCCCTCGATCGTGCCGATCTCGGCGGCGTTATCCTGGATCGCACGAACTTCCACGCAATCTCGGAGCAAGCAACACGGATGCCATCCCGCCAGGGGGTGCTGCCGATGGATCAGGAGCGGATCACGTCCGAGAGCTGGCTCGAACGCGCCCGGGTGTGATGGC
>DATJNA010000136.1:0-113226 GCA_035508435.1 Acetobacteraceae bacterium | reverse complement strand
ACCAAGCTTCGTGGTGATGAACTCGAACGCGGTGTGGCCGTAATAGTCCAGCCCGCGGACGATCCGCGGGTTCTCGGTGAACGGCACGCCGAGGCTCGCCAGCGCGTGCTTGACGCCCGCATAGAAGCCGGCGGCGGCGGGCGTCAGGAACGGCGTGATCACCGGAGCGTCCGCGATCAGGCGCCGGTCGCCGGGGTCCTTGCTGTCCAGGATGCGCATCGGGTTGCGCCCCAGCCGGGCCTGGCTGTCCTGCGACAGCGCCGCCTGGTGGCGGGTGAAATAGGCCACCAGCGCGTCGCGGTAGGCCGCACGGCTGTCCTTGTCGCCCAGCGTATTCAGTTCCAGCACCACGCTGTCCGCCAGGCCGAGCGCGGAGATCACGTCCCAGCCGCAGGCAATCACCTCGGCATCGGCGAGCGGTTCGGCCGATCCCAGCACCTCGATGTCGATCTGGTGGAACTGCCGGTAGCGGCCCTTCTGCGGCCGGTCGTAACGGAAGACCGCGCCGGCCAGGAACACCTTCTGCGGCAGCGACTGGGTCAGGCCGTTGGAGACCAGGGCGCGGCAGACGCCGGCGGTGAATTCCGGCCGCAGCGTGATCGCGTCGCCGCCGCGGTCGGTGAAGCTGTACATCTCCTTGGTGACGACGTCAGAGGTGTCCCCCAGCGTGCGGGCAAACACGCGGGTGTCCTCGAAGATCGGCGTGGACCACTCGTCGAAGCCGTAGGCGGCGGCGATGCGGCGCGCGGTCTCCACCACACGGGTGTGGCGGCGTTGCTCCTCGCCGATCAGGTCGTGGGTGCCGCGGGGCGGCTGCAGTTCGGTTGCCATGGGCTTCGGTAAATGGGGATGCGATGACGCGGCTGCGACTGGGGGAGGCGAGCCGGGTTGTCAATGGCGGGAAGGCTTCCGCACTGGCAGTCGCCCGGGCCGAGGCCGGCGTCTTCTTCGCGGGCTGCCCCGATTGTTATTTTTATTGACATACGTTAGTCAGTGCGGTAGAACCAGCGCGTTGCAACCACGCTCCCCACCGGAGCGCTGAGAGCGATCTTCCTCATGTCCCAGTCCGCTTGCCTCACAGCCACTGATATTTCCCCACCGCCCCGCCAAGGGATGGGTGTGCGCTTCGTCCGCCGGCTCGGCGGCGCGGTGCGCAATGCTGTCGCCGGTGGCCTGGCTCACGCCGGCATCCTGCGGCGCCCGATCGCCTCGCAACCCAGCGTCGGCCACGACTCCATGGCCCGCGATGCCGACGCTCGTCCCGCGTCCATGCTGGCCGGCGATGCCGACGCTCGTCCCGCGCCCATGCGTGCGCCTGGTCCGCGCAAGCCGCGCACCGCCGCGGCCGCCCCGTCACCGGAGCCGGCACGCCCGGGCCGGCTCGCGCGTTTCGCCGGCCGCCGGTCCGCACGGCGCAGCCGCGAGCAATTCCCCGACGCGGACGTCATGTACTTTACTCCGCAGGCTTTCCCCTCACTCACCCCGGAAGCCTGTGCATTTCTCAACACGCCGCTCGAGGAATGCGATCCCGACATCCTGCTGTTCATGTTTTCCGGGCTCACCGACTACCTCCTGGCACTGCCGGAGGGCGCCGACACGCCGGATCCGATGGAGCTGTTTGCCACCCTGTGGGCCCGTCTCGGTGAGGTCCGCGGCGGCGCCCCGCGGCAAGCCACGCCGGCCGACGCGCCCGATGCCGCGTCAATCGCCCCGGCCGATGCCGCGCCGGACCCATCGCCCGCGTCACCGGACCCGCTGCCTGACATGCCAATGGCAGCCCAGCCGGACAACGCCGCCGTTATTGTCGCTATCGATGCACCGGAGACCGCTCCGGACGCCACGCCTCTGCCGCAGCCGCCGCTCGAGAGCATGCAACCTGCATCGCCCGAGGCTTGCCCGCCGCCGGCCCCGCACAACGCGCTCGATGCCGCGCCGTCGATCTCGCCGCTGTCCGACGCACGCCGCCGCGATGCAACGTCACCGGCCTCGGATCACGGCATGATCAGGCCGGCCGCGCGCCGCAGCTCAGCGCGAGCGTCGCCGCGCGCGATGCGATCTTCCTGCCGCCGCCACGTCGCATCGCCCGCCGGCAACCGATCGTTGCAGATAAGTAACGTTCATCACGCTGCGAACTCTGGGTATTCGCCGTCGCGGCGCGGGTGTTGCGCCGCGCGCGCCAGTCCGTCCTGAGCGCGTTGCCGCGCGCCTGATCCGGCGCACCTGCCAGGAAACCCACGGGACCGCCGCATGGCGGCCCCGCCATCCTGATTCCGGCCTCGCCAACCGTTCTGCAACGACCTGCCTCGACGGGCCCCCACACCACCGGAGGTGAGCCAACGCGCGCGGCAGCCATCGCGCGGCGGTGACCACGCGTCACCGTATCCCGGCCTGCCGACGCTTTTGCACATTGTCGAAATAGACGACGAACGCGATCAGCAAGCCCTCGATCACCATCTGCCAGAACGAATTGATGCCGAGCAAGTTGGCGCCATTGCCGAGCGTGGTGAACAATAGCGCGCCGATGAAGCAGCCGAGAATGGTGCCGCGTCCGCCGAACAAGCTGGCGCCGCCGACCACGGCCGCAGCGATGGCTTCGAGTTCGGAACCGGTCGCCGCCGTGGGACTGCCCATCGACAGACGCGCCACCAGCAGCAGCCCGGAGATGGTCGCAAACAAGGCGGCCAACGCATAGGCAATGGTGGTCACGTGGATCACGCGAATGCCGACGCGCCGCGCCGCCTCGGCGTTGCTGCCGATCGCGTACATGTACCGGCCGAGCCGCGTGTAGGCGAGCAGGAAATGCGCGCAGAACCCGATCGCCGCCATCAGCAGGAACAAGGTGGGGATGTGCGCCACAGACGAGAGCGAGAAGCTTTGCAGCCCCGCGGGCATGCCGGAAATCGTCATGCCGCCGGACAGCAGCAGTGCGAGACCGCGATAGCCTTGCAAACCGGCCAGGGTGACGATGAAGGGCGGAATGCCCAGCCGGTCGATCGCCCAGCCGTTGATGACGCCGATCGCGACACCCATCGCCAGCGTCGCCGCCAACGCGGGCACCAGGCTGACGTCGCCGTCGGCCACCAACATGCTGAACACCACGCCGCTGAGGCCGGCAACCGATCCCACCGACAGGTCGATGCCGGCGAGGATGATCGGGAACAACGAGCCGAACGCCAGGATCGCGTCGATCGAGACCTGGCGCAGGATGTTGGTGACGTTGCCTTCGGTCCAGAAATACGGCGAGACCACCCCGAGCGTGATCCACAGCAGCACGGTCAGCGCCAGGACATAGGTTTCCAGCGGCAGCCGGTGTTGCAACTCGGTGAGGAATGAGGTGCGGGATTCCTCCGCATCGATGGGGAGGGTGCGTTCACTCATCGGCTATGCAAGCCCGGCGGCACGGATCACGCAACGATGCTCCCCGCACCAGGCCGCAGCCATCATTGCTCGCCCAGGAACGGCGTCAGCACGTATTTGCTCGGGTCGAGCAAGCCGGCCATCTGCGGGCTGCCGATGTTGTCCTTGGTCACCACGTTCACGCCGGTATCGACGTATTTCGGAAACGCCACGCCATGCGCGGCAGCCAGCGCATACCACACGCCGGCATAGCCCATCATGTATGGGTTCTGCACGATCAGTCCATCGATGATGCCGCTCTTGACAAACTTGATCTCGGTGTCGGAGGTGTCGAACGCCACCAGGCACATCTTGTTGGCGAGCCCCTTCTCGGACACCGCGGTGCCGGCGCCATCGCCCTCCAGCTCGTTATCGGCGAACATGCCCACCAGGTCCGGATGCCGCGTCAGCAAGTCCTCGGAATCCGACAATGCCCTGCTCGGCTGGTTGTTGCCGACGCGATGCTCCACGATCTTCAGTCCCGGGTGCTTTTTCAGCTCCTCGACAAAGCCCTTGTCGCGGTCGTTCAGCGATTGCGCACCGGCCAGCGCGGTCAGATAGGCGACATTGCCGGCCTCCTTGCCGGTGCGCGCCTGCACGCAGCGGGCGATCTCGTCGGCCGCCTTCTTGCCGCCGGTCTCGTTGTTGGTGGCGAGGAACGTCACGTAGTCCTTGGTGTTGGCATCGGAGTCGATCACCACCACCGGGATGCCGGCCTTGGTGGCCTCGGCGATCGGCTGCGCCAGCGCCTGCGCGTTGGTCGCCGCGATCACGATGCCGGTGGGATGCGCCGAGATCGCGTTCTCCATGATCGAGACTTCCTGCGCCGCGTCGAGCTCGCTCGGCGCGCCCAGGGTCGCGATCTGCACGCCCAGCACCTGTGCCGCCTTGCGCGCGCCGTCAAACACCGTCGCCCAGTACTGCGACGTCGTCGCCTTCACGATGACATCGATCTTGGCATTCGAGAATTGCTGCGGCTGCTGCGCCTGCGCGGCGCCGCCGACGCCGAACGCGACCGCCGCGATCAGCAGGATTCCCTTCATCTCGCTTCCTCCTGTTGTGGCCCGAGCCGATGCTCAGGCATTGACGCTGCTGGCCGCCGCGGCAACCGCCTCCGGCGCCTCGCTGAAGCCGGTCATGTACTTGATCAGCTCCTGCTGATTGGTGCGCCGCGCGTCGGCGGTATAGACGATGCGCCCGCGATACATCACCGCCACCCGGTCGGCGACTTCGAGAATCTCGATCAGGTTGTGGCCGATATAGATCACGCCGGCGCCTTCCGCGGCGAGCCGCCGTGCCAGGCTGATCACATGCTCGCGCTCCATCACCGCGAGCGCGGCGGTCGGCTCATCCATGATCACGACCTTGGCCTGCCAGTAGATCGCGCGCGCGATCGAGACCGCCTGGCGCTGGCCGCCCGACAGCCGCGATACGGTGCGCACCTTGCGCGGAATGCGGCTTTCGATCCGCGCCAGCAGCGCGTCGGTTTCCCGCCGGATGCGCGCGTTGTCGATCACCGGGAGCAAGCCGAGCCAGCGCCGCACCGGCTCGCGGCCAAGGAAGATGTTGGCGCTGACGGAAAGTTCATCGGCGAGAGCGAGATCCTGATAGACGGTCTCGATGCCGAGCAAGCGCGCCTGCCCCGGCGTCTCCAGCCGGATCGGCTGGCCTTCGAGGCAAATCTCGCCGGCATCCGGCTTGTAGACTCCGGCAATGTGCTTGATCAGGGTGGACTTGCCGGCGCCGTTGTCCCCGACCAGGGCCAGCACCTCGCCGGATTGCAGCGCGAGATCGACGCCGTGGAGCACGTCCACGGGACCGAAACTCTTGGTCAGCCCGCGCACTTCCAGCAGGGCCACCACCATCCTCCTCCCGAATTTTGGCCGGAGTAGAAGGCGGTCGCAGGCACACGTCAACGCACTGCGGCGTCAATGCGGCCGGGGCAGCGCTTCGCCTCCCTGGCATCGCAAGGACGGCCAGTCTCGGCGACGCAGCTCTGCCCCCGTCACGATTGCTCGCCCGGCAGCGGCATGGTCAGCACCGCGCGCAAGCCGGGGAGGGCATCGTCCAGCCGCAGCGTGCCCTGGTGAAGCTGGGCGACGGCTTGCACCAGAGCGAGGCCCAGGCCGGAGCCCGGCGTGCTGCGAGCGGCCTCGCCCCGGAAGAAGCGGTCGGCGGCGCGGGCCCGATCGGCGGCGGGAATGCCGGGGCCCTGGTCGGCGACGCTGATCTCCAGCCCACTGGGGACGATGGCACCGCGCAGCCGCACCTTGCCATCCGGGGGCGAGAATTTCACCGCGTTGTCCACCAGGTTCGCCACCGCCTGCTGCACCAGGTCGCGGTCGCCATAGGCGGGCAGGTGGTCGGGCGACTCAACGGCCAGCGAGAGCTGCCGGTCCTCGGCGACCGCGCCGTACAATTCGGCGACGTCGGCGAGCAAGGGCGCCGCGTCGAAGCGGGCAAAGGCGGAGCGGCGGGAGCCTGCCTCGATCTCGGCGATCCGCAGCAGCGCCTGGAACACCGCGATGATGCCATCGAGGTCGGCCGTCGCGCGCTCGATGGCAGCGCGCAGCTCGTCGGCGGAGGCGGCGTGCAGCGCGGCGTCCTCCAGCCGGGCGCGGGCGCGGGTGATCGGCGTGCGCAGATCGTGCGCGATGGCGTTGGACACCTGGCGAACGCCATCCATCAGCCGGCCGATCCGATCCAGCATGTCGTTGATCGTCTCGGCGAGCTGGTCGAATTCATCGCCGCGGCCGGACAGCCGCACGCGCCGGGCAAAGTCGCCGGCGGCAATGGCGGCGGCGGTGGCGGAGACATTGGCCAGAGTGCGGCGGAACAAGCTGCGCACCACGAGGGCGCCGGCGGTGGCCATGGCGCAGACGATGCCGGCAGCCCACAGCAAGGCGTCGCTCAGCAGGGTGCGGAGCTGGGCGCGCACCTGCACGTCGCGGCCGATCAGCAGGTGGAAGCCGTTCGGCAGGTCGTAGCGCTGCAGCCGCACCAGCGAGGTGATGCCGGCGCGGCGCACCGCCATCTCGTACCAGACGTTGGCCTGGCGGACCTCGAAGGGCCAGCGCTGCAGGTTGCCGGCGATCGGCCGCATCATGGGATCGACCAGCAGATAGATGGCGTCGTCGCCGACATTGTCGGCCAGACGGTCCTGGATCGTCAGGATCAGCGCGGGCAGGCCACCTTCCACCCAGCGCTGCGACAGGCTTTGGGCGTCGGCATTGATCGCCGAATCGGTCTGGCGGTCCAGCAGGCCAGCGGTGGCCCACCACAGGAACATGGCGAGCGCGATGGCACTGGCCGCGAGCAATGCGGCATAGATGACGGCGAAGCGCAGGCTGGCGGAGCGAAACAGCCGGAAGGCGGCATGCGGGCCGTGGTTCACGGGGACAGAGCGGACCGCGGAGGTCCGGTGGCCCAGCTCCGGCGGCGGCAGGCCTTCGGCGCCGAGGGGCGCGTTCAGGCGAGGATGGGGGGAAAGTCTCCCCCTTCCCTCGGCCTCGGTGCACTTCGCGGCAGATGCCCGCCAGGACAGAGCGAGACCCCACTGGCATCCGCACTGACATCGCCCACCGTTCGCGGCGGACGCAGCAGAGATCTCCGGGCATGCACCACCAGGCCGGCAGCGTCGTGGTCCTGGCGGATCGCAATCCGCATCATTCTCCTCCTCTGCGCGCCCGCCGCCATGACGCGCCGCCGCACCTATTCCGACAGGTCGCTGGGCCGGCGTCCGATGGTGACGGACAGCTCGATCTCGCGTCCTTGCCGGCGCACCGTCAGGCGGGCATGCTCGCCCGGCGAGATCGCGGCAACGGCACGGATCAGGCTGCGGGCGCTGTCGATCCGGCCGCCGTTCAGCGCCACCACCACGTCGCCGGCGCGGATGCCGGCACGCAACGCGGGACCATCACGCTCGACGCCGGCGATTGCCACGCCGCCGCTGTCGGCATCCTGCACCGACACGCCCAGCCAGCCGCGGGCGATGCTGCCGTGCGCCAGCAGATCGGCGACCACCTTGTTCACCGTTTCCGACGGGACGGCAAACCCGATGCCGACCGACCCGCCGGACGGCGAGACGATAGCGGTGGAAACGCCGATCACCTCGCCGTCCATGTTGAAGATCGGCCCGCCGGAATTGCCCGGATTGATCGGTGCATCGAGCTGGAGGAAATCGTCGAACGGGCTGGAGCCGAGGTCGCGGCCCTCGGCCGAGACGATGCCGGCGGTGACCGAACCGCCGAGGCCGAATGGGTTGCCGGCGGCGAGGATCCAGTCGCCGACTTCCACCTGGCGGGAATCGCCCCAGGAGACGCTTGGCAAAGGCGCTGGCGGGTCGATCTTGATCACCGCCACGTCGGTCGGTTCATCGGTGCCCAACACGTGGGCGGGGAACTGGCGGCCGTCGGTGAGCGACACCACGATCTTGTCGGCGTGATCCACCACGTGGTTGTTGGTGACGATCACCCCGGACGGATTGATGATGAACCCCGATCCAGCCCCCATCATTTGCTCATGATGGTTGCCGAAGCGACGGCGGAACTCGCGACCCAGCGGCGTGTTGCGCAGTTCCGGCGGCAGTTCGGAGGCGACGTCGCTGCCGGAAACGGTCTCCGTCACCGCGATATTCACCACCGCCGGCAGCACGCGCTTGACCAGCGGAGCGAAGCTGTCCGGCGCGGGACGCGCAGCGGCGTCGTAGGGGGTGGCCGTGCAGGCCGCCACCAGCAGCAGTGCGGCGACCGCCATCGTGCGGCATTGCTCCCGCAGCGGCCGGCGCGCGAGGTGAGCGCAATATGCAATTCGTCTCATGGCCGCGCGGTCTCCGGGGCACCCGTGAAATGACATGGCATTCGACCGCGCAAGCAACAAGCCCGCCGCGTCGTCCGCCGCGACAATGCAGCGGGTTCACGTGTGCGGCGCGGTTTGCCAACAGGTGGCAGCATCGCTCACTGGTGCATCCCACTGGCGCATCCCACTGGTGCATCCCACTGGCGCATCCCACTGGCGCATCCAACTGGCGCATCCCACGATCGCTCCAAGGCGGTAGCAAACGAGCGCTCCAAGGCGGTAGCAAACGAGTGCTCCAAGGCGGTAGCAAACGCGTGCTCCCGGGCGCATCACACCACCGCTGCCTCCGCCGCGATTGCCGGATATGCTTGCTCCACCAACCGGAATACCGCCGGATAATCGACCTTGCCGGAGGCCAGCAACGGCACCCGAGGGACCGTCAGGACGACGCGGGGCAGCAGCAGTTCCGGCACACCGCGTTCGCGGGCGAAGGCGAGCAAGGCCCGCGTGTCAGCGTCGTGGCGGGTGGTGACCAGCACCAGCGCCTCGCCCTTGCGTGGATCGGGCACATTCACCACGGCATGCCGCGCCTCCGGCCAGAGCGCCGTTGCCAGAGCCTCCGCCGCCTCCATGGACACCATCTCCGCGCCGATCTTGGCGAAGCGGCGCACGCGGCCGACGATCGAGACGAACCCCGCCTGATCCACCGAGACGATGTCGCCGGTGTCATACCAGCCGTCCGCCGGGGGCTGCAGCACGCCGGGCGCGGTGTCGCGCAGATAGCCGAGCATGACGGTCGGGCCGCTGACTTCCAGGCGGCCGCCGGCGTCCACCCCATCGACCGGCTGCAGGCGCCACGCGATGCCCGGCAGGAAGCGGCCGGTGGTGCCGGGGCGGTTGTGCATGGCGGTGTTCAGTGTCAGCACCGGGGCGGTTTCGGTGGCACCATAACCTTCCAGGAGGCGCACGCCGAACCGGTCGGCGAACATGCGCCGGGTGTCCTCCCGCACCTTCTCCGCGCCGGCGAAGACGTAGCGCATGGCGTAGAAATCGTAGGGATGCGCGTAGTGCGCCCAGCCGCGCAGGAACGTATCCGTGCCGAAGCAGATCGTGGCGTCGGCGTCGTAGATCAGTGCCGGGACGATGCGGTAGTGCAGCGGGCTGGGGTAATGGAAGGTGCGCACTCCGTGGAGCAAGGGCAGCAGCGTGCCGCCGGTCAGGCCGAAGGCATGAAACATCGGCAGTGCGTTGAAGGCGATGTCGCCGCTGTGGAAATCCACCACCGAGGCGAGCTGCGCGCAATTGGCGAGCATGTTGCGATGGCTCAGCACGACGCCCTTCGGCGCGCCTTCCGAGCCGCTGGTGTACAGCACCACCGCGGCGGCGGCGGGCGAGGTGCGGGCACCTGGCAGCGCGCGGGCACGGCGTGCCTCGCGCCAGGCACGCAGTTTGGCGCGCGCGCCGATCGTGTCGCGCAGGTCCTCCAGCCAGATGAACCGGTACTGCTCCGCCAGCCGTTCCACGACATGTTCGAGCCGCGCCTTCGCGATGAAGGTACGGCTCGAGACGATGCAGCGCGCGTCGGCCGCGCGGCAGGCGGCCGCCATGTTGGCTCCGCCGGCCGAGGCGTTCAGCAGGCACGGAACACGGCCGAATGCCTGCAATGCGAAGAACGTGACCACGGTCGCGATCGCGTTCGGCAGCAGCAACGCGACGTGCAGCGATTCTCCCCCTCCCCGCGTCGGAGGCGGTGGGGGGGAGGGGTGCGTACCACCACGATCCTCGCTTGTACTCACCCCTCCCCCCGCCCGTGATTCGCTTCGCGGCCCGTGCCGGCAAGGGGAGGGGGAGTGCTGTTGGCGTGCCTCGCCGCTGGCAACGACAAGCGGCTCCAGCGCGCGGCCGAGGGCGACGGCACCCAGCAACAGTCGGTCGTAGGTGATCGGGGTGCGCTGGATATCCTCCGCGATCGGCATGTGCCGCCCGTTCAGGGCACGCGCGTCGAGCAAAGCCGAGAACAACGTCTTGTCGATGTTCTGGGAACGGAAGGCGGCATCCACCATGACGTCCTGCAAGGCGCGGCCGACGGCTTCGCGGCGCTGCCGTGGCGTCAGGCGATCGGCATCCGGCGGGGCGAGCGTCACCGGCGGCAGGATCTCGAGCCGCACCGCGGGGAACCAGCGCAGGCGCAGGCGGCCGCGCATGTGGCTGAACCGGCTGTATTGCGTGCCGTCGATGGCGATCGGCACGATGCGCGCCTGCGCCTTGTCGGCGACCATGGCGGCGCCTTCGTAGATCTTCATCAGGCCGCCGGTGCGGGTCATGCGGCCCTCGGGGAACACCATCAGCTTGCGGCCGTCGTCACGCACCGCCTGCACCATGCGCTTCACCGCATAGGGGGATTGCACGTTCAGCGGGAACGTGTCGGCCAGCGCGAGAAACGGCTTGAAGTACCATTTCGCCGCCTGGGCCGTGTGGATGGCGAAGCAAGCCGTGTCGGGCAGGCAGGCGGCGATCAGCGGGGCGTCGAGATAGGACTGGTGGTTCGCGACGATCACGACGCGATCGCCTGCCGCCTGGTAGTTTTCCAGGCCGCCGACGCGCAGGCGGTGAAAGGTTTTGAAATACCAGCGCATGACTGCCTGCCAGGTCTGGAATGGCAGCAGGCGCACGATCCAGACGGCGACGAGCAGGTTGGCGAACGCGGCAATTTTCAGCACAGCGGGCGGCAGCAGCCCGGTGGCGAGCGCCGCCGCGGCCACCGCGCCCGCCACCATGAACAAGGCGTTCATGATGTTGTTGGCGGCGACCATGCGGGCGCGCTCGGACGGCGCGGCCGTGTCCTGGATGATGGCGTAGAGCGGCACGGAATAGGCGCCACCGCATGCGGCGAGCAGCAGCAGGTCGATCAGCATGCGCCAGCCGTTGACCGAGAGCATGACGGCGCCGGCGCTGGCGATGTGGCCGGCGGCGTTGGCGGCCGACGCGAAGTCCCAGCAGAACACCGAAATACCGAGCGCGGCGAACGGCACGAGGCGGGCGGAGACCTCGCCATGCAGCAGTCGCGCGCACTGGATCGAGCCGATGCCGACGCCGATTGCGAACACGGTCAGCAGCAGGGTCAGCACGCTGCTGTCGGCATGGAGTGTGTCGCGCGCGATCACCGGGAACTCGGTGAGCAACGTCGCGCCCATGGTCCAGAACCACGAGAGGCCAAGCAGCGACAGCCAGATCGGCCGGATCGCCGCGGCGTGGCGCAGCACCGATGCGGTGTCGGCGAACAGGTTGGGGGTGAGGCGGAGTGTGGGCTCAGCGGCGGGTACCGGCGGCAGGAACCAGGTGGCGGCGAGTCCGATCAGGGCAAGGGCGACGCCGGTGGCGCTGACCACCGCCGCGCCGTCTGCCAGCAGCATCAGCGCGCCGCCGGCCACGGTGCCGACGACGATGGCGAGGAAGGTGGTCGCCTCGATCACACCGTTGCCCCCGACCAGCTCCGCTTCGGCGAGATGCTCTGGCAGGACGCCGTATTTCACCGGGCCGAACAACGCTGCCTGGACGCCGAGCATGAACAGTACGGCGAGCAAGCCGGGGACGCTGGCGGTGAGGAAGGCGGCGGCGGCACCGCACATCAGCAGCAGCTCGAGCCACTTGCAGGCGCGGATGACGCGCGGCTTGGGGAAGCGGTCGGCGATCTTTCCGGCGGTGGCGGAGAGCAGGATGTAGGGCGCGATGAACAAGGCGCCGGCCAGTGCGGAGAGGCCGGTGCCGCCGATGTTGAGGCGGAACAACGCCAGCACCAGCATGGCGTTCTTCACCAGGTTGTCGTTCAGCGCACCGCAGGATTGCGTCAGCGCCAGCGGCCAGAGACGGCGGGTCTGCAGCAGGGCGAGCGGCGAAGCGGGCATGGCGTGGCCTCGGATTGCTCTGCGGATTCAGCGGCGCGACGGGCGGCGGGGCAAGCGGAGCGGCAAAGCGCGCGGCGAGCGTGAGAGCGGCGGAGCATTGTCAGGCGGTGGGCCGGTCTCAATCATGAAACTTGACGACAAGACAACTTTCCTATACCATTCTCTGCGACACGCCAAGGCGTCCGCATCTTCGGCATCCGCATCTTCGGCATCCGCATCGTCCTGGCCCGCGGTCTGTCGCGCGACGGCGCGCGAAAACGCATCGGCCGCGACCCGCATCGATCGCCTTGTTTCCCTTGTGCCTGGCTGCCCCATGATTTCCTTTGCACCTGCCGGCGCGATATCATTTCGGTTGCACCCATCCCTGCATTCCGGCGCGAGCTGACGATATGTCCGCATTCACGATTACCCCGCTGGCGGCAAGCGCCGGCACTCTTGCGATGCTGTCGGAGATCCTGATCGAGACCGTCGCGCATGGCGGGTCGGTGAGCTTCCTGCATCCGCTGGAGCCGGCGCTTGCCGAGACGTTCTGGCAGGGATCGTTGGCCGCGGCGGCACGCGGGGAGCGCGTGGTGCTGGGAGCGTGGGATGGCGCATTGCTGGTCGCCACGGTGACGCTGTTGCTGGACCTGGCGCCGAACCAGCCGCACCGCGCCGAGATCGCCAAGCTGATGACGCGCGTCAGCCACCGGGGACGCGGCGTGGCAACTCTGCTGATGCAGGCGGCGGAGGCGCTGGCGGTGCAGCGGCAGCGGGCATTGCTCGTGCTGGACACCGCGACCGAGGGCGGGGCGGGGGAACTTTACCAGCGGCTCGGCTTCACCCTGACCGGCGAGATCCCTGACTACGCGCTGAAGCCGCACGGCGGGCTGACCGGCACGCTGATCTACTGGAAGCGCATTGGTCGGGCGGCGCAATAAGGCAGCAGGAACCAGCCCGCTTGCGGGAGGGGCGTTGCGCCACGCGCCGGCCGGGCGGGGAGTTGCGGCGCCACCTGCCCTAGCGGGTGACGGCAGGGGACGCCTCGGGAACGCCGCGGTTGGTGTCGCGGGCCACGCGCTCGTCGCTGACGCGGGCCTGATCCATGCCCACCAGGATCGCCTGCGCGTCCAGCACCGCCTGCACCGAGCGGACATTGCCGCCATTGACGAAGGCGCGCTCGGAACTCGACTGCCCGCCGAAGCCGCACGCGGCGAGCAAGCATGCGACGGCAACAGCAAGGGTCAGGCGCATGACGTTCCACCATCGTTGCGGGGAAGCGGACAGGCTACCGCAAGCCCCGGCCGTTCACCAGCCCGCGATGCGGCCATTTCCCTGTTCTGGTCAAATTCCGCCGAGCGTGTAGTTTGCGCCCCCGCAGTTTTGCCCGGAGCCGAGGGAATGGTGGCCACCGAGACGACGACCGAAGCCGGACGCGACTTCGTCCGCGACATCATCCAGGCCGATCTCGAAGCCGGCCGGGTGAGCGAGGTGGTCACCCGTTTCCCGCCCGAACCGAATGGCTACCTGCATATCGGCCACGCCAAGTCGATCTGCCTGAATTTCGGCGTCGCGGCGGAGTTCGGCGGACGCTGCCACCTGCGGTTCGACGACACGAACCCGACCAAGGAAGCGCAGGAGTTCATCGATTCGATCCAGCAGGATGTGCGGTGGCTGGGGTTCGACTGGGGCCGGCACCTGTATCACGCGTCGGACTATTTCGAGCAATTGTATGACTGGGCGGTGCATCTGATCCGCACCGGCAAGGCCTATGTCGATGATTCGACCCCGGAAGAGATGCGCGCGATGCGCGGCACCCTGACCGAGCCGGGGCAGGAAAGCCCGTTCCGCAACCGCTCGATCGAACAAAACCTGGATTTGTTCCGGCGCATGCGGCAGGGCGAGTTTGCCAACGGCGCGCGCGTGCTGCGGGCGAGAATCGACATGGCGTCCGGCAACATCAACCTGCGCGATCCGGTGCTGTACCGGATCCTGCACGCGACCCATCCGCGCACCGGCGACGCCTGGTGCATCTATCCCACCTACGATTTCGCACACGGGCAGTCGGATGCGATCGAGGGCATCACGCACTCGATCTGCACGCTGGAATTTGAGGATCATCGCCCGCTGTACGACTGGCTGATCGAGCATTTGCCGGTGCCGTCGCGGCCGCACCAGTACGAGTTCGCGCGGCTGAACATCGCCTACACCGTGCTGTCGAAGCGGGTGCTGACCAAGCTGGTGGCGGAGGGATTCGTCTCGGGCTGGGACGATCCGCGCATGCCGACGCTGGCGGCGCAGCGCCGGCGCGGCGTGCCGCCCGCGGCCTTGCGCGAGTTCGTCAGAAGGGTGGGCGTGGCGCGCGCCTATAGCGTGGTGGATCTGGCGCAGTACGAAGCGGCGGTGCGCGACGTGCTGAACAAGACGGCACTGCGCCGCATGGCGGTGCTGCGGCCGCTGAAGCTGGTGATCGAGAACTGGCCGGAGGGGCAGACCGAAACGCTGGAAGCGGTGAACAATCCGGAACACGCCTCGGCGGGCACGCGGCCGGTGACCTTCGGGCGCGAGATCTTCGTAGAGCAAGAGGACTTCATGGAGAACCCGCCGCGCAAGTTCTTCCGCCTGGCACCGGGGCGCGAGGTGCGGCTGCGCTATGCGTATTTCGTCACCTGCCGCGAGGTGGTGAAAAACGCGGCGGGCGAGGTGACGGAACTGCGCTGCACCTACGATCCGGCCACGCGCGGCGGCGATTCGCCCGACCGGCGCCGCGTCCAGGCGACACTGCACTGGGTGGCGGCGGCCGACGCGGTGGCGGCGGACGTGCGGCTGTACAGCACGCTGTTTGCCCGGCCGGATCCGGGCGCGGATGGCGACGTGATGGCGGATCTCAACCCGCAGTCGCTGGAAGTGCTGCGCGATTGCCTGGTGGAACCGGCCCTGGCAGCCGCACCCGCGGGCGAGGCCGTGCAGTTCGAGCGGCAGGGCTATTTCTGCGCCGACACCGACAGCGCGCCGGGCCGGCTGGTGTTCAACCGCACGGTCGGGCTGCGGGACACCTGGGCGAAGGTGCAGGCCACCGGTCGCAGCGGCTGACGATGCCAGCGGACAGATGCTGCCAGGCGGCGCCGATCTTCATCGATCCGTCACATGCGCGAAACGCGCGGCCGTGCTGTCATTGCGAAGTCACCGTCATTGCGAGGAGCGAAGCGACGAAGCGATCCCGGTCAGGTGGCGTGCAGATCGTCCGAGCGGCCTGTGAACGAGATTGCCTCGCCGCTCCTCGCAATGACAGTCAATCGGCAACGACGATAGCAAAGCAACAACAAGGGGAACATCATGTCCGTCATCAGCCGCCGCGCGATGCTCGCGGGATCCGCCGGCGCCACCGGCTTGCTCTCCGCCCCCGCGATCCTGCGCGCGCAGAAAGTCACCGAACTGAGCTTCTACTATCCGGTCACTGTCAGCGCGCCGATGGCGACCATCATCGCCGAATACTGCGAGCAATACGCCAAGGAGACCGGCGTCACGGTCAAGCCGACCTATGCCGGCAACTACCAGGATACGCTGACCAAGGCGGTCACCGCGATTCGTGGCGGCAACGGTCCGCAATTCTCCATCATGCTGACCGCCGACATTCACACCTTGCAGGCGCTGGATGTGATCGTGCCACTGGATGAAGTCGGCTTGGACCAGGCGGCGAAAGACTGGCTGGCGAGCTTCTGGCCCGCCTTCATGTACAACACGCGTGTCGGCGGCAAGACCTGGTCGGTGCCGTTCCAGCGCTCGGTCATGGTGATGTTCTATAACAAGGCGGCGTTCGCCAAGGCGGGGCTTGATCCGGACCACTATCCGACCGACTGGAAATCGCAGGCGATCGCCGCGCAGAAGCTCACCAATCGGCAGGGCGATGCGCCGATGTGGGGCATCCAGCTTCCCGCCGATATCAGCAACGGCCACTGGACCTTCGGCGCGCTGTGCGGCAGCAACGATTTCGACCTGATGAACAATGCCGGCACCAAGGTGTTCTACAATGCGCCGAAGGCCATTCAGGTGCTGGAATACTGGGTGAGCCTGTCGAAGACCTATAACGCGACGCCACCCGGCGTGTCCGCCTGGCCCACGCTGGTGCCGAGCTTCCTGCGCGGCGATGCGGCGATCGTCGTGACCAGCACCGGCAATCTGGCGACCATCACGGCCAATGCGAAATTCCCGTTCGACATCGCACTGCCGGCCGGCAATCCGCATCCGGGCTCGGTGGTCGGCGGCGGCAATCTCTATATTTTCAAGCATGCCTCGCATGCGGAGCGCCAGGCCGCGCTGCACTTCGCGCAATGGCTGACGGCGCCGGAACGCGCCGCCGACTGGTCGATCCGCACCGGCTATGTCTGCGTCACACAGCCCGCGTTCGATACGCCGGCGATGAAGACCTATATTGAAAAGAACCCCGCTGCCGCGCGGCCGAAATCCTTCCTGCCGTTCGCGCATGGCGAGCTTTCCACCTTCCAGGATGCGCGCGTGCAGACGGTGCTGGAAAACCACATCGCCGCGGCACTCTCGGGCAATGAAACGCCCTCCGCCGCGCTGAAGGCGGCGCAACTGGAAGCCGAGACCGTCCTGGGCCGCTACCAGCACGCCTGATCATCGGATGCCCGTGATGACCCGCGCGGGCGAAGAGCAACGTGCGGCGGCCTGGCTGCTGGTGCTGCCCGCCGCGTTGTTCATCTTCGCCTTTACCAACGTGCCATTGCTCGCCACGCTGGCAAGCAGTTTGTACGCGTCGCCGATCGCGGGACATGGCGGCGGATTCGTCGGCCTGGACAACTATCGCGACCTGCTGTCGGACCCGGGTTTTCGCACCAGTTTGCTGAATAACGTGATCTATGCGGCGGTCACCGTTCCTGCCTCGGTGATGCTGGCGCTGCTGATGGCGCTGGGGGTGAACGCCGCGATTCCCGGCCGCGCCACTCTGCGTCTCTGCTTCTTTCTCCCCACCATGCTGCCGATGATCGCCGTCGGCGCCATCTGGCTGTTCTTTTATATTCCGCAATACGGCCTGGTGGACCGGCTGACCCGCTTCGTCGGTATCGGCGACATCAACTGGCTCGGCGACACGGCAACCGCGTTGCCGGCGATGATGGCGGTGGCGATCTGGAAACAGGCCGGCTTTTTCATGATCTTCTATCTCGCCGCGCTACAGAACATCCCGCCGGTGCTGCGCGAGGCGGGGGCACTGGAAGGCGTTTCCCGCTTCTATTTCTTCCGCCGCGTCACGCTGCCATTGCTCGGCCCGACCACCTTGTTCGTGATGGTCACCGCGGCGATCAACGCGTTCTGCGTGGTGGACCATGTGGTGGAGATGACGCAGGGCGGCCCGAACAACGCATCCTCGCTGTTGTTGTACTACGTTTATCAGGCCGGATTCCGCGACTGGGACCTGGACACCGCCGCTGCGGCGACGGTGATCCTGGTGCTGATCCTGGGCGCGGTCGCGGCGGCAATGTTCGCCGTGTTCGGCCGGCGGGTGCACTACCGATGAGAAGCGGCACCACCCCCGCACGACAGCGCCATCTGGCCGCGACCCCCGCGATGTGGTTGTTCGGGCTGCTGTGGGCGCTGCCATTGCTCTACGCGGTGTGGGCCGCGGTGCATCCACCGCTGTATGCGACGGAATTCGAATTGCGCTCACCGCTGACGCTGAGCAATTTCACGCAGGCGTGGCACGCCGCGCCGTTCGCGCGTTATTTCCTGAATACGGTGCTGCTGGTCACCTTCACCGTCGTCGGCCAGTGCGTGCTGGGCACCCTCGCCGCCTTCGCCTTCGCCCGCCTCGACTTCTTCGGCCGCGACGCGTTGTTCTCGGCGCTGCTGCTGCAACTGATGATATCGCCGAGCATTCTGCTGGTTTGGAATTACCGGGAGATAAGCTGGCTCGGCCTTGCCAACACGATTCCGGCGATGGGGATTCCCTATCTCGGCTCGGCGCTGGGCATCTTCCTGCTGCGGCAGAATTTCCGCACCATCCCGACCGAGCTGGACGATGCCGCGCGGCTGGAGGGGTGTTCTCTGTTAGGGCGGCTATGGAAGGTCTACGTGCCGCTGAGCCGCAGCACCTATGTGGCATTCGCGCTGACCTCGATCGCGTATCACTGGAACGACTTCCTCTGGCCGCTGGTGATCAGCGATTCGGTATCGACGCGGCCGTTGACCGTGGGCCTGGAAATTTTCGCCACGCCGGAGCAAGGCGTGCAGTGGTCGCTGGTCACCGCCGCGACGCTGCTGAGCAGCGCGCCATTGCTCGGGGCGTTTGTGATTTTCCAGAGGCAGTTCGTGCAGAGTTTCCTGCGCGTGGGGATTCGGTAGTCGTCGCCATGGCCGGGGCGAGGGCGTCTTGCGATCAGGCCGCGGGCACGTGAGGGTGCTTGATTCCGGCGGGCGACAACACAGATTCGACTTCTCCCTCGGGCAGCGCCTGGGCGCTGTCGTAGCGGAAACACGCCGCGGCGCGGTTCGGTGCGGTTTGGAACAGGGGCGGCGCGGCGGTGCGACAGCGCGGCATGACCGAAGGGCAACGGTCGGCAAAGCGGCAGCCGGTCGCGATGCGGTCGCGCTCACCCTGGACCGGCTCGGTCGTCCAATCGCGCACCGTGCTGACGCGCGGGATCGAGCCGATCAGCAATTGCGTGTAGGGATGCTGCGGTGATTGCACCACCAGCTCGACATCGCCGGCTTCGGCGACGGTGGCGCGGTACAGCACCAGAATGCTGTCGGCGACCTGATACGCGGTCGCCAGGTCGTGTGTGATGTAGAGGATGGAAATGCCGAGTTCCTCGTGCAGCTTGCGCAGGCTGCCGAGGATGGTGGCGCGCAGCGAGGCATCCACCATCGAAACGGGTTCGTCCGCGACGATCAGGCGCGGCCGCAGCAGCAGCGCGCGTGCGACCATGATGCGCTGGCGTTGGCCGCCGGAAAGCTGGTGCGGGTAGCGGCCGAGAATCTCGCCCGGTTGCAGGCCGACGGCACGCAGGGCCGCCTCGATGCGGGCATTTGCCTCGGATTTTGAATGCGCCAGGCGGAACTTGCGCACCGGCGTCGTCAACACGTGGTCCACCCGATAGAACGGGTTGTACACCTCGTACGGATCCTGGAAGATCGCCTGCACGTGGTGGCGGAAATCCTGGCGGCCGGCGGCATTCAGACCGTGCAGGTCCTGGCCCTTGTAACGCACCTGGCCGGTGGTTGGCGGGATCAGGCCGAGCAATAGCCGCGCCAGTGTGGTTTTGCCACTGCCGCTCTCGCCCACCACCGCCGTCACGCGCGGATGATCGGGATCGATGGCGAAGGAAAAACGTTCCAGGGCGACGTTGCGCTCCCGCCCCAGCACACCGCTCGCGAAGGTCTTGGTGACGTTGCGAAGTTCGAGCAAGGGGGTGGTCATGGCCGACGGCCTGGCGATGACGGGAGGAGCCTGGTCATGCGAAGTGGCACGCGACGGTGGCGTCCGCACCGATCGCCCGCACCGCGGGTTTCTCCACCTTGCACCGTGCTTCGGCGCGCGGGCAACGGGGATGGAAGGCGCATCCGGGTGGCAGGTCGCGCAGCAGCGGCGCGAGGCCGGGAATGCCGCGCAGGCCGCCGCGGCGTTGCAGCGACGGCAGGCTGTCGATCAACAGTCGCGTATAGGGATGTCGTGGCGCCGTGATTATTTGCTCGATCGGCGCCACTTCCACTAACCGGCCTGCATACATGATGCCCAGCCGGTTGACGAACTGCGCCATCAATCCCATGTCATGGCCGACCAGGATCACCGCCGCGCCGAGTTCCGCCTGCACACGTCCGAGCGTTTCCATCACCTGGCGCTGCACCACAACATCGAGCGCGCTGGTCGGTTCATCGGCGATGATCACCTTCGGGCGCAGGCAGATAGCGATGGCGATGCAGGCGCGCTGCTTCATGCCGCCGGAAAGTTCATGCGGGTACTTGTCGCCGGTGTCCGGCGGCAGGCCGACATCCACCAACAGTTCGCGCACGCGATCGGCCAGCGCACGGCGCGACAATTTGGTGCCGTGGTCGTTGAGCGCGTCGCCGATCTGGTCGCGGATGCGGACCACCGGGTTCAGCGAGTTCATCGAACCCTGCGGCACCATGGCGATCCCCGCGAGGCGCAGGCGGCGGATTGCATCGGGGGCGAGCTTTGAAAGGGCGATGTCTTCCAGCCAGACCTCGCCGCCTTCGATCTGGCCCGGCGGCTTGATCATGCGCAGGATGGACAGCGCCATGGTGGATTTGCCGGAGCCGGACTCTCCGGCAAGGCCGAAGCGTTCGTGCGGACGGAGGGAGAAGCTGACATCATCCACCGCGCGCACCGCCCCGCGCGCGTGGGCATAGGCGACGCGCAGGCCCTCGACGCGCAGCACGGGGCCGGCATTGCTCATGCGGAACGCCGCAGGCGTGGGTTGGCGATTTCGTCGAGCCCGACGGTCAAAAAGAACAGACCGAGGAAGACCATCAGGATCACCACCAAGGGAGCGGTCCACCACCACCACCAGCCATTGATGATCGCGGCGTTGAACTGGACCCAGTAGAGCGTCATGCCCAGCGTCGGCGAATCGATTGGCCCGAGGCCGAGGAATTCCAGTCCCACCGAGGCCAGGATGGCGCCGGAGATGCTGGTGACCAGCGTCGCGGAGAGATAGGGCAGCAGGTTCGGCATCAGCTCGCGCAGGATGATTTCCGGCCCGTTCATGCCGTTCAGGCGGGCGATTTCGACGTAGCCGCGCTGGCGGAGGGTGAGCACTTGCGAACGAATGGTGCGTGTCGGATTGAGCCAGGCGAGCGAGGCCACCACGATCGCCATCTGGTTCACCGTCAGGCTGCCTTTCAGCGACACGGCGATGATGATCAGTACCAGCAGGCCGGGGATGGTCAGGCCGATGTCGGCGATGCTGCGGATGATGGTATCGACGATGCCGCCGTAGTAGGCGGCGGTGAACGCGAGGATGGCGCCAACGCCGACGCCGATGATGCCGGCGACGAAGCCGACCCAAAGCGTCAGCGGGGTGCCCGCGACCATGACCGCCAGCAGGTCGCGTCCCTGGCGGTCGGTGCCGAAGGGATAGTCCCAGGACGGCGCCTGCAGCGCCGGCACGGAGAGCGGCTGGGCGTTGTCGGTGTCCACGGTGAACGTGCCGACGATGACAAACAGCGCGATGATGCCCAGCAGCGCGATGCCGATCAGCAGGGAGGCGTTACGGCGGACGTAGGAGAGCATGGGTCAGCACATCCCGGTGTCATCGCGAGCGCAGCGGATGGGTGTCATCGCGAGCGCAGCGAACTGGTGTCATTGCGAGCGCAGCGGATAGCTGTCATCGCGAGTCCAGCGCATTGGGGTCATTGGTGGTCGTGATGCTGGTCGCCGCGACGCGGGTTGGCGCGACGCGGGCCGTCGTGACGCGGGCCGTCGTGACGCGGATTGCTGTGCCATTGCTCGCCATGACACTGGTGGGATGCATCGCCGTTCGGGTCATCATCCTTACGCCTGCCGGTGGGAAATCCGCGGGTCCAGCAGCGGATACAGCACGTCCAGCAAAAACGTGGCGAAGCCGAGCGCGACGATCACGGTGAAGACGATGCCCTGGATCAGGAAGAAGTCGTTCTCCTCGATCGCCTGGAACAGCAGCGCGCCGATGCCGGGGTAGCCGAACACCACTTCGACCAGCACGGCACCGGACAGGATCTGCCCGAGTGCCAGTGCCAGGCCGGTGGTTTGCGGCAGGATCGCGTTGCGGATGCAGTAGCGGGTGAAGATCGTGGCGCTGCGCAGGCCCTTGGCTTCGGCGAAGGTGACGTAGTCCTCGCCCATGGTGGTGACCATCATGCCGCGCATCGCGAGCGCCCAGCCGCCGACCGACACCAGCACGATCGACAGCGCCGGCAGCACGGCGTGGTGCAGCACATCGAGCACGAAAGACACGGTCAGGGCCGGAGTCGCTCCGGCGCTGTAGCCGCCGAAGATCGGCAGGATCTGGATCTGGAACGCGAACAAGTACATCAGCACCAGCCCGAGCAAGAAGAACGGGATGGCGTGCAGCGCCCATAACGGTGGCATGACGAAGCGCATCCAGCGCGGTGCCCCCGGCCATGCCAGCAAGGCGCCCAGCAGCGTGCCGGCGGCGAACGAGAACAGCGTGGTGAGGCCAAGCAAGCCGATCGTCCACGGCAGCGCATCGCGGATCAGGCCGATCACCGTGCGCGGATAGTTCGCAATCGAATAGTTCAGGTCGCCATGCGAAATATCGCCGAGATAGTTGAGGTATTGCCGCCACAGCGGCTTGTCGAGGCCGAATTTCTGCTGGTAGATCTTGACCATGTCCTCGATGCCGCCCTGCACGTAGCCGCCGAGCGAGGCTTCCGCGAGCAACTTGGTACGCACCGGATCCTGGCCCGACAATTTGGGCAGGAAGAAGTTGAGCGTTGCCGCCAGCCAGACGATGACCAGGAACACCACGAAGCGCCTGGCGATATAGACAAGGTGCATGGCCCGCGCCCTCTAGGTATCAGCGCGAGAGCCTGTCCCCGCGGCTGCGAGAACAGGGGCACGGGCGCATGGCTGCGCAATGCAGGCCGGCGGCAACGGTCGGGCCGTCAGTCTCAAGCCTTCACCGATTGCACGTTCCACAGCACCAGATTGTAGGTGAGGTGCCACGAGGCGTTGTTGACGATGGGGTTCTCCTCGGTCGCCCAGTTCTTCCAATTGGTCTCGTTCAGCGGAATGCGGTGATAGTTCTGCACCAACTGGATGTCCGGCAACGCCGGCAGCCAGATTTCCATCGCGGCGCGGAACAATTGCTTCAGCTTCGCCACGTTGGTCGGGTCGGTGACGTAGACTTCATCGACGATCTTGTCATAGGCGGGATTCTTCCAGCGGCTGAAATTCACCGCATGCGCGCCGGGCACCGCGATGCTCTGGCTTTGGTAGAGGCGCAGCGTGTCATATGGCTCGCGAATGCTGCCGCCGTGGCCATAGATCGAGCCGGTGAAATCGCCCTTCTGGAAGCGGCTGTCGAAATCGGGCGGCAGACTCAGGCTGGTATCGACGCCATGGCGCTTCAGCATCTGCGACAGCACCGGCCCCATGCCCGAACCGGACAGGCCGAAGCCGATGATCGGCAGCGCAAACGGCTTGCCGTCCGGCGTGTGCCACATGTTGCCCTGCTTCTTGAAGCCCTTGCCTTGCAGCAGCGCATCGCCCTTCTTGGGGTTGTATTCGATGGTGTTGTACTTCGCGAGCAAGTCCTTGACCGCATCGAAATACGGCAGCAGCGGCTTGTAGGGCGGCATCGGCAGCGTGGAGACTGTCTCCGCCCCCAGATAGGCGACGTCGATGATCGTCTTGCGATCGACGTAGTGACTGAGTGCCCAGCGTATGTCGGGATCGTCGAACGGCTTGGTCTCGGTGTTGAGGTAAAGCGAGATCGGCCACCAATCGACGTAGCCCCATGGCGATTTCCGCCCCGACCAGGTGGTGACCTTGGGGTTGCCTCGCATCACGGTTGGGAAGGTCGCCGGCTGCAGCGGGCCGCCGAAGTCCGAATGATTGGTGATCTGCGCCTGCGCCGACTCCTGCTCTCCCACCATCGGCAGCCAGATATTGCGCAGGATCTGCGGCATCGGTGCCAGCTTCGCGTCGGCCGCCCACCAGGTGTCGCGGCGGTCGAATACCTTCTGCTGCAACGAGGATTCCACCACCTGCCACGGCCCGGTGGTCACCGGCCAGCCCTTGGCAAGGTCGAAGTGCTTGAAGCTGGGCCAGTCCTGCCCCTGAAAGATGTGCTTCGGCACCATGTAGATACCGATGTCGTATTTGTAGCTGGCGAAGAAGAAGAATCGCGGCGAGGGAATCTTGAACTTCAGCACAACGGTGTTGGGGTCGGTGACCGTGGCCTCGTCCAGTGCCTGATGCACATCGACGCCCCACTTCACCTTCGGGCCGAGATCGCGCAGCGTGGTGAAGGTATAGGCGACATCCTCGGCGCTGAACGGCGTGCCGTCGCTCCACTTGATGCCCTGGCGGGTGTTGATGGTGAGCTGCCTGAAGTCCGGAGTATAGGCGAAGCTTTCCGCCAGCCACATGTACGTCCTGTCGGTGAAGGCGCTGTAGTAGGCCAGCGGCTCGTAGATCAGGTTGGGGCCGTTCTGGTGGTTGGAACCGATCGCATAGGGATTCCACAGCTCGTAATCCACCCAGCGCCCGTCGCGGCTGTTGATGCCGATCAGGGTCATGGTTTTTTCGCGCGGAATGGCGGCGAGTTCGGCGCGCGCGACGCCCGCCGGCAGCATGGCGGCGGCGGCCACCGCTGCTCCGCCCATGATCACGTCGCGCCGGCCGGCGCGGATTTGGCTATTGGTCATTTGCTGTTTCCTCCCAACCGGGCTGCTGGGATTATTGGATCGCCCGCGTCGCGTCGGCCTCCTTACACGCGGGCGTTGCGGGGAACAACCCTGGTTGGCGATACACGAACGAAACGAGCATGCCGGTTACCGCATCTGCACCTCACCGGCGTGCGGCTCGGGCGAGGTTATCCCCGTCGCTTGCATGATCTTGTGGATGAAGCCGATCCAGTCGAGGCCCGGTTGGGCCGGCAACGCTTCCCCCGCGGCGCCCGCGGCGCGCAGGCGGGCCAGTGCTTGTTGCGTATCCTGCAATGTCAGGCTGCGACTTTGCGACGGCAGCGACATCACGCCTGGCACGCCAAGCTGCACGCTCACTGTCACCATGCTTGCGGCGGGCAAAGCGGCGGCGGCGGTGGCCACCGCGTCGGCCTGCGGCGCGCAGACCACGGCATCTCCATCCATTTCGCAGCCGAGGTCGGCGCGCGGGCCGGGAACGAAACCGAGCGTTACGCGCGGCTGCAAGGCGAGCAATCCCCCCATCGCCTGCTGCGCCGAAAGTCCAAGCAGCGTCACCACCGGCACCAGCACATCGCCCCGGCGCTGGACTTCCAGTGCGGCGGCGGGACGGCCGGCGCCCGGCGGCAGAATCCAGTCGCGGTCGCGCAGAATGCAGCCGCCGGAGCCGGCACATTGCAGCAGCCAACTGCCGATCGCCTGCGGGGCAGCGGCCGGCGCGGCGGCGACCAGCAGCGATATCATGCTCAGCATGATCCAGCGCCGCGCGGCTGCCGGCATGATGCGGCCCCTCCTCCTGATTCTGGGCCGCGCTTCTACGCACCCGCCCCTTCCGTGTCACGCCGATATCTGCGACGGTGGCCGCCATGAATGACGCCGCGCCCGTTGATCCGCTGACGCTCCATCACTCGCTGCTGACGCTGGACACTCATATCGACATCCCTTGGCCCACCGGTCCCGACGCGTTCGAGGACGGACGACGCTGCGTCGATCTGCCCAAGATGCAGCGTGGCGGTCTGGCCGCGGGCTGCTTCGCAGCCTATGTGCCGCAGGCAGCACGCACGCCGGCTTCCGAGCAAATGGCGTTCGAGCGCGCGGTGGCCATGTTGCAAGCGATCAACGCGATGGGGCGCAGCCAGAACGGCGTCACCGCGCGCGTCGCCACGACAGCGGATGCGATCGCGGCGGCGAAGCGCGACGGCGTGGTGGCGATCATTCCGGCCGTGGAAAACGGATTCGCCACCGGCACCGAGCTGTCCCGACTGACGCGGTTTCGACTGTTGGGCGCGCGCTACCTGACGATGACGCATAATGGCCACAATGCGCTGGCCGATTCCTGCAACCCGCGCAAGGACCTGAACGATGCGCCGGAGGAGCATGGCGGACTGTCGGCGCTGGGCCGCACGGCCATTGCGGAACTGAACCGGCTGGGGATGCTGGTCGATGTGGCACATGCGTCGCGGGCGACCATGCTGCAAGCGGCGGAGGAGTCGCGCACGCCGATCGTCTCGACGCATTCCTGCATCCGGGCGCTGTGCGACCACCCGCGCAACATGGACGACGCGCAACTTGATGCGCTGCGCGACGTGGGCGGCGTGATCCAGATCACCGCGGTGCCGTCGTTCCTGAAGCCGGAGGCGAAGGCCGACGCGGTCAGCGTGGCGGATTTTGCCGACCATATCGATTATGCAGTACGGCGCGTCGGCATCGCGCATGTCGGCATCTCTTCGGATTTTGACGGCGGCGGGGGATTTAGCGGCTGGATGAATGCCGCTGACAGCCCCAACATCACGACGGAGCTGCTGTCGCGCGGTTACGACCGCGCCGCGCTGGCCGCGCTGTGGGGCGGCAATTTCATGCGCGTGCTGCGCCAGGCGGAGGAGGTGGCAGAATGAACGGTACCGTGCGTCTGCCGGACGGACTGGAAGTGCCTGCGCTGGGCCAGGGCACCTGGCACATGGGCGAAAACGCCCGGCTGAAGCAGCAGGAAGCGGCTGCTCTGCGGCTCGGCATCGAGCTTGGCATGACGCTGATCGATACCGCCGAGATGTATGGCAATGGCGGCGCCGAGGAGATGATCGGCGAGGCCATCGCCGGCCGTCGTGATGGCTTGTTCCTGGTCAGCAAGGTGTATCCGCACAACGCGTCGCGCAGCGGCGTGCCGGCGGCATGTGAACGCAGCCTGCGCCGGCTGCGGGTGGACCATATCGATCTCTATCTGCTGCATTGGCCGGGGAGCCATCCGCTGTCGGAGACGGTGGACGCGTTCGAGGCTTTGAAGTCCGCCGGGAAAATCCGCTATTGGGGCGTGTCGAATTTCGATACCGGCGAGATGGGGCGGGTGTGGAAGCTGCCTGCCGGATCGGCCTGTGCCACGAACCAGGTGCTGTACAACCCCGATACACGGGGTATCGAATTCGATCTGCTGCCCTGGTGCGCAGGGAACAAGATGCCGATCATGGCCTATTCGCCGGTCGGCCAGGGCGGCCGGTTGCTGCGGTCCAAGGCGCTGAAGGCGGTGGCCGAGCGCCACAACGCCACGCCGGCACAGATCGCGATCGCCTGGAGCATGCGGAATCGGGCGACCATCTCTATTCCGAAGGCGACCAATCCGGCGCATGTGCGGGAGAACGCCGCGGCAGGCAGCATCGCGCTGACCGAGGCGGACCTGGCGGAGATTGACGCCGCCCATCCGCCGCCGCGCAACAAGCAGGGGCTGGACATCCTGTAGCCGAAGGCGGCACAACGAAATCGCCGGCCTGGTACCTCGGCACAGTGATTATGACTCGTTGGCTGGGCGAGGGTGAACGCGGGCAGTTCTGTGCCTGGCGCGGGCGGTGGAGAGCATGCATTTGATCCGGGCGCCGGAGGCATTGCGCCGTCGCTGCCAGGCCGCGATTTCGCCAGCCAACGTCTCTGGCGCGCGGATCCGGCGGTTCAGACACTGTCCGCGCAGTACGCCGATCGGTGGCCGGCTTCGAAAGGGACGGGCTGATCGGCCGTCAGCCGGGCGTCCCGCGCAGCATCCGGCGATTGCTCCAACGGGCACAGCTTCCCGACCCGCGCTCGGCGGACGGACAACCGGTCAGAATCATTGCGCAGAGGGGCTGGTGCCGTGATCCCCTGCGCACGGTTGCGCGGGTGAAGCGCCCAGCCGTGGCTCGACGCTGGTCGTTCGCGCAACATATATTCGCACCCGACCACTGCCGCCTGCCCGACCTCGCTGCCGACCCTTCGGCCGAAGCAACGGCAATCGGCAGGATAAACTCAATCGTGTGAGGAGAGCGATGATCAGCAGGGCGGGCGAAGGCACCATCGCAAACGCGGGCGCGAGCCGGACACGCCGATCACGCTGGATGAGCCTTGCGATCATCAGCGCGACCCACGCGGAGCAACATGCGGTCGCCGCGATCCAGCCACTCATCTTTCCGTACGCCATGGCGGCTCTCGGCTTCGATTACGCGACGCTCGGCGCCCTCCTCGGCGTCGCCAATCTCGTTAACGGTCTGTTGCAAGGGGTACATGCCTGGACCAGCCGGTATCTGCGCCGGCGCACCATCATCGGTCTCGGCGGCATCGGCATGGGACTGTCGCTTGGATGCATGGCGTTGGCGCAGACCTTTGCCCAGTTCGGCGGAGCGATGATATTTGGGCGTATCGCCAGCAGCGCGCAGCACCCTCTGGCCAATTCGCTGCTGTCGGATTGGTACGAGCCGGAGCGCCGCGGACGCGCTTTTTCCATCCATTTTTCCGGCGGCAATGTCGGCAGCGTGATTACGCCGATCATCGCCGGCTACCTCATCACACGCTTCGGCTGGCACATGTCGCTCTACGCCCTGATGCTGCCGGGCATCGCCTTCGGCATAATCGCGGCGTGTTTCGTCAAGGACGACCGCAAGTCCGTCCGCGTCGCGGCAGCGAGGCCTTCGGGCGAGCGGCTCGACTATCTGGCGCCATTGCGCGACAGCGGAATTCGCCTCGTCATCCTCGCGTGCTCCGTTGCCGCCGGCGGCCGCGGCCTCGGCGTCGTGATGGTCTATGTGCCGCTCTACCTGTCTCGGGGTCTGCATTACAGCATGATGACCACCAGCGTTCTCTTCACCATCATGATGGTGGGCAGCGTCATCGGGCCAATGCTGGCCGGCCACCTCTCCGACCGCTTCGGACGCAAGCCGCTGATCGTCGGGTCGCTGATGGGTGCCTCGGCCGCGACCTTTGCCCTCGTCCTCGCGGGCGGGGCGATGCCGGACGTCGTCTGTGCCCTGATCTTGCTCGGCTTCACCGTCTACAACGAGAGCCCGCTCATGCAAACGTTCCTTGCGGATCACGCGAGGCGCGAGAACCGCGACGCCGCTTTCGCCGTATTCTATGTGCTGACCTACGCGGCGGGTGCTGCATGGGCCGGGATCTTGGGGCTGCTGGTTAGCCGCTTCGGTTTCGAGGCTGCATTTCTGTCGATGATTGCCTCGTATATGCTCGCCTCGCTGGTGACCCTTCGCATCAAGACCCCGGCCGCGTTGGCTGCTGCCGCAGCGGCGGTGACCCCTGCGTAAAACGGCCGCGGGCGCGATCCGCTTCCCCGCGGTCACGTGAGCTGGCCAATACGATGCGGCCGGCGCGTTGTTGCTCGGTTGCCGCGAGAGGCGATCTTCCCGTCATGCCCTGCATCGGCGAATCGGTGCCGCCGGCGAATCGGACTTCCAAGCGTTGGTCAAGCAGGCGGAATCTGCCTGGAACTGGTGGCCGGGCGCGGCAAGGGCAGTATCGCCAGGCGATGGCGGCCGCCGCTCAGTCGTAGGTCGCCAGCCGGACGCCGCCGTATTTCAGGAAGCCCTCGGGGTCGGGGTCATTGGTGGCGGGGTGGCCATAGGCGACCGGCACCACTGTGACGTTGTCGATCTTGCCGTCGCGGTCCAGCACCTGCTTCAGCGCATCGGTCACCACCAGCAGCTTCTGCTGCGGCCGCATCGGATGCGGACCGCGCAGGTCATGGGGGGCCTTGCCGCGATCGTCCACCTCGCAATGGCCGACATCGCCCAGGCAGACGCCGTGGCCGAAAATGTGGAACGAGCCGGCATAGCCATTGGCGATGCTGCGCTCGGTCTCCGCCGTGGCGTTGGGATTGTTGAGGAACACTCGCGCCTCGAAACTCGGCCCGGCGTGATCGACGCCTTCGAAGATCAGGTCGGCGCGACGAAAATCCTTGCGATGCAGGTGGTCGCGCGAGAAAGCCAGCGCGTGCGATCTGCTGCGCCCGCCGCGACGATGGTGCGGCAGCGTGCTGTGCTGCGGAGCAGCGGGTGTTGCAACGCCACTCATGCCACGTTCACCTTGGTTGCGTATTCATAACCGAGCTGGTTGATGTCCAGCACCTGGCTGACGGTCAGCGGGAAGCCCTCCAGTGCCTGGTCGGGCGACAGCGAGCCGACGCCGCCGTTTGGATTGCGCAACTGCCAAAGATACCACAGCCGGTCGATCATGCAGTGATGCGCCCAGAAGACCGGATCGAAGGCCGCCAGCGGCACGATCCCCATGGAGCCGCCAACCCAGCCATGCACCTGGTTGTGCTGGTCTTCCAGCCGGGCCGAGAACCCGTCGAATGTGGCTTCCTGCAGCACCGATTCGATGGTGTCGGCGCTGGGCAACTCGGCCGGAGGGCCGGGGGCACGCACGGTCTGTGGCGGTGTGACCGAGAAATCCAATGCGTCGGGGACCTGTGCCTGCACTTGCGCCAGCGTGTCGGCGGGTAGGCCGGTCTGACACGCCAGCAGCGGGTTCGGCGCCGGATCGCTATAGGCCGCCGGCACGCCATTGGCGTGGGCCAGGTCGGACGTCCAGTCCCACCACGGCAGCGACACGTCAGGCGTGATGTCTCGCAGCGACATTTCCAACATATAGAGATAGCCACGGTGCCAGGGAAGGAACAACGGTGTGCCGTGCTGGCAGAGATTGCTTGGCAGGCCGTGCATGCCGGCAAAATGGATGAAGCCTCGGTTGTCGTTCAGGCCGATCGATTTGGCCAGCGTCTGGCGGAATGTGTCCAGTTCCGTGGCGGCCAGATTGGCGACGTCCTGTCGATAGAACATGAGCCCGTCCGCCTCCCCGTTTAATTTGCCAAATGTTATTCCATCGCTATGGATGCCGCCAATCGCAAAAACGTGAGCCGACGTTGCTGTGCCCGATCATGTCGCGCCCGGCGCCATGGCCCGCCTGCTCCACCAGCGTCGTCCAGCGTCAGGCTCGCGGCCCGGTTGATGGGGGAAATGCACTGCGGACTGGCAGCGCAGCACAAACGGCCGGCCGCCTTTGTGAAGGCGTGCTGTGCGGTCATGTCCGGGTGGATGGAGGAATCGGACTTTCGTTCGGGCTGCCCGATCGCCACGACGATGCCGGAGTCCGCTCCGCATCCAGCCAAACTGACCCGCGTTGGTAACGACGCGTTTGATCAGTGGATCGCAATCATGGCGCCAATCGTCGCAGCGGACGGCACATCGACGGCGAAGCCGCGGACCAAGGCGCAAACCCTCATTTCCGCGATGGAACGGGCGCTCCTGCTCGCGCGGGTACGGAACTCGCGTCCGATCATGGACATCGCCAAGGGCGATTTATCGTCCGCTTACCGTCCGCCGGACCGAAGTTATAGCCCGCTTACACTCCGCCGGACCGGAGGCGCCGTGTAGCGGCCTCCGGCCCTCCAGGCGGCTTCTCAATTCAACCCGTAGAACCCCTTCGCGCCACCGGCCATTACGTTGGCGATCGTCGCCGCCGGCGCATTCCCCAGCAGTCCCCGCACCTTCGCCGGGGCACCGGGGAAGAACCCGTCCGGATGCGGATAGTCGGTCGCCCACAGGATCTTCTCCGGCCCGACATAATCGACCAGCGCGCCGAGGCAGCCTTCGACCGGTTCGAACGCAATCCAGCAGTTGCGCTGGAACAACTCGGAAGGCCGCGTCGTCAGCCCGGAATCGTTGAAGCCGACGTCATCGAAATGCCGGTCCATGCGGTCCAGCCATGGCGCGATCCAGCCGCCACCCGATTCAAGGAACGCGACCCGCACCTTCGGATGACGCTCGCACACGCCGCCCCAGATCACCGCCATGCAGGCCAGCATCATCTCCATCGTATGGGTGATGATGTGGCGAGCGCCGCGCTCCTCGAAACGGTCCATCCCCACCTGCATCATCCCGCTGCTGCCGCCTTCATGGAACCCGACGGACATGTCGAGTTCCTCGGCCATTTGCCAGAACGGTTCGTAATCCGGGTGATGGATCATCTTGCCGTTGTACGGATTGGGTCGCAGGAACACGCCGCGGAAGCCGAGTTGCTGCCGGGCGAACCGCATTTCCTCGATCGCGAGGTCGACCGACTGCATCGGGATCATGGCGACGCCGAACAACCGGTCGGGGTACGGCTTGCAATAGTCGGCGAGCCAGCGGTTATAGGCGCGCGCCATCGCCGCGGCAGTCGGCGGGTCCTGCACCGCGCCGGCGAACAAGCCGATCGAGGGATACAGGAACGCCGCGTCGATGCCATCCTGGTCCATGTCGGGGATGCGCGCATGTGGATCGAAGCCGCCCTTGCGGCCTTGCTCGTATTCCATGGTGTCGTCCACCACGGTGCCATCGCGTGCGCCCACCGCTCCCAGCGCGCCCAGCCCCTTCTTGCTGCCGAGCATTTGCCCGCCCACCTGTAGCCTCTGCTTGCCATCGGCGTCGCGTACCAGCCGCGGCGCGCTGTCGCGGTATTGCGGGTCAATGTAGTCGACCCAGAGATTCAGCGGCTCCAGGATATGGCCATCGGCGTCGATCACGTTGTAGGCGCGAGTCATGGACCGTCTCCGTTCTGTTGTTGGCGGAGGCAACGCCCGAAACCGGATCGGGTCCATCGGGGCGGACCTTCTCCTGAGGCTGCGCTCCTACCCGCGAGTATTCCACCCCGGGCGCCGCCGCGCAATTGCAACCAATGGTTTGTGCCCTGTTTGTTCCTGCAGGGCACGAAATCGCACCGCAACCCCATGATGCGTTAGGGAAGCGGTAAGAGAAACATCGGATACTTCGGTCGCACCGGATTGCTCCGGCACATCGCGTGTCGGGTCGGCAGCCCGGGGCTTGGCGTGGCAGGCGCCACCCAGGGTTGTATGCGACGCCAGACCAAGATGCAAGGCGGAGTGTCCAGCCGGCGGGACGCCAGGGGGGCCGGATGTCGACAATCAACACGTACATCACCACCGGGGTGACCCTGGGGAGCAATTACGCTTCACCTCTGACCATTCTCCCGGCGGGCTACGTCAGCTACAGCGGCTACAACGGCAGTGCGGCTTCGGCGATCACTGGCACCGGCACGCTGGTGAACCGGGGCAGGATCGCCGAGCCGTCTCCGGGCGACGGGGCCGTCAGCCTGACCGGCGCGAGCAGCGTCACCAACTCCGGCACGATCATTGGCAATTTCGATTATGCCGTTGTTCTGGCCGGGTCAGGCGGCGTCACCAACAGCGCCGGCTACATCGGCAGCTATCACGGCGTCAAACTCGCGGGCGCCAACGACAGGCTGACAAACCTGGCGTCGATCATTGCCAGCGGCAACATCGGCAATGCAGCCTATCTGGCCCATGGCGGCACGGTCACCAACGGTGCGCCAACAGTCGGCGCCAGCACTGCGCTGCTGCAAAGCGGCGGCACCGGAGTGCTCTTCGGCGGCGAGGCGGCGGGAACCGTCGCGAACTATGGCACCATCATCGGGCAGCATTACCAGGGAATCGAACTTTCCGGCGGCGGCACGGTAACCAACGGCGCCGGCGGCGCCACGCTGGCGCTGGTGCAGGGCTACCAGGACGGCATCGTCAGCTTCGGCGACTACCATGCGAAGATCAACAACTACGCCACGATCGCCAACAGCGGAGGCGCGGCACCCGGTAGCTACGCCGTCCTGATCCAGGGCACCGGCACCGTCAGCAACCTTGGCGCGGCGTCGTTGATCGAGGCGGAAGGCGGCATTTCGATCGCGAGCGGCGTGGTCAGCAATGCCGGCAGCATCTTCTCATACGCTGGCGGGACTTCCGGCAACATCGCGGTCAAATTCCAAGGCGACGGCACGGTCAACAACAGCGGCGCCGCATCACTGATCGAGGGCGACGAGGGCGGCGTCGCCATCGGGGGTGCCGGCAGCATCAGCAACGCCGGCACGATTCTTGGGTACGCCGCGGCGACCTATGCCGCGGTCACCATCACCGGCAGCGGCACCGTCGCAAACACCGACGCCTCAGCGCTCATTCAGGGTTATCGCGGCATCGTCATCGGCGGTACCGGCAGCGTCACCAACAGCGGAACGATCCAAGGCAACGACGGGTCTTCCGTCGTCATCGGCGGTGCGGGCACTATCACCAACAGCGGAACGATCCAAGGCAACGACGGGTCTTCCGTCGTCATCGGCGGTGCGGGCACTATCACCAATACCGGAACGATCCAAGGCAACGACGGGTCTTCCGTCGTCATCGACGGTGCCGGCAGCGTCGCCAACACCGACACGATCCAAGGCTACGGCGAGGCTTCCTACGGTGTCTTTCTCGGCGGCGGCGGCCGCGTGATCAATGGCGCAGGCGGCGCGACAACGGCGCTGCTTGCCGGCGCGATCGGCGTCTATGTGAAACAGGCCGCCGGCACGGTGGTGAACTACGGCACGATTCTCTCTCGCTACAGCCCCGGCCGCGGCGTCGAACTGACCGCCGGCGGCAGCATCGTCAACGGCGGGGCCGACGATCGCGGCGCCTCGATCTATGGCGTCTACTATGGCGTCGTTGCTGGTGGCAGCGCGACCGTTGTCAATTACGGCAGCATCGGCAGCAGCGGTGGCGGCAATGTCGGCGTCGCCCTGGCCAGCGGCACCGTCATCGACTCCGGCACGATCATTGGCAGCACCGGTGCGATCACTTTCTCCGCAGGCGACGACCTGGTGGTGCTGCAGCCGGGCTACGTCGTCACCGGCGGAATTCAGGCGGCCGGCGGCAACAACACGCTGGAGCTGCAAGGCAGCGACACGGCGTCTATCACCGCGAACTATACCAGCCTTGGCCTGGTCAACTTCCAGACCATCGCATTTGCCCCCGGCGAGGCTAATGCCACGCTGGTCATCAACAATTACAATACGTTGCCCACGACGATCACGAACTTCACCGGGCTCAACGACCGCATCGATCTGACCAATCTCGATGACACCGGCCACGATGCGTCGGTCAGTTTCAACCCCAGCGACCACACGCTGACCGTCTACGGCGACAATAGCGAGACAGCGGTGCTGCAGCTTGCCGGCAGCTACAGCGGCATCACCTGGAATGTGGCCTACGACGGCACATACGGCACCAATATCTATCCCGAGAAACCGACACCGAAGATCACCAACCCGACGCCGTTTCAAGGCACTCCCGCCGGCACCCCGGCCACGCCGTTTGCCGGGGTCACCATCACCGGGGTGAGCGCGAGCGAAATCGACACGGTCACCGTCGCGCTCTCCGATCGCACCGCGGGAACGCTGTCGAGCTCGCTCGGCGGCAGCTTCAATGCCACGACCGGCGTGTTCACCGCCAGCGGCACGCCGGCAGAAGTCACGGCTGACCTCGACGCGGTGGTGTTCACGCCGTCGGGCACGCTTGCGGCCAATGCCTGGCTCAATTCCCTGGGCTTCACGATCGATGTCAACGGGCCCAACGGCAGCACCAGCGGCAGCGCCAGCCTTACCGAGGTCAGGCAGGTGCTTGGTCTGGCGTATGTCACCGGCGACATCACGATTTCGGCCACTTCAACCAATGGCGGCGCCGCTGGTGCCACCGATGAGGCAACCAACGAAGTGGTTCTTACCGGTCCGGTCGCCGACGGCGTCTACTCGTTGCCGAGCGGCTATCAGGCCGAATTCGTGAGCGGGTCCGCCGCGGTCGCGCTGAGCGACGCTGGCTCGGTCGGAGGGGCATTGCTCGTCGGCAACAGCGGCGCCGACACGCTGTCATCAGGCGCCGCCGGCGATACGCTGCTGGCGGGAGGGGCCGGCTCGACGTTGCAGTTCACCGCGGGAGCCACGAGCGGGTTCGCATTCGCCGACCCGTTTGGCGGCGCGATTACCATCGATGACGCCGGCAGCAACGATACGCTGGTCGGGTCAACCACCAACAGCACCGTTTCGATCTCCGGCAGCAACGCATTGTTCTTCGCCGAATCGGGTGGTGTCGCTGTCTGTATCAGCGGTACGGCCGACACCCTGGTCGGTGGCGACGGTCCGGGGGCGTACACGTTCGACGGATCATCCGAGGCATGGCTGGCAGGCGGGGCAGGCAGCATCACCGCCTCCGACGCCGGCAGCCAGGACACGTTGGTGGGTTCCAGCACCGCGGATGCAGTCAGCATCGCCGGCACAGGTGCGTTGTTTTTTGCCCAATCGGGTAGCGCCACCGTGTCGGCGAGCGGCCAGGCCGCTACCCTTGTCGCCGGTAGCGCGGCATCGACTTTCCGCTTTGTCAACGGCGCCACGGACGGATGGATCGCCGGCAGCACCGGCACGCTGACGGCATCCGATGCCGGCGCGCACGACACGGTGGTGGGCTCCAGTACCAGCAGCGTCGTCAACATTTCCGGCGCCAACGCATTGTTCTTTGCCCAAACTGGCAGCGCAACGGTTTCCGCGAGCGGCCAGGCGGACACGCTCGTTGGCGGCTCCGCCGGCGGGGATTTCGAGTTCACCAGCGACGCGTCCGATGGCCTGGCGGCCGGGCTGAGCGGCGACCTGACGATCTCGGATGCCGGCAACAACGACACGGTGGTTGGCTCCTCCTCCAACAGCACCGTCGCCATCTCCGGCGACAATGCCCTGTTCTTTGCCGGGTCGGGCACCGCCTCGGTCTCGGCCGGGGGAAACGCCGATACGCTGGTCGGAGGCTCCGCAGCCGGAACGTTCCAATTCGCAACCGGCGCGTCGGATGGCTGGATCGCCGTCGGTGCGGTTTGGGCGAGCCTGTCCGATGCCGGCAGCCACGACACCCTGGTCGGAGCGAGTGCGGCCACGTCGGCGACCCTGTCGGGGTCGGACGCCATGTTCTACGCCGCAAGTGGCGACGCCTCGGTCGATGACACCGGGCAGAGCAATACGATCATCGCCAGTGCCGCCTCCCTCAATGTCACCGCCGGTGGCAGCGGCCTGATTGTGTTCGGCAGGTCCGGACCGCTGAACTTCACCGGTGGAGCGCACGGCGCAACGGTGGCCGCCGGATCGGGCGATGCCACTGTCACCGGCGGCAGCGGCGGCGTCACGCTGTTTGGCGGCGCCAATGGCGTGATCGACTATGCCGGTTCGGCCGGGAGCCTGTGGTACGATGCCGGCAGCGGCAACGAGACTCTCGATGCCGCCAGCTCGACGACCGACAACATCATGTTCGGTGGCGCCGAGCCGATGGGGACTGCTTCCATCGTCGGCGGCCACGGCAACGATACGATGGTGGCCGGCGACGGCACGGATACGCTGGTCGGCAATGCCAACACCAGCAGTCATGACGTGTTCATATTCTACAGCGCAAATGACGGCGCGGCGCCGCAGGACCTGGTGCAGAACTTCACCGCGAGCGACGACGTCATCCTGTCTGGTTATGGCGCCGGGGCGGCCGCGGCAGTTTTGAATGCGGCAACGTCGAATGGTTCCTCTGTCACGCTGACGCTGTCCGACGACACCACGATCACCTTCGCCGGCATCGCGAGCGCCAGCAGCCTGACCGGCCATATCGTGTCGGTCTGAGCGGTGATGCGGCGCGGCCGGGCGTGCGCCGCCGACAGCCACGGTCCGGCGCGCTGGTCCGCGCCGCTGGGCGGCTGGCGGTGCGATTGCCGCGAGGCTACACCTGACCCCGGAGCGATCCAGGAAACGCGACGGGGCAGAGCGGCATGATCAACAAGATCGTCCGGGAAATGGCGGACGCCATGGCAGGCATCAAGGACGGGTCCACCGTCCTCATCGGCGGCTTCGGCGCGGTCGGACAGCCCAATGCGCTGATCGACGGATTGATTCACCAGGGTGCCAAGGACCTGACGGTCGCCGCCAACAATGCCGGTGTCGGCCACACCGGCCTTGCGCGGCTGATGGAGCTTGGGCGTGTACGCAAGATCATTTGCTCGTTCCCGCGCTCGTCCGATCCGGTGGTGTTCGAAACTCTGTACCGTGCCGGCAAGATCGAGCTGGAGATCGTGCCGCAGGGGACGCTGGCCGAGCGCATGCGCGCCGCCGGCGCCGGCGTGCCCGCCTTCTTCACCGCCACCGGCGTCGGCACCAAGATGGCGGTCGGCAAGGAACATCGCGCGATCGACGGCCGCACCTACATCCTGGAGCAATCGCTGCCAGGTGACGTGGCGCTGGTGGAAGCCTGGGAGGCGGATCGCTGGGGCAACCTGACGTTCCGCGAGTCGGGCCGCAACTTCAATCCGGTGATGGCGATGGCAGCGACGTTGACCATCGTGCAGACGCAGCACGTGCGGGAACTGGGCGAGATCAATCCCGACCATGTCGTGACCCCCGGGATTTTCGTCGACCGCGTGCTGCACGTGCCGTACGGCGATCCGAGCGGGTTCTGAGCCGCGAGCAATGACGGTGTTGGCGCCGCGGACCGCGACCGTGTCGGGGAGCGCGACAGGCGAGGACGCCACTGGTGACCTGCTTGCCTTTGCAAGCCCTTGCGCAACCAGCCCGATGACCCGATGTTCCGCGGCCGAGGTGACATAAATGCCCGAGATCGAGATCTACACCCAGCCCTGGTGTCCCTACTGCGCCCGCGCCCTGCATTTGCTGACGGGCAAGGGTGTGGCCTTCCGCGAAATCGACGCGCCGCATGGCTCGCCGGAGCGTGCCGAGGCGATCCGCCGTTCCGGCGGTCGCACCACGGTACCGCAGGTCTTCATTGCGGGGCACCATATCGGCGGATGCGATGACCTCGTTGCCCTCGACCGTGCCGGCAAACTCGATCCGCTGCTGGGCGCGGCATAGCGCGCCGCACAACAGCCGATAGCAGCGCAACGCCGGCGGTTTCCCAGGCCGGCCTCGTGCGGCCACAAGGTGGGTCAGTGCCGCTGCTCCTGGAGCGGGCAACGTTTAGAGCAGCCAACGTTCGCGCGAATTCGGCCCGGCGATTACGGTAGTTCAGGAGAGGCGTCCACGCTGTTCACGCGAGGCGTCAGCCGAGGCCTATTGCTGGCGCCGCCACTGCAAGAACTCCTTGAACAGGGTGTCTCGTTCTGATGGGGTAATCTCGCCGCTGGAAATCTTGACGGCGACGAAGCGGTTGAAATCCTGTTGGAGATTGTCGTTCGCGGCCACTGTCGCCGCCCGCTGATCGAGCCACTCCTGCGCCGGCGCGAAGCGTGTCCAGCCGGGCACCTGTGCCGCCAGGTTCACCTCCCGCCATTTGGGATGCCGCGGCGGCTTCTGGAACTCATCGAAGTGGCTGAAGAAAGCATCAACGAAGCGGGCGACCTTGTTGTAGCGCTCGGTATGCGGTGCCCAGGCATACACGGCCATTACGTCGCCAACGGCGATCGTGGGTACCGATGCCCCTTCGGGCACCAGCAACGGGTATGTTTGATGGGTGAATTCGGCCGGCAGATAGGTCTGCGAGAGCAATGCCTGGTCGATCGCGATCGGCAGAAAATGGATGCCGCTGGCGGACGGGATATCGGCGAACAGCGGGATCGGAGCGCCGCCGACATGGATGATCGCGGCAATATCGCCGCGCTTCAACTCCTCCACGCCGGTTACCTGCTTCTCATGCTCGATTTTCGCATTGATGCCAAGCTCGCTGAGCACGATCTCGGCGGTCATCGCCGATCCGCTGCCGATGACATCGACGTTGACCCGCTGGCCGTTCAGGTCCTTGAGCGTCTTGATGTCCTTGCGGGCAAGGACGTGAATCTCCTCGTTGTAAAGCTTGGCGATGTACTGAATGCCCTGAGCGAGGTTGGGAAACAGGTTGTGCCGCTTCGCGTAAGTCAGGGCGTCCGCTTGCACGAAGCCGATGTCGATGCCTTTGAGATAGAGAATGTCGGACAGGTTCTGCAGCGAGCCTTTGCCGAGAGTTGGCAGGACGCGAAGACTATCGCTGTCCAGGATCGTGAGGTCGGCCGCCGTGCGGGCGTAGGTGCCGCCCTCCATGCCGGTGATCACGCCGACAGTGCCCTGATTGGCGCGACTGATCAGCACCTGCGGCTGCTGTGCGAAAGCGGGAACCGCGAGCAGGACCCATAGCAGCGCCAAGATGAGTTTCATGACGTTTGTTCCTTTTGATGCATATCTCTCCCCGCGATCAAAAATTAGCAAAATGTCCGCGCGTCCAAACTTTGTTCCAAGGACAAAAAAGCTTCTCTCGGAACGCCGCGCACGATACAACTGCGATCAGATCGCCTGCAAGAAAAATTGCTGACACGGAAGTAGTCGAAGGGCCAAGTTGAGCAGTCCGACAGTTATGCAACCTTTGCGCGAACTGCACGCGGGGGGAGGGGAAGCGGAGGCAAACATGCGACGTCAAACTGGGAGAGGGTTTTGCGGGACCCGGACGGCATGGCTTCCCGCGGCGCTCGGGGCGCTTTTGCCTGTCTTGTCAATGCTGCCATTACAGCGTGCGGCGGCGCAGCAGGCGGCCAGTACTGCTCCGGCGGTGTCGAGCGTACAGGCAGACGCGCAAATCGCGTCGTTGCTTGGTCAGGTCGAATCGTTGCTCGAGCAGGGGCATATCACATCACCCGCCGACAGCAATGCGACGGCGGTGTTCACGCGGGCGCTGGTGCTTTACCCCTCCGCATCACCGGCGGGACTGCGGCAGATGGCAGCATTTCCGTCAATCCTGAAGAGCCGCGCGGATGCGGCGCGGGCAGAGGGTCATAACGACCTCGGCGTGCAGATCGAGGCCTTCGCCGAGGTCGTGTCTGAAATCATCAGTCCCCATAACACCTCGGCGCAGACGGATGGCGCTGCGTCGAAGCAATCCGGCAGTGCAGGCGTGACAGCCGACGGCGCCGAGCCGGACGCGCAGAGAGCGTCGGCAACGGCGCCGCAGACCGGTGCGGCGATGCCGGGTCTCGGCGCCACTGACCGGGCGGTCCCGCCAGGGAATGGAGAACCATCCCACGCGACTGTCGCCGCGTCAGTGCCAACGGCAACCGACGCCACGTCACCGTCGACAGCCGACGCACCGTCGCGAACGGCGACCGACGCCGCGTCATCGTCGACGGCGAGCGGCGCCGCGTCACCGCCGACGGCCATCGCCGCCACGCCGTCGCCAACGGCAACCGACGTCGCGTCATCGTCGACGGCGAGCGGCGCCGCGTCACCGCCGACGGCCATTGCCGCCACGCCGCCGCCAACGGCGACCGACGCCGCGCCGCCTTCAACGGCGGTCGCGGCCGCATCGCCGTCGACTGCCATCTCAGATCCGGTGCCGGCGCTGCCCATTGCTCACCCTGTTTCGCCAACGGCCTGGGAAACCAGCCAAACCGCTGCTTCGGGCGGGCAGTTGAATGCGGAGGTTCGGAAACGGTCCGGGGGTAGTCAGGTTGCGTCACTATCGCCCGCTGTCCCGGTTCCAGCGGCGTCACCGGATCGCGTCCCGGCGACCGTTGAACGACCAAGGGTTCCGCCGGCGTCGGCCGCGATGGTCGATGCATTGCTCAAGCAGGGAAATGCAATGCTGGCGATCGGGGATATCTCCGCCGCCAGGCTGCTGTTCGCCCGCGCGGCGGAGTCCGGCAGTGGTGAAGCCGCACTGACGCTGGGGGACACCTACAATTCAGTCTTCCTGGCTGAACATGGTGTGGTCGGCCCTCTGGCCGACGCGACATTGGCGAAACATTGGTATCTTAAAGCTGCCGACTTCGGTGAGCCACGTGCCAAGGAGCGTCTAGCCCGGCTGGGTGGCGACATGCATGCTGAAGCCCAGGGATCGATGAACACGCGATGAGACCAGGCCGTCGCGAGGCGGGGTGACGGCAACGCCCGAACTCGGCGTGACCGCGGTCGCGGCGGAATGGGAGTCGAGACATTGGTCTGTCGTTTCTGTCCCGCAGTCGCGCGCGGCACAGGCCGAGGCGGTGGCACCCGGTAAAATGAATGCCTCACGATGCTGGCACTCCCTTGCCGGGACTGCCAGAATTGGCCAACTATGCGGAATGACGAAACGATGACGACGAGCCTCGCATGATCCACTACCAATTGCGCTGCAGCCAGCAGCATGAGTTCGACGGCTGGTTCCAGAGCAGTACCCTGTTCGAGAAGCAGGCCAAGGCCGGCTTCGTGGAATGCCCGATCTGCGGCGACGTGAAGGTCGGCCGCGCCCTGATGGCACCCGCTGTGTCGACCAGGGAGGCAGCCACTCCGCAGCCAGAGCAAAGCGCGACCGCGCCGCAGCCGGCGCCGTCCGCTGCTCCGGCGCCGCCGGCCGCCGCCGTCGGTGGCCCGATGCCCGCGCATATCCGCGCCATGCTGCAGCGGATGCGAGCGGAGGTGGAGAAGCACTGCGACTATGTCGGCCCGGACTTCGCCGAGGAGGCACGCAAGATCCACCGCGGCGAGAGCGAGAAGCGCGGCATCTACGGCGAGACCACTCCGGACGAGGCAGAATCCCTGGCCGATGAAGGCATCAAGGTCGCCCGCATGCCCTGGATCCCCAGGGCGGACGGCTAGCCGCCACCCTCTGTCACCCACTCCCGGTCATTGCGCGGCCGCCGTCATGGCGAGTCCCCTGCCATTGCGACCCTGCTGTCATTGCGAACCGCGCAGCGGCGCAGCAATCCCGTTCGCGTTCTTGCCCACACGGGTATGGGTTACTCGACCGGGATTGCTTCATCCTGCTACGCTTCGCTGGCGGTCCTCGCAATGACAGCGATGCTCTCGGGCCCGCAATGAGAGCGATGCTCTCGGGCCCGCAATGAGAGCGATGCTCGCGGGCCCGCAAGGACAGCAATGCCCGCAGTACCGCGCAATGACAGCGATCGCTACGCCGGCGAGGCCGCCCGGTCCGCGACGCTCCTGGCCGTTTGATTGAACAGAAGCTGACGCTCCTCCTCGGTGCGGGGGCCGGAGCGGCGGAACTCCTTGCCCAGGTCGACGCCGCGCTGCACCGCCGGCCGCTGCTTGATTGCCTCCCGCCAGTGGGCGACGTTGGGGAACTCATCCAACCCCTGGCCCAGCGGTTTCGCGATCAGCACCCATGGCCAGGAGATGATGTCGGCGATCGAGTATGCGTCGCCGACGATCCAGTCCCGCCCGGTCAGCCGCCGCTCCAGCACACCCAGGCAGCGGTTGTATTCATTGGCGTAGCGCTGCTTCGAGTAGGCATGTTCGCCCTGCGCGTAATTGACGAAATGGCTGAGTTGCCCGGCCATCGGTCCGAGGTTGCCCACCTGCCAGAACAACCACTCCATGATCTCGTTCCGGGCGACCCGGTCGGAAGGCATGAAGCGGTCCGACTTCGCCGCCAAATGCAGCAGAATCGCGCCCGATTCGAAGATCGGCAGAGGGCCGTCCGGCGCGTCGTGGTCGACAATCGCCGGCATGCGGTTGTTCGGGCTGATCGCCATGAAGTCCGGCTTGAACTGGTCACCCTTGCCGATGTTCACCGGGATCACGCGGTAGGCCAGCCCGGTCTCCTCCAGCATGATGGAGACCTTCCAGCCGTTCGGGGTGGGCCAATAGTAGAAATCGATCATGCCATGGTCCCTCGGAAGCGCAGGGCACCAATGGTGCCAGCGCCGGGCGGCGCGGGTAAGGGGGGGCCGCTCACGCCGTCGGCATGGGCGCCGTCGTGGCGGGGCTTGCTTGACACGCCCGGGGGTGCCGGGCTTGATCCGCCCCGCTCCAGGGCAGGTGATCCAGCGTCTCATGGCGACCACGAAAGCTCGGTCCAAGCGCAAGTCCAGCGCGCTGGTCGAGAACATCAAGACCATCGTCTATGCCGGTCTGATCGCCCTGGTGGTGCGCACCTTCGCGTTCGAGCCGTTCAACATCCCATCCGGCAGCATGCTGCCGACGCTCGACATCGGCGACTACCTGTTCGTTGCCAAGTACAGCTACGGCTATTCGCGCTATTCGTTCCCGTTCGGCTGGCCGCCGTTCTCGGGCCGCATGTTCGAAAGCCTGCCGCATCGCGGCGACGTCGCGGTGTTCAAATATCCGCCCGATCCGTCCGTCGATTACATCAAGCGCATCATCGGCCTGCCGGGCGACAGCATCCAGGTGCGCGACGGATTGCTCTATATCAACGGCCAGGTCTGCGCGCGCCAGCCGGTGGGAGACTACACCGCCAACGACGAAGGCATCCGCACCGTCTACAAGGAGTATGTCGAGACGCTGCCCAACGGCGTGAAGCACATGGAACTGAAGGCAACCGACGAGGGTTGGGCCAACAACACACCGGTCTATCACGTGCCGCCCGACCACGTGTTCGCCATGGGCGACAATCGCGACAACTCCGCGGACAGCCGGTTCATGAACGGCGTCGGCTACGTGCCGATCGATAATCTGGTCGGGCGCGCGGACATAATATTCTTCTCGGTCAACGGAGAGTACCCCTGGTGGGAGTTCTGGGAGTGGCCGTTCGAGATCCGCTGGGACCGCCTGATCACCGTGATCCGCTGACGCGAGGGCTGGGGTGTCGGGCAGCGCGATCGAGACAATCCTCGGCTATCAATTCACCCGCCCGGAACTGCTGCGCGAAGCGCTGACCCACCGCTCCGCCGTGCAAGGCATCGCCCGGGCACGCGGCTCCAACGAGCGGCTGGAATTCGTCGGCGACCGTGTGCTTGGGCTGGTGATGGCGGAATGGCTGGCCGAGCGGTTCCCTCGGGAGCAGGAGGGGGATCTCGGGCGGCGGCTCGCCTATCTGGTGTCGCAGCCGGTGCTGGCCTCGGTTGCGGAGCAAATCGGCCTGGCCGGGGTGATCACGGTGGCGCCCGGCGAGGCGAAGGCCGGGGTCAAGCGTCGCGCGACAGTCCTGGCCGATGCGCTGGAGGCGGCGCTGGGGGCGGTCTATTACGACGGCGGGCTGGAGGGCGCCCGCACCGTGGTGCGCCGCGCCTGGAACAGCACGATGCTCGCTCAGGTGGATCCGCCAAAGGACGCCAAGACGACATTGCAGGAATGGGCGCAGAAGCATACGCGGGACCTGCCGCTGTACCGCGTGGTGAACCGGTCGGGGCCGCCTCACGCGCCGGAGTTCGAAGTCGTGGTGCAGGTGGGTGGCGTGCACGGCACCGGCATCGCCGGCAGCAAGCGGGTGGCCGAGCAAGCGGCGGCGGCGGACCTGCTGCGGGCCATGGGCCGGCCGATACCAAGCGCGACGGTCCCCGGGCGGGTCTCGCCGGAGGGCAGCCCAACGTGACCGATCGCTATCCAGCCTGGTCCCGTCTCACATTGGGCACCGTCGTCGCCCGGCTCCTCGCAACGACATCGGGCACCTGACCCACATGGCCTCCCGCTGCGGCTTCGTCGCCATCCTCGGCGCTCCCAATGCCGGCAAGTCCACTTTGCTCAATCGCCTGACCGGAGCAAAGGTCTCCATCGTGTCTCCCAAGGCGCAGACCACGCGGTTCCGCGTGCTCGGCATCCTGATGCGTGGCAACAGCCAGGTGCTGCTGGTCGACACGCCCGGCATCTTCCGTCCCCGCCGCCGCCTGGACCGTGCCATGGTGGCCGCCGCCTGGACCGGCGCGCAGGATGCCGACCTCGCGCTGCTGCTGGTGGACGCCAAGACGGGTGCCACCGACGATCTGCGAGCCATTGCCTCCCAGATGTCGGAAGCCGGCCGCCGATGCTGGCTGGTGCTGAACAAGATCGACCTGGTGCCGCCCGCGGCGCTGCTGCCGCTGACCGCGATCCTGACCGCACTCGCAGCGTTCGAGGCCACGTTCATGGTCAGCGCCGTCACCGGCGACGGGTTGGACACGCTGGCGGACGCGCTGGCATTGGCGGTGCCGGAAGGCACGCACCTCTACCCTGATGACGACCTGACGGACCTGCCGGACCGGCTGTTGGCGGCCGAGATCGTGCGCGAGCAAATCTTCCACCAGACGCATGAGGAAATTCCCTACGCGACGACGGTGGAGACCGAGACCTGGCAGGAGCGCAAGGACGGCTCGGTGCGGATCGAGGCGACGATCTACGTCCTGCGTCCCGGCCACAAGGCGATTCTGATCGGCGAGCATGGCACTCGCATCAAGCAGATCGGCGCCCGGGCCCGCGAGCAACTCGCATCATTGCTCGATCGCAAGGTGCATTTGTTCCTGAACGTGAAGCAGCGCACGGGCTGGGATGAGGAGGCGGCCCGCCTGCGGGCGATCGGGCTGACGGACCCGTAGGGGAGGCGAACCCCGTCATATCCGGCTCATGACGAGTGGGGCCAGAGCAACGCCGTTTCGTCCTGGCGCGGGTCGGCTGCCAGACCAGTGGATTTCTCGCGGTAACACCCGCCGTGAAAACACCGCTTTGTGCGCCTCCCTTCACGGCACTTCCGGCCACTCATGCTTCGGATACCGTCCGCGCATGTCGCGCCGCACATCCGCCCAGGCGCCGGTCCAGAATCCTCCGAGGTCATTGGTGACTGCCACCGGCCGTCCGGCCGGCGACAGCAGTGCAAGCCGCAAGGGCACGCGCCCATTCGCGAGCATCGGCGTCTCGTGCACGCCGAAAAAGGTCTGTGCCCGTGCCGATGCCACCGGCGGAGTCGCGGTGTAATCGATGGCGACGCGCCCCCGGGGCAGCGGCAGCTCGCGCGGCAGCTCACGGTCCAGTCGCGCGGCCAGCGCCCAGGGCAACATGCCGCGCAGGATGCCGGCGAGATCCAGCCGCGCGAGGTCCGCCAGCCGCGCCATCCCCGTCAGGTATGGCGCCAGCCAATCTGCGGCAGCCGCAGCCAGCGCGGACTCGGCCAGGTCGGGCCAGCCGGCCTCTGGCTCCAGCGCGCGCATCAATCCGACCCGCGCCTGCAACTGCCTGATGGCGTCGGTCCACGGCAGCGCGGCCAGCCCGCCGGCCACCGCGGCGCGGGCCAAAGCTTCGGCCAGGGCGGCGGGATCGGCCGGCTCGGTGCGGTCGCTCAGCACCAGCGCGCCCAGCCGCCGCCGGCGCCGCGACAACACCGCGCCGGAGACCGGATCGAAGCCGCTTTCCACCGTCTCCGTCACCCGCGCCGCCAGGGCCGGCGGCAACGCATCCGGCTGTAGCGGGGCAGCCAGGCGGATGCGTGACGATGCCTTCAGTTCGAGGGACGCCGCCACGAGCAGCCCGGCATTGGCGAGCGGATCGGTTCGTGGCAGCCGGGCGCCGCCGCCGCCGGAAAGGCGGAAGGAACCCGGCTCGCCTCGCCGTTGGGCGATGCGATCGGGGAAGCCGGCCGCCAGCAGCTTTCCCGCGTCCCCGCCCACGCGGGTGTCGCCGCGCAGCCCCAGCCGCCGCCGGTACTGGCCGCCAGCACGGCGGATGCGCGCCACGGCGCCGCGGTCGGCAGCCGGGTCGCCATCCGCGATGGCCGCCAGTCGCAGCCCGATATCGGCCGGCGCCTCGGGGGATCGCAGCGGGTCGCGCTCTTCCAGCAATGCGGCGAGGTCCGCGGCCAGCGCACCCTCGGCCGGGGTCTCGGCAGCCAGCAGCATGGCGGCCAGCCGCGGATGCGCGCCGAGGGATGCCATCCGCCGCCCGGCATCGGTGATCCGGCTGTCGTCATTCAATGCGCCGAGTTCCGCCAGCAGCGCATGCGCCGCTGCGACGGCGCCGGCCGGGGGCGTATCCTGGAATGGCAGGTCCGCGGGGGCGGCGCCCCAGGCGGCGCAGTCCAGCACCAGTGACGACAGCTCGGCTTCCAGGATTTCCGGCCGGTCAAATGCTGGCAAGCCACGATGCAACGCATTCGACCACAGCCGGATCGCGACCCCGGGGCCCTCCCGGCCAGCGCGGCCGGCGCGTTGCTCCGCCGCGGCACGCGAGATGCGCAGCGTCGCCAGACGCGTCAGTCCGGTGCCGGGATCCAGCCTTGGCGTTCGCCGCCAGCCGCCATCGACCACAACGCGCACGCCCGGCACGGTGAGCGAGGTTTCGGCGATCGACGTCGCCAAAACCACGCGCCGCGTCTCGGCCGGGCGCAGGGCGCGGTCCTGCGCTTCCGGCGGCAGCTGGCCATGCAGCGGCAGCACCAGGGCACCGCAGCCTGCCAGGGCGGCCTCCGCGCGGCGGATTTCCGCCATGCCGGGCAGGAAGGCGAGCACATCGCCCTGATGCGCCGCGAGCGCCGCGCGGACGGCACGCGCCAACGCCGCGGGCAGATCGCGCGGGTGGGCGATGTCGCGCGCGGCATGCTCGATCGTCAGCGGAAACAATTCGCCGGTACTTTGCACGATTTCGGCGCGCATCAGCGGGGCGAGGCGGGTGCCGTCGGCGGTCGCCGACATCGCGAGCAAACGCAGTTCCGGCCGCAACGCGGCTTGCAGATCCAGGCAGAAGGCAAGCGCGAGGTCAGATTCCAGCGAACGCTCGTGCACCTCGTCCAGGATCACCGCGGCGACGCCTTCGAGCCCCGGATCGGACTGCAGGCGGCGCACCAGCAGGCCCTCGGTGACCACCTCGATCCGCGTGTCGGCGGAGACGGCGGCGTCGAGGCGGGTGCGGTAGCCGACGGTGCGGCCGACTGGCTCACCGAGCAATGTGGCCATCCGCGTGGCGGCGGCGCGGGTGGCGAGGCGCCGCGGCTCCAGCACCAGGATGGTGCCGTCGCTCCGCCACGGCGCCGACAGCAGGTCGAGCGGCACCAGCGTGGTCTTGCCGGCGCCCGGCGGCGCCACCAGCACGGCATTGCGTCCTGCCGCGAGATGGTAGCGCAGCGCCGGGAGTGCCTCGGTGACCGGAAGCTCGGGGAGCGGGATCATGCCGGCGGCATTTGGCGCAAGGCGCGCCGGTTGTCATGCCGGCGGGGCGGCGGAAAGTTCAGACGCCGTGTGAACTGAAGCCGATAGCGCGGCCAATGGCGGCGTGCCAATCGCGTTAATGGGACAATACAAATCCGAAATCGGGAAACGATATTGTAACGCCCTCCCAGGTTATCGTCTGCGCAACGACAGGCCCGGAGATCAACCGATGACACATGTTTCTGCCGTACTGCGCGGCGAACGCAAGCAGACGATGCAGACCAACGACGTCGGCGAAACGTTCGCCGCGGCGATCGCGTCGATTGCCGCGGACCACGATCCCGCGGGCCATATCTTCTTTCGGCGACTCAAGATGCTGCCGCCGTCGGTTGCGACCAACCCGGACGTGCTTGGACAGATCCATCTTATCTATCAGGCCGCGATGCATGCAACGCGTGCCGCGGTCTATCTGATGCCGCATCTGGACAGCCCGGCCTTGCGCAAGCGGAAGCTGACGATCTTCATCGACGATGATGGCCTGCCCGGCGGCGACACGCACCACTACCAGCTCACGCGCGCGTTCCGGAATATCGGCGCGCAATGCGTGCTGGAGGACGAGGAATTCGAAGGCGCGGAAGAGTTGGCACGCCGGCTCGATCCCGACACCGCGCGCTTCGTGCGTCTGGCGGCCAAGCTCTACGCCCGATCGCTCGGGCCGTGGTGCGTCGTAGAAACGATGTCGGATTCGTGGATGCATGCTTTGGCTGACGCTCTCAGCACGCATTTCCCGGAGATCGTCAACGAGCCCTATTTTGCCGAATGCTTCGGCCACGGCGTGGAAGAGCGCCATGCTGCCGAAGCGCTGGAAGTGACCGGCATGGTTCTGCGCCGCCGGCCGGAATTGTACTCCGAGACGGTCGCTGACGCGCGGCAGATGGCGGAAGCGCTTGATGGCGTCTGGAACAGATTGAACCGTATTCTGACAACCGCCGAGTTGGCTGATCGCTCCTCGCGCGCCGCCTGATTGTGAAATCGAAGACAGCGGCGTCAGGTCATGACCCTTCTCCGGCCAACAGCATGGCATAACGGCATCGCTGCTCGGGCCGGAGGCGCGGCTCTGCTGCTTGGCGCCGCCTGGATCACGCTGTTTGCCATTGGCACCGACCTGTTCGTCATTTCGCCGTTGATCCCGCGCATCGCCGGCGATTACCGCATACGGCCGGCAGACGCGGGACTCCTGGTCACCATCTTTGCCGCCGGCTACGCCATCGCGGCGCCATTGTTCGGCCATGCGGCGGATCGGCTTGGCCGCCGCAGGGTCTTGGTCTGGTGCCTTTGCGCGTTTTCGGCCGCAAACCTGCTCACATCGGCGGCGGACGATCTGCCACAGATGCTGATGGCGCGCCTGGCGTGTGGCATTGCCGCCGCCGGCATCGCACCTTCGCTCTACGCCTTGCTGGGAGACGCGGCACCGCCCGGGCGGCGAGCCACCTGGATAGCGGTGGGCGTGACCGGATTGCTCGCTGCGCTGCCGCTTGGCGCAACCGCCGGAACGTTGCTGAGCCCGATCCTGGGCTGGAGAGCCATCTTCCTCGCCATGGGATTGGCTGGGTTGGCGCTGACATTGCTCAACCGGCTCGCCTGGCCATCAGCCCCGGCCGCCGGCCCCTCGCATGCCGCATCGGCCGGTGCGTTCCCAACGCTGCATCTGATCAAGGCGCTGCTGCCGACCGTGGCGTGGAGCGCGGCGCTCTACGGCATGTATACCTACCTCGCGGTTGGACTGGCCGCATCGGGCTACACCGCGCAGCAGATTGCCGAGACGATACTGCTTTATGGTATCGCGGCCCTCGCCGGCGCCTTGGCCGGGGGGCGGATCGCCGACCGGCTCGGACCGCAGCTCGCAGTCCAGGCCAGCTTGATGGCCCTGGCGGCCGCGTTCGGCACCATGGAACTGGCAGTGAAATGCGGCACTGCCATAACGCCAGTGGTCGGCCTCGTCGCCATCACGGCCCAGGTGTTCTTCCCGGCACAGCAGGCACGCCTGATCGAGACCTTCGGCAACCGGCGCGCCGCCGCATTGTCCTGGAACAACAGTGCGCTGTTTCTGGGCATGACGATGGGTTCATTGCTGGGCGGTCCGATGTTCGGGGCTGGCGGCCTCGCCGCCATTCCCGTCATGTCGGCGATCTTCGCGATCGCCGGCGTCGTGCTCTGCCTGAGCAAGCCGCAACACCTGCCTGCCGTCAGTCGGGCCTGAGATGGCTCGAATTCCGCTCAAAACGACACTGCCAATCTGATACGCCGCAACAGGGGAACGTCGCATGCGCCGCAGGTTCCAGATGGGTATTGCCGGACGCTCCATGCTGCTGGTGCTGCTGGCCGTTTTGCCGGCATTGGCGATCCAGTCGTACAACGAGTATGACCTGCGCCGCTCGCGCGAGGCGGACATTCGCGCCCGCGTCGTGCAAATAACCCACCAGTTCGGCGACGAGATCGGCGAGCTTCGCGAGGGTGCCCGCCAATTGCTGGTCGCGCTGACGCGGCTGCCGTCAATCGTCGACAAAAACGGTGCCGAGTGCACACCATATCTGCGCGCACTCAAGGCGAGCTATCCGAATTACCTGACGGTCGCCGCCGTTGATCTCAAGGGCAGCCTGATATGCTCCAGTGAGGCGTCGCCGGCCCGAGTGTCGAATCTGCTGTTCTTCAAGGAAGCTGTCACGCGCGATGGCCTTGTGGTTGGCCGATACTGGCGCAATCCAGTGGATGGTACGCAGGCAGTGCATTTCGCCATGCGGTTCGACGGGCCGGATGGCAAGCCCGCCGGGGTGGTCTATGCGGCGATGGATCTTGCCTGGCTGTCGCAGCACCTGAAAGACCGCGGGTTGCCGCTTGGCGGGTCCATCCTGATCGCCGACCGTGACGGCAACATCATTGCCCGCCTGCCGCATCCGGAGCAATTGGTGGGCAAGAATATGCGGAAGTCCCACGAAGCCGTCATGGATGGCGACGACACCGGCTGGGAGGAGGCACGCGGCGTCGATGGTATCACCCGCATCTTCGGCTACGTGCCGCCGGCACTTCCGCCATACGATTTCTTCTTGAGCGCCGGTCTGTCCAAGGCCGATGCATTCGCGGACATCGTGCGCGCCACCAACCGTGGCATCACGCTGATCATTGCCGGGCTGCTGGTGGCGATGCTGGCCGCCTGGATTGGCGGGCGTCGTTTCATCCAGCGTCCGATCCAGGACCTGCTGCGCGTGACCGCGGACTGGCGCATCGGCAACTATGGCGCCCGCGCGCGCAACTGGGATTCGGGGTCGGAAATCGACCGCCTGGCCAGTGCGTTCAATGAAATGGCCGATGCCGTTGCGACGCGGCAGGCCGCCCAGAAGCAGGCAGAGCAAGAATTGCACGCGTTGGCTACCAACCTGGAAGAGCGGGTCGAGGTGCGGACGCAGGAACTCGCGCGGGCCAATCAGGTCAAGTCGCAGTTCCTGGCGAACATGAGCCACGAAATACGCACGCCCATGAACGGCGTTCTGGGCATGATGGAAATGTTGCTCGACACCGAGCTTTCGGCGAAGCAGCGCCGCTTTACCCAGATGGCGCTACGCTCGGGCGAGTCGCTGCTGGGAATAGTCAATGGCGTACTCGATCTGTCCAAGATCGAATCCGGCACGCTGCAATTATTCGACGAAGTCTTCGACCTGCACGCCACGATCGAGGACACCATCGAGCTCTTCGCCAGCGCCGCACACACCAAGGGCATCAATCTGGCCTGCCAGATCTCCGAGGATCTGCCAGAGCATGCCATCGGCGACGCCGGCCGGCTGCGGCAGGTACTGACCAACCTCGTCGGCAACGCCATCAAGTTCACCGAAACCGGAGAAGTGGTGGTCAATGCCGACCTCACCGCCTCGACCATCGGCGAGTTGCAGGTCGCATTCAAGGTGCGCGACACCGGTATCGGCATCCCGCTGGCCAAGCAAAGGGAAATCTTCAATCCCTTCTCGCAGGTCGATGGATCCTCCAGCCGGAAGTATGGCGGGACCGGCCTCGGCCTCAGCATCGCGCGCCAGCTCTGCCAACTGATGGGCGGCACCATCACGGTGGAGAGCGAGCCGGACATGGGTTCGACCTTCCGGTTCAGTGTCAAACTCCGGCCGGCGCAGCCTGGCCAGGCCACCGCCACCGCCCGTCCCTCCGCTTTGGCGGGCCTCCACGCCCTGGTCGTGGATGACAATCTGACCAATCTCGAGATCCTGCGCAGCCAGTTGCAGCGAATGGCCATGACGGTGCGACTGGCGGTCGATCCGCGCGCCGCATTGGACGCGATGGAGCGGTGTGAGCAACACGGCGGGCATTTTGACATCGTGCTGATCGACAAGGTGCTGGAAGGTTCCGACGGCGTCGATCTCGCCAGGTCGATCCGGGCAAGAAGCAATCATCCGAACACGCGGCTGGTATTGCTCACGTCGCAGGATGATAATGAATCCGACGCTCCCGTATTCGACGGCTGGCTGACGAAGCCGGTGCGGCAGTCGGAGCTCCAGGCGTGCCTCACCTCGCTGATGGGGAAGACCAAGGACGCGCCGTCTGCCGACCGCGCCGCCGGTGCCACCCAGGACGCGCCGTTCGCCGGGACCTCCGTGCTGCTCGTCGAGGACAACGAGATCAACATGGAAGTGGCGCACTCGATCCTGCGGCGCGAGGGATGCGACGTCGTCATGGCGGGGAACGGCAAGGAAGCGCTCGCCGCAATGAGTGACCGGCGGTTCGACCTGATCTTCATGGACTGCCAGATGCCGGAGATGGACGGCTTCGAAGCGACCCGCGCGATCCGCACAATGCCGCGGGAGCAAGACTGGCGGACCCCGATCATCGCGTTGACCGCCAATGCGGTAGAGGGCGACCGCGAAATCTGTCTGCGGTCCGGCATGGACGACTATCTGGCAAAACCGTTCAGCCGCGAAGCGGTGCGGGCAATCCTGGCTCATTGGTGCGTCCAATCCCGCCAGATCGGCGTTCAGGATATGCTCTCGCAAGCGGACACCGGGCACGCCTCGGAAGACATGCTCAGTCCCGACGCGCTGGAGCAATTGCGTGAGATCGGCGGACCGGAGCGCCCTGCGTTCGTGCAGACTGTCATGGGGCGCTTCCTCAGCGAGTCGGCCGAACTGGCCAAACGCCTCGCGAAGGCGATGGACGAGCGCGACTCCACTGCACTGCGTTCGATCTGCCACACCCTCAAATCCACCAGCGCCATCATAGGAGCGACCGCGCTCTCGACCTGTTGCGCCACCGCGGAACTGGCCGCCCGCAGCGGCCGGGTGGACGAGGCGGTGCAGCTTGCGGAAGAGACCCTGGCGCAGCTCGAGCGGGTCAAGCCGGCGGTTCGCCGGCGCACCGAAATGGCTGTTGCTGAACCGGCGACCGCATAACGCGGCGGCGACGGCATAGCAACTAAACGTTATAACATCTTATCAACGAGTGAACCGGGAGCTACACGCCGTGTTTGACAGCGAGGAATTTCGCCTCCGATCGCGTAACCTTTTGATTGTGGATGACGAACCGATCCAACGAACCATCATCGGCCGGGTGGCGGAGAGGCTCGGATGGGAAGTGCAGGAGGCTTCATCGCTCGTCGAGGCGAAGGCGCGGCTGCGAAGCGGCAATATCCGTACGATCGTGATCGACCTCTGCCTGGGCGAAGAGGACGGGCTGGCGCTGCTGCATCTGCTGCGCGAGGTCGCCCCGGAAGTCGTCGTGATCTTCGTCTCCGGCGCGGAAAAGCGCGTGCTCGCCGCTTGCTCTCGCGTTGCCAAGGGCATGGGCTTGCTCGTCGCGGGAACGCTGCGCAAGCCGATCGAGCTTCGTAATCTTGAAATGCTGCTGGAGATACAGCCGTCACGGCTGGCATCCCAGAAATCCTCGGCGCGCGCCCCGACCGTCGCACAATTCGAGCGCGCGTTGCAGAACGGCGAGATTTACACGGCATTCCAGCCCACAATCGACCTGAGTACCGGCCGGCTGTCCGGCATGGAGGCCCTCGCCCGTTGGCGCTGTCCGCAACGCGGCGAAATCCCGCCCAGTCTGTTCATTCCTGTTGCGGAGCAATCTGGCCTGATAACGCCGCTGACCAGGCAGGTCTTGCGAGAGGCGATCGCGGCCTGTGAGGCATGCCGCTACTACGAGCCGGAATTCAGCGTCGCCGTGAACATCTCGCCGGCTTTGCTGTCCAACGAGCTGTTCCCCAGCACGATCGATCGTGCGCTTGCCGCAAGCCAATTGCCGCATGGCGCCCTGGTGGCGGAGATCACCGAGAGCACCATCGCTTCCGACCTGCCGTTGGCCAACGAGGTGCTGACCAGGTTGAGCATTAAGGGTGTCCGGCTGTCGATCGACGACTTCGGCACCGGGCATTCCTCCCTGCTGAAGCTGCTGCGATCGCCGTTCACCGAACTCAAGATTGACCGTTCCTTCGTCGAAGTGTGCCCGACGGATCCGGAAGCCTGGAAAATCATTCATTCCGTGCTGTCCCTGGCGCATGAGCTCGGCATGCGTGTGGTGGCCGAAGGCATCGAGGAGCGGGAAATCGGCGACCAGCTCCGCGACGCCGGATGCGACATCGGCCAGGGATGGTTGTTCGGCCGGCCCGTGTTGCGGGATACGATTCTCCGGCTGTTACAGTCGCGTGCCGCCGCCAGGGCGGCGCAGAGCGGAGGGTCGCAGCGCCCGGATGTACGGGCGCCTGTGTCAGCCCGGCATCAACGGTTGTTCGACCGCCGCGATGTGCAGCTCGTTGACATGAATGGCCCGGTCCGGGATCAGCAACTGATAGAGTGACGCCGATACCAGCCCGATCAGCCCGGCCACCACCAGTGCGGGCGCGAATGTGCCCGTCGCCTGCACCACGAACCCCGTGACCATCGGCGCCAGCGCGCCGCCGATGAAACCGCCGAAATCCATGATCGCACCGAGCGACGCCGCGTATTGCGGCGGCGCGCAAGCGGTCGCCAATGACCATGACGTGCCGCTGGCGAAGAAGCCGAAGAACATGGTGAAGGAGATGGCGATGACGGCGATGGTATTGCTCGGCGTCTCCGCGGCAACCAGCGTTGCCAGCCCCATCAGCACGGTACCGGCAACGGTGGGGAATTTGCGGCTGTTGATGGCGGACATCCCGCCCTTCAGCAGCCGGCTGGCGAGCAATCCGCCGGCGATGCTGCCGACCACGCCGCAGAAATATGGCACCGAGGCGACCAGCCCGGTCTTCGGAATGCTCATGTGCCGCTGCATTTCCAGATAGCCGGGCAGCCAGGCGATGAACATCCAGCCGATATAGACGTTGCCGAAGAACCCGAGCACCAGGCCCCAGGTCGCGCGAAACGAGAACAATCGGCCCCAGGCGGCGATGCTGGTGGGGAGAGACTCGGTCGATTGCTCACCCGCGGTCAGTGCCTCGGCATCGGTCTCGCTCAGGAGGCATTCCGACCGGTCACGAAACAACGCGAACCAGACACCGGCAAGGACCATGCCGGCGAAGCCCATTAACACGAACATCCAGCGCCAGCCGAAGCCGAGCATCAGGCCGGTGAGCAAGGGTGGTGCGATCGCAGTGCCCAGCGCGGGCGAGGCATTCCATACGCCGACCGCCGAGGCCTGATCGCGCGAGTGGTACCAATCGCGCACCATCCGGGCGAAGGCGGGAAAGGTGGGGGCCTCGCCTACGCCCAGCGCGGCACGCGCGACGATGAACTGGCCCAGATTGGCAACGAAACCCGCGGCGGCCTGCGCGATCGACCACACCACCAGCGACGCGCACAACACGCGGCGCGGCCCGAACCGGTCAACCAGGCCGCCGGAGGGCAGCAGGAAGAATGCGTAGGGCCAGAGGAAGGCCGACAGCAGTACGCCCATTTCGGCGATCGACACGCCAAGATCGTGGCGGATCAGCGGATTGGCGACCGACAGCGTGCCCCGGTCCATGTAATTCAGCACGCCAATGATGCAGAGCAATAACAGGCCGTAGCGTTGCGCGCTCTTCAGGCGCACGGCCTTCGATGGTGCGGCCATCGTCAATCCTCCCGTCGGGTGCGTTGGCTTTTCTTGATCGGCAGCTTGCGCAGAACCGTGCCGAGACCGCGAAACTCTGTCCAGCAGGACGGAAAGTTTGCGTCGCAGGGAGGCATCACATTCATGTCATGACGGGTCGCGTATTTGGCGACACTCAGCAAGCACAGAAGGACGCACCCCCCTTGCGGGAGGCGGTTCGGGGGAAGCGGGATGCGTAACCGGGTGTTCCGTTATACGCACCCCTCCCCCCGCCCCCTCCCGCAAGGGGAGGGGCAGTCCTTGCGTTTGCTCCGGCCGCTTGCCAGCGACTCGGCGACGGCGCCAGCATCATTCCCATGCCGGCATCACCTCGCCCCGCCAAAGCCAGGAAAGCGCCCCGCCGACCCTACCGGACCATGTCGCAGGACGACGTGCGGCAGTTTCTGGAAGCGCTGGCCAAGGCCAACCCGAACCCCCGCAGCGAGCTCGACTACATCGATCCCTATACCTTGCTGATCGCCGTCGTGCTCTCCGCCCAGGCGACCGACGTCTCGGTCAATCGCGTCACCACCACATTGTTCGCCGAGGCCAACACACCCGAAGCCATGGTCCGCCTCGGCGTCGAGGGCGTGGCGCGCCATATCCGCTCGATCGGCTTGTGGCAGGGCAAGGCGCGCAACGTAGTGGAGCTGTCGCGCCAGCTTGCAGAGCACTACGACGGCAAGGTGCCCCCCGACCGGGAGGCGCTGGAAAAGCTGCCAGGCGTCGGTCGGAAGACCGCGAACGTGGTGCTGAACGTCGCGTTCGGCGAAAGCACGATGGCGGTGGACACCCACATCTTCCGCCTCGGCAACCGCACCGGCATCGCCCCTGGCAAGACGCCGCGGGAGGTGGAAGACGCCTTGCTCCGCCGCGTGCCCGCGGCGATGCTGCGCGACGCGCACCATTGGCTGATCCTGCACGGGCGCTATGTCTGCAAGGCGCGCACCCCGGAGTGCTGGCGCTGCATCGCCGCTCCCTGGTGCGGCTACAAGGACAAGACGCTGCCGCCGGTGGCCAAACCGCCGCAGCGCGCCGCGTAGCCGGCGCGAATCGACCAGCGCCGAGCAGGGCGCGGAGGCTGGCGCAACGCATGGGCTGGCGGGCTGCGGGACCCGCCTGGTTACCCGGCTGTCGGCCTGGGGCAGCGCCGCAGTGTCGCGTCCTCGGCACAACCGGGGCGGCAACATATGAGCTGACGCAATGATCGCGCCGCTGACCGGCGACTCACGCAAGGATCACGCGGACGGCACTACGGACGCGCAATGATGGCGGCATCCCTCCGCACTGCAATGTCGCCCCACAGATGCACAGTCACGGTAAAGAACGCTGCCAGCAAGCCGATGCAATCGACGGTAACGCTTCGCAATGCCAGCGTGGTTGACCCTCCCCGGCCGGGGGACCATAGAGACGCTGCATTGCAACACCACGGGGGGCCCCGTCGCCAGATGACCGCCGCGGTTGCCGCCGTCGTTTCGAGCAAGCCGGATCTGGAGGTGGCCCGCGCCGTCCTGTCCACCGAGGCTGCCGGACTGCGCGCCCTCGCCGCGGCACTCGACGACCGCTGCACCCGCGCAGTCGAACTGCTGGGCGGCATCACCGGCCGAGTGGTGGTATCGGGGATGGGCAAGTCAGGCCATGTGGCGCGCAAGATCGCCGCCACACTGGCCTCCACCGGCACTCCCGCGCTGTTCGTGCACCCGGCCGAAGCATCGCATGGCGACCTGGGCATGATCGTCGCCGGCGACGCCGTGCTGGCGCTGTCCAATTCGGGGGAGACAGCGGAACTGGCCGATCTCGTCGCTCATACCCGCCGCTTCGCCCTGCCGCTGGTGGCAATCACCGCCCGTGCCGATTCGGCGCTGGCCAACGCCGCCGATGTTGCTCTGCTGCTGCCCGCCGCCGCCGAGGCGTGCCCCATGGGTCTGGCGCCCACCACGTCCACAACCATGCAGATGGCGCTCGGCGACGCGCTGGCGGTGGCCCTGTTCACCCGCCGCGGCTTCACTGCCGCCGATTTCGGCAGCTTTCACCCCGGCGGCAAGCTCGGCGCGCGCCTCCGCCGCGTGCGCGAACTGATGCACACGGGCGACGCGGTCCCGCTCGGCCCGCCCGACATGCCGATGGACCGCGCCCTGCTGCTGATGACGGAGAAGCGATTCGGCTGCCTCGGGGTTCGCCGCGAGGACGGCAGGCTGGCCGGCATCGTCACCGACGGCGACCTGCGCCGCGCGATGGGCCCGGACCTGTTGTCCCGCCGGCTCGGCGAGATCATGACCGTTTCCCCGCGCACCATTGGCCCAGAGGCGCTGGCCGCGGAGGCACTGCACGCCATGAATGCCCGCGAACGGCCCATCACCGCGTTGTTCGTGGTGGACGCTGCGGGTCGCCCGATCGGCATTCTTCATATCCACGACCTGCTGCGGGCGGGCCTGGCATGAGCGGGCATTCCACCACGACGGTCCCCGACCGCCGCCGTGGCGCCAGGCTGATCGCCGCCACCGCCGCGCGCATGCGCCGCCCGCCGACACCTCGTCACCTCGCGCGTCGCCACCTCGCCATCACGCTCACCAAGTGGTTGCTCCCGGCCCTGGCCCTGGCCCTGCTCTCCACCATCGCGCTGTGGCCCGAGTTCAACCGCGCGACAGAGGAGGCCCGCGCCGCATTCCGCCGGGTCAGCGCCGAAATCCAGGGCGGCCAGTTGATCAACGCCCGCTATCACGGGATCGACGAAAAGGGCCGACCCTACACGTTGACCGCCGCGACGGCACAGCAGGACGGCCCGGAGCGCGTGAACCTGACCCAGCCGAAGGGCGACATCACGCTACAGGACGGCACCTGGCTCATGCTGCAAGCCAAGGCCGGCGTCTACATGCAGCACGCCAACGAGCTGGATTTGTCTCGCGATGTTACGCTGTACCGCGACGACGGCACCACGATGGTGACGGCCAGTGCCGCGATCGACATGAAGAACGGTGCCGCCGCCGGCGCCCAGCCGGTGCATGCCGAGGGCCCGTTCGGTACGCTGGACGCGCAGGGGTTCACCCTGATGGACAAGGGCGCGAACATCCAGTTCGCCGGCCCGGCGCATCTGGTGCTGAATGGTGCGACCGTTCGCGCCGCCGCTCCGGCCGAGCCGGCGCGTCCCGCCGCAGCATCGGCCGCCGGCGGGCCGGCGGCACAAGGCGCGCCACGGTGAGTTCGTCTTTGCTCCGAGACTGCGGGGCGTGGCCCCGCGGCCTTGCCCACGCCGTTTCCGTCGCCGTGGTGCTGGTAGGCGCTGGGTTGGGCGCCGCGCGTGCCGCGGCACAGGAGATCGATCTGTCCCATGGCGGCCCGATCGACATCACCTCCAATGGTGGCATCGAGTGGCTGCAGCAGCAGCAAGAGGTGATCGCCACTGGCGACGCCAAGGCGATCAGGGCCAATGTGACCGTCACGGCCGACCGCCTGATCGCGTGGTACCGCAAGAAGGCCGGTGCCGCTCCGGGCACGGCAGCGCAGCCACCGGCACAGTCAGATCAGGCGGGCGTGGCGGGCGACGCCGATACCGGCGGCAATGAGGTCTATCGCGTTCAGGCCGAGGGTAACGTCCATATCTACACCCAGACCGATCAGGTCTGGGGCGATCGGGCGACCTACGACCTCGACCAGGCAGTGCTCGTCGTCACGGGCCGGCACCTGAAGCTGGCGACGCCGAAGGATATGCTCACCGCTCGCGACGACCTGGAATACTGGTCCCAGCGGCACATGGCGGTGGCGCGCGGCGACGCGGTGGTGGTAACGAATGACGGACGGCGGCTGCAGGGGGACACGCTGGTAGCCTACACCACCGATACCCAGACCGCGCCCGGAGGTCGAACAACGCAGCAGGCTGCCGCGGCGACGCCGGTGGCTGATCGGCAGGGTGCGCCCGGGAGCCAGGACGATCCGCTGATGAGCAGCGGCAAGCTGCAAAAGGTGGATGTCTTCGGACATGTGCTGGTGCGCACGGTCACCGATACCGTCACCGGCGACCGGGCCGTCTACGTTCCAGACTCGGGCATCGCTCGCGTGGCCGGCAACGTGCACATCACGCGCGGCCAGAACCAGCTCGACGGATCGGAGGCGATCGTCAACATGAAGACCGGCATCTCGCGACTGCTTGCGGCCAATGACGGACGCGTGCAGGGTCTGCTGGTGCCGAACGACCAGACGAATCCGGCCGTCGTTGCCCCCGCCGGGGGCGGAGCAACCCAGCATCAAGCCGGTGGGGCAGCGACCGGGAAGCAGCGATGAGCCACGGGCCGAACATGCCCGCGTCGGTTGCGGGACAGGGGTGGGGGCCAGCCGTGGCGGCACCGCCCGCGCCGGTCCGCCAGGCTGCGCCTGCGCCTCGTCGCTCCGGCGAACGCGGCGGGCCGGAATTGCGCGTGCTGCGGGGCACCGGCGGACTGGCGGCACGCGGAGTCGGCAAAACCTACAAGAAGCGGCCGGTGGTGCGGAATGTCTCCATCGAGGTGCGCCGCGGCGAGGTCGTCGGCTTGCTCGGGCCAAATGGCGCGGGCAAGACCACCACGTTCTACATGATCACCGGCCTGGTGAAGCCCGATACCGGCTCGATCAGCCTGGACAACGCGGACATCACCTTGTTGCCGATGTATCGCCGCGCCCGCCTGGGTATCGGCTACCTGCCGCAGGAGGCCAGCGTGTTCCGCGGCCTGAACGTCGAGCAAAATGTCAAGGCCGCGCTGGAAGTGGTCGAGCAAGATGCCGGCACGCGCGACATCATGTGCGACGAGCTGCTGGCGGAGTTCGGCATCGGCCACCTGCGCCGCACGCCTGCGCTGGCGCTGTCCGGCGGCGAGCGGCGGCGGGTGGAGATCGCCCGCGCGCTCGCGACGCAGCCCTCCTATATCCTGCTGGACGAGCCGCTGGCCGGCATCGATCCGATCGCGGTGAACGAGATCCGCGAGCTGGTGGGCCACCTGAAAGACCGTGGCATCGGCGTGCTGATCACCGACCACAACGTGCGCGAGACACTGGAGATCATCGACCGCGCCTACATTTTGCATGACGGCCAGGTGCTGATGGAGGGCCGGCCGCACGAGGTGGTTGCCCATAAGGACGTCCGCCGCGTTTACCTGGGGGAAAGGTTCAGCCTGTAGGGTCTGGCCGAAGGGTCCAGCCGGTCGGTTCTGGCGCCGGGAAGCCGCGGCACCCGCGGCGTGAGAAGGGCCCTCGGGATGGCCGAACACTGGGTCCGTGTGGGCCGTCTCAGGTCGGCGAACCAAGCCTGTCCGCATTTACCTGGAAGCAAGGTTTGGGGTATAACCTGCTGCTAGCACGTTTCTTGCATCAGGTAGCTCGGAACCTCGTTGACTCCCTCCGTTCCTTCGCGTTAGGCGCCGGTCATGGCCATCGTCCCGCGCCTCGACCTGCGCCAGTCGCAGACCTTGGTCATGACGCCGCAACTGCGTCAGGCGATCAAGCTGCTGCAATTCTCCAACATCGAAGTCGCCGCCTTTGTGGAGGAGGAGCTGGAGCGCAATCCGCTGCTGGAGCGCGGCGACTCGGATGAGGCACCGGCGCCGGAGCGTGCCGCGCCCGACCAGGTCGCGCCCGCCGCCGCACCGGTCGATTCCGCTGCCGCGGTCGGTGCCGATATGCTGCCGTCCGAGACCGCCGCGCCGCTCGATGCCGACGACGCCAACACCTACGACCCCGGCGGGGTGGCGGACGGCGCCGGCGGGCCGGGACGCATCGATGGCCGCGGCGGCGACCATGGCTTCGAGGATGACGATCGCGGGATCGACGACCTCGGGGATGGCCGCCGTCCCCTGCGCGAGCATCTGGGCGAGCAATTGCGGCTGTCCTTCCTCGATCCCGTGGACCGGATGATCGGCGCCCACCTGATCGCCTTGCTATGTCCGGCCGGCCGGTTGACGGCCGCGCCCGCGGCGATCGCCGAAGCGATGGCGCTGGCACTGGACCGCGTCGAGGCCGTGCGTGCCCGCATGATGCACTTCGACCCGCCCGGTTTGTTCGCACGCGATCTGAAAGAGTGTCTCGCCGCCCAGCTCGCGGACCGCAACCGGCTGGATCCCGCCATGCAGGCCTTGCTCGACAACCTGGACCTGCTGGCGAAGCGCGAGACGCGCAAGCTGATGGCGCTGTGCGGCGTCGACGCCGACGACCTCGCCGACATGATCGGCGAGATCCGCGCGCTGGACCCGAAGCCGGGCGCCACCTGGAGCGATGAGCCGGCGCAGCTCGTGGTGCCCGACATCCTGATGCGTCCCGGTCCCGACGGTTCGTGGTTGCTGGAGCTGAATCCCGACACCATGCCGCGGGTGCTGGTGAACGAGCGCTTCTACGCCCGTGTCGCCCCTCGCGCGCGCAAGGAGGACCGGTTGTTCCTGACCGAGCGGCTCGCCAATGCCAACTGGCTGGTGCGCTCGCTGCAGCAGCGGGCACAGACCATCCTGCGTGTCTCCGCCGAGATCGTGCGCCAGCAGGACGGCTTCCTGCGTCATGGCGTGGCGCATCTGCGGCCGCTGATCCTGCGTGACATCGCCGAGGCGGTGGAGATGCACGAAAGCACCGTCAGCCGCGTGACCTCGAACAAATACATCGCCACGCCGCGCGGGACGTATGAACTGAAGTACTTCTTCACCACGGCACTGCACGGCACCGATGGCGCAGAGCATAGCGCCGAGGCGGTGCGCCACAGGATCCGCTCGCTGATCGAGGGTGAGACCTGCGACGACGTGCTGTCAGACGATGCGATCGTCGCGGTGCTGCGGCGGGAGGGCGTGGATATCGCCCGCCGGACCGTGGCGAAATACCGCGAGACGCTGCACATTCCTAATTCGGTGCAGCGGCGGCGGGAGAAGACGGTGGCGGCGTAGGCGTCGGATTACAGCCGTGCCATCACCTGCCGCGCGAAATCCTCCGCGAGCTGCCACTTCGCCGCATTCCCGACTGCGAAGATCAGCTCGTCCAGACCCTCCTTCGCCAGGTCACGGATCCGCTCTGTCAGTTCCTCGGCCGTACCCACCAGGCAGGTGTCGCGGATGAGCTGCGCATCGATCAACGCCGCCTCGCCGGGATGCAGATTGGTGTAGTGGCATTCGTGCGTGCGAAGATGGCGAAGCGCCGGCGGGGTTGCCTCGACCAGGGCGCAGTAGCCGGGCCAGATGCGTTCCAGGAATGGCGGAGGGTCAATGCCGCGCTCCTGCACTTCGTCATAAAAGTAATATACGCTGGCCATGACGTTGGGACCGATCGCGAGCTTCACGCGATCCGAATCCGCGGCCTCGCCCGGGCGCAGCAAAACAACGTTGGTCAACGCGCAGGTGTGAAAGCACGCCGCATCGAAGGCGCGATTGCCGCGCGCCGCGCCTTGCCGAGCATGCGCCAGCGCCTCCGCCACCGGCACGCCGCGCGGCGGAATCGCGAACACCAGCCCGTCGCCGTGGAGACCCGCAAGCGCCATCGTGCGCGGGCCAAACCCCGAGACATAGAGTGGGATCTTCGGTTCCTGGAAGCCGCAGCCATTGGCCTCCAGCAGCATGCGAATCGGGCGCGCAACGCCGCCCTCGGGTGCGTAGTCCACAGTCTCGCCCCGCAGCAGGGCAGCGAGGACCCGCAGATAGGCATCGAAGGAGGCGATGCGCATCGGCCGTTGCCCCATGCTGCGCATCGCTGTATTGCCGGTGCCGATGCCGAGGAACAACCGGTCCGGCGCCAGGCGGTTCAACGTCATCATCGCCGCGGCGTGCACCGGCGGGATGCGGGTGCCGCAGATCGCCGTGCCGGGTCCGAGACGCAGCGTCGTGGTGCGCTGCACGGCGAGCGCCAGCACCGCATAGCAGTCCGAGAACAGCATCTGACTGTCGGCGACCCAGGCGGAGTGGTAGCCGAGGGATTCGATGTGTGGATAGAAGCCGATCTCCTCGATATTGGCCATGACGCAGAAGCCGAATTGCATGAGCGGTCCTCCTTGCGGCCAGGATAGACGGATCGGGGCGATGCCGCGCCAGGCGGCGGGGTTTGTATTCGCCGCCGGTGGATGGGGAACCGCAGAACCTGCGCGGTTTTCCCAGGGAGCATGGCGACGGAGCAACCTTGATCAAGCGAGCGCGTGCGCCGCTCGGTCAAGCACGTGGGTGCGACGCTCGGTCAAGCAAGCGCATGCGCCGTTTCGTGGGGTCCCGGAGCACCGCCTCGGCCCGGTGGCTGTTGGCGTCAGATATTTTCATCGCTGAGGCAGGTACCGGCATCAGCGGGCGCAGGGACGATCTGGTCTGGAAGTCGCATTCGCGCTCGGGAGTCGCGCGTGACGCGAGAGAAGCAAAATGCGGCGACGCCGGCGCTCACATCACTCACGCGTGATAAGAAAGCTTCTCCGGTCGCATCACGAAGTCTTCCTTGCTCAGCAGATTCAGGCCCGTGGTCATTTCTGCCGGCCTATCTGAATCATGACGCAGACGTAGTTTTCCTGCGACATGCATCAAATGGAGCTGGACTTCTACGCGCGCAAGCCGCTCGCCGATGCAGGTCCGTGGACCGGCGCCGAACGGGCAAAGCGCCAGCGCGTGTCGGTCGCCGGTGCGCGCCGGATCCATGCGATCGGGATCGAATTGCTCCGGCGCTTCCCATAGCTGCGGGCTATGCTGGATCAGGTAAGGCGAGATATAGATCTCGGTGCCGGCCGGCACGAAATATTCTCCGAGAAAGTCGTCCTGCACGGCCTTGCGTGTCATCAGCCACAGCGGCGGATACAGCCGAAGCGCCTCATCGATAAGCCGGCGCGTATAGGCGTATTTTGGTAGCGCCTCCATTGTTGGTGCATCCCCCCATGGCAGCTCCTGCAATTCCCGCAGGAGCCGGGTGTGCACGTTCGGATGCCGCGACAGCAAGTACCAAATCCAGTTCAGCAAGCCGGCCGTCGTTTCATGGCCGGCGACAACCAACGTCATTACCTCGCGTACAAGCTGGGCATCCGACATTTGCTCGCCGCTGTCCCGGTCGCGTCCCTGCATCATGGTATACAGAAAGCCCCCGGCACTCGTATCCAGACGTCTGCGTCGTTCGACGACCTGCCTGACAATCTGGCTGGCGGGTTGCAACGCCTGAGCCAACTGGAAATTGCGCGCGGAGACGTCGGTGAGGAGTCGGAAGTGCGGCGCCACGACCTGGTAGTCGTCGCCAAAAATCGCCGTCAGCGTCACTTTCAACACCATCGTGCTGAGGTCGTGCGTGACGTTGATTGTCTCTTGTTGCTGTGCAGCCCGGGTCCAGGTGTCCAGCAGATCGGCATTGGCGCGCGTGATCATGTCAATCAGACCGGCAATCGAATGTGTCGAAAAGGCGGGTTGAATCATCCGACGCTGCCTGACCCAGAACTCGCCATTGCTCGCTATCAGGCCGTTGCCCAGCAGCAGTGCTATGCGTTGGACGATCTGCCCCTTCCGCGCATAGTTGCGCCAGTTCCAGCGCAAGATTCGTTCACAATACTCGGGGTTGCTGACGACAAAGACGTTGCTGCCAAATACGGACGCCTTGAAGATGTCGCCGAACTGGCCAGCATTACGTACCATCCAACCGAACAGGTCTTCGACGCCGACAAAGTCGCCCGCTGGTCCGGGCGGGAGCCGGTGTTCGTGCACTGATCGCGCGTTCGACTCCTCAACTGTTGGGTCAAGCGGAGCATCGGTTTTCTGCCGATGATTGAAATGATCCGGCCGCTGCCCAACCGTCCTCGCAAGCATTGTCGCGAAATGTCGCCGTATGCGCTCCGCCATAGCCATAACCCCTGGATCGAACTGAGAAGCAGAGAATCAATCGTGATCGAAATTTCGCAATGATACCAAAAAAGATGCGGGGCATGCAACAATTTGCTGCCATCGGCGGCGGTCCCTTCCCGACCAACGGGACAACCTGCCTGCCCAAGCGGCTGGGTGAGCCCCCGTTGGCGAGCTCCGCCTTGAGGTCATGTGTATCGGTCCGTCCGGCAGGTTGTCCGGCTGTCATGGTTCCGGCGCGTTGATTCGAGCCCTTGGCTGATCGGGTACTCTGCCAACGCCCGCGCGACTGTCTGCTACTTCCGCTGCTACCCTTGCGATGCTCCAATTGAACTAACGATCTGCTGCCGCGAGCTGCTTGTTGGGTCAGCACGCATAGGTTCAGATCTTGGGTCCACGTCTTGCCCTGCTCGAGGCGGCACAGCAGGACGTGGGACCAGCCTTCGCCAGCCGCGGCCGACGATCGGTGGGCGCGTGAGCGCTTGCCAGAGCTGCGTGAATGTTCCGCGAGGCTGTCGAATTACCCGGCATTCCGCTGCGAATACCTTGAATTCCCACCTCACGCCTGCGACAACCCCCCAGCCAGTCGCCAGGGGTCCGGACCAGTGACAACCAAGCCCGTCGCCAAGAAGACATTATCCGCCGGACAGCGCGCCTATGAAGAGAAGCGCGCCGCCAAGGCCGGCATGACGCTGGAGAAGTGGTTGAGCAGCAAGCAGCGCCAGCAGGAAGCCGAGCAACGTGCCAGGCAGAAGCTGGCCGAACCCGCCAAGCCAACGAAGAAACCTGGTTTGCTCTCGCGCTTGCTGGAACGCGCCCAACGCCCGTTGGGTGGCTGAGCCGCTACGGCTCCCGCGCGCCGCCGGCTACCGGAAAGACCGGGCGAATCGCATTCAGCGCCGCCCGCAGGCTGTCGAAACGCCGCACGCTCGGCTCGCCACCTACCGATTGGACCAGCCAGCAGCTCAGGCCTGCCGGGGCATGGATCAGGAACGACGGGGTCGGTTCCGGCCCGACCGTCACCACGATCCGGTGGTAGATCGCCGGGTCGTCGCTGCGCCGCTCGCTGACATAGGCCGAGGCCACGTCACAGGCAATCGCCAGCCAAGCCTGCACCAGCGCGCGCTCGTCCGGGTTCAGTGGGCGCGGCGGGAATGTACGCAGCACATGCTCGGTACGGTCGGTCATTTGCGAACCTCTGTCCGCAGCGATCTTCTCATAGCGCGGTTGCATGGTGGTTGCATCCCTTTCGCGTCCGTCCGGCGTGCCTGCCACGCGATTGCGATGACCACAGTTTCGGGAGCATGCTAGGCTCATTCGAGAGCCCCGCAACGAAGGAGACCCGTCCATGCCCTTCGACGCCCTGGTTGCCCCGCCGCAGCCGCTGTCGCTCGCCGATGCGCTCGCTGACCTCGGAATCGTGCCGATCAGCCAGCAGGCCCTGGCAGAGCATAAGCAGGCGCAGCTCGTGCGTTTCGCGCCCAGCTTCTGGTACCGCCACCAGCCGATCCTGCCGGTGGCCCTGCTTGGCTCCGTCGCCTGCATGGCAGTCAGCGGCGGGCTGACACAGCGCATGGCGCAGGACGGCTCGGCCGTGTCCGGCTGGCTGACGCTCGCCTGGATGGGGATCATCGCCATGCTGATCGCGGCCGGCGTGTTCCGGGTCCGCGCCGGCTCGCATTGGGAGGAACGCTGGGTGCCGGCGGAGTGGCTGCGCGGCCTGGGCGTGCCGGAGCCAATCGCGGCGCTCGCCCGCGAGACGTGCCGCCAGGTGCCGGGGACGGCGATCATTCTCGGCGAGCTGAAGCAGGAGCATGTCGTGCTCGATCCATATTTGTTGGTGGAGCGCGACGGCGAGCAAGTCTGCCTCGGTATCTGGGACGGCGATGCGATCATCGCCTGCGCTGCGCGCTAAGCAATCGCCTGCGCTACGCGTCAAGCATACGGATCGATCGGCCTTGGAGCCGGGTCGCGCGGCCAAGGCGCCGACGGACCCTGGCCCTGGCATGCGTCGACAAGCGCGAGGCGCCAACAATGCAGTGAGCCGGTGGGCCAACCTGCCGAGTGGAGGTCGCCATGCGCATCGTCGCCCTGGAAGAGCATTTCACCATTCCCGAGTTGGTGCGGCAGATCGATCGGGCCGTCATCACCCGTCGCGGTTTCCCGCCGCCCGAGGTGCCATGGGGACCGATGCGGCAGGTCGGGAGACTGGCCGATCTCGGCCCCGATCGCCTGGCCGACATGGATGCGGCAGGCATCAGTTTGCAAGTGCTCTCGGTGTCCGGCCCGGGCGCCGACATCGCATCGCCTGATACGGCGCCCGCCCTCGCGCGCGCATTCAATGACGCGCTAGCACGCGTCGCCGCCGGGCATCCGGACCGCTACGCTGGCTTTGCGCATTTGCCGATGACCGCGCCCGACGCCGCCGCCGACGAGCTGGAGCGGGCAGTGACGCAACTCGGCTTCTGTGGCGCGCTGGTGAATGGGCTGACCGACGATTGCTTCCTCGATGACCCGCGTTTCGCACCTGTCCTGGCGCGGGCAGAGGCGCTGGGAACGCCGCTTTATCTGCATCCGGGCATCCCGCCGGAGGCGGTGCGCCGGGCGTATTACGACGGGTTGCCCGACCCGTTGAGCTTCATGCTGTCGATCGCCGGCTGGGGCTGGCACGCCGAGGTCGCGGTGCACGTGCTGCGCCTTGTGCTGTCCGGGACGCTGGACCGCTATCCTGGTCTGCAGCTCATCATCGGCCACATGGGGGAAGGATTGCCGGCCATGCTGGCGCGTTGCGACCAGGTGTTCGGCCGCGCTCCCGCCGGGCTGCTGCGACGCAGTCCCAGCCAGGCCATCCTGGAGCAAGTGCACGTGACCACCAGCGGCTTCTTCTCGTTGCCGCCGTTCGAGGCGCTGCTGCACACGTTCGGCGCCGACCGCATCATGTTCTCGGTCGATTATCCGTTCAGCGACAATGCGCCGGCGCGGGCGTTTCTCGACAGCCTGCCGGTGTCGCCCGCGGATCGGCAGAAGATCGCGCATGGCAATGCGGACCGGCTGCTGAAGCTGCGTGGGTGATACGCGGGTAACGATCGATGGTTGCCGGCTTATCGAGCGGTCTGGCGCGTGCCGATCTGCTGCTGCGACTGGTGCAGGCCGAAGGCACCGCGCCGCGGCCGCAAGGGGCAGCCCACTGGGTTTCCTACCCGGGCGGTGAAGCGATCCTGCTGGCAATCGCATTGCTCGTGGTGGCAGGCGGATTCGTCTATGCCGGCATACGATTGCGCGCCCCGTTGGCGGTCACGCCGCCAGGAAGCACGATTGCCGGTTTCATGATCGCGATCTGGCTGTTGGCGATCTACATGGTCTTGGTCGCCACGTTCGTCTACGGGCTGGAAGTCAGGCAGGCCTATCCGCACTTCGTCGCGCGCCGCGTGCGCGTCGGCACGTTCGTCGATGCGCTGGTCACCTTCTTTGTCATTCTCTACCTTACCCGGCGTTGGGGCTGGAAGGTCGCGCTGGCCAGCGCCGTGATCGGCACCGCCGCCGCGCCGATGCTCTTCGAGTTTCCGTTCGATCTGATCGTCATGGCGCGGACCAATCCGCCGCTGCCGGCTCATCCGATGCTGTATCGGCAGCTCTTCTTCCTGCCGCTGTTCCTGGTCGAATTCTCGACGGTGGCGCTGCTGACCTTGCTGCCTTCGATGCGGGTGACGGCGCGCGCCTGCCACGCGGTGGCGGGGATGTTTCTGGTGTTTGCCGTCTGGGCGGCGTTCGGGTTCCCCTTTCCCGCGGAGCCGCTGCCGCTGGCGCTGAACGTGGTTGCGAAAATCCTTTGTTTTGTCGCGGCGATCATGCTGTTTGCCTGGAGGGCGGACGGGGAAGTCTCCGGCGCCAGTGCATAAGTCCGTTGCACTGTTGCGTTCGCACCGGTCAGGGTAGATTGGCGGGCAGCAGCCTCACGAGCGGGGCGCGAGCGCGGGAGCAAGTGGGTGCGATGAACATCAGCGACCTTGTGGCGATCGACGTCCACACCCACGCGGAAGTCTCCTGCCGCCAGCCCGCCGACGCGCTGTGGCAACCCTACGAGGACGCCGCCAGCAAGTATTTCAAGGTCGGCAAGCGGCCGACCATTGCGGAAACCCTCGCCTATTATCGCGAGCGCAAGATCGGCTTGGTGATGTTCACTGTCGATTCGGAATTCGAGATCGGCAACCGCCGCATCCCCAACCAGGAGGTGGCCGACGCCGCCGCCGAGAATGCCGACATCATGATGGCCTTTGCGAGCATCGATCCGCACAAAGGCGGCATGGGCGTGCGCGAGGCGAAGGCGCTGATCGAGGCCGGCGTGGTCCGCGGCTTCAAGTTCCATCCCACCATGCAGGGGTTCTTCCCGAACGACCGCATGGCGTACCGGCTGTATGAAGTGATCGCCAAGCACAAGCTGCCGGCGATCTTCCACAGCGGCCATTCCGGTATCGGTACCGGCATGCCGGGCGGCGGTGGCCTGCGGCTGAAATACTCCAACCCGATCCACCTGGACGACGTGGCGGCGGACTTCCCCGACATGACGGTCATCATTGCCCATCCGTCGTGGCCCTGGCAGGACGAGGCACTGTCGGTCTGCCTGCACAAGCCGAACGTCTACATTGACCTGTCGGGATGGTCGCCGAAATACTTTCCGCCGCAACTGGTGCAATACGCCAACGGTCCGTTGCGCAACAAGATATTGTTCGGGTCGGACTGGCCGCTGATTGCGCCGGACCGCTGGATCGGCGAATTCAAGGCGGCGGGATTCAAGCCCGAGGTGCACGAACTGATCCTGAAGCAGAACGCGATCCGGGCGTTGGGTCTTGCCGATCGTCCGACCTGACCGGCGCGGTGGCGGGGCACGATGCTTCGATCAGTCGGCCTCTGCCGGGGCGAGCTGCCGCGGGAGCCGCCGCACGGTGTGCCGCGACAGGGTGATCTCAACGAAGCGGAAGATGTTCACCGGCAGCAGGATGCAGTGCAGCACCAGCACTGGCAGGATGTGATCCGCCAGCGCGTAGGCGATAAAGCCGACATTGCTGAGGATCGCGGTGGCGCGCAGCGGCCGCATTGATCGCATGCAGAACGTGGCCAGCACCAGCGCCGAGGCCACGTAGCCAAGACTGTCCCGTTCCAGTCCCGGCGGATGCCAGGCATGCAGCCACAGAACCATCTGTTGCATATGCAGGGATTCCGGCTCGAGCAGGGAACGTTAGCGCCTGGCGGTGACGATCGCGCCCAGATCGGCGAGGCTCGGTGTAAAGGCCTGGTGTATCCAGTTGCTGCCGCCCTGGCGGCCGGCTGGGCCACTGCTCATGACGGTGGCCATCAGGGCGAGCGCGAATGCTGCCCCCAACCCGATTGTTTCGGTCACGTCCAGAATTGCTTCGCGGTTTCCGGTTCGAGGCTTCGCTGCGTACATTCGCGTAGGTCCGTGGTTGCGTGTCTGGATTGGTGTAGCAAGGATTTGGTTGTACTACCGGTCCGATTTTCTGTTGCATTTTACCAACATCAGAGCGGGCATCGCGGCTGCCACGTCGACGAACGCCTGTTGCCGCGCGGCTGGTCAGTGCATAACAGCAATGCACGGCAGATTGTGTGAACCAGCTCACACGCCGGGTGCGATGTGCCAAACGACTCCGTAATGAATCCGCAAACAGAGGCTCGCAGTGCCGCAGTAGTGGTTAGCGCGCGGTCCGGAATATTAGGGTATAATACCGCTGCCAAAGGGGCGATCGCGGCGGCCTCGTGTCCCCGTCAGGACGCGAGCAATGGCGGCGTCCCCAGCCGGTCGGCGGCGGTGCCGAGCACGCGCTCCGCGGCAAGCGCGACGGCAAGCAGCCGCTCCTCCGCGCCGGCGGCCGCCGTCAACTGAAGCCCGACCGGCATGCCGGCGCGGTCAAGTCCGACCGGCAGCGTGATCGCGCAGAGCCCGAGATAGTTCACCGCGACGGTGTTGCGTACGATGCGACGGTTGGCTCGGAGGTGGCCGTCTGCGTCCGCCACGTCCGACATCAGCGGCGGGGTCAGGCAGAGCGTCGGCGAGGCGATCACATCGACCTCGTCGAGGCGCGGGGCGGCGCTGCGCGCCAACGCTCGCAGCCGCGCAAGACGCGCGAGGTAATCGCCGGCAGTGACACTCGCGGCATTGCGCACTGCCGGCGCGATGACGGGGTCGAGCTGCGCGAGCCAATCCGGCAGTTCCCGGTCGAGGAAACTGCGCAGCTCGATGGCGCTGAGACTGCCTTGAAGAAAGACGGCACAGGCGGCTTCCGCTTCCGGGAATGCGAATTCGCGTGCGACGGCGCCGGCGCGGGCAAGCTCGTTGACGGCCTCGTGCGCGGTCTCGGCGATCCCGGGATCGCAGTCGCGCCACAGGAACGGGTCGCCGACGCCGATGCGAACCCCGGCGAGGCCGCCATGTCCGGCGCGGGTGATGAAGCCGGCCGGATCGATGTCGGCGGGATCGAGCGCGGCAAAGCCGTACGCCACGTCGCAGACGCTGCGCGCCAGCAGGCCCGGTGTGTCGAAGGTCGGGGACAGCGGCACCACGCCATCGGCCGGCCAGCGCCCGAGCGTGAGTTTCAGGCCGACCGTGCCGGTCATGCACGCCGGAATCCGCACCGAGCCCGCCGTATCGCTGCCGAAGGCGAGCAATGCCGAGCCTTCCAACAGGCTGACGCCGGCGCCGCTCGACGAACCGCCCGGCGAGCGGCGGGCCGCCGCATCCCACGGGTTATAGGGCGCGCCCCAATGGCTGTTGTGACCGGTGCCGCCAAACGCGAACTCCACCATATGGGTCTTGCCTGTGATGACGCCGAGCTGACGGCGCAGCCTCGCCACCAGCGGTCCGTCATGCTCCCACGGATCCGCCGGCAGCCGCAGGCTCGACCCGGCGAAGCAGGGATAGCCGGAAGCGGCGAACAGATCCTTGATCGAAACCGGCAGGCCCTGGAGGGGGCCGGCCACTACTCCGGCGGCAAACGCGGCATCGGCGGCCGCGGCGACGGCGCGCGCCAGATCCGGTGCCCAGAGCGAATAGGCGTGCAGGCGCTCGCCAAAGCGCTCGTGCCGGGCAATGGCCGCCTCGATCAATTCCCGAGCGGTCACCCGCTTCTCGCGCAAATCGGGTGCGATCTCGATCAGCGGGCGGGACAGCGGGGCAGCCGGCATGGTCGTCTCCCGTGATGGTCAGGACCCCGGACACTAGCTTCGTAGGGGTCACCGCGCGATTCGTAGAAAATCGTGCCCCAGGCACACTCTCCTCGCTCATCGCGCGGTTCACGAGCGGTCATTTGTGAATGGATCGCTGCCCGACGGAAAAGCCGGGGACTTCTTCTTGCCAAACTTTCTTTCGGAGCAAGCTCCGAAGGCAAGCACCATCTCCTTGACGAACGATTTGGAAGCGACCGCATGACGACCTCTACAGTTCGCGGCGAACCGACCGCCTGTCCAATGCTAAGCGACGGTTGGCCTACGTGGTGCTGTAAATCTCTTCCACCGTAATGACGATCCCAGGCGGGGCCATCGTGATCGGTCCATTGACGATGATTCGTGTGTCGATGCCGTCGTCGGTACGCCGGTGATGGGTAACGGATCGGCGGGTCGGATGCACAATCAGGTAGTGCGTGACGGATGGCACGCGGAAATAGTCAGCCAGCTTGCCGCCGGTATCCGTCGATGCCGTGCCGGGTGACAGGACTTCGACGATGATCACCGGGTTCGGCGCTGCGATCGCGTCGTCGGCCATTGGCTCGCCACAGTTCACCAGGGCGTCCGGTTCGTAGTCACTGTCGCCGGTCTCCACGGTGGCGCCATCGGGCAATGCCTGGCAAGGCACACCGGCGGCGACCACCGCGCGATCCAGCGCCTTGTAGATCGCTGCCTTGATCCGCAGGTGTGCGCCGCGCCCGGGCGCCATGGCCACGATCCGGCCGTCCACGCGTTCGTAGCGGCCCTTCGTCTGGGCTTCACACCACCGCCTGAACTCCTCGCGGGAAAAGTATCGCTCGGTGCCGGGCTGAGCGAGGTTCATCGAAAGCCTCCGGTCACGTTGTATCACGGGTCGGCTTGCCGGGCCATTTGCTGTCGATTGGTTGCCCACGCGGGGCGTCCGGGCCGAAGCGCCGGTACGAACAGAAGACAGGGTCGAATCCGGCGGCGGCATGATTGGCACGCGAATTGAACCCATACCGTTGGCGCATCGGCGTATGGCGGGCAGCGGCATTGTGCGGATTCCCTCGAGCAATCACCGAACCGGCGGCTCGGGCGCCACGCACGTGGTTCGATGCGCATCCGGGAAGGGCATGGCTGGCCTTCGCTGATCGCCCGCCTATTCCGCCGGCCGCACGAGCCACACACGGATCAGCACCACTGCCACGGCCGACGCCAGGCACGTGACTCCGGCCAGCGCGGCAAAGCCCCAAGCGCCGAACACCACGCCCGCCAGCGCCGATCCCACCGCCGCTGACACCGACGTCGCGGCATTGAACAATCCGACGCTTTCGCCGCGCGCCGTCGGGGCCAGGCGCACCGCCAGCGAATTGGCGCTCACCGCGAGCAATGGCCACACGAACTGCACCAACGCGAAGCCGACCAGCACCGCCCAGCCGATCCAGCCGACGTGCAGCAGCCCCGCCGCCGCCAACGAGCCGAAGAAAACCAGGCGCATGCCAATGCCTGCCATCAGCATCGCGCCGCCGCCGACGCGATGCGTCATTGCTCCCACCGGATTGTACAGCAGAAGGCTGCAGCCGACGCCGATGGCATAAGCGGTGGACGGCATGATCGGATCCATGCCGAACTGGCGCGTCATGGCTACCGGGAACAGGGTCGCGAAGCCGTTCATTGCGGGATAGGCTACCAGCCAGACGATGAGGAATCGCCGCAGCCTCGCGTTGATCACGCTGAGATACGCGCCAAGCTCCGGCAGGCTGACATGGTGGCCGCGGTGGTGCGGGCCGGAGACGCCGGCGTCGCCTCCCACCATCGGGCGTGGCGGCGGCCGAGCGTGTCGCTGGCGCCTCTCGCGGCCTGGGGCCGAGACGGCCGCCAGTCCACCCGCCACCAGCAGCGCGGCGCCGGCGAAGACGAAGCCGCTGCCGGGGTGGGTGCTCGCGAGCAATCCGGCGAGCACCAGGCCGATCACCTGACCCGCGCTGATGTAGCGTTGCAGCAACGCAACGCGCGCGTCCCACTCCGCTTCGGGCACGCCCTGGATGGCGAGGACATTGCCTACGGTGGTGGTCGCCATGACGCCAAGTCCGGCGCCGGCGGCGAGGACGATGCGCCATTGCTCCCCCGCGATGTCGAACGGCAGCAGCAGCAGGCCGGCGCCGATGGCACCGCAGATCAGCAAGTCCCGATGGCGGCCGGTGCTGTCGGCCCAGGTGCCAAGCACGGGCGAAAGCAGCCCGAGCAAGGAGAATGCGGCATAGGTCAGCCCGGCGCCGCCGTTGTTGGCCGCGACCAGCGGCATCAGCACCGGGACGAGGCCGTTCTGGGTGAGGCCGAGCAAACCGTAGGAGACGAACCAGGCGTTGGTGCGCAAGGGCGGGGCTTCGCGTTGGGACGTGTTCCGCCTACGACCGATGGGCGGCGGCGTCCATCACTGGGGAGCGACGCGGGAGCCTATATCATTGCCAGGCCCCACAGGGGGCCAAAGCAATGCCGGTCGGCCGGATGGTCGAAGGGACGCGCGCCTGCCCAAGCGCGATTGCTTCGTCCCGCCACGCTTGGCTCGCGGTCTTCGCAACGACACGTGTTGCATGCGCAGCCGAAGGCACGTGCCGCTCGCGCAGCCCATCACGCCCATTACAGCCGTACCCGCATCCCCGCCACCACCGTCGGCCCCGGGGTTTGGTAGCCGTTCACCGGCTCGAACTTCGAATAGAACAAATTCGTGGCGTTCACGTACAACTGCACATGCGGCCGTACATCGTAGGTCATCGTCAGGTTCGCGATCAGCCCGTGCGGCGAGGTCACGATATCAGCCGTGCTGAAACCCTGATCGTTCACCAGGTAATCCTCGAATGCCCCGGCATATTCAACCTCCGGCGCAATGGTCAGTCCCGGCAGTGGGGTGATGGTCGCGGTCACCGAAGCAGTGTCGCGCGGCCGGCGCAGCAATGGCTGTCCGCCGCCGATCGCCTTCGCGATCGTGTAGGTCCACCCCGCCTGCATCGCCAGCCGGCGGGACGGACGCAGCGTCAGGTCCGTCTCCACCCCTTGCAGGTGCGCCGCGTTGATGTTTTCCGGTGTGAAGGTGGTCGCCGAGGTCAGTTCTGTCACGATCAGATCGTTCACTTGCTCGTTGAAGTACGTGGCACCGAAGCTGACAGCGTTCGCGTGGCCGGCAGCCGGCAGGATCGTGGTGAAGCCCGCCTCCCAGCCCTGCGCCCGCTCCGGCTGCAGATCCGGATTGCCGACGAAGCCCGAGGAATCGACACCGAACCGGTCGAACAATGACGGCATGCGGAACGCGGTGCCGTACGACGCCTTGATATGCGTATCGATCTCGCTGGCGTCGAATACCGCGCCGGCGCGCCAGGTCGTCGGCGTATTGGGTGCCTCCCAGTCCTGGCGCACCTGGCCGGTCAGGGTCAGTCGCCGCGCGACCGTGCTTTGCAGCCCCATGTACACCGCGTCGTCCATCATCGACGCGTTGGTATTCTCCATATAGGGAAACCCGAAATAGCTGTCGTTCAGCCGCACATGCGCGGTATCGGCGGTATGCTCATAGCCGAAGGTCAGGTCGGTTGCGGACAGCGCCGGAGACGGCATCAGGTCGTTGAGATGCACCGTGTTGTTCCATTGCAGGTCGGTGCGGTAGCCGTGATAGCGGTCGTCCACCATCGCCATGTTGTTCACGTCCGCCGGATCTAACGGCTCATAGTACCGCCGGTCCTCCTGCTGTCGGCCGAGATACAGGCTGGTCTGATACGTGCCACCAAACAATGCGGACGAAACCCCGATGCGGCCGAGCAAGTCGCTGTCCTTACCCGTGGCGTTGGCGTCATCGAAGGTCGGATCACCCAGCTCATTGAAGCCGAAAATCGACTCATGCGCGCGCAACAGCAACGAAAGCCGTGTGCCGGGCACCAACGTATATCCAAGGTTCAGCGTGGCGAGGCGATCGCGATAGCCCTGCGGCACGCCCGTATAGATCGATTCGCGCTGCGGCGTGGTGTCGTAGCCGCGCTGCGACTGCGATTCCAGGACCAGGGCATAATCCACCGGCCCCTCGATTCCCGACGCCACCGCGCTGCCCCGGATCTGCGCCGGATAGCCACCGGAGAGGTCGCCTTCCCAATGCGCGCCTGCCTGGTCGCCACGCCGGGTGATCAGGTTGATCACCCCGCCGATCGCGCCGGAGCCGTACAGCGCCGCCATGGGACCCCGGATGATCTCGATCCGCTGCACGTCGGCCAGCGTATCGACGCCGAAATTGAAGGCGCCGTCGGAATCGGAGGTATCGTTGATCGGCATGCCGTCGCGCAGGACCAGCACGTGGCCGGAATTGGTGCCGCGAAGGAACACGCTCGCCTGCCCGCCCGGCCCGCCGGACTGCGCCACGCGCAGCCCCGGCACCGCCTGCAACGCATCCACCAACGTGTTGTAGCCGTAGGTCTCGATATTCTGCCGCGTGATCACGGTGACACCGGCAGGGATGTCGATATCGGGCGTGGGAACCCGGGTTGCGGTCACCACCACGGGCGGCACCGCCGTGTCGGGTTCGTCGGCCAGGGCGGGCGTAACCAATACAGTTGCCAGTAGCGCGAGGATCGAGCGCATGCGCAGCCTCCGTCCAGTCAAGGATCGACGGCCCGCCTGCGGGTTTCTCCCCGTTGCACCGGTACACCCCGCCCGGATGCGCGCGACGCAGTCTCGACGCCGGCCGGTCTCCTGGCTCGCGGCATGAAGCCGGCCCGCCTTCTCCGCCGTATGGCGAATGGCGCGATGGGCCTGGGCCTCGCCCCCGATCAGGGGGGCAGCCGCGCACAGTTGCGGGGGCAGCAGCCGTGCCCCCGAACCCGGTCCGAGGGCTTTCGCTTTCCCGTTTCAGCCCTCGCGGGCCACCGGCGTCTGACAGAAACCTAGCGCCTGTTTCAGTTCCCGGCCAATCTGGCCTCGCGCCGGCACCGGGCTAGATTGGCTGCGGCAATTGGACCCATTCCCATGAGCGACAAGCCCACTGCCGTAATTCTGGCCGCAATCGACCCTCTCCGAGACGACGTGACGCAACTCCGCGGCGAGATGATCGCCCGCACCGACGGCCTGCGTGGCGACGTGACGCAACCGCGTGATGACGTGACGCAGCTCCGCTGCGATAGGGTCAACCGTGCCGACATGACCCTATTGCGCGTCGATGTCATGGACCGGATCAATCGGCTTCAGAACACGGTTGCGCGCATACGTGACGACGTCTTCGTCAACTTGGGCAATGCTGAACGGGTCGAACGTATTGCTCGAGCTGCAAAACGATGCAGGTGATGGCGGAGCGCATGTTCCGCGCCATCGGCAAGGCAGAAATGATCGACGACCCGCGCTTCCGCACCAACACCGACCTTGTGCGCAACATCGAGGACTGCGACGCAGCGGTGGCCGACTTTTTCGCCGTCCGGACGCTGGCCGACAACATGGCGATCTTCGAAGCCGCCGAAGTCACCGCCAATCCGGTCTATGAGATCGACGAGTTGCTGGACGACCCGCACGTGTACGAACGTGGCGTGATTGTGGCAGCGCCGGACGACGACGCCGGCTCGGCGTCGCTCCGCGACTCGCAATGGCACACGGGAGGAGCAACTTGCGTTTCCTGTCAGCGTGGAAATGCTTTAAGGAGTCCGCATGGTGTTTTCGCCCCGCACCGAAGGGCTGCTGGACCGTGCCGGCACGATCTGCGCCACGCGCGGCGCCAGGCTGACCGACCTGCGGCGCGACGTGCTGGGCCTGATCCTCGAATCCGACTCGCCCACCGGTGCTTACGACCTGCTGGATCGTTTGCGCGGCCGCCGTGGGCCCGCAGCGCCACCCACCGTCTATCGCGCGCTCGATTTCCTGCAAGAGCAAGGTCTGGTGCACAAGCTGGAACGGCTGTCTGCCTTCGTCGGCTGCGTCGCTCACGAGCAAGAGCATGCGGCGCAGTTCCTGATCTGCCGGACCTGCGGCCGGGTGACGGAGTTGGAGGACCACGACCTCGCCCACGCGCTGGCCGACGCAGCGAAACGATTCGGCTTTACCGTGGGCAAGGCAACGATCGAGGCGGAGGGCCAGTGTGCCGCCTGCACCGCGACGCCGGGAGAGAGGCGCGCATGACGCTGATCGCCACCGCCGACGCCGCTCGCGCCAATCGTCGCCGTGCCGCCGCGGGCGACGGCATGGGCTTCTGGCACACGCTGTATCTCGGCACCACGCGCTACAACATGGCCGCCGGTGATGCCGATCCACCGCCCGAGGCGCTGGTCCCGATGGCATTCCTGGTGGAGCAGGACGCGGGCGAAGTGGCGAACGCGCATTACCACCAGGCGGATCAATTCCAGGTGGTGGTCGCGGGAGATGGCACGCTGGGAACGCATGCGGTGCGCCCGGTCTCGGTACATTTCGCCGGCGCCTATACTGCCTATGGCCCGATCCGCGCCGGCTCGGCAGGCCTGAGCTATTTCACGCTGCGCAACGGATTCGATCCCGGTGCGCGCTACATGATGCGCGCCGAGAACCGTACCGCGCTACGCGGCGTATCGGACCGGCGGCATCGCGAGGCAGTCGCCGGTCCCTTGCAGCCGCGGGGCAGCGGCGCATTGCTTGGTCCCGAGACCGACGGTTTGGCCGCCTGGCGTTACCGGCTTGCGCCGGGCGAATGCCTGGCCGGTCCATCGCCGGCGGCAGGGCATGGACAATACTGGCTGGTGATCGAGGGCGGCCTGCAATGGCACGGCACAATGCTCGGATCGCTGTCCTGCGCGTTCGTATACCCCGATGAGCCGCCATTCGTCGCGACAGCGACGGCAGCGACGACCGTGCTGGCAATGCAGTTCCCGCGCCCCGCATCATGGCGCGGATGAACGGCCGGGCGCGCGCTGTCTTTGCGAGGCCCGCAGGGCCGAAGCAATCCCGGTCGGGTGACCGACGAAATGGCCGGGCACTTTGCGGCCGAGATTGCTTCGGCTCCGCCGACCTCGCAATGACAACCCGATCCTCGCAATGACACCTGGAATGGGAGGCAACGAACGTGGCAAGCGAACATTGGGTCGGCACCTGGGCCATCGCGCCCGCCCCGGCTGAAGGCGCGGCATTCAACAACGTCACGCTGCGCATGAATGGCCGCGTCAGTCTGGGCGGCAGGGTGCTGCGCGTGCGGCTGACCAATGCCCACGGCACGGCCCCACTGGCGATCGGCGCGGCGCATGTCGGTCTGCGGGCCGCAGGCGCCGCGGTGGTGCCGGCCAGCAACCGCAAACTCACCTTCGGCGGCCAGGGCTCCGCCACAATCGCCACCGGCTCCTTGTTGATCAGCGATCCGGTCGAGTTGGACGTCCCGCCGCTCACGGACATAGCGGTGACCGTACATCTGCCGCAGGACCTGCCCGCAAGCTTCGGCATCTGCGGCCGCTATGCCCGCGTCACCAACTACATCTCCCCGCTCGGCAATTTCGCCGATGCTGACGTGATGCCGGTTGGGAAGATCACCGATGACTGGTACGTGGTTGCCGGCATCGACGTGCTGGCAGAGCAAGGCGCCGGCGGCGTCGTCGCGCTGGGTGATTCGCTGACCGACGGCAACATTGCCACCCACGACGCGTGGGCCAACTGGCCCAGCCAGCTCGCGCGCCGGCTGTTCGCGCGCGGCGGCCGGCCGATGGGCGTAATGAACCAGGGCCTCGGCGGCAACCGCATCCTGCACGACATCCGCGGCGACAGCGGCCTGCGCCGCTTCGACCGCGACGTGCTGGCACAGCCGGGTGTGACCCACGTGATTGTCCTGCTGGGCACCAACGACCTGCGCAACCGCTGGGCGAAGCCCGAGGAGGAAGCCAATGCGCCGGCGATGATTGCCGGGCTGAAGCAGCTCGCACTGCGGGCACATGCGCGCGGCATCAAGATTTTCGGCGGCACGATCACGCCGTTCGGATATGAGACGTTCCTGCCGGGCGCGTGGACCCCTGCGCGTGAGCGCATCCGGCTGGAGGTGAACGCCTGGATCCGGACGGGAAACGCCTTCGACGCGGTGATCGACTTCGATGCCGGCGTGCGCGATCCAGAGCATTCCGAAAGCATGCTGTCGATGTGGGACTGCGGCGATCACCTGCACCAGAGCGACGCCGGCTACAACCACATGGGCGACATCATCGATCTCTCCCTGTTCGAGTGAGCAATACTAACGAGAATCGAAGTGCAAAGGTCGAACTGCGAAGCTCGAATTGGGGGCGCCGGATGACCGACTCCACATTGCTCGGGACCTTCCGCGCCGCGCAGGTCGTGCCGGTGGTGCGCACGCATGTGACGCGGCATGCCGCCACGGTGGTGCAATGGCTGCGCGACGCCGGGCTGCGCATTTTCGAGATCACCATGACCGTGCCCGACGCTCCGGCGCTGATCCGTGAGCTGTCCTCGGACCCGTCGCTTGTGGTGGGAGCCGGCACTGTGCCGGATCGCGCCACCGCCGAGGCCTGCCTCGCCGCGGGCGCGCGCTTCATCGTGACCCCCTGGGTGGACACGACGCTGGCCGCGCCCTGTGTCGCCGCCGGCGCCGTGCTGATGCTGGGTGCGCTGACGCCGACGGAGGTGCGGACTGCGCTCGCCGCAGGTGCGGGCGTGGTGAAGGTGTTCCCCGCTTCCTCGGCCGGCGGCCCGGCGCATATCCGGGCATTGGCCAGCGTGTTTCCCGGCGTGGCGTTCTGCCCCACCGGCGGTGTGGGACCAAGTGATGTCGCCGCCTATCTCGCGGCCGGCGCCGCCTTCGTCGGTATCGGCGGCGCCCTGGTGGATGAGAGACGCGTCGCGGCCGGTGACCGCGCCGCGATCGAGGCGGCGGCAAGGCAGGTACTGGCGGGATAGCCTGATCGCCAGGTGCGACGACGACCCTGGCGACGCGCCCCGGCCCCGGTCGTGTCTCGGTTTGAATTTCCGCTTTCGCGTCTTCGTTCCAGGCTGAATGACACTCACCACGAACGGTTATTCCGAGGCCGCTCGTCCGCCGATGATGCGAGCCGCTTGCACATAGTCGAAGCTACCCTTGCCTGACCAGGCACGTCCGTCAGGATAGCGCAACTCTATTCCGACAAGATCCTTCTCATCCGCCAGACGCATGTTGACACCCTGTTGGACGTTCCCGAACTTCGATATCGCGCTCGCGGTCAGGACAAAGTGAGTCGTCGAACCGCAATTTGTGCAGAAATGGACTTCAGCGGCAGGGTCTGCCTTGTCGCCACGGCTCTACCCCTTCGTCGTTCCCTCGATAACGACGTGTGAGGGATGAAAATAGGCCCAGCGGGCGCCAGTTTTGCTACAGAGTGTGCAGTTGCACTCGTTGATGAAGTCCGGTTGGTTTGGGGTTTGCATGCGGACTTGGCCACAAAGGCAATAAAGCTTCATTATTCCTATGTCATAGCACGAGAGCCGCCTGCCCCGGCAACGGTCGCTCGGTCTCCCTTGAAGCCGAAATGCGAGCGGAGCTTCGGTCGCGATGATGCTCGGGCTAACGCGTCGCGGCGATTGCGGGGCAGCCCGCGTCGGACGTGGCTCCGTCCGACCGCATCAGGCGCGGGAAGCGGTCGGCCGCGAGAGCGTCCAGACTCGCCGCCGGCAGGTGCAAGGCGGCGGCGTAGCGCCATGACCAGGCCAACACATCCTCGACAAACCCCCGCGTTGCCGGATTCGGCATCGCTTCCAGGAACAACAGCGGATCGCCGGCGGCGTTGACGTGGTCCGCCCAGCGCCGCAGCTCGAACGGCCCCTGTTTATAGGCGGCCAGCAACCGGATCAGATTGCCTTCGATCGCTCCGTCATCGGCGAGAAGCAGCAAGTACCGTTGGCCGATCGCCACGTTGACCGCCGGATCGTGCAGCCGCGCGGTCCGCATGCCGGCGAGCGCACGGGCGCCGTTCACCGTCCAGGCACTGGCGGGTTTGATCTGCATCAGTCCGACCGCTCCGTCGCGCGACACCGCGCCAGGGTGGAAATCGGACTCATGGTGCACCAGCGCGTAGACCAGCGCCGGATCGATCACGAAGCCGCCGATCGGGTGCAGATCGGGCGGGGCCGGTCCGCGTGACGCAGCATAGGCAGCGCCTTGCAGCTCGGCGCCGAGTTCGGTCAGGCCGACGGCGCGCGCGACCGCGAGCAGGGTCTGCCCGAGCGCCGCATTTCCTCCTGAATCCGCCCAGAGCGTGCGGAACTCCGCTTCCGCGCGGCGCTTCTCGCCAACCTGGAGCAAGGCGAAGGCACGGCGGCCGGCAGGAATCGCGACCAACGCGTCGATGTCGGCGGGACCGAGTGTCGCGAAGCCGGTGCAAACTGACGCGGGCCGCAGGGCGCGGGCCGCAATGCGACCGTAGAAACTGTCATGCTCCGCGGCGGCACGGCGCAGCCAAACTATGGAGGTAGCGCGATCGGCCTGGCGCTGGGCCGCACGGGCCGCCCAGAAGGCGTCGGCGGCGCGCGATGGCATGGTGGGGGCGGCGCGCCAGGCTGCATCGAAGAAGCTCAGCGCCGACGGCATGTCGTCGAGCCGCCAGGCAGCGAGGCCGCCGGCGAACAATGCGTCGCCGCTGCCAGGCTGCGAGGCAGGGCGAGACAGCAGCGGGGCGGCGGCGGCGACCGCCTCGGCATCGCGGTTCAGCCGGAACAGCGTGATGGCGCTGGTGGCCGCGAGCACGGGGCTGCGGCGCGCACGCGGGAGCGGACGCCCGGTTGGGACGAGAGCAACGATGTCCGGCGCGATGCGCTCGCGCAGGGCGCGGATGTCCGCCGCTTCAGGCTGATCACCGTAGCGCGCCAGCCAATCGGTCAGCGCCGCGGCAGTGGGGTGCATCCAGCCGCCGAGATAGCGGTCGGCGAGGATGGCGCCGAGCAGGAGGTGGTCGTCGAGCCGGTCGGTTTCATGGATGGCGCCGGTCAGGTCACCGCGGGCCTGGAGCGCGAAGATGTGGCGGATGCGAGCGGCTTCACTGGGGGCGAGCGGCTGCGGCAAGGCGACCTCCGCCGTCGTGCCCAGCGCCACGCGCGGCACCGCGAATGCCGTTTGGTCGTCCGTCCCGCGCATCGTCTGTGCCTGGGCAATAGAATAACACCCCACGACGGCAAGTGCCGCGTAGAACATCCTCGTCCAGTGCCACAGACGGCCGGTCGTTGGAGACCTGCCCCCCTGCATCCAGCCACAATGCACAAACCGGAGAGGCTTGGCAAGACTGGTTGTTGACCGCGTCCGTGATGGGACAAAACACGGCGCGATGGGTGGTTGAGCGCGGCAGGCTCCATCATGGCTTTGGTATGCTGCGGGCAATTCTGCCGAATTACTGCGTCGGAACTCATTTCCTGAAAGTTACGATTTGTCGCCCGGTCCCGCGCGGCAAATCGAGGGCGGAGATTGTCGTTCTCCGGTCCGCCCCCGCTGCTTACCCCCGCGCCAGCATGTCCCGCAGCCGCCGGCGGCCGAGCGGGCGCACTTTGGCGCCCGGCGTCATGGCGCGGATCTCCGCCTGCATCGCCGCGCGCTTCTCATGGATCGTGGCGATCACCGGACCCATCGGCACGCCCACATCAACCAGCACCGCTTCGGAAAGCTGCAGGCTCGCCTCGATCGTCTCGGGCACGGCGTCGGTGGCGCCGATCCGGTAAAGGTGCGCCGCGTGTTGCGCATCGCGCGCCCGCACCACGATCAGCAGGTCGGGCCGCAACGCCCGCGCCGTCGCCACCAGCCGGTCGCTGGCGGCGTGATTGCTCATCGTCACCACCAGCGCGCGGGCAGTGTCGATGTGCAGGCGGTGCAGCAGGTCCTCGCGCGCGAGATCGCCCCAGAACACGTTGGTTCGCGTGCGGCGCACCGCGGCGACGCGGTCGGGATCGTTGTCCACCGCGACATAGGGCACGTGGTGGACGTCCAGCAGCGCGGCGACGGTTTCCCCGACGCGGCCGAAGCCGGCGATGATGACGCGCGGCGTGGCGTCGGCAGCGATCGCATCGAGCAAGGCGGGGTCCATCACCGGCGACGCGGGTGCTCGTGCCCGTCGCGCCAAGGTGCGGCCGAACGCCGACAGAAACGGTATGCATGCCATCGTCACCGCGGTCAGCAACAATGGGAACCGCGCTGCATCGGGCCCGATGACTTGCTCTGCGCGCGCCAGGCCGAAAATGACGAAGCCGAATTCACCGCCAGGGCCGAGCAATAGCCCCGCCTGGAGACCGGTGCCCCAGCGCAGGCCGAAGGCGCGGGTCAGGACAGCGATCAGCAGCAGCTTGACAGCCACCAGAACCGCGGCCGCCGCCAGCAGTTTCGGCGCGTCGGCGAGGATGTGGCCGAGATCCAGGCTCATGCCCACCGAGATCAGGAACACGCCGACCAGCAGGCCTTTGAACGGGTCGATGGTGACCTCGATCTGGCGGCGGAACTCGGTCTCGGCCAGCAACAGGCCGGCGACCAGCGAGCCGAGTTCCATCGGCAGGCGCACGGCCATGGTTGCGAGGCCGGTCGCGAGCACTACAAGCAGGCAGGCGGCCACGAACAATTCCGGGCTGCCGGTGTGGGCGACGCCGCGGAACATGGGGCGCAGCGCCACACGGCCGGCGACGACCAGGCCCAGCACCATGACGATTGCCTGGCCCACCGATCAGGTGAAGCCGCGTGCGGACGTGTCCTCGCCCAGCAGGCTGATCACGAACAACACCGGTACCGCCGCGATGTCCTGGAACAGCAGGATGGCCAGCGCCACGCGGCCGAGCGGGCCGCCCAGCCGCTTCTCATGCGACAGCACCTGCAGCACAATCGCAGTAGAGGACATTGCCAGCGCGGCGCCGGCAACCGCGGCGACCTCCCTGGAAGCGCCCCGCGCGTAAGCGATGGCCGCGATGGCGAGGCCGCACAGCAGGAACTGCGCCAGGCCGAGGCCGAATACCAGGCGCCGCATCACGCGCAGCCGCTCCAGCGACAGTTCCAGTCCGATCATGAACATCAGCATGCTGATGCCGAGCTCGGCGATCGGCGCAATGCTCTGCGGCCGGCTGAGCGTGAAGGCGTGCAGCCAGGGCAGGCGGTCCGCGAACGACGCAATGCCGAACGGGCCGACCGCGATGCCGACCAGCATGAATCCCAGGACGGGGCTGAGGCGCAGGCGGTGGAACGCCGGGATCACCACTGCCGCCGCGGCGAGGATGATCAGCGCCGGTTTGAACCAGCCAGGATCGAAATGCGAGTCCATGGAGGGAAAGGTAGTGCGTGCGGCCGGGAGCGTCAGGCGGGTGAACCTGTCACCGATGCAGTTGTGTCACCGATGCAGTCGGGCGACCGATGCAGTTACGTCTTTGATGCCGTTGCCATCGAGGCCGTTGCCATCGAGGCCGTTGTCATCGAGGCCGTTGTCATCGAGGCTGTTGTTGCGCCGGAGGGCATGGCTGCGTAGAGTGCGGCCAGGCAACGACCGTCAGGCGAGTGTCCGACTACGCGACATTGCCACGGGCCGCGGCGCCGTCCGTTCGGCAAAATCCACCGAGTACTCGAAGCGAAATACTCCAAGCCAAATACAGGGGGACCTCCATGCCCGAACCATTTGTCGTGACTCCCGCGACCAGGCCGGCCCCGCTCAACGTCGTCGGCGAGCAAATCACAGTGCTCGCGCCAGGCTCCCGGACCGGCAGCTACGAAATCTTCCGGCAGGCGGGACCGGAAGGCAGCGGACCTCCGCCGCACTGCCATCCGTGGGACGAGTCCTTCTACGTGGTGAGCGGCAACATCGCATTCGGCGTCGGCGAGAAGGACATGATCGCCGAACCGGGCACCCTGGTGCACCTGCCTGCCGGCACGATGCATTGGTTCCGTTTCGGTGCGGGCGGCGGGGAGATGATCTCGATGACCTCGCGTGAGGCGGCGTCGCATTTCTTCACCGATGTTGATCGTGCGATCTCGCCCGAGGCGCCGGACATCCCGAGGCTGGTCGAGGTTGCGAACCAGCATCAATTGATGGTTGCCGCGCCGCCGGGCTGACCCCGGGGTCTTCGCACCACCCGGATTCGCGGTACGCACAGTCACCGGCGCAAGATCGCGCATCGACGCGCCGATGACATGCCTGCCGGTGATCGCCGGCGTGTGGCCGCCGCAACGTACCATGGGCCGGAAGCGGCGGCGTTATCTCTCCATCACGGCTTCTACGACTCCCACATCGGCGAACTCCACGCGGATACGGTCTCCGGCGGCAATCGGGAACTGCCGGGTGAAGGAGCCGGTCATGATCACGTCGCCGGCGCGCAACCCACGCCCGTAATCCGCGAGCCTGGTCGCCAGCCAGACCAGCGAGTTGAGCGGATTGCCCAGCACGGCGTCGCCCGTGCCGGCGGCGACCACGGCGTCATTGATCCGCACCGTGCAGGCGACGCTCTCGGGCGCGGCCGGCAGCGGCACAGGCGGGCCGAGCACGCAAGTCTTCTGCTGCGCGTTGTCGGCGAGCGCGAGCGCGATCTGGGCGGTGAATGGACCGCGTGTTTCGATGATCTCAAGTGCGGGATGAACCGCTCCGACCGCTTCGCGGGCGGCGGCGAGATCCGCGCCGGGCGGCAGGTCGCGCGCGAGGCGCATGCACAACTCGCTCTCGAATCCCGGCTGGATCAGTGAGCCCGCCGGAAACACGTACCCCGACGCCACATGCTCCAGCACGCAGCCGAACACCGGCTCATGAAATCCGAATTGCTCCTGGATCGCCGTGGCGGTGAGGCCGACCTTCCAGCCGATGTGGCGCTCGCCGGCGGCGACGCGGCGGGCGATCAGCCCGAGCTGCACACGATAGGCCTGATCGAGGCTCAGCCGATCGAACCATTGCTGCGGGAAATACTCCCCCGCCTGGCGCGCCTGCCAGAAGGCTTCGACCGTCTCCTGCTCGTCGAATGCCATGGATCGGTGCCTCCCATTTTGGATCGCGCGATGTTAGCACGCCGGCTACCAGGGCACAGTCAGCGGCACGGGCACATCGGGGCTGCGCTAACTTTGCGCTTGCTCGCGGCCGTTCAGGTGACGACGAGGGGGCGTGCCGACTTCCACGGCGACCCGCCGCCGCCGAGCATCGGCGCGTTGAGGGTGCACTGTCCGGCAGGTGCGGCCTCCGGCCTCATCCCGCTGAGCGAACTTGCGGCTGTCGCGCGAATGACACCAGCATGGCGCTCAGCACCAACGTGGCCAGCGCCGTCCACAGCAGCGCCGTCACCACGCTACGGCCGCCGAAATGCTCCAACAACACGGCGCCCGCGGAGGGCGCCGCGGCCTGGCCCAGCAACATCGGCAGAGCGAGCCGCCCAACCAGGCTCGGATATCCCACCGGTCCAAACAAGGCCAACGGCAGTGTGCCGCGCACGATCGAACGCAGACCGATCCCGCCGCCATACACTACCAGTCCCACCAGCACCGCGTCGCGCTGCGCCAGCAGCAGGCCGAGCCCCAGTGACACGAAAACCGCCGAGAGCAATCCCTCCCACACCGGATGGGTGCGCTGTCCCGCCAGCAGATCGATCAGCCGGGCGCCGACCTGGCACGGCCCCACCACGGCGCCCAACGCCACCGCGGTTCCCAGCGCCACGCCGCGCTGCTGGAGGATAGTCAGCAAATGCACCGAGACCACCGCGGCGATGATCGACGACAGCGTCATCGTCACAGCGACGAGGAAAAACAGCAGCCGATAGCGTGCGTCGCCGCGCATGACCGGCGCGGCCGGAGCCATTGCCCCGCCGTCGCCTCGTCCGGCGTGGCCTCGTCCGGCGTGGCCTCGTCCGGCGTCGCCGGCCGGTAGCGCGGCGCGGCGCGGCGCGGCAACCCGAACCGACGGCGCCTCGGCCGGCAAACCGAAACGATAGAGTGGCAGCACCACCAGCAGGTTGATCGTGGCATAGGCCAGGCAAGTGCCACGCCAGCCGAAACGCTCCAGCAACACCGCGCTCAGTGGCCAGCATGCCGTGCTGGCGAAGCCGCCAATCAGGGTCAGTGACGTGATGGCGGCACGCGCGCCGTTGCCATACAGCCGTCCCAGCGCGGCGAAGGCCGGATCGTAGAGTCCCGTGCCCATCGCCCCACCGAGCACCAACCAGCCCAGAGTGAACACTGCCAAGTCGGGCGCCATCGCCAGAGTGGCGAGTCCCACCGCCATCAGCGCGGCGCTTGCCATCAGGATCGGCCGCCCGCCATGGCGCTCGATCAGCGCGCCCACCTTGGGCGACACCAGCCCCGATACCAGCAACGCCAACGACAACGCCCCGATCACCCAGGAGAGCGGCCAGCCCGTCCGGTCCGCGATCGGCTGCGCCAGCACCGCCGGCAGGTAGTAGGAGGAGCCCCATACCAGCACCTGACCGATCCCCATCACCGTGACGACGGTCAGTCGCGACCGCGCGGCCAGGGAGTCAGCCATCTGCATGGTCCGGCTGCGTGGCTGTCTCGCAGCGCGCGCCGGCGTGCCGGATGTGGTGTTGGCCGATCGCCGGCGCCGTGCCCGTGTCGGCCGCTGGATGGATCGCGACCCGGTCCGGGCACGGGGTCATCTGTGACGATTGCATGACCACAGGCTGGCACCACCCCGTCGCACCTTAAAGAATATTTTTGCAATGTCGTGCATCGGCATAAGTTTGACCTATGCGTGCCCCGACCTTTCGCCAATTGCAAAGCTTCGTCGCCGCGGTAGAGACCGGCAGCCTGTCAGCCGCGGCGCGCGCGCTGCAGATTACTCAGCCGGCGGCCAGCCAACAGGTAAAGGAGCTGGAACGAGCGCTGTCGGCGAGGCTGCTGCAGCGCGGCGCGGGCCGCATCCGGCCCACCGCGGCGGGCGAGGCCGTGCTGGCCCAGGCGCGGCGGGTGAAGGCGGCGATGGACGACTTGCTCGGGGCCGCGGCCGCCTTTCAGGATGGTGAGGCCGGGAAACTGCGCCTCGGCACGGGTGCCACTGCCTGCATCCATTTGCTGCCGCCGGTGCTGGCGCGGATGAAACAGCGAATGCCGGGGCTGGAGATCATCATTGCCACCGGCAACACGCCGGACATTCTGCTGCGGCTGCTGGCGGGCGAACTGGATCTTGCCCTGGTGACGCTGACCGGGCGGCTGGACCGGGCACTCGAGGCGCAGCGACCGCTGTCGGAGCCGCTGGTGGCCTATGGGCCGGCCGCGATGCTGCCCGCCGGGGAAGCGCTGCGCCCGGCCCAGCTCGCCGCGTTGCCGCTGATTCTTTACGAGAGCGGCGGGGCAACGCGCGGGTTGGTGGATACCTGGTTTCGCCGCGCCGGTCTGGCGCCGCGGCCGATCATGGAACTCGGCAGTGTCGAGGCCATCAAGATCCTCGCGGAGAGCGGCCTCGGTGCCACAGTTCTGCCGAGCGGCGCGTTGCCCGCGGTCGCGGACGGGATGGCGGTGCGGGGCTTGCAGCCGGCGGCGTCACGGTCGCTCGCGGTGGTGCTGCGGCGAGACAAAGTCCGGGACCGGGGACTGCGGGTCGGGCTCGAGGAACTGATGCAAGCACTGGCCGGCGCGGCGCGAGATTGACCCCGCGTATCGTTCATCACCCGGCTAATCCAGGCCGAACACGAATCCCATGCGCATGGCGGCGGGCACTGCCTGACCGGCCCTCACCGAGGGCAGGAAATGCCATGTCAGCACGGCATCTTCCGCGGCATGATCCAGTTCGCCGAAGCCAGAACTGCGCAGCACATCCACGCCGCTGACCAGGCCGTCCGGGGTCACATGGATCAGCAACACGACCGTCCCTTGCTCGCCGCGCCACGCGGCATCGAGCGGGTAGCTGGGCTTGCGGTTATGGTACTTTGCGTCGGGCTTCGGCGGTACCAGCAGATCGCCGGTTACCAACGCATTGGTATCGCTTTCCACCGATGCGAAATCGAAGGTCAGCTTGCTGTCCCCCGCTGCTTGCTCTGGCGGCGCCGGCGGGGGTGGCGGCGGACGTGCGGTCGGCGTCTGCGGTTGTGCCGCCTTCGCTATGGTCGCTTCAGGCTGCGGCGTGGCTTGGGCGGGTGGTGAAGCCGCCGCAGCCGACTTCGGCTCCAACGGGTGTGGTTGAGCCGCATGAGAGTTTCGAGTCTCGGAGGCCTGCGGCGCGCTGAGTTGCGCCGCGACCGGACTGGGTGGTGCAGCGGGGGCCTGGGCACCCCCCGCCTCCGCTGTAAGATTTGCTGGTGGCGGGGCGGCTGCCTGTGCCGTCGCCTTCGCTGGTGTCGAGGTGGCCGAGTGCGTCGCCGGCTTGGGTGGTCGCGGGGTCGCTGCCTGCGCCATCGGCTTCGATGTCGGCGCGGTGGCTGCCTGCGCAACCGGTTCTGGCGATGGCGGTGTGGCAGGTTGTGGTTTGGCGGCGGGTGGCGTCGCCCCGCCGGGCGGCGACATCTCGAGTTGAATCGTCGCGGGAATCTCCAGCGGCATCAGCACGATTGGCTTGCGATAACCTACCAAAACCACACCCGCACCGATCAACGCGGTGTGCGCTGCCAACGACAGGAGGAACGCGCCACCGATCCACGTCCAGGTGCGCGCCGGCCGCCGTCGCGGCGGGGCATCGAGCAATGGATCAATGCGGAGGGTCGTCATCGGCAGGCAGCAGCCGTGGCTCGGGATCGAGGCCGAACGGCAGGCCAAAAGCGGCGGCGAGCGCCGGCAGGGCGTCGCGGGCCGGCAGGTCGGCGGCGATGCGGCCGGCGTCCAGGACGATGATGCGGTGGGCGTGGCGAATCGCGAGGTCCGCCGCATGCTGCACCACCACCACGCCGCGCCCGGCATCCGCGGTCCGGCGCAGCAACCGCATGATCGACTGCGCTGCGGCGGGGTCCAGGTCGGCAGTCGGTTCGTCCAGCAGGAACAAGTCAGGCTCCGTGGCGAAGGCGCGGGCCAGCATAGCGCGGCGCGCCTCCCCCCCGGAGATGCGATCCACGCGGCGGTCGCGCAACGGCAGGATATCGCAGTTCTGCAACGCGCGTGTTACCGGGGCGAGGGCGGCATCGCAATGCGGGATGCGGCCCAGCATGGCAACCTGCCAGACCGTCAGGGCCCAGGCGGAGCGTGCCCCCTGCGGCAGGTAAGCGACGCGGCGCGGATCGCGCGGCGATGTGCCTGGGAGCAATCCGGCAAGGGCGCGCAACAAAGTGGTCTTGCCGGCGCCGTTCGGGCCGCAGATGGCCAGCAATTCGCCGGGGCGCAGGGACAGGGTGGTCGCGTGCAGTACCCGCCGGTGGTTGAGGCTGATGGGAGGCACCGATACCTCACCGCCGTTGGCCGGGATCATCGTCGATTGCCTCCGGGACGTATTCATGGGGCCGGCTTGCCGCGGGCAATTGCCACCATGAACGGCGCGCCGAGCAAGGCGGTGAGCACTCCCAGCGGCAGCGGCTGCGACAGGGGCAGAACCAGCGGGGCGATCCGCACGAGCAGGTCCGCGGCCAGGAGCAGGGCCGCGCCAGCGAGCAAGGAGGCGGGCAGCAGCGCCGCGGGCCGCTGTCCCAGGAGCGGTCGCAGCAAATGCGGCACCACCAGACCGACGAAGCCGATCCCGCCCGCCACTGCCGCCCCGCCGCCGGCCGCCAGCGCGGTGCCGGCCGCCGCCAGCCGCAGCGTTCGCGCCACCGGGACGCCGAGGCTGGCGGCGGTCTCCTCGCCCAGGCTGAGTGCGTCCAGCCCTGGGCCGAGGCGTAGCAGAATCGCCACGCCCAGCAGGATCGGTGGCGCAGCCAATGCCACATGGACCAGCGAGCGGTCGTTCAGTCCGCCGAGCAACCAGAAGGTGATCTCGGCAAGCGCAAACGGGTTCGGCGCCAGGCACAGTGCCAGCGCAAGGAGCGCCGCCGACAGCGCCGAGACGGCGATGCCGGCCAGGATCAGTGACGGGCCCGATGGCGCCCGGCCGGCAAAGGCGAGCAGCAAGCCGGCCCCGATCGCGGCGCCGGCCAGTCCACCCAGCGGCAACGCCGGCGCGAACTGGGCGGCGAGCCCCCAATAGAACACGACCGCCGCGCCAAGCCCCGCGGTGCCGGTGATGCCGAGCAATCCCGGGTCGGCCAGTGGATTGCGCAACGCTCCTTGCAGGACCGCGCCGGAGAGCCCCAGCCCGCCTCCTACCAGCACTGCCAGCAAGGTTCGCGGCAGCCGAATCTGGATCAGGATAAGCTGGTCCGGCAGGGCGAGAATGCCGTCACCGACGAGCAGCGACAGCACCAACAGGATGGCTACAAGCGCGGCGAGGCCGATGACCGGATGCGCGATCGTTCCCGGTTCCGATGTTCGTGGCATTGCTGCCCGGCTCATTGTGCCAGCAAGGCCACCGCGTGCGCGGTGAACGGGCCGCCGCAGATGGTCAGCGGCGTCGGCAGCACGCGGCGCGGTATGTCGCCAGTCGCGGGACTCTCCAGCAGGTCGGTGGCCAAGGATGGATACGCAGAATCCGGGGGCACGACCAGCACATCGGGCGGATGCCGCAGCAGCGCCTCCAGCCCGACCGGCCGGCCATTGCCGACATCGGTCAGGCCTGCCGCGCGCAGGATCGCATCCATCAACGTGCCTGGACCCTCGGTGTAGCCCCGCGGCTGCCACGCCAGCGCGGTCACCCGGTGCGCGGGCAGAAGCACGGCGCGAAGTGTGGCGTCCATCCCGGAGATCAGCGTCGCAGCGCGGTCGGGGACGCCAAGGCGAGCCGCCACCAGCCGGGTTTGCTCACGGATCGCGTCAAAGTCCTGCGGCATGGAGAGCCGCCACACCGGCACGCCCTCTTGCTCCAGCAGCGCCAGTGTCGTCTGTGCCCCATAGGCTCCTGCCAGCACCAGGTCGGGATGCAGCCGCAGGACGGCCTCGGCCGAGGGCCGCACCGTCGGCAGCCTCGCCGCCTGGGCGGCGACAAAGGACAGTGCCGGATCGCGCGCCAGCGGCGACAGCGCCGCCACCTTCTCCGGCGCCAGCAATACCAGCATCTGATCGCTGCAAAGGTTGAGCGAGACCACATGTTCTACGGCATTGGCACCCGCCGGGATGAAACCAAGCGCGAGCATCAGGCAGGCAAGTCGCAGCACCGGCATCCCGATTGTCGCAGCCATAGGGAGGTCGCTGCGCTGGGTCGCTGCTGTCCGGTTGAGGCGCGGCATGTGAGGCGTCATGGCGGGCGCAGACCCATAGGGACCCACTTGATGCGGTGCCGAGCCGCTGCGCCGGGGCAGTCAGCGATAGCCATTCGGCTAACCACAGATTCCACAGTTTTCACAGAGCAAGGCACGGATGTGAAATTGACTCAATACCATGGGCGGCAACCCGGCTCTGAGCCTTAACTTGTGCGAACTGCATAATCTATGGTGAGCTGCTACGCTTCGCACCGAAGCACACTGGCAGCGCGTACCGGGCCATCTGCGGCGCCAACGTCAGACCGAATACGTGCCAGCAAGACATCGCTTTCGTGCATGGGCGGCACGCGACAAGGCACTGGTTACAGGTGCCATCTGGCCTAGCCTGTTCATCACTGATTCTTTGGCGCCGCGTGGCCGGTTCCCGTGCCAGCACTCGCAGCGGCCTTCTTGGCTACGAGCGAGCTCTCGATCGCCTGTGCCTTGGTGAGAGCAGCGTTGATCGCGTCGAGCGTCTGGCTGGTGGGATTAACCGGAGTGTCGCTGACGCTGGCGCCGCAGACCGGATCGAGATTGATCGCCCCCTTCTGCGGCAGCAGCACAGGGTACAGATAGTCTGGCGTGGCAACGCGCACCTTGAACGACACCGGCAACACCTTCGGATCCGGCACGGCGGCGTTTGGCGACAGGGTCACGACCGCATCGCGGCAGGCTGGCACGGGAAACACGTGCAGCGGTTCGGTTTGCGCCTTGAAGGTGTCAAGCGTTATCGCGCCTGTTGGCTTCGAAGTAGAAACGAACTGCAAAGAGTAGACCCAGCATGGTTGACCGTCGACGGCACTGCCGGCGCTGGATGGTGATCGCACGGTGAGCTTGAAGTCCGTGAGCGGCGCGGCCTTGGGACAGGCTGGCGCGCGCGGCGGAGCGATCGCGGCCGCGACGAATGGCGCCGCTGCCGAGGCGATGGTGGCCAACGCGGTGCCGATCTCGGTCACGCGGGTCACGGTCTGGTCGGTGAAGCTGACTTGCACCGATGAAGGGATCAGTGAACTGGGCCGGTACTGAAGCTGGATCAGCGTTGTGGCCAGGAAGCTGTTCTGCCCTGCCACTCGGAATTCGTTGCCGCTCTCCTGCGGCACAACCTGAATGGTATATGTCGTCGCGCCCACGGTGATGGTCTGGCCCTGTGGAGCGGGTGCGGCGTGGGTATTGTTTGAGCCATTGCCGGTCTGCCGGCCCGGCGCGGGCTGCGCCGCCGCTGCCGGTTGCGCCCGAGCCGCCGCTTGTTGCGCCCGAGCCGCGGTCGTCACCACCACCTGCGTTGTTGGGATATCAAACAGCTGTCCGCCCGCATCAGCCGAGGCCAGGACGTCCCGATCCTCCACCCCGGACTGAGGCACGGTGTATGTCACTGTCGGCCGTTGAATCGCGCATCCACCGACGGCCGCCAGCAAGACCGCCCAAAGCGCGTGTTTCGTTGATGGCATAGTTTCCCCTCTGCTAAGCCGCCACTTCGGGACGATGCGAGGCCGGTCCCGGTGAGACGGAATCATCAAAACGTATGCACAGGCGGCACCCAATCCCGTATCGATCTTACCTCGATCTGCATCGTCTCGCCGCTGGCCGAGTCGGTGAGATCGAGGTTCGCATCCAGATCATCGCCTGGGGCCGTGCGGCAGGCCGGGGTGCGCCTCATGGCATCCGGCCTTCTTTGGTCCTCCAGCAGCCACTTCCGCACGGTAAACTGATTCGGATCAGTGCCAGGCGTGAGTGTCAGCTTTCGCAACCGGCCCACATCGATATCATCGCCGCAAAGGCGCAACAGCCGGGGAGGCGAGATAAAATGACCGATGCGTGACGTCGGCTGCCGCGCCTTGTCGGCGACGGTCACGACATCATTATATATCGCCAGCGCCTTCCAGGCATTCAGTATGCCGCGCGACCATACCAGATGTTTTAGGGCTGGCTTCTCATCCACCGATACGATCAGGCGCGCCTTCACGCAATGAGCGCCAAGTCTGGTATCCTCCGCCTCGAGCAGGGCTGCAACAAAGGAAACCAGCGGCGTGGCAAACGATGTACCGGCCGGATCATCGGGCACGATGCTGAGCTTGGCTCCGGCGACAGCACCGGTGTAGGTCGGTATCTTACAGCCAGGTGCCAGAAGGTCGACAAAGTCTTCACCCCGCTTGGAGAATGGCGAAATTTCCCCGTCGCCGTCGTGGGCTCCTACCGTGATCACGGCTCCGCCGGGGCTGTTCTGCGGGTTTCCCCCATATGATGCCGGCCACGACCGATAAGCCTCCAGGTCTCGTTCCTGGCCCAGGTCGTTGCCCGCGGCAACGACCAGCAATCCATTACCGTCGCCGTAAGCCTTCATGGCTTGCTCGAATATGGGATATTGCTCTGCCAGACTGAAACTGGCGTTGATTATCGGAATCATCCGGTCCAAGGCGAAGCTGAACGCCTGGGAAAGTTGCGTCGCCTCGATCTGAGACCTGCCATTCTGCTGCCCAACTATATTGGCGAAGGCGATCTTCACCAGTTCCGGCTTGAGCAGCCGGCGCAGGCTCTCGAACTGCCTGCTGCCGATCGCCGCGCCGGCAACGCCAATGCCGTGCAAACGTTCGGCATAGCCGGTAGCGGGTGTCGGGTCGTTCCTGTATTCCGCCAGATTGACGCCCAACACGAGGTTTTCCGACGATCCCCTGACGGCGCCGGCCAGCGGCGCCAGCGGCGGCACCCAATCGACGTAGTTATCCGGGATCGCCTGATGGCCTACCAGGGACGGATCTATCCCGGTGTCCAGAATGAGGATTGGAACGGTGCCCAACGGAGGGGAATGCGACAATCTTTGCTCTCGGTTCAATGCCAGCACCTGCAACATTGCACCGATGTCGAACGGCCAGTCCCATCGCTTGCCAGCCAACCCCTGACAATTGCCTATTGTTTTCGCATCCTCGGAGTCCACACCGCCCACCAGGCTGGCGAACTGTCCCGGCCGGGCAGGCTCGTCCGGCAGCTTCGCCAGCCGCTGCTGCTGCGTCAAATTGTTCCCGCCAGGGTCAGTCGCCTTTAGTGTTCTATCCTGCTCATGGATGACCTGCGCAGAATTGACGTCCGCCTTCAGCGAGACCGAGCTCCACTGAGCTGACAGTGCCGGAACGGCTATCTGTGTACCCGGCTGCAACGCGGTAGGGTTCAGTCCCTGGCTACGTACGACCTGGGCGTTGAGCACGGCGAAGTACTTGCGAAGCCACGGCATAACGCTGGGATCATCAATGCCCTTCTTGTCCAACACTTCGAGCGTGGTTTTCAGGTACTCAAAAACCGTATTGTTCAATACTGGGCCCGCCGCCGGTTTGCCGTTCTTCTGCGGCGGTTGGACCAAGGCTGATGGGTAGAACGGTATGTCGTTACTGCTGGCGATCCTCGCAATGTTCTGCTGCGGGCCGACGATTGCGACGCCGGTGGTTGGCGCACGCGCACAGGCTGGGAATACCACAAGCCGGTCGGTGCGGAGGCTGGCAATATCCGCGACCTCGAGGTCCGCCTTGGCAACTCTGTCGTCGAGGCGAGATGGGTTCGCATCAGCAACCTTGTTGTCGACCAGTAATCGTCTCACGCTTGCGGGCTTGTTGGCATCCAGCAATTGCATCACGTAGACCGGATTGAGCGTCCCGCACCGATTGACAATCTCCTGGGCAAGAGAGGTGCCTGTCTTCAGCTCCCGTATCTCCGGTACGCCGACTTCAGCAATCTTCTGCACCGCTTTGGGTGCGATCTGGTTGGGCAGAAAAACTGCACCGGGTGACGTGTCAGCTCTGCAATACGCCGTCAGCGCCACGAGTGCGGTGGCGGCAAGCGTCGAGCGGTACCACGCGGCCGCAACAGCCGCTCGCCGGCCAGTCATGGCACATGCCCTTCGGCGCGTTGATACCGCAGATCGCATGATGTTGCGACCAGCGGCGCAGGAAGTGCGCCACGTCGCTCGCTGCTGTTTGCGTTATCCAGGACGTGGTACTGTCGCCGCGCGACGCGATACCAGCGATTTCGCGGCGGTAACTGCCAATCTCGCGATAAACCGCGCCACCGCTGTCGCCGGGACAGAACTGGACCTCACCGGCCCCGACAATCACATACGCGCCGGCGTCCTTTCGGGTTGTAATCGCAGTGCCCGCGTACAAATAGCCGTTCTTGTTGGGATCCGATGTGCAGCCATAGCCAAGCAGTGTCACTTGAGTCTTCGGCGCTATCTCGTCGGAGACCAGACTGACGCGCTCGTAAGTCGTATCGCTCTCCAGCGGGATTCGCGGAATTTTCTTATCAGTGTCCAGGCAGAGCGCGATATCATACGTGGAGGTGGTCTGGGGATATCGATCGGTCCATCCTGGGTATGAGGTGCATGTCAGGTCGATTGATCCCGCCGCGGTTTGCACGGCGCCCAGGGGCGTATCTGCAATGCAATGCGCGGCAGTCAGTATCGTTTCTGGCCCGATCGCAGTCGCGGTGCAGCCCAAGCGCCCCGCTTGAAAGACCCAAGTGGCGGGATACTCGGTTGCCCCGACCTGCTTGCCGCCGATGATCTGCGGTGTGCCAATGTCGGGAGCGCTGGGGCGGATCGCGACGACTTGTGCCGATGCTGGCAGGTAGGCCGGCGCAAGCGTGGCGGCAAGCGCAAGGATGATGGCAGCGGGCCAGTTGCCGTCCATGCCAGCGACGTCTCCGATCCGGCACAACCTAAGGTTGGCCGAAATCGATACATGACCCGTACATTGCCACAAGTGGGGCCGCTCGGTGTTGCGGTCAGAACGGGGGTTGCCGATCTCCTGGGATACCCGACGGCGCCGGTTCAGGAGGCCGTCAGGTGCGTGGACCCACCGGTCGGCAGACCGGTCGCGGCCAAATGCCTGTCACCGCCGCGGCGTCACAATTCCGGCCGCCTGCCGCGCAATCCCGCGGCTTGTTCGAACTGGTGGCCGACGCGCAAAACCATCGCGTCGCCCCAGGCCGGGCCGAGGATCTCCAGCCCCAGCGGCAGCCCCGTGGCGGTAAACCCGCCGCAGACCACCAGCGATGGGATCGCTGCCACGTTCGCCACCGTGGTCAGCAACGGGCGGGAGAAGCCGTCGTCGGGACGTTGCTCGGTCAGCGGCGGCGGAGCGCCGGCGGTGGGCGGCGCGACCAGCACATCGAAGCGCTCGAACACGCGGGCGGTCTCGGCGATCAGGTCGGTGCGGCGGCGCTGCGCGGCGATGTAGTCCGCGGCGCGGATCAGCGCGCCGGCCAGCACCCGCACCCGGAACACCCGCGAGAAGTCGGAAAGGCGGGTCTTCAACGTCGCCTCGTGCAGGGCGTAGGCCTCGGCGGATATGATCACCCGCCCGACCGCGTTGTAGTCCTGCACCGAGGGCAGTGACGCTTCCGTCACGCGGCAGCCGAGGCTGCGCAGCGTGGACGCGGCGCGAGCCATCATCTGCAGCACCTCGGGGGAGCCGGGCACGTCATGCTCGTAGAATCGGCGCAGCAGGCCGACGCGCAGGCCCTTCAGCGGCGCATCCAGGCCGCTTGCGTAGGACACGAACGGACCGGGCACGGACGCCGGATCCGAGGGATCGTACCCGGCCAGGGCATCGAGCAAGATGGCGCAGTCCTGCGCGGTCCAAGCCATCGGGCCGGCAGTGTCGAGGCTTGGGGCCAGCGGAATGACGCCGCGACGGGACACTAGGCCAGGCGTGGGCTTCAGCCCGGCGATACCGCAATAGGCAGCCGGAAGCCGGATGGAGCCGCCGGTATCCGATCCCAGCGCGCCGAGCACCAGGCCAGCGGCCACCGCTGCGCCTGAACCTGACGACGAACCGCCGGTGAAGCGCCTGACATCCCAGGGATTGCGGGCCGGCGGCCAGGGCAGGTCAAAGGCTGGGCCGCCGATCGCAAACTCATGGGTCGCGAGCTTGCCGAGCATCACCGCACCGGCGGCGTGCAGGCGGCGGACGGTCTCGGCATCCTCCTCCGGAACGTTCTCGGCCAGGATGCGGGAATGCGCGGTGGTGCGCACCCCAGCAGTTTCGTAGATGTCCTTGTAGCCGACCGGAATGCCCAGCAGTGGCCCACGCCGCCCCGCCGCGATGGCCCGCTCCGCGGCGCGGGCAGCGGCGAGCGCCTGGCGCTCGGTCACCAGCAGGAACGCGTTGATTTGCGGATCCACGGCGGCGATGCGCGCCAGCAGGGCGCGCGTCAGTTCGACGGGGGAAAGCTTCTTCGCCGCGATCAGCCGGCTGGCATCGGCAATGGAGAGGAAGGGCGGGGAGCCGCCCGTCATCGCCTGCGAGACGCGGGACGCCGCGTCGGTGCCTTCAATTTCACCTTGGCGCGCGCCGACGACTTGGCCGCTGCCGCCTTCGCGGCCGTCGTGTGGGCCGCAGCCGCTGTGTTCTTCGTGGCGGGCTTCCGCGCCCGGCTGGCGGCTGTCTTCGGCGAACGAGCGGTGGCTGCCTTCAGTGCCGGGCCGGCCGCGGCGCTACGGGCCGACTTTGGCGCAGGTTTCCGGGGCGCCGTGCGAGCCGCCTGGCCGGTCCGCCGGACCGACCCGCCGTCCACCTCGGCGCGCGTCTGCTTGTCGGCGGCCCGGCTTGCGGATGTGGCGCCGGCAGGCGGCGGCAGGCGGAAAGTCAACGCCATGTCGTCGGTCAGCTTCCGCCCCTGCGGAATGGCGGCGATCAGCCCCGCAACCTGCCGCCAGGCAAGCACCAGGTCGGCCATCTGCCCCGGATTCAACACCAAACCGGCGCGGGAGATCAGAATCTGCATCTCGGCCGGGCTGATCATGGGGACAGTAGTCGCCGGCTGGGCGGCCATAGAGGCGCGACTCGTTTTGTTGCAACTATCGGCGACCCTAAACGGCGGACTGCGACGCGGCAACCCGCGGCGGCGCATTTTCCGCCGCGATCGGCTCGATCCGCCGTCCGGACCCGGCATCGAACACGTGGATATAGTCGGGGGGAACGGTCACGGGCAGACGCTCGCCCGGTGGCGCGTGGCCGGGCAGTTTCATCACCAGCGTGTCTGCCGGCGCGCCGGGTAGATGGCCATGCACCAGCGTTTCGGAGCCAAGAGGCTCGATCAGGTCCACCTCAAGTGTCAGGCCGCCCTCGCGGAGCACGAGATGTTCCGGCCGGATGCCGACAGTGAGCGGCCGGCCATCGGCGCCCTCGCGACGCCCGTCGGGGAAGCGCAGCAGCGGGCCGGCGGCGAGCCGGGCGGCGGTGCCCTGATGCGACAGGGTGGCGGGGAGCAAGTTCATCGCCGGGGCGCCGATGAAGGTCGCGACGTAGGTGTCCGCGGGGCGCTCGAACACGTCCAGGGGCGTTGCGAGTTGGGCCGGGCGGCCCTGGTGCAGCACCAGCAGGCGGTCGCCAAGCGTCATCGCCTCTACCTGGTCGTGGGTGACGTAGAGGCTGGTCACGTCCAGGCGGCGCTGCAGGCGGCGGATCTCGGCGCGCATCTGGACGCGCAGCTTGGCGTCCAGATTGGACAGCGGCTCGTCGAACAGGAACAGCTTGGGATCGCGGACGATGGCTCGGCCCATGGCGACGCGCTGACGCTGCCCGCCGGAGAGCTGGCGCGGCCTGCGGGCAAGCATGGGTTGCAAGCCGAGCAATGCGGCGGCCTGGTCGACCCGGCGGCGGATTTCGTCGCGTGCCATGCCGCGGATGCGCAGGCCATAGGCCATGTTCTCGAACACGCTCATATGCGGGTAGAGTGCGTAGTTCTGGAACACCATGGCCATGTCGCGCTGGGCGGGATCGCGCCCAGAAATTTCCTGGCCGTCCAGCAGAATGCTGCCGGCGGTGGGCGTTTCCAGGCCAGCAACCAGGCGCAGGAGCGTGGACTTGCCGCAGCCGGAGGCCCCGACGATCACCAGCATCTCGCCGTTGGCGAGCGCGAGGTCGACGCCGTGCAGCACGTGGGTGTCGCCGAAGCTCTTGCGCAGCCCGATCAGTTCGAGAGTGGCCATGGCGCGGCGGACAGTGCCACGCGGCCACACGCGCAACAATGCTTGCCACCGGCGCGGACGGCAGGGATTTTTGCGTCGCAGCCGCTCTTGCCGCGAGGGCTCAGGCCGCTCGGGGGGTCATCTCGGTCGCTTGGCGTTCGTCTGCGCTCGCGCTCAGAACCGCCGGCTGGCGGTCCGGTAGTCCTCGATCAGGCCTGGATGGTCGATCCCGATCAGCGTTGCTGCGACCATGCGGTCAAGGCGGCGCTGGCGATGGCGCTCCAGCAACCGGCGCAGGCGGAGCAATGCTGCGGCTGGCGCGACGGACCGGGAAGCAAAACCCGGACGGCCGGCGTTTATCGCTGTGGCGAGTGGCATGGCGAACGGGCTCCCTGTTTACCCTGGCCGGACGCGCGGCCCGGGATTGGTGGGACCAGCGTGCGTTGGCCGACCAACGCACGGCTGTGAACCAGATCACATGCTATGACATTTTTGTGACGGTTGGCCAGCAATATCAAACGGTGGACCGCGCGCTGCCGCCAGTTGTTCTGAGGTTCGACCGGATCGCCGGGTTCATTGCAACGGACGCGTCCAGGCCGGCGCCCAACGACTGCCGAGACGGCCTGCCTGAACGGCTTGCCTCGAAGCCACCAACCGGCACAACAATCGGCCATTGTTGCTCTCTGGCAAGGGACCATGGCTCGGCCACTAACTCGCGTGATGCTTCGGCGCGGCATCCTGTCGGGCCTCGCAGTTGCCGGTGCCGCTATCGCGACCGGGCTCGCCGCACCGGCTGCTTTGGCGCGGCGGCCGATCCGCCAGGACATCACGCTGGTGCCGCCTCGGCAGCTCGCGCTGCTGGAGGCGACGATCAGCGAGATGCAGCGCCGCTCGCAGCGCGATCCATCCGATCCGAAGGGCTGGCGCGTCAACGCGCTGGCCCACACGCACGTTTGCTCCACAGTGGCGAACGACGACCCCGCGCAGGTGCACGGCTGCTGGTGGTTCCTGCCGTGGCATCGCGCGTTTCTGGCCGTGACCGAGTGGAAGCTTCAGGCTCTCTCGGGCGACGCGACGCTCGCGCTGCCCTATTGGAACTGGAGCACTGACCGCCGCATCCCCGCGCCGTTCACGCGCCCCGGCAGCGCGCTGGCCCACGCGGTGCGCTACACGCCGGACCGCGAACTACGCCCGGTGGAGGTGGACCGACTGTTGTTCGATCCCGGCCGTGCACCACTCGGAGTCGCGGCGCTGGAAGCACGGGTCTTCACTGCTCGCATCGCCGATGCCATCCCCGGCAGCTTCGGTGGCATGGCCAAGCCGAATTCGGGCAACTGGCATGGCCGCAGCCGAATGGAGACCATCCCGCATAACGCGATTCATAACTATGTCGGCGGCGAGGCGACGGACGGCGCGACCGGAGATATGACCGGACTGGCGATGGCCGCGTTCGATCCGGTGTTCTTCGCGCATCACGGCAACCTCGACCGGTTGTGGGAGATCTGGCGCCAGGATCCTGCGCGCCGGGCAACCGAGCCCACCGATCGCGACTTCATCCAGAAGCAGTTCCTGTTCCCGTGGCTCGACGGCACGATTGTCGCCGTGCCGATGGCTGACGTGCTGGACACGCGGCGGCTCGGCTATGGGTACGACACCCTCGCCGTGCTGCGCGATGGTGCGGCACCGGGCAGCGATGCTGTGCCGGCGAATGTCGCGGGACCTCGATTAGCGGGCGCCGTGCTGACCGTGCCGCCCGCCGCCGCGCGTTGCGTGCTGTGCTTCAGCGGCGTCGAACCGGGGGACCGTCCCTTGTCGGTGGAAATTTGCATCGGCCGCCCAGGCGACGCCACGTCATGGATCAGCATCGGCGCGCTCGCCGTGGGGCCGGTCCACAGCCCCGCCGTGTTCCCCGATACCGCGCCGCGTTTCGACGTAACGGGGGCGATCCGTGCCCTGGAAACGCCGACGGTGGAGGTCGCGGTTCTGCCGCTCACCCTGGGCGTCGGGCAACGAAGCTGGCCGCCGTTCAACTACTCCGGGATGGAGCTAATCGCGGTTGCGGCGTGACGAAATCGCCGAGGCAACCGGCCGTCCAGCGCCAGTTGCCGCATCGCATCCCGGCGGCTCTTCCACCCTAGTGCGATGATACAAATTGACCATGCGACGGCACGCCACATCTGATAGAACGGCATCGTTGTGCGGTCAGTGGTAGTTCTGATGGATGGCTATCTATTTCTCCGAGATATTCAAGGTCAAAACACTCGCGCGCGCGAAGGCGGTGATCCTGACCGATGAGGGGCCGGGTGCCGACAGCGAAACCCGATGGCAGCAGGAGACGCCCTATCTGATGGAGCTGATCGGCCAAATGATCGGCCTCGAAACGGACACGCTGGTGCTGGATTATCGCTGCGGCATCGGCCGGCCGGCGAAGGCGACGATCGAGGCATCCGGTTGCAGTGTCATCGGCGTGGACATAAGTGCGGAGATGCGCGCGATGGCGCGCGGCTATGTCGGCTCCGAGCGTTTCCTGGCGGCGTCGCCCTCACAGTTTGACCGGCTGGTCCAGGCCGGTCTGGGGGGCAGGCCGCAATCGCGATTTGGGTGCTGCGCATTGTTTCGTGCCGGCCAATGACATCGCGCGGATCAAGCGGGGTCTCGCCGCCGGCAGCAATGACATCCAGCAGCGCCCGTTGCACTCGTCACTCCGCCAGTGCCAGCCGCACCGCCGCCTCGGCATGGAGCGCCGTGGTGTCGAGCAATGGCAGCGGGCTGTCCTCCTGCCGCAGCAACATGGGCAGCTCGGTGCAGGCAACGGCAATCGCTTCGACACCGGCATCCCGCAGTCGCCGGATAATGGCGAGGCACTGCTCGCGCGAGCCTGGCTCGATGCGGCCGAGCGTCAGTTCATCGATGATGATGCGCTGTAGCGCTTCGCGGGACGCCGTATCGGGAGCGGTGACCGTCAGTGCGAATCGCTCGCGCAGGCGATCGGCATAGATCGGCGAATCAAGTGTGAACTTTGTGCCGATCAGGCCGACGTGGCGCACCCCTTGCGCGCGTGCCGCCTCGCCCGCGGCATCGGCGATGTGCAGCAGCGGCACGTTGATCGCCGCCGCGACTTGCTCCGCCACGATGTGCGCGGTGTTGGCGCCGAGCAATACCATCTCTGCCCCGGCGCTACAGCAGCGGCGCGCGGCGTCGGCCAGCAGCGCGGCGAGGCCGTTCCAATCGCCCGCATTGGCGCACGCCAGCGCCTCGGCGAAATCGACGCTGACGATGACGCTACGTGCGTTGTGGTGGGGGCCGAGGGCGCGCCCGGCGGCCTCGTTCAGCAGGCGATAATACAGCGCCGTCGCTTCCCAGCTCAGGCCTCCGACCAGACCGATGAGTTTCATGGGCAGCAGGATAGAGTGGAGTCCAGATTGAGCAAGCAGGTTGCCGTTCAACGCATCTCCAGGCTCACCGGAAACGCAGGTTATCGTTGGCTGTCAACGCATCGAGCACGCCGGTATGATGCCCGCGCGGATCGCACGCTTCGATCTCACGACGCAACGCGGCCAGGTCGGCGACCGTCGAGTGGGCGCATCACGCCAGCCTCTCTTGCCGTGCGGCATGAGCCGAGATGGCCCTGTCGCGGGTTTGGTTTGTGAGCCAATGCGCGCCTCCTCACGCTTATCTCGCCAGGAAGGTTCGGCTCGACTGCACGATTTGATAATCGAGGGAGTGGAATCCCCGTCCGCGCCGCTACCCGTGCTGCTTCTCTATGTCCGGCAGCAGCGCCGTCAGCAGTCCGATCAGCGGCAGGAACGAACACACCTGGTACACCGCCCCGATCGATGAGACATCGGCGATCCGTCCGAGTGCTGCGGCACCCAGCCCGCCCAGACCGAACGAGAACCCGAAGAACATCCCCGCCACCATGCCCACCCGGCCGGGAAGCAGCTCCTGCGCGTAGACCAGGATGGCGGAGAACGCCGACGCCAGGATCAGCCCGATCGCCACCGACAGAACCCCGGTCCACCACAGGCTGGCATAGGGCAGCAACAGCGCGAATGGCGCCGCGCCGAGTATGGAGAACCAGATCACCGGCCGCCGCCCGAACCGGTCGCCGATCGGCCCGCCGGCAAATGTCCCCGCCGCCACCGCGCCCAGGAACACGAACAAATGCACCTGCGCGTCGGCCACTGACACGTGGAATTTCTGCATCAGGTAGAATGTGTAATACGAGCTCAGGCTCGAGGTGTAGACGTTCTTCGAGAACAACAGAGTCAAGAGGATCAGAATTGCCCATACCACTTTGGAGGGTGAAAGCGATTTCGCTTGCGCCACTGGTGCGCGCCGTCCCCGACGCTCCTGCATCGAGGGATGCCGCCCATACCAAAGACTGACCTGGCTCAGGATCAGGATTGCCAACAGCGCCGCCGCCGAGAACCACGCGAGACTGCCCTGTCCGCGCGGCACCACGATGAACGCCGCCAGCAGTGGCCCGATCGCCGAGCCGGTGCTGCCGCCCACCTGGAACAACGACTGCGCGAATCCGTAGCGCCCGCCGGAGGCCAGGCGCGCGACGCGCGAGGCCTCTGGGTGGAACACCGCCGAACCCATCCCGACCAGCGCGGCCGAGAACAGGATCGCCTCGTAACTGTGCGCCCGCGAGAGCAAGATCAGCCCGATGAGGCTGCTCGCCATTCCGACGGGCAGTGAAAACGGCTGCGCGCGGCGATCCGTCACCATTCCAACCACGGGTTGCAGCATCGACGCGGTCAACTGGAAGGCCAGCGTGATCAGCCCGATCTGGCCGAAATCCAGGTTGTAGGATTGCTTCAGAACCGGATAGATCGCCGGCACCAACGACTGGTTCATGTCGTTGAGCAGGTGACAAGCCGACAGCGAGACCAGGATGGCGAAGGTCGTGCCGTTATCCGGCATGGCCCGCGCAACAATGGCGGGTGCACTTGCAGCCACGGTGTTTTCGCTCACGACTGCCCCTGCTCTCTCGAACGCGATCGATCCGCTATTATGCAGCGGCAAACGCAGCGGACCTATGCAGGGACGTTCTGCCAGCCAACCGCTTTGCCCAAATCATTTCACCTGCCGTGCCACAATATGCCTTAATCGGTGACCAAGGTCACTGTCCTGAAAGGCTGTATCGGCTAGGGACAGCTTGGCTGGGCGGAGAATGGCGATGTACCGCTGGAAGCAGAATTCCGACACTGTCAGCGTTCGCGCTTTCGCGATCTCCGTCGCGTGGATCGCGGTTTTGCTTGGCGGCTACTGGCTGTTGGTGGACTGGCATCAGTTGCCGGGGCTGTTCTCCTCCTTGATGGCGCTCAGGTCCTGAACCCGCGCAGGCTCCCCTCCGCGGGGCGGAGGAGGAGATCGCTTTGTTTCATTCCGCTGCACTGACGGCTGCGAGATCCGCCTCGGCGTCGGCGTTGATATCCTCGAGCGAGCGCTGTGCCGTTTCCGGGATCACAATCAGCGTGCAGATTGCGCCTGCGACGGAGACGGCGGCCAGCAGTCCGATCACTCCGGTTTCGCCCAGCACGCCAAACAGCGGCGGGAACAGGAAGGCGCTGATCGAGGCGCCGATGCGCCCGCCCACCACCGTGACCGATTGGCCGATGGTGCGGATGCGGGTAGGGCTGAGTTCCACGCCCAGGATGCCGGCTCCGGCCACCGTGCTGGGGCCGGCGGTGATCATCAGGCTGTAGAGCCCAAACAGGAGCATCCCCAGGGCGGGTGCCGCCATTGCCTCGTCACGCCGCCAGGCGAACAGCGCCAGCATGATCGCCGCGCCGACAAAGCCCCAGAATTGCAACTGCTTGCGGCCGATGCGGTCGATCATCGACACGCCGATCAGTGCGCCGGGGATGACGAACACGAAGGACGTGATCAGCGAGAACGTGGTCGGCGCCAGACCGAGCCCCTTGGCGATCAGCGAGGGGCCGAACAGGATGCCGGAATAGACCACGATATCGAACAACAGCCACAGCAGGGCGGCGCCGAAGATGGCCTTGGCGTGCTGGGAAAACACCTCGTGCCACGCGCGACGATCGAGCAATGGTGGCACCGACGGGTCAGTGCCGGCGATCTGACGCACGACGGCCCTGGCATCGGCGGTGTTGCCGGCGACGCGGCCGAGATAGCGGGCCGTCTCCGGCATCTTGCGCCGGAGATAGAGCACCGACAGCGCCGGCACGCAGCCGAACGCCAGCACGATGCGCCAACGCAGGTCTGGCTGGACGCCAAGGCCCTCGAGGACCAGCGCCAGCACGGCCGCGAAGGCAGCGCCGGTCGGCCACATCACGCCGAAGCCGATGCCGATCTTCTTGCCGCGGTCGCGGCGGTTGGCATGCTCGGCCATGATGGTCGGCGACAGCACATAGTCGGCACCAACACCGATGCCGAGCAGGAAGCGGATGACGATCAGGCTCTCCAGGTTCGGGGCGAAGGCCTGGGCCAGTGCCATGATCGCCATCACCATGACGTCGAGGCCGTAGTATTTCTTGCGTCCGTTCTGAGCCAGCGCGCCGAATATCAGCGCGCCGACGCCGGCGCCGACCAGCGCTGAACCCGCCAGCAGGCCGCTTTGCAGCCCGGTCAGCTTGGCCACGCCAAAGGCGCCAAGGACGAGTGGCAGCACCAGACCGATCGAGGACAGATCGTAGCCGTCGGTAAATACGCCCATTCCGGTTGTGAACAGAGCGAGCCAGTGAAAGCGCTTGAAGGGTTGCTCGTCGAGTTCGGCAAATCCGTGCGCGCGCGCCATGAAGTAATCTCCGTTCGGCATTCGCGCGCGGCATAGGGGACGAGGCAGTGTGAAGGAATTGCAGGTTTATGAAGTTTGGATGATCATGACTCGATGGTTGAATATATCTGACGTACGGATGACGGCGCTGTCATGCTGAGCGGATGAGTGCGAGACACATAGGGCCATAGGCCGTCTGTTGTCGGGTGCGGTCGCGCGGCAACGCAGGTGGCACCGCCCTCAGAAAAGGTCATGGCGTGTCAAGGCCCGCCATCCACGCTTGCTCCGGTTACGAAATCGACGTCGTGGATGCCGACCGTCGTCGGCAAGACGATGAGACCGCCTTGTCGACGTGGCCGGCTCGAAGAGGGCCTACACCGGATCCCATCCGTACACGTCACGGGTCCGCTCCAGCGGGGTCAACGCGGTCCGCACCGCCGGCAGCCACATCTCGGCCAGCTTCTCCGGCGTCCAGCCATCCGCGCGCGCCATGATGCGGATCGGCCGCGGCTGATTGTAGAGGTAGATCTCGTTGCCCCGCACACCGAGAATTTGCCCCGACACTTCCGCCGCCGCATCCGTCCCCAGGAACGCGATCAGTTGCGCGATATGATCCGGGCGGGTCCGCGCCGCGCGCGCCTGCAATTGCTCCTCGGTCTGCCCCGGTACCGTCTCGATCATGCGGCTGAACGCATGCGGTCCGATGCAATTCGAGCGGATCTTGTACCGCTGCATGTCCATCGCGATGTTCCGTGACAGTCCCGCGATGCCCATCTTCGCCGCGCCATAGTTGGTCTGTCCCACCGACCCGATCAGCCCGGACGTGGAGGTGATGTGCACGAAGCAGCCGCTCTCCTGCTTGCGGAAATACGGCACCGCGGCGCGGCTGACATAGAATGCGCCATAGAGATGCACCTTGATCACCGCATCCCATTCTTCCGGCGACATGTAATGGAACATGCGGTCGCGCAGGATGCCGGCATTGTTCACCACCATGTCGATGTGGCCGAAATTGTCGATCGCGGTCTGCACGATGCGCTGCGCGTTCTCCCACTCGGCGACGCTGTCGGTGTTGGCCACCGCGCGCCCGGCGCCATGCGCCTGGGTGATCTCCGCCACCACCTGCTGCGCTGGTCCGACATCGTGGCCCTCGCCGGTCACCGCGGCGCCGACATCGCACACCACCACCTGCGCGCCGTTCGCCGCCAGGCAGATCGCGGTCGCGCGCCCAATGCCGCGCCCGGCGCCCGTCACCACCGCGACCTTGCCGTCAAGCATGCCAGCCATACCGTTCCCTCCCGAGGTTGAGCTACTCGGCGGTAGTGTGGGGCAAGCGGCGCACGCTGTCACGCTGGCCCTTGGCGCTGTCAGGCCGCGACTGGCGCGGCCTGGGCCGGCGTATCCCCATGTGTCCCGGGCCGCGTCTCCGGCATCACGAACAATACGATCAGCCATGCGGCGGCACCGATCGCGGCCAGGCCGATGAAGGCTGCGGGTGCGCCGACGGAATCGGCCATCACGCCAGCCAGCGTCGTGCTGGCCGTCGCGCCGAAGGTGCTCGCCAACCCGAGCGAGCCGATGGCCAGGTTCATATAGCCACATCGGCGCGTCACGTCGGCCGCGATCAGCGGCAGCGACAGGCCGAAGACCGTGGCGCTGATACCGTCCAGCACCTGGATGGCGACCAGCGGCAGTCCGGCCGGGCCGCCCCAGATCAAGACGGCAAACAGCACGCCCCGCAGCGGCAGGGCGCCAAATCCAAACAGCAGGACGCGGCGCCGGCCGATTGCCTGCGCCATCGTGCCAGCCCAGGGTGACATCGAGGCCACCACGATCTGCGGCACGATCACGGCGGCGGACACCACCAGCCCGGCCGTCGGGGTACGCTTCGACAGTTCATTCAGGGCCAGCGGCAGCATACCGGCGTTGGCAAGCTGGAACAGTACGGCGCAGGCCGCGAAAACGTGCAGCGCGGGCTGGCGGAAAATCTGCCTCGCGCGTAGCGCGCGGCGGCGGCGCTCCCGCGGGGTCAGCAGCGCGTGGTGCGTCTCACCTTCCGCCTCTTCATGGCGCTGTATAATTGACAGCGCGAACAATGCCGGGACTACCATCGCCGCGGTCGCGATGAACACCGAGCGTTCCGATGCATACCAGGCGCAGAGTCCCAGCAAGCCTGCCGATATCCCGGCGCCCAGCGAGGCATAGCGTGCGTTCCGGCCCAGCCGCTCGCTATAGGCCGTGTGCCCGCACAGCCGCAGGGTGATCGCGGCGATCGCTGGCGTGAGGATGCAGCCGGCCAGGCCGTTCATCGCCTCGGCCAACCAGACCGGGCCCGTCATCGGGAAAAACGCGAGCAACAGGGCGCCAAAGGCGATGGCAAGCAAACCGGCCGTCGCGATCGGCCGCTTGAAATGCACCTGATCGACCGCCCAGCCGCCGGGCAACTGGCCCAGCATCGCCGCGCCGGCACCGACGCTGAGTGCCAGGCCGACATCGGTCTGACTCCAGCCCTGCTGCGTCAGCCACACCGCGACAAACGGACCGAAGCCGGCCTCGACCGCCCCCACGAAGAAATTCAGCGCGTTGAGCCCGCGCCTGCTTGGATCCGTTTCCACAGCCGCTACACCTCTCCGGGTGGTCCGCCAGGTCAAGACGCAAAGGTCACGACTGAAATCTGCCACGCTTGCGCCCGCGGCGTACCCATGTCGCAGTGGGCCGGCGACCGCCTGTTTGTCTTCGCGTCCGTCCTATCCGTTCTCGTATTCCGCAACCAGCCAGTCGTCCGGCTCGGCTGCTGCTCCCTCGTACCATTCGGCGATCAGATGATGCGCCCGCACGGCATCGCAATAGGCGCGGGTGGCGGGGGATAGTTCCGGCTTCCAGGTCAGGAAGCGGGTCACGACCGGCGCATACATCACATCCGCGGCGGTCAGACTGGCGCCAAACAAGTATAGGCCGCCGGCGGCGAAACGGGATCGGGTGTCGGCCCAGAGCGCCTCGATCCGCGCGATGTCGATGAGCGCCCCAGGAGTGCGACCCTTGCCGGCAAAGTCGCGGCCGAGATTCATCCACATCGCCTGGCGCAGGTCGCGGAACCCCGCATGCATCTCGGCCGCGATCGACCTGGCATGAGCGCGCGCGATCCGATCCGCCGGCCACAGCGCCGGCGCCAATTCGGCGCAGTAGTCGCACACCGCAAGCGACTCCCAGACACGCGCGCCGCGATGTTCCAGATATGGGACCAATCCGTTCGGCGACAGCGCGGCAATGGCCGGCGTCGGGCCGGGGCGGACGAAGCGAATCATCTCCACCGTCACGTCCAGGCCGGCAAGGCGCACCGCCAGCCAGCCGCGCATCGACCAGGATGAGTAGCGGCGTTGACCGATATAGAGCGTGCCCTCGGACATGCGGATGCTCCTGTCATGGGACCCCACCATGCCGGCACTGCCGCGCCGGATTCAAGCACACAGTCGGATGCGCGGTTAACCCCGGCTTAAGGCGGTAACCGGCCTAGTGCATTGATATACCTAACGAAAAACCAGAATTGCCCACTCCGGGGTAACTAAGGGGTAACGCCTCGGGGCACCCGATGTTCCATTTCTGTTCTTGCCTTCGCGCCGGCACCCGGTGGATGCTTGCCCCGCGCTGGGCACCCCACCCGGCGCTGTGTGACATACCCGACTCCGCGCCCCGGCCAATCTCTCGGCCGGGGCGCCTTTCTTCTGCCGGCGGCAGCGTCCCCCACAAACGGCAACGGGCGCCACGAGGGCGCCCGTCTGGTGGTGGTCGCAGGCTGGTGTGCCAGGGGTCAGGCGACCGGCGGCACTTGCTCGGCCGGCACCGGGTCCGCCCAGTAGCGCGAGACACCCTCGGCGTTCCGCTCCTGGTGGATCACCAATTTGCC
>DATJNA010000135.1:0-29808 GCA_035508435.1 Acetobacteraceae bacterium | reverse complement strand
GGCCGACAACTCCTGGCTGCCGGAAGACACATTGTCCGCCGCCGCCGCCGCTTCCGACACTACGGCGCGCAGCTTCTCCAGCATGCGTTCCAGCGCCACGCCAAGCACATCGGCATCCGACCGCCGCTTCGCCGTCACGGTGAGATCGCCGCTGGCGATCGCTTCGGCCACCTCGGCCGTGGCACGCAGATTGGCGGTCATGCGGTTCAGTGCATTGACCAGGTCGCCCACCTCGTCGTGACCGATGACCGCAACCGTTTTGCCGAGGTCGCCTTCCGCCACCGCATGCGCCAATCCGATGCCGCTGCGCAACCGGCGGCTGATGCTTGTCGACATCCATGTACCGGTCCCAGCCGCGATCAGCAGCGCAATGATCACGGCCGAGATCAGCGTATAGTGCGCAGTCTCGAATTGATGCATCGTTGCCGCTTCCGCGTCCGCGACGTATTGCTCATTGAGCTGCACAAGATCGGTGAACTGTCCCTGGATGGTCTGCACCAGTTGACGCCCCTCGCCCGCCGACAGCGCACGTGCCTGGTCCGCGTGGCCCTGCTGCATCAACTCCCGCATCCGGTCCTGCAGCGAGGTGTAGTGTTGGTAGCCTTGCCGAAGTACGTTCAGCCGCTTGCGTCCCTCCGCGCTGGCGATGGCGTCGAGCCGCTCAACCAGGGTGTCGAAGGCCTGGCGCTGCTGCACCAATGTCTGGGCGGCAATCTCCGCCTGCTGCGGCGAGTCGGCCTGCACCATCGTGCGTTCTGCCTGCGTAATCGCCAGCAGCATGCGGTACAGCCGCTCTTCCCAAAGCGCGCGTTGCTCGGGCCCGTGCAGCACCCCCGCCATCGTCGTGTTCAGCGAGTTCAAGTTGCTGATCGCAAGTCCTGCCGTGATCGCGGCCAGAGCGATCACGGCTGCGAAGGCAAGGCCCAGTTTCAGTTTGATGGTCAGACGCATGATCATGCCTCCGTCAGGGCGGGCGGCATGGCTCCGGGCCGGACCGAATGCAGCAGCGCCACGTCCTCGCTGGAGAGCAAACGGGAAAGATCGAAGATCACCACGAAGGTGTCGCCGCGGCGGCCGATGCCCTTGATGTAGTCGCAGTGCCAGGCGGTGCCGATATCGGGCGGCGGGCCGACGCTGCCGGGATCGAGCGCCGTCACTTCGAACACCCGGTCAGCGATCAGCCCGAGGGTCAGAAAGCGTTGCCCCAACGGGACGTCCAGCACGAGGATGCGCGTGTCCGACCCGGCCTCGCGCGGTGTCAGCCCCAGTTTCAAGCGCAGATCGATCACCGGCACCGCCTGGCCGCGCACGTCGATCAGCCCGGCGAGATGCACCGGCGCTTCCGGGATCCGGAACGGCTGGCGCATATCGAGGATCTCACGCACCAGCTCGACCGGCACGGCGAACACTTCGTGGTCCAATCCCAGGGTGACGAACTGGCCGCAGTCGTTCGTGGTCATGGGGCGATCCCTTCAATACCGCACGAAGTCCTGGTCGCGCGCAGCCTCCTCGGCATCCGCGAGCTCGATGGCGACCCCACCGCCGACGTGCCCGTTCGCCTTCGCCTCCTGTGCGCGCTGCGGCTTTGACTGCCCGATCCCGGCGGGAGGCGTGCGCACGGCGACCGCTCGGGTCCTGCTGGCCTGAACATGCTCGATTGCCTTCGCAGCCCGCCGCGCCGCCGGCTTCGGCACGCCCGCCGTGCCGGCACGTGCCGCCGTTTCGATACGGAAGAACGCGATGCTGCTCTGCAATTGCTCCGCCTGCGCCGCGAGCTCCTCGGAAGTCGCCGACATTTGCGCCGACGCGCTGGCATTCTGTTGCGTCACCTGATCGAGCTGCTGAATCGCGGTATTGATCTGTCCCGCACCGATATCCTGCTCGCGGCAGGCGGCGCTGATCTCCGATACCAGTTCGGCGGTTTTCTGAATGTCCGGGACCAGGCGAATCAGCATCTCGCCCGCATCTTGCGCCGCCTTCACCGTTTGCGACGACAAGGCGCTGATTTCGGTGGCCGCGGCCTGGCTGCGCTCGGCCAGCTTGCGCACTTCGGACGCCACCACCGCGAAGCCGCGGCCATGCTCGCCGGCGCGCGCCGCCTCCACCGCCGCGTTCAACGCCAGCAGATCGGTCTGCCGTGCGATCTCCTGCACAATGGTGATCTTCTCCGCGATGGTCTGCATGGCAGTGACAGCGTTGCCCACCGCGCCGCCGCTGGTGCCGGCATCCTTGGCCGACTGCCGTGCGATCTTCTCGGTCTGCGTCGCATTGTCGGCATTCTGTTTGATATTTGCCGCCATCTGCTCCATCGACGACGATGCCTCCTCGCCGGCCGAGGCTTGCTCGCTGGATCCCTGTGAAAGCTGCTGCGCGCTGGCCGACAGTTCCTGGCTGCCGGAAGAGACATTGTCGGCCGCGGATTGTGCGTCCGTCACCACCTGGCGCAGCCGCAGCACCATTTCGTTGACATGCCCGATCAGGTCGCCCACTTCGTCGCGGCTGGTCTCGGCAATGGTCTGGGTCAGGTCGCCTTCCGCGACCCCCTGCGCCAACTGCCCGGCGCGATGCAGCGAACGTCCGATGGACAGCGACAGCCAGATTGCCGCCGCAACGCCAAGCAACAGCGAGACCACGAGTGCGCTGATGATGATCAGACGAGCGGTCTCATATGCGTCGGCCGCTGTGGCGCGATCGTCGGCCATGATTTTGGCGTTGCGGTCAAGGATCGGGGTGAGCTCGGCCGAGGCAGCGAGGCGCAGTTGCCGAGCCTGACCGGTTGAAAGTTTGACCGCCTTGGTGTTGCCGTTGTCCAAACCAAGTGCAACGACCTGGGCGGATGTCTTCAACCAGGCATCCATGTTGGCGAAGACCTGATGCAGCAGCGGTTGATCCGAGGCTGCGGTCGCATCAGCCAGGGCCTGCCGGAGCTGCGTCAGTTGTCCAACCGCCGCGCCATATTGTTCATTGTACTGCGCCAGCTTTGCATCGTCGGTTTCGATAACGAGGTCCTTTTCCAGGCGCTGGATGGTGTGCAGCGCGTCGGACAGCCGGTCGATCGCCACCAGGATCTTCACCTGATCGGCGGTCGCCGGAGCAGCCGCGGCGTGGTCGCGCAGCGTCCGCACTCCCGCCTGCACGTCGTTCAGGCGTTGTTGCGCGTCGTTCTCTGTCATTGCAGTCGACTTCGCCTGGGTATTCTGGCGTGCAAAGTCGCGAATCTTGTCCTGCACCGCGAGATACTGATCCAGGCTGGACGTGAACTTGTCGATATCGAGCTTGCCCGCCTCCAGAGCGATCGCGCGCAACCGCTCCGCCGTGGCTTTCATGTCCTGCCGATCCTTCACGAGGACGGCGTCATACCTGGCCATATCCTGGTCGTTATCGGCCAGGATCATGTTCTTCTCCTCCAGCGACAGGTCGGTGAACGTCGTGGCAAGCTGCTGGGCCAGCCGGACCCGCTCGAACGGTCCATCGATCAGCGCGTTCATGCTGACGTTCAACTGGCTCAGATCGCGGATCGCCAGCAGGCCGACGATGAGCGACAGCAGGATGAGCATGCTGAAGGCCAGCCCCAGCTTCGCCTTGATGGTGAACCGCATTGTGGTACTCTCCTTAGGCTTGTTAGATTGGCTGTCCAACTGCAAGTTTCGGCCGGCGCCGCGGTCAGGCTGCCTCGGCGACCGGGACGGCACCGCCGGGCCGGGTTCGCTGCACCAGCCGCGAGAAGATGCGGCCCATGTCGAGCACGGCGACAAAGTCGTCATTTCGTTTGCCGATGCAGGTGATGAAGTCGGGCTCCCAGCGCAGGCCAATGCGCGGCGTCGCCTCCAGCGACGCGGCCGCGAGTTCGGTCACCTCGTTCACCTTGTCGGCGCGGATGCCGATCGTGGTGGGATCGCCGTCGAGTGACACGTCGATCACCACAATCCGGGCGTCGCGGCCCGCTTGTTCCGGTGGCATATTGAACAACAGGCGCAGGTCGGCGAGCGGCACGACGCGGCCGCGGACGTTGATCAGGCCATCCACCGCCCGGTCTGCGCCGGGTACGGCGGTGACCGGCACCGGATCGAGGATCTCCCGCACCTGGCTGGTCTCGATTGCAAAGCTCTCGCCTTGCAGTTCCAGGATCAGTACCACCAGAGGATGGTCCGTTGCGTGTGTCATGGCCGTCATGCTCCAGGGACGGGACTTGCGCTCCCCGGGTGGGCTTGAGCCGCGAACCGGATCAAGCTCGGGGAGCGGGAGCGATGGGGCAGATCGTCAACCCGCCCTTCCCCCGCCCCCGTCGCGCAAGGGGAGGGGGAGATTCTATGGCTGTACAACGTCATTCCGCGGCCTGCATCGGCTCGTCGTGCTGCTGGCCGATCTCCACCAGGTGCGCGACTTCCAAAATCAATGCGACCGTGCCATCGCCCAGGATCGTAGCCCCGGAGAACGCGGCGACATCCGCGTGCAGCTTCGATAGCGACTTGATCACTGTCTGGTGGTCGCCGATCACCTGGTCCACCACCAGCCCGACGCGTTGGTCGGTAGCGGAGACGATCACCACCTTCTGGAATGGATCGGGCGGCGAGTGCGTGTTGAAGATCTCGCGCAGCCGCAGGAATGGCACCAGGGTGCCGCGGATATTCATGAAGGTGTGGCCGCGCGAGCGGGTGTCATCCGCCACGCTCAGTTCCACGCATTCCTCGATCGCCGACAGCGGAATCACGTAGCGTCCCTGACCGACGCGCACCAGCAATCCGTCAATGATCGCGAGTGTCAGTGGCAGGCGCAGGGTGATTTGCGTGCCCTGACCAGGCTGGCTGGCGATGTCGATGTTGCCGCGCAGCGCGTCGATCGCGCGGCGCACCACATCGAGGCCGACGCCGCGACCGGATACGCTGGTGACCTCGCGCGCGGTGGAAAAGCCGGGCTGCAAGATGAGCTGGAACAATTCGCTGTCGTTCGGCCGGACGCCGGGCGCGATCAGGCCTTGCTCCTCCGCGCGTTGCTGGATGCGGGCGCGGTCCAGGCCAGCGCCATCGTCAGCGATGGTGATCAGCACTTCATGCCCGAGATGGCATGCGGTCAGCGTGACGCACCCCTGGCGCGGCTTACCCGCTGCCGTGCGTTGTTCCGGCATTTCCACGCCGTGGTCCACGGAATTGCGGATCAGATGGATCAGCGGATCGGCGAGGCGCTCGATCAGGGTCTTGTCGAGCTCGGTCTCCTCGCCCGCCAGTGCCAGCGTGATGTCCTTGCCCAACTCGCGCGACAGGTCATGCACCAGGCGACGGAACCGGCCGAACAACTGCCCGATCGGCACCAGCCGCGCGCCCATGGTGGTATCGCGCAGCTCCAGCGCAAGCCGCTCGATCTCCTCCGAGATGGCCTTCACCTGCGGGTCATGGCTGTTGCCGGCGATCTGCTTCAGCCGGGACTGCGCAATGACCAACTCGCCGACCTGGTCCATCAGGTCGTCCAGCCGTTCGGCGGGAACCCGGATACTGCCCGCGCTGTTGCGTGGCGGTGGGGCGTCGGCATGTGGTGGAGCGGGATCAGCGTGAGCGGTGACTGGTTTGGCGGCGGTCCGCGCGGCTTCTCTGGTTGGCGTTGCGGGTGATGTCGGCGCGCGATCCGATGTCCCGCGTGGGGTCGCCGCCAGGTCCTGCGGCTTCGGTTCTGCCGCCTGGTCGGAGACGGGCTCCAGGTCGAGCTGCATCTCGTCGAGCACGAACAGGAACACTTGCTCGATCGCGGAGCGGGGCTGGACCGTCGTCAGCGTGACGTCCCACCCGATATGGCACTCGGTGGGGTTCAGCGCTTCCAGCGGTGGGATGGCACTGCCGTCGGCCGCTACCGCGCATGGGCCGAGCGCGCGCAATTCATCCAGCAGCAGCAGTGGATTGGTGCCCATTGCCATGGCATCGCGCGGCAGACGGAAGCGCAATCGCCACGTGATGCCCGCGGTGGGCGGCGGTTCGACGGCGGGGCCATCGAGTGCGGCCTGCAGCCGGCGCAGGATCGCCGCGCCCTCGGCATCGTCGGCTGAATCGGGCGCTTCGATCAGCGTGCGGATCTGATCCTTGGCCGCGAGGGCAACCGCAATCAGCGGCGCAGTTGCCTCGACTTCGCCATTGCGCACACGATCGAATGCGGTCTCGACATGGTGGGTGAAGGCGGCGACCGCATCGAAGCCGAACATGGCGCCGGAGCCCTTGATCGTGTGCAGGGCACGGAAAGCGGTGTTCACCAGATCGGCGTCGTTCGGCCGACGCTCCAGGTCCAGCAAGGCTTGCTCGAGTTGCTCCAGCAGCTCGGCGGCTTCCTGGCGGTAGGTTTGGGTGGGATCGCCGCTCATGCGCCCAGCACCTTGCGCACCACCGCCAGCAACTGATCTTTCTGGAACGGCTTGGTGATCCAGCCGGTGGCGCCGGCGGCCTTGGCTTCCTGCTTCATGTTCGCGGCCGATTCGGTGGTAAGGAAGATGATCGGCATGCCGGTGCATTGCGGCAGCTTGCGCAGCGCGCGGATCATCGCGATGCCGTCCATGATCGGCATGTTCAGGTCGGTCAGCACCATGTCGATGCCGCCGCCGCGCGCCTTGGAAATGCCTTCCGCGCCGTTGCCGGCCTGCACGACATTGTAGCCGCCGGCGGCGAGCGTGAGCTTCACCATTTGCAGCACGCTGGCGGAGTCATCGACGCTGAGGATGGTTTTGCTCATCCCGTTGCATCCCAGAACAGATCGCCGCCGTGAGGCAGGAAGCCGCCTTGCTCGAGCGCCACGCGCAAGGCCCCTGCGGCCGGCGCGGCGAGGCCGAACGCCTTGCCGGACGCGACCGCGCTGCGCCGGGCCGCGATAAGAAGCTGAATGAAGGCAAGGTCGACACTCTCGGCGCCGGCGCAATCGACCTCGATCGCCGCATGGCTGGCGAATGCGTGCAGTATTGCGTCGCGCAGCGGGGCGATGGTGCGGACAGTCAGTGACCCGTCGAAGGACAGGCGAGCCGGAGCGGGTTCCGTGTCGGCCACGTGCGGGAGTCCTGCCTGTGACGCTGCCGGGGGCGGCGCGTAAACCGGACTTATCGGCGCAGAATATTAAAAAATGGTGTGCGGGAGCGGGAGAAACCGCCGGCGCGGCCGGCAGTCGGGATGCGCACGCCTGGGCGGCGGCGCACGCGACCACACATTTGGCGATCGCTTGCGCCCACCAGCGGCAGTGTCAGATCAGAACTGGAAATACAGGAACTCGCCCGTTCCCCCCATCGCCAGTGCCGCGAGCGTCGTCGCGCACCCCATCACCAGTGCCCAGCGCGGGCTCGGACGCCAGCGCAGCCAGGCGACCGGCGAACGGATCACCTCGTCCAGCGCCGGGCGGTACTCGGCAAAGATCTGCTGCGTATTCGGCATCGCCCAGACGACTACGTAGAGCATGGCAATGCAGACGATCCGCTCTGCCGAATGCCACGAGCCAGGCCAGGAAATACCGGCGAGAGCAGCCTGTGCGGCCACTGCCGGCGCCGCCACGTGGGACAACGTTGCGGCACCGCCGAGGCTGTGCAGACCGATCATCCCGCCCAGCATGGAGAGCGCCGCCGGCACCGACGGCGCGCGGAAGAACACCGATGCCACCAGTACGGCGCCGTAGGTCAGCGCCACCCGCCACACCACACCGAACCGCGTCGGCTCGGGTGGGTTGGGGCGCCAGATACGGCAGGCGCGATTGATCGTGAGGTAGATCGCATGCAGCAGGCCAAACACCAGGAATGTGGCGCCGGCGCCATGCCAGATGCCCGCCAGCAGGATGGTGACGAAGATCGGCCACGCCGCCATCGACACGAAGCCGTTCAGCGTCATCTGCGCCTGGCGGTTGATCGGCTGCTTGCGTGCCATGCGACGCCGCATCGCGGCGACCGCCAGCGGGTTATAGATATACTGGGTGAAATAGCGGGTCAGCGTCATGTGCCAACGCTGCCAGTACTCCACCACGCTTTGCGATTTATAGGGAGAGTTGAAGTTCAGCGGAAAGCGCAGGTTGAACATCAGCGCCAGCCCGATCGCCATGTCGGAATAGCCGGAGAAGTCGAAATAGAGCTGCAAGGAATAGGACAGCACCGCCTGCCATGCACCGAACGCCGACAATATCTCGGGATGGGCATAGGCCGCTGGCACGATCGCTCCGACCGGGTCGGCAATCAGACATTTCTTCAACATGCCCAGCACGAACATGCCCAGGCCGACCGCGAACTCGGTGGCAGAGAACCGGTAGGTCTTCGGATCGGCGAATTGCGGCATCATTTCGCCGTTGTGCAGGATCGGGCCGGCGATGAGGTGCGGAAAGAAGGTGACGAACACCACGTAGTCGAGCAAGCTGCGGTCCCTGGCGATGCCGCTGCGGCAATCGAGCAAATAGCCGATCTGGGTGAACGTGAAGAAGGAGATACCGAGCGGCAGCACGATGCCATGCAGCTCTGCGTGCACCAGCCCGGTGTCGTTCAATAGCGCTGCCAGCCACATCGCGTATTTGTAGTAGATCAGCGCACCGAGATTGGCCGCGACCGCGAGCTTCGTCAGCCAGCCTTGCAGGTCTCGCCGGGACTCCGTTGCGCCGATCAGCAGCGAGGCGCTGTAGTTGAAGGCGATGGAGATCGCCAACAGGAACACGAAGGCCGGGTTCCACCAGCCGTAGAAGACGAATGATGCAAAGATCAGCCAGAGGATGGCTGGGCGGCGTCCGTAGCGGGCGGTGGAATAGTAGCCCGCCAGTGCGATCGGCAGAAATGCATACACAAACACGTATGAGTTGAATAACAAGTCGATTCATCCCATTTTTGCGATATATCGAGCCGCCGGACGCAATGAAAGCGAGGCGCATCTATCGCACTACGCTGGCGCTGGACAAAGATTTTCCGCCGACCCAGCCAACCCACGTTCGGTTGCAGCGCCGGAAGCATCCCTGGCACCGACGGCGTCGATCGCCTATATCGTGTAGTGCTGCAAACGCAGACCTGATCTGCACCATGAGGGTAACAGCCCTGGAGGAGGCTCGTCATGGCTGTCCGCAAAATCCTGCTACCGCTGACCGGTACCGCCGCCGGCGAGGCCGCCCTCGCGACGGCATTGCTGATCGCCCGCTCGTGGAACGCCCATGTGCTGGCGCTGCATGTGCGTGTCGATAGCCGCGACGTGGCGCCGCTGGCCGGGGAAGGCCTGTCCGGCGCCATGATCGAGGAAATGATGTCGGCCACGGAAAAGGAGAGCAGCGACCGCGCCTACGCCGTGCGCGGCATGTTCGACCGGTTCGTCAGCCGCCACGACGTGACGCTCGGCGAGCCACGGCCCGGCCTCGCCTACCCCACCGCCAGCTTTGCCGCGGTCACCGGCCGCGAGGAAGACCTGGTGGCCCAGCAGGCCCGCCTTGCGGACCTGACCGTGGTACCCCACCCGGACGCAGGCGAGGATGTATCCTCGTCCGACGCCCTGCACGCCGTACTGTTCGATTCCGGCCGGCCGGTGCTGATCTCACCCCGCGTGGCGCCAACAACCATCGGTACCCGCGTCTGCCTGGCCTGGAATGGCACGGCAGAATCGGCGGCGTCAGTGCTCTCCGCCCTGCCCTGGATGCAACGCGCCGAAGGCGTGCGCATCCTGTCCGCCGAGGGCTACCAACGGCGCGGCCCCGCCGCCCCGGACCTCGCCGCATACCTGGCCCTGCACGACATCAACACCGATATCGAAATGTTCCACTCGATCGGCAACTCCGTCGGCGCCGGCTTGCTCGCCGCCGCCAAGCGCTTCGACTGCGACCTGCTCTCCATGGGCGCCTACTCGCACTCCCGCCTGCGCCAACTCATCCTGGGCGGCGTCACCCGCCACGTGCTGGAAAACGCCAACCTGCCCGTCATGATGACACGCTAGGCAGCGGCTTGGTGGGGGTGCCACGCGGGCCGCTGCCTAGCGCATGGACGAGGCGCGGATTGCTGAGGCGTTGCGGGCCTATGTCAAGCTGTTGCGGGCGGGCAAGGCGGTGCTGGCGCGTGTGGAGCCCAGGCTGGCGGCGGCCGGGCTGACCCCGACGCAGCTCGGTGTGCTGGAGGCCATTCTGCACAAGGGGCCGATGACCCAGCGCGACCTCGGTCGCAAGGTGCTGACCAGTGCCGGCAACATGACGGATGTGGTGGATAAGCTGGAGGGGCGCGGCCTGGTGTGCCGCACCCGCAGTTCGAGCAATCGCCGCATCGTCTCGGTGGCGCTGACGCCGGCGGGCCAGGCGTTGATCCAGGGTCTGTTTCCCCGACATGCCCGCGACATCGCGGCCGCGATGGGCGGGCTTTCCAGCGCCGAATTGGCAATCTTGGACGGGCTGTTGCGCAAGCTGGGACTCGCGGCCGCGGCCGGCGACCACCCTCTTGCAGAGGCGGGGGCAGCACACCACTTTGGCGGCCAATCGTTCGATGTCGAACGTTCTCATCCCCGAAAGGAGTCGCAGCGATGATCGACGTGCGTCCGTTTGCGCGCCTCGGCGCCTTCCAGAACGACTGGCTGAACACGCGCCACCATTTCAGTTTCGCGTCCTACCACGATCCGGCGCGCATGGGGTTCGGCCGGCTGCGCGTGTGGAATGACGATGCGATCGCCGCAGGCACTGGCTTCGACCCGCATCCGCATCGCGACATGGAGATCATTACCTATATCCGGCAGGGCGCGATCACCCATCGCGACAGTCTCGGCAATCAGGGTCGGACCGAGGCAGGCGACGTCCAGGTGATGCATGCCGGCACCGGCATTGTGCATGCCGAATACAACCTCGAATCCGCGGCCACGACGCTGTTCCAGATCTGGATCCTGCCGGACCGTCAGGGTGTGGCGCCCGGCTGGGGAACCCGGCAGTTCCCGAAAATCGGCGGCGGGCTCGCGGTGCTGGCCAGTGGCCGCGCGGCGGACGCCGGCAGTGGCGCTTTGCCGCTCTATGCCGATGCGGCGCTTCGCGCGGGGACTTTGGCCAAGGGCGAGACGGTGCGGGTTCCCCTGGCGTCAGGTCGCGGCATTTACCTGGTGCCGGCGAGCGGCGCGGTGATGGTGAACGGCGTGGCCGTCGGCACGCGCGACGGCGCCGCGGTGCGTGACGAGCCGGAGTTGACGTTCACCGCGACCGAGGATGCCGAGTTGGTCCTGGTGGATGTGAACTGAGCAGCGCCGCCGCAGGCTGCCCACTCCGCTTGTGGGCAACCGCAGCGAACCGAGCCAAGGCTGGGAGGGAAGTCACGCCTACAAACCGGCGTAGCCCTTCCCTGCCCCGCGTCCGTCCGGCCGCGCGGCGCCGAACGGCAACGGGAAGCTTCCGTAATCGACCTCGCCGTCCGCGACTCGGGCCGCGATCTGTAGGCTGGGCGGCATGTCGCGAAGCTCCGACATTGTCCTGCTTGGTGCCGGCAGCGTGCATCTCGACGTGCTGCGCCGCTTCGCGCTACGGCGGCCATGGCACGCCCGGCTGACCGTGGTCAGCCCCGGGCCGGAGATTCCGCTCCCTGCTGCGATCCCCGGCCTGGTCCGCGGCGACCTGCCGCCCTCTGAAGCCTGCATCGATCTCGGCCGGCTGTGCGCGGCGGCAGGAGCGCGGCTGATCCAGGCAGCACCGGTTGGCCTCGACCTCACGGTTCAGGCGATCGCCATCGCTGAGCGGCCCCCGCTGCGTTTCGACGTCCTGTCGGTGGACCTGGAAGGCGAGTCGGTCATGCCGGCTCCACACCATGCCTTTGTCCCGACGCATCCGCTGTCCGGCTTCCTGTCCCGACTTGGCACCCTGGAAGCCCGGTTGCCCGCCGGCGCCAGGCTGGCGGTCATCGGCGGTGATACGGTGGGCCCCCAACTCGCGCTTGCTGTCGCCCAACGCTGGCACGGTCGATTACGCCCGGTACTCGTGAGCAATGGTGCAGAGCCGGTCGCCAACGCGCCGCCTCGCGTACGCAGGTTGGTACGCGCCGCGCTGGTTGCGGCGGGGGTGGAACTTGTCTCCGGGGTTCGCGCCGGGCCACTGGTGGACGGGCGGCTGGCGCTGTCAGACGGCTCTTTCCTGCCTGTGGACGCCGCCCTCTGGGCCGAGGACGTCCGACCTCCCGGCTGCATCGTCGATACCGGGCTGCCCTGCGACGCCACCGGCCGCTTGCTCGTCGATGCAACCCAACGCAGCGTGGCTCACCCCGCCGTCTTTGCGACAGGCGCCTGTGCGGCGCCACCGCGAGACGGATCGGTCGCATCATTGCTCGCCACCAATCTGCGCCGCGTCGCGGCAGGCCACCCACCGCGGCGCCCTGCCATCCCGTGGCCGACGCTGCCCGACCGGCCGGCGCTGCTGGAACTCGCGCCAGGACGCGCCGTGGTCTGGAGCAATGGCGTCGCATTGTCCGGCAAGGCTGTCGCTCGCGGCAACGCTTGGCTGAGCCGGCGCCGGCTGATCCGCTACACGCCAGGTCCCGTCTCGCGGCCCGCGCTCGACTTGCCGTGGTCCTCTCCCGTCTTGCCGTGGTGCTCTCCCGTCCTGCCGTGGTCCTCTCCCGACCAGCGGTGGTTCGCTGTTGGCGGGATCGGCCGGTTTCGGCAGCCACTGTCCGAAAGACTCCCGGCGAAGGCGCAATCCGAGCTGTCAGCACCGGTTGCCGCCTGCCAGCCAAACCAGGTCGCGGCCATCACGCCGCCTCCCGGCCAGGCCGTGCTGCAGACCGCGGCTTCGCTTCAGACACACCGCTTGCTCGACCCGTTCCTGCTCGGCAACATCGCCGCATCGCACGCGCTGGCCGAGCCATATGCGCTGGGGGCCCAGCCCTGGACCGCATTCGCCATCGTCAGCCTGCCCGCCGACCCGACGACAGAACATGCGCGGGTCGACCTGGAGATGATGTTGGCAGGCGGGCAGGCTGTGCTGGCGGAGGCCGGATGCAGGTTGGCCGGCGTGCACGCCACCTTGGCACCCCAGACCTCCCTGGGCTTCATCGTGACCGCCCTGACCGAGCCAGCGCAGCTTCCGCGCCGGCGGAAGCTGCGCGCCGGCGACGCTCTGCTGCTGACCAAACCACTCGGCAGCGCCGTCGTCCTGGCGGCCCATCCCCGCGCCGAGGCCCGCGCCGCCTGGCTCACTGCGGCCGCGATCGCGATGCGCGCCACCAACGCCGCATCCAGCCGCATCCTGCGGGCCCACGGCATGAGCGCCTGCGCTGTCGTCGACGGCGCCGGTCTGGGTGGCCACCTGGGCGCATTGCTTGGCGCGGCGGGCCTGTCAGCGGTGCTGTGGCCGGAGGTGGTGCCCCTGCTGCCGGGAACTCTCGACTTGATGTCGTCCCCGCGTCGGCGCAAGGCGGCGCCAGCGCCGATGCAGGCCGACGAGACGATGTTCAAAGCCTTGCTCGCGGCGCCGGAAATCTCCGGCGGTTTGATCGCGGGCGTGCCGCCGGCGCGGGCGGAGCATTGTGTTGCGGCCTGCGGGGCCGCAGGCGTCGCCGCCGCCATCATCGGCGTGGTGCAGCCTGCCGAAGCAGGTGCCCCCCTCATCCGGCTGGCCCGCCGGTAATCCCGGTTCTGCATCGCCAGCCGCTGGGAGGATGCAGCGTAACGCGCTGCTGCCCTCCCGCTTCAGCAACGACCTCCTGGTCACCACGGTCGCTGCCCGCAAGCCGCCATCCTGAGCCAGCCGGGCCGGGCCGGGCCGGGCCGTGATGATTGGGGATGACATCGCCGGTCGAGACGCTTATCTCGCGCCCGCACAACAACCGGAAGGGCGGGGCTTGGTTCGCAACGTCATAGGTGGTGCTGCCGCCGCCATGCTGGCCATGCTCGCCGGCTGCGGCCCGAGTTACTCTCCCAATACCTACGACGCCGCTGCGGTCCAGCAGGCGAACAAGGTCACGCAGGGCGAGGTGGTGGGCGTTCGCAAGGTGGGGGTCAGCGCCGATGCGGCGCTCGGCACGGTCACGGGCGCCGCCGCCGGCGGCATCGCCGGCTCGCAGGTCGACAGCGGCGGGCCGATCACCGCGCTCTCCACCCTCGGCGGCACGGTGATCGGCGGGCTTGTCGGCAGCGGCGTGCAGCACGCCCAGGGAGACACCACCGCCTACGAATACATCGTGCGGCAGACCGACGGCAGCCTGGTCTCGGTGACGCAGCGCGACAAGGTGCCGCTGGCACTCGGCCAGAAGGTGCTGGTGATCGCCGGCAGGCAGGCGCGGGTGGTGCCGGACTACACGGTGTGGCTGCCCGGTTTGCCGCCGGTGGCCGCGACGAAGCTGCCGTCGGGCGGCGCTGGCCACCCCGCCGGAGCGCAATCGGTCACGGCGGGCGCGGCAACATCACCCGCCGCATCGGCGATCGGAGCAGGGGCGGTACCAGGGCCGGGTTCTGCTGCGTTGGCAACGACCGCACCGGCATCGGCGCCATCAGCACCAGCGCCTGCCGCGGCAGCGGTGTCGGGGGCACCGCCGTCCGCATCCGCATCTGCTGCCGTGCCGGGCGTGGCGGCGCCGACACGTGCCCTGCCCGCCACGGCTGCCGTGCCGGACCCGACGGCGGCGGTCCCTGCCCTCACCGGGGGATCGCCAGCAGCGGCGGCGCCAGTGACGGCGGTTACGCTCACCGCCCCAGCGACTCCATCGCCACCTGCCGCGCCGCCGCCCGCCGCTTCTGCCGCTTCCGCGGACACCCGTACGAATGAGGTCACGCCCGCCCAAATGCCCGCATTGCTGTCCGGAGGGACGCAAGCGGCGTCACCGCCAGGCGCACCGGTTTCGTTGGCTCTGCCGGGCACTGCCACGGTGCCGCCGGCCCCGACCGGCGCCTCGCCGGTCAACTCGGCCGCGCCATCCGGGGGCGCACAGCCTGCCGGTTCCTTGGAGGGCCCCACCGGCTCGCCCGCGACCACCGACAAGCCTTGATACGATCGTTTCGACCGTCGCGGCCACGCGATGACAGCGTGCTACGCTGACGCCGACCGAGCGGAGCATTCGATGTCCCAGTGGCGCATTGGCGACGTGACCGTGACCAAGATCGTCGAGCAAGAGGTGAACGGCGGCAGCCGCCGGCTACTGCCGCCAGCGACGCCGGACTGGCTGCGACCGCATCTTGCCGAGCAAGACGCCTGCCTGCGCCTCAGCATCCACAGCTTCGTCGTGCAGACGGCGACGACGCGCATCATCGTCGATACCTGCCTCGGCAACGACAAGCAAAAGCGTCCAGTGCCGTATTGGAACCGGCGGCAGGGCCCGTTCCTCGCCGCACTGGCGGCCGCCGGCTGCCCCGCGGAGACGATCGATACCGTGGTCAATACCCATCTGCACATCGATCATGTCGGCTGGAACACAATGCTGCGGCAGGGCCAGTGGGTGCCGACGTTTCCGCGCGCGCACTATCTGATCTCGGGTGCCGAATACGAATACTGGCACGACCACGCCATTCGTGATGACACGAGGCAGATGCTGGCCGACTCGGTGACGCCCGTAGTTGAGGCTGGCGTTGTCGACCTGGTGGAGGCCGATCATCGGATCTGCGACGAGGTGCGCCTGGTTGCCACCCCTGGCCATACGCCTGGGCATCTCAGCGTGCACATCGCCTCGCGCGGCGAGGAGGCGCTGATCACCGGCGATTTCATGCACCATCCGTGTCAGGTCGCGCACCCGGATTTCGAGCTCACCTCGGACAGCGATCCGGCGCTCGGCACGCGAACGCGATGGGAGATGTTCGACCGCCTCGCCGACCGGCCGGTGCTGGTGCTGATCTCGCATTTTGCCGGCGCGACCGCTGGATATGTGGTGCGCGACGGCGGCGGCTATCGGTTCGCAGTGTAGAGGCACCCGACTGTTGCCGGGCCGGGCATGCACCATGGCGGTGCCCGCCACGTGTCATTGCGAGGCGGCCTGCCTCTGCCGCCGGCCTGACGATGAACTAACAGGGAGGTGGCCAGTCAACCTGCGGCCCGGCCGGTTCATAGGTGTCCCGGAATATTCGATCGCTCACCACACCGTGGCTGCCATCGGCGTAGTGCAACAGCCAGTCGCCCCGACGCGCTTGCAGAAGATCGTCCTGCCATCCAACCGGCACCGCCAGCGCGCGCTCCAGCCGCAGCGCAAGGACCGGTGCAGGACGCTTGCGATAGGTGCCGTCCTGTCCCGGGCTGGTCGGCGGCATTGCTTCGTAGCTATCGAAGAAACTGCCGCGCGTGACCGGCCAGAGCTCGCCCCTTGTGCCGGTCAGAATGGCGTCGCCGCGCCGATAGCGCACCGGCCCTTCCAGCGTCGCGCAAATGCCATCGGCGGATGCGAACGTCACTTGCACCGGCAGCGGGCGCTTGCGCACCTGTAGCGCGCGAGGATCGGCAGCGAGATCGGGGACATGACTCATCCCGCCACGGTATCGCGCTGCAAGCGGACAAGGCCAAGCCACGATTGGTTTTCCGGCCCATCGCATCGGCCGCGTCGAATGCGGCCTTGCGCCTTCCACCCGATGCCTCACCGGTCCTCCGGTATCGCGACAAGTTGCTGTTTTCGCGCGACTTCCATCGACATTCGGCCCCCGACACCCGGGTTTACCGTGCCACGCTCAGGCGAACTTCGCCGCGTCGAAGCCATCCGGCAGCACGCCGCGCGGCTTGATCATCGGATAGGGCGCGCGGGCCAGGAACTTTCCGGTGCCCGGCTCCGCCTGCACCTTGCCGTCACGCATCGCCACGCGCCCGCCCTTGATCGTCGCCACCGGCCAGCCAGTGACCTCCAGACCCTCGTAAGGTGTGTAATCGATCACATGCTGCATCAGCGCGTTGGTAATGGTGACGCGCCTGGCCGGGTCCCACACGACAAGGTCGGCATCCGAGCCGGGCGCGATCGTGCCCTTGCGCGGATAGAGGCCGAACAATTTCGCCGGGTTGGTGGCGGTCAGGCGAACGAAATGGCTGGCATCGATGCGGCCCGCGGCGACGCCTTCGCTGAACACGATCGGGAGGCGCGACGCCAGACCGGGCACACCGTTCGGAATGTCGGGGAACGGTGCGTTATTGCCGTGAATGCGCTTGCCCGCGCCCTCGCCTTCGTAACTTGCACCACTGTGATCAGACGACACGATGTCCAACGTGCCGCGGGCGATGTCCTGCCACAGGCCTTCGCTGTCGTCCCGTGTGCGCGGGCTGGGACTGCAAATGAATTTCGCGCCCTCGAAGCCGGGACGATCCATGTCCGCCGCGCCAAGCACAAAGTACTGCGGGCACGTCTCCGCCCAAACTTTCAATCCACGCGCCTGCGAACGGGCGATCTCCGCCGCGACTTCGGGACAGGAGACGTGGAACACCTGGATCGGCTGGTCCACCAGTTCGGCCAGGGCGATCGCGCGATGAGCGGCTTCACGTTCCACCACGCTTGGCCGGGACCAGGCGTGATATTTCGGCGCCGTGCGGCCGTCGGCCATCAGCGCCTCGGTGCGCCAGCGAATCGCCTCGTAGTTCTCGCAATGCACCGTCACCAGCGCATGATTGCGCCGCGCCGCCGCCAGTACGCGCAGGAACTGCCGGTCGTCGAGATGCGACGGCTCATAGGTCAGGAACACCTTCAGGCTGCGCACGCCGGAGGCGACAACTTCGGGAATCTGCTGCCATACCACCTCATCCGATGGATCGGTGATGATCTGGTGGAACGTGTAGTCCACCATCGCCTGCCTGGCGCGCCGATGGTATTCTGCCAGCGTATCGAGAATGCCGTGGCCCTTGAACTGCGCAGAGAACGTAATGACCGTGGTGGTGCCGCCGGCGAGGCAGGCGGTGCTGCCGGTGATGAAGCTTTCCTCGTCGCAGCGGCCGTTGGGGCGCAATTGTTCAATGTGGCAGTGGGAATCGACGCCGCCGGGCAGCACCAGCAGCCCGTCCGCATCCAGCTTCTCGGCGCCGTCCAGGCCCGCGCCGATGGTGACGACGCGGCCCTCGCGAATGCCGATATCGGCGCGATAGGTATCCGCCGCGGTGACCACCGTGCCGCCGCGCACCACCAGATCGAATTCCGACATGTTCCTGCCCCTTCGTCAGACCCGTGAACTGGATCGGTAGAATGGATCATGCCGCGCCGGATCGAAATAGCGATGGTAGAACGCGCGCACATGCGGCAGCAGGGCCTTGGCAAGATGCCGGCGCTCCACCTCGTCATCCGCCAACGCGCGTTGCAGGTCCTGGTGCAAGGCACGCAGCGCGGCGTCGCGATCCACGCGGGTGAAGCGGCCGTCGGCATAGATTGTCTCGCCGTCGCAGATCACGCGGCGCACGGCGCCGGCCTTGGCGCGCTGCACCACCGCGTCCAGCAGCGGCGTTGCCGTGTCCAGGTACGGCCAGGCGATCTGGTCCCAGTCGATCAGCACCATGTCGGCGGCGCGGCCGGATGCCAGCACGCCGATGCGGGGAGCGAACGGTGTGGTCTTCGCGCCGCCCTCCGTCGCCATACGGAACACCTGCGCAACCGTGGGCACCTGGTCGTCCATCCCCGGCACGCGATGCGAGCGCAGCACCATGCGCATTTCCTGCAACATGTCGCGGTCGTCGTTGATGCCCGCCTCGTCGATGCCGATGGCGGTGGTGATACCCTTCGCCTCCAGCATGTTCAGCGGCGCGATGCCGGAGCGCAGGCGGAAATTCGACGAGCAATTATGGCGGACGCAGGTGCCGGTCTCGGCGAGCCGATCGATGTCATGTTCCGTCAGCCACACGCCGTGGCCGAGCGTCATGTGCGGGCCGAGCAAGCCGAACCGGTCGATGTAGTCCACCGCGCTGCCGCCACCGCGCCGGCGCGCGAATTCCTTCTGATAGGCGGTCTCCAGCAGATGCATGTGGAGCGGCACGCCGTGTTGCCGCGCGGTGTCCGCCAGGCGGGTCAACGCGGTGTCGCTGCACCAGTGCAAATTGCCTGGCGCCAACTGCAGCTTCACGCGTCGGCTGGATTCGTGGTGCTGGTGCAAATGTTCGAACAAGGCGATGCAGTCATCGAGCGTCAATTGCAGCCGGTCGTACCAGCGCTGCGCCGGGCCGCGCAACTCCTGCGGCAGGCTTGCGACAAAATCGGTATCGTCGCCATAGACCAATCGGTTCTGATCGCGCACGGCGAAACTGTAGGAGACGCGCATGCCGACATCGTCATAGGCGCGGATGATCTGCCCGGCGCGCGCTTCGACGTCGCGCAGGCTGCCCGGCGCCCAGCCGTGCAGGTGCTGCACGGTGGTGACACCGGAGGCGATCATCTCGAATGCCGAGTACAGCGTGTCGAGATAGGGATCGACGCTGCGCATCACCATGCGGGTGACGAACCACAGCTCCAGCGGCATGTCCGGGGAGCCAAGCTGGACCGGCGTCAGTCCGACATGGTGGTGGGCGTTGACGAAGCCTGGCAGCAGGACCTCGTTGCCGGTGCCGATCACCGGGACATTCGGATGCTTGCGGGAGAGCTCGGCGTAGCTGCCGACGGCGACGATGGTGCCGTCTTCCTGCAGCACCGCGCCGTCGGGAATTTCGTGCCAGGTGCGGCGGCTGGCGGCACGGGTGACGGCCGCGCGGCTGCGGATCAGCGATGCTGGCATAGGCAGGCTCCTGGATTGCGCCGTCGTGTTCCGCAGCAATTGAAGTCCTCAAACAGCACTTGCGCCACCCCTCCGATGCCCGGCCGCCTGGCCCCATGCCACGAACGTGCCGCGCGTCGTGTCATCCATCGGGAAGAAGCTCTCGATCCGCAGGTCCTGAACGGTGATGTCCTGAGGTGTGCCGAGGGTCGCTATGGTGGTGAACCGGTTGAGGTGCTGGCTATCTTTGCGGAAATCTTCGATGAGGCCGCGCGGTACGAGGCGCTGGCGTCGCCTCGCCTGGCAGGCGCCGCACTCGATGTCTGGTATCGCTATCCGTCGATGCCCGGTCCGGCCGCCCCGGCCAACTTGCCATTCGGCAAACTGGACAACATCATCATGACCCCGCATGTGTCGGGATGGACCGGAGGCATGCTCGCCGCGCGAGCGCAGGTCATTGCGGACAACATCGCGCGGATCGCTCGCGGCGAGGAACCGATGAATGCAATCTCCGCCCACCCGTGCGCCAGGATCATGAGCGGCAAGCCAGCGTGAGCGGCAGATCGAATCATTGGGCTGCCCGCCTGCCCTGCTACTACGGATGGGTGATCGTGGCCGTGGCGTTCGTGACGATGTCGATCGGCGTGACCGCCCGGACGTCGTTCTCGCTGCTGTTGCCACCGCTGATCGACGAATTCGGCTGGGACCGCGGGCGGGTCGCCGGCGCGTTCTCATTCGGCTTTCTGGTTTCCGCTGTCCTGAGCCCCATCGCGGGACGCGTGATGGATCGTTACGGCCCGCGCCCCGTGGTCGAAACTGGCGTTTGCCTGATGGTCCTGGGTTTATTGCTCGCCCCCTCGATCGAGCAACCTTGGCAACTTTACCTGACACTCGGTGTCCTGGTTGGCGCGGGCGCGAACCTCATGAGCTTCACGGCGCAATCGCTTTATCTGCCCAACTGGTTCACGCGCCGCCGGGGTCTCGCGATCAGCATCGCCTTTTCCGGCGTCGGCGTCGGGGCGATCGTTCTGCTGCCATGGTTGCAGACGGTGATCGTTCACGACGGCTGGCGCGCATCATGCCGGGCGATGGGTTGGCTCGCGCTGATTGTCGTGGGGCCGCTGAATCTGCTGGTGCGGCATCGTCCGGAAGATATCGGACTCGCCCCCGACGGAATCCGCGACCTTGCGGATGTCGCGGGCCCAGGCAAAACATTGCCCGTGGTCGATGCGGACTGGGCTGCCACCGAGTGGACTCTGTTACGCGCCAGCCGCACGGCGCGATTTTGGTGGATCGCCGTCGCGTATTTCTGCGCGTTGTTCGCCTGGTATGCCGTGCAGGTGCATCAAACCGAATACCTGACGGAAGTTGGTTTCACGCCTCTGGCGGCGGCATGGGCGCTCGGTGCGGTCAGTATCGCCGCCGTTCCCGGGCAGATTGGTCTTGGCGCACTGTCCGATCGTATCGGCCGCGAGTGGATCTGGTCCGCCGGCTGCTTTGGCTTCGCGGTCTGTTACGCCGCCCTGATCGCGATGCAGCATCGCCCATCCAACGGTCTGCTTTATCTGGTGGTGATCTCGCAGGGCTCCGTCGGCTACGCGTTGACGTCGGTCATGGGACCGATCGTGGCGGAAATATTCGAAGGGCCGCATTACGGGGCGATCTTCGGTGCCATAACCATTGCACTGATCGGCGGCGGCGCGGCCGGGCCCTGGGTCGCCGGTGTCATCCGCGACGCGCAAGGCACCTACAGACCGGCTTTCGAGCTGGCGATCCTGTGCTGCTTCGTATCGACGGCCGCGATCTGGCGCGCAGCGCCGCGCAAAGTGCGCCGCGTGGCGGGAAAGTGACGCGGGTCTGACCGTGTCACTTGTCCTGCTCGCCGATGCTATGCGCTTTGCCCCGCCAGGTACGCCATCGCGGCCTCGACGCCGCCACGCCCGTGCGGGATATGTTCGATCCGCAGCGCCATCTCCACCGCGGTCAGAGCACCCAGCAGCATCGGCTCGTTCAGATCGCCCAAATGGCCGATGCGGAACACCTTGCCGTTCAGCTTGCCCAGCCCGCCGCCAAGCGACACGTTGAACCGCTGCCGCGTCGCGCGGCGCACGGCTTCGGCGTCGTAGCCCTCCGGCATCAGCACCGCGGTCACCGAATTGGAATATCGTGACGGATTCACACAAAACAGTTGCGGCCCGCTATTGCCGGCCCATACCTGTACGCAGCGCCGCGTCGCCTCGGCCAGGCGGGTGTGACGGTCGATCACGTTGGACAGGCCCTCCTCGTCGATCAAGCGGATCGATTCGCGCAGGCCGTAGAACATGTTGGTGGGCAGCGTGCCGATGAAACTCTTGTGCGGCAGCCGCTGCGACATCGATGTCCAGTCGAAATAGAACCGCTTCAGCCTCGCCTGGCCATGCGCGGCAAATCCCTTCGCCGATACGCCGGTAAAGCTCATGCCGGTGGGCAGCATCAGTCCCTTCTGGCCGCCGCCAACCACGCAATCGATCTTCCACTCATCCATGCGGAAATCCAGCGACCCGAGCGAGGAGATGGTGTCAACCAGGAACAACGCCGGGTGACCGGCTTCGTCGATCGCCGCGCGAATCTCTCCGATCGGCAGCATCAGGCCGGTGGCGGTCTCGTTATGCACGGCGCAGATCGCCTTCACGTCATGCGCAGGATCCGCCTCCAGTGCCGAGCGCAGGGTGCCGATATCGATGCCGCGGCGCCAATCGGCGGCGATCACCTGCACATCCAGGCCGTGGCTGCGCGCCATGTTGGCCCATTCCTCGGAGAAATATCCCGATTCCAGCACGATGATGCGGTCACCCGGGGACAGCAGGTTGGTGAGGCTGGCTTCCCAGGCGCCGTGGCCGGAGGCGTTGTACATGAACAGGTGGTGACGGGTCTGCAGCACGCGCTTCACGCCGGCGACGGCGTCGTTGTAGACCGCGACGAATTCCGGATCGTGGAAGTCGATGCTGCCGCGGTCCATCGCCCGCAGCACGCTGTCGGGGATGTTGGTGGGGCCGGGATTGGCGAAAAAGTGCCGGCCGCGGGGTTTGGCAAGCGTCGTGCTCATGATCGGGTCCTGTCAGGGGCCGCGCTGGGCGGCAGGAGGCGCGCATCCATGGCCGAACCGAAGCGTCTGTAAAGGTCCAATCATGCAGCCCCGCCATAAAGGTCCAATCATGCAGCCCCGCCATGACCGGTCGTCCCCGCAGACGCGCCGGGCAGACGCGCCGGGCAGACGCGCCGGGCAGACGCGGTTCGCGCGACCAGGCTGGCATCGTCAACGCATGCCAACGGCAGCAATGACTCGATTGCCGCGCCGGCCAGCGGTATGCTGCCAGCACGCCTGCCACGAATGAGCAAGGCGGCACATAACGGGAGGCTTCCACGATGGACACAGCGCAAAGCGCCGCAACCGAGCCGTGGTATCGCAACCTGGACCGCAGGCAATGGCGGGTGTTGATCGCCGCCAACGTTGCCTGGACGTTCGATGGTTTTGAACTCTTCGCCCTGTTCCTGACGGTCGGATTTGCGGTCCACCAATTGCTCGGCGCGGCCGGGGGCGGCGAAACGCCGCGCTACGTGGGCTATGTTCTCGCGGCGACCGTGTTCGGCTGGGCAACCGGCGGCATCCTGGGTGGCATCATCGCCGACTATATCGGCCGCAAGCGCGCCATGGTGCTGACCATCCTCGCCTATTCCTTGACGACTGGACTAAGCGCGGTGGCCTGGAACTGGGAATCGTTCGCGCTGCTGCGTTTCCTGGTCGGCATCGGGATCGGCTCGGAATGGGCAACCGGCGCATCGATCGTCTCGGAATTGTGGCCGGACCATGCCCGCGGCAAGGGCGGCGGCCTGCTGCAAGCGGGTGCCGGCGTCGGCGCCGTGCTTGCGTCGTTGGTCTGGCTGGGGATCGGCGGGCTTGGTCCGAACGCCTGGCGCTACATGTATTTGCTCGGCGTGCTGCCCGCGCTGATCACGCTGTGGATCTGGCGCACCGTGCCGGAATCGCCGCGCTGGGTGGATTCGCATGCCCGCCGCCGCGAGGCCCATGCCATGCGCCGCAGCGGCTCACCGCTGACCGGCGAGCATGCCGCGCTGACCCGCTTCACGATGGCCGATATGTTCTTGGATCATAACGTGCGCGGCAGGTTGATCGTCGCGCTGGTGCTGATGCTGTCGGTGACGTTCGGCTTCTGGGGCGTCGCGACCTTTGTGCCAACCTATGTCGCGCATGTCGCCGCCGTCCGGGGACTGTCGGCGCCACATTACGCCGCAGTGGCCGGCTTGCTGTACTCCGGCGTGCAGATCTTCGGCTTCATCGCCCTCGGCTTCCTGGCAGACTCGATCGGCCGCAAGCCGACGACGATGCTGTGGTACGCGATGTCACTCATCCTGACGCCGGTGGTTTATCTCTGGACCCACGAAATGTGGGCGCTGCTGACCGCTGTCACGGTGTTCGGCTTCTTCAGTGGCGGCATCTGGGCCTGGGCGCCGATCTGGCTGCCGGAACTGTTCCCCACGCGGATACGCGGCACCGCCGTGGCGTTCTGCTTCAACGCGCCGCGCTGGCTTGCCGCGGCCGGACCGCTGATCGCCGGCACGCTGATCGTCACGCTGGGCGGCTTCGGTCCCGCAGCAACCATCGTCGGCATGTTCTTCCTGATCGGGGTCGTGGCAGCGCCGTTCCTGCCGGAAACCAACGGGCTGCCACTGCCCGACACACTCGATCAGCCGATGCCGTTGCCGCGGGCGGTTCGGACGGAAACGGCATAGTGCCCGCTGTCGATGGCGGTGCTGCGCCGCGATAATGGAGAGCCTTCTGCGGCCACGCGTCAGCCGCAGCACTTGTGCTCGAGGGTGTCGAACAACGCCTCGACCGAACCAACCGTGGGCTGCACCGCTGCCTGCGGCGCCGGCTCGTAACGGTCGTGGTGACGCACCCACTCCATCTTGTACTCCACCTCTCTCTCGTCGCGGCCCTTGGGCGTAAGGTCCAGCATGTTGTAGGTGCCCATCATCACCTCGACGCCGCGTCCATACGTCGAGAAGGTGTGGAACACCGCGTCCATATCGTCCCGGAAGAAGACACTCACGCCAGGCCACTCCGCGTAGGAGAAGGGCCACGGGCCGAAGTTATAATTCAGCACGCCCTTGGCCACTTCCTCCGGCGTGAAGCTGACGCCGAAGTCGTAATTGAAGGTAGTGCCGTGCGAGGACACCCACGGAAACCGCCATCCCATGCGCCGGCGAAAGCGCTCGATTTCGGCCAGCGGCGCGCGCGAGATGGCAACCAAAGTGACGTCGCGGTTCGCCAGGTGCACAGTCATCCCGTCGTTGTGGTCGGCCATGAAGGAGCAACTTGGACAACCCTCCTCCCAGCCCGGAGCCAGCATGAAATGCTGGACCATCAGTTGCCGGCGGCCATCGAACAGGCCGGCGAGGGTGCGTGGGCCCTCCGGCGTTGCAAATATATAGTTCTTGTCGATACGCACCCATGGCAGGGCACGGCGCTCGCGAGCGACCTGGTCTCGCAGCCGCGTGAGTTCCTTTTCGCGCGCCAGCAGGACCTTGCGCTCGGCGATCCAGTCGTCCCGGCACACGATGCGGTGGTTTTCGATGCCTTCCTGGGAACGCTCGATGGTATCTGTTGTCGGCGTTGTCATCGCCTGGGCTCCTTGCTTCGGGTGTTTGATCTGCCGCGGGGTTGCCGTGATGGCGCTTCGCTCGTCCCGTCGGCAGCCGTGCGAGAGATTGGCGACAACGACCGGCCGGCGGGAGTGACAAGTGTGGCGGGATTCGGATGGACTCGCTGATCACGGCCGCGGCGCGCGCACTCGCCGCGGGTGACGTCCTCGGTGCACTGAACCGGGTCGCGTTGCGCGAGGATGCGCCGGCACTGGCACTGCGCGGCATCGCAATGGCGCAGCTCGGCGAGCTGGATCGCGCGCGCATCCTGGTGCGCAAGGCGGCGCGCGCGTTCGGTCCGAGGGAGGCGGTTGCCCGGGCGCGATGCATCGTCGCCGAGGCCGAGATCGCGTTCGTTTCACGCGACCTGGGCTGGCCGGTAAAGTCGCTCGATGCGGCACGGGCGACGCTGGAAACACGCGGCGATCTGGTGAACGCCGCACATGCCCGGTATCTCGAAGTTCGGCGATTGTTGCTGATCGGGCGGCTCGACGACGCCGAGCGTGTGCTGGCGTTGCTCGATCCCAGCGCGTTGCCCCCGGCATTGCGGGCCGCGCACGAACTGGTAGCTGCAGGCATAGCGATGCGACGCCTGCAAGCGAAGGTGGCACGTGCGGCACTGGGCCGGGCCGCGGATGTCGCGCGCCAGGCCGGAATCCCCGCGCTGATCGCGGAGGTCGACAGCGCATCGCTGGTGTTGAACGCGCCCGCGGCACGCCTGATCGCTCGTGGTGAAGAGCGTGTTCTGCTGCTGGATGACGTTGAGGCGCTTCAGGCATCGAAATCGCTGGTGGTGGACGCCTGCCGCTACGCCCTGCGCCATGCGGGCACGATGGTTTCGCTGGCAACCCGTCCGGTGTTATTCGCGCTGGCGCGCGCGCTGGGCGAAGCGTGGCCGGGCGACGTACCACGGGCAAAGCTGCTGGCGCGCGCATTCGGCGCGCGGTTCGTCGATGAATCGCATCGCGCGCGGTTGCGCGTCGAAATCGGGCGGCTCCGCGCGGCGCTTCGCCCTCTGGCCGATGTCAGCGCGACGCAGCAAGGGTTCGCACTGACGCCGCATGGCGGCAGCGACATCATGGTACTGGCACGGCCCATGGAAGAAGAGCATGCGGCTGTCCTTGCCTTCCTTGCCGACGGCGAGTCATGGTCGAGCTCGGCGCTGGCGCTCGCGCTGGGTTCCAGCCAGCGCACGGTGCAGCGGGCACTCGACGCGCTGGCGGCGGCCGGCAAGGTGCAGTCATTTGGCCGTGCGCGGGCGCGTCGCTGGATGACCCCGCCGGTGCCGGGTTTCGCGACAACCTTGTTACTCCCTGCACCGCTGCCAGGCGTTTAGCAGTCGGACGCGATGATGCCGGTACAGGAGGGATTCATGAACCGAGCCGCGGCGGAGATCGTGCAGGAATATGGCCCGTTTCCGGGCATCGAGGCGGTGCATGGCGTCAGCTATGACGGCCGGCACGTATGGCTCGCGTCGGGCGACAGGTTGACTGCGATGGATCCGGCAAGCGGCCAGACGGTGCGCGCGATTGACGTTCCTGCCCACGCGGGGACGGCGTTCGATGGCCAGCACCTGTTCCAACTCGCCGAGGATCGCATTCAGAAGATCGACCCCGACAGCGGCCACGTGCTGGCGACGATTCCAGCGCCGGCCGGCGGCGGCTCCGGGCTGGCATGGGCCGAGGGCACGCTGTGGCTGGGGCAGCATCGGAATCGGAAGATTCATCAAATCGATCCGCAAACGGGGGCGATCCTTCGCACCATCGAGTCGAACCGCTTCGTCACCGGGGTTACCTGGGTCGATGGCGAACTCTGGCATGGCACCTGGGAAGGCGATGAAAGCGACGTGAGGCGAATCGATCCTGCAACCGGAGACGTCATGACACAGCTCGATATGCCGCCTGGCATCGGGGTGTCGGGACTCGAATCCGACGGCGGCGAACTGCTGTATTGCGGCGGCGGAAGAAGCGGCAAGCTGCGGGTGGTCCGCCGACCGGGGCGGACTGCGACGCGCCCGGTCCGATAACCCAGGCCCCGCGCCGGTTCTATTGGCTCATAACCGGCCGCTGGCTGATCCTCTCACCGGGGAAGCGGAGATGCTTGCGGTGGCACCAATCGATCGCGGCCGGATCGGCAACACGGTGGGCTGCGAGCGGGCGTCCGCGTCATGCCGATGGGCGGAACGGGGAGAGTTGAGTGGTACGGCCTTGCGCTGGCCAATGCGGGCCAGCTCGGTATCTCATCACGCCGTCACGCGTCCTCGGATGCGAACAACGCCTGTGTGTCAAACTCATGCGGTGAGGTCATGGAATGCTCTCCTGCGCCGGCGCACGCCGAGACGGCTCGGAGAACGACCGGCGGCTGCCACGGCATCGGCGGATCTGACCATCGTCGGATCATCGGCCAAGCCTCCGCGGCCCGTCAGCTTGCCGCAGTTCACTGCGCCCCACACCACGACGGCGAGCCTGGCGGCGATCGGCCTTGGCCGCGGAACCCGGCGTGCGAATATAGCCATCATCCGCAGTCAGGGGGTGAGAGGAGTGCGAGGCATACGGCGACTGGCCCTGGCCATTGCCCGCGTGGCCATGTTCCTCCTCGCGTGGAGCAATGCATCTCGCGCCGACGCCCCGCTTCAAGCCGAGCGCGCCAGCGGAAACAGCGGTGAAACCGCGACCCTCGGGGGCCGCCGCGTCAATATCTGGCGTCCGCCCGGACATGGTGCCGCACCCATCATCATTTTCTCGCACGGTTTCCTCGGTTGCCCGACACAATCGAAGTTCCTGACCCAGGGGCTGGCGGATGCCGGCTATTGGGTGATCGCGCCGCAACACGCCGACTCGATGTGCGCGCATCATTTGAGCCTGCCCCAGGTGCCGTTCATTCGGCCGCGCGACTGGTCGACTGCCACCTACCGCGACCGCCGCGACGATATCGTGGCGGTGATCGAGGCCCTGCATCACGCTCCGGCATTCGCCGGCAAGATCGATTGGTCGAAGCTTGGCCTGATGGGCCATTCCCTGGGCGGCTACACCGTCCTCGGCCTGGCCGGAGGCTGGCCGGACTGGCGGATCCCAGGGGTGAAGGCGGTGGTGGCCCTGTCGCCCTGGTGCGCACCGTTTCTGACAGCGCCCGGCGGGCTGGACGGCATTTCAGTGCCGGTCGAATATCAGGGCGGCACGCTCGATTTTGGCATCACACCCAGCGTGAAGCGGCGCGGCGGCTGTTACGACGCGACGCCGGCGCCGGCAGGGTTCGTCGAATTTCGCGGCGCCGGCCATTTGGCATGGACCGACCTCGTGGCGCGCGACCATGCCGACATGATCTTCTACGCGCGGGCGTTCTTCGATACCTGGCTGCTTGGGCAATCGGGCGACGAACTCCGAATCCGGCGCAGCGACGTGGCTGATCTTTGGGTGAAGTAGCCGGGCGTGGGTTGGAAATCACCACGCTCGACATCGATCCATCCGACCTGATGGACCTCGGCCGCGGCTGCTGAGCGTCGGCCCCGAGATGATACCGCCACGCGAGGCAACCACGCCAGATCGCATCACACGGGTCGTCGCGGCGGGTCGACACCGATCCCGCCCTCGCTGACCGCTCCGGCCCTTCGTTGCCCGGGCTTTTGCCCCGGTTACGGTTTACCGGATACGGCGGCAGATGGAGGAATGGGCCAAAATCATTCCCACTCGATGATTCTGCGGCATGGTAACGCTTTGAATTCGCGGCGCAAATTCTTTCCGTGCACACAAAAGCACCGTTCCCTGGTCCGTCAAAAAATTGCGCTCTTGATTTCAAACACGAATTTGGGCGTTCGGCGGTTTGCTCGGTTTCGGCAACTATCGGCATCGATCGGTCGATTTACGAACCCTCCGGCACCGGCTGTCAGCGTCGCCAACCTCGAAGAAAAAAAGACCGTCACCCCCGACGAACGGGGCATCCGTCACAAGCATGGAGCAAGCGCCGGCCGGCGCGGTTTCGATTCGCCACGCCAGAGAGGACGTCAACTCATCCGTGCCGATTTCCTGCTTGTCGGACGCGGCCGTCCGGAAGGACTCGATCTTGTCTCAGGCAGCCTCGGCGACGGCGGCGCTTCGCGCGAATTTCCCGGGCGAACAGCCCAGCCGTTTCCGGAACGCTGTGCTGAAAGCGCTCGCGGATTTGTAGCCGATCTCGTCAGCGATCCTGTCGAGCGTTTTCGCGCCGCGGATCAGCGCGTCTTTTGCCAGCGCCATCCGCCAGCGCGCAAGATACTCGATTGGACCGCAGCCGAGGACCTCACCGAAACGAGCGGCGAAAGCCGAGCGAGAGAGCCCGGCGATTTTCGCCAGGCCCGCAACCGTCCAATTGGCCCGTACATCCGCGTGCATCGCGCGAAGGACGCGGGCCAGGCCGAGATCCTGCATACCGTTGAGAAGGCCGGTCCTAACCCGGATTTCTCATACTGGCGAGTAGCTTCGCCGCATATGTTCCGGTAGCAGACGGGATGTTCGTGGCGGAATTGCAATCAACCCCGGCCGCACCGGGTCGCGGCCAAGCTCCGCCTCCGCCGCTGCACGAG